>JBKBQT010000020.1:0-66397 GCA_046292445.1 Gemmobacter sp.
GTTCGACGCGAGCGCGGCCGAGGGGATGGACGGGGTGCTGCGCATCCTGCCCGTGAAGGGCGGGGCGGCGGTCGTCGCCACCAACACCTGGTATGCCTTCCGCGCGGCCGAGGCGATCGCCTTCGACTGGGGGCCGGCCCCCTACCCGGCCAGTTCGGACGAGATCTGGGCCGAGATCGGCGCGAGCTTCACCGACGCCCGCCGCGACAGCCGCTTTCGCGACGAGGGCAAGGCGGGCGATGCCGCGGGATGGGAGGCGGAATACCGGGTGCCCTATCTCGCCCATGCGCCGCTCGAGCCGATGAACGCGACCGCGCTCTGGCAGGACGGCTGGCTCGACATCTGGACCGGCACGCAGATCCCGCGCTTTGTCGTCTCGAATGTCGAGCGGCATCTGGGGATCCCGGCCGACCGGGTGCGGCTGCACCAGATGACCGCGGGCGGCAGCTTCGGGCGGCGGCTCGAGGATGACTATGTGCTGCAGGCCGTCGAGGTCGCCCGCGCCATGGAAGGCGTGCCGGTCAAGATGACCTGGACGCGGGAAGAGGATTTCACCCATGACTTCCCGCGCCCCGCCGCCATCGCGCGGGCGCGCGGGTCGGTCGCGGACGGGCGGGTGACCGGGCTCGACCTCGCGATCGCCGCATCCTCGGTCGCGGAAAGCCAGATCGCGCGGCTCGGGATGCCGGTCGCGGGGCCGGATGTGGCCATCGTCGCCGGGGCCTGGGACCAGCCCTATGCGATCCCGAACTATCGCGTGACCGGCCATCGCGCGCCGGCGATGGTGCCGGTGTCGTCCTGGCGGTCGGTCGGCGCCTCGGCCAACGGGTTCTTCCACGAATCGGCGCTGGACGAGCTCATCTGGGAAGCCGGGGCCGATCCGCTGATCGAGCGCATCCGGCTGTGCGCGCATGCCCCCTCGCGCCGGGTGCTCGAGGCGGTGGCCGAGATGGCGGAATGGTCGGGCCCGCGGCCAGCGCCGGGGCGGGGCCGGGGCGTGGCCTTCACGCTGTCCTTCGGCGTGCCGCTGGCCGAGATCGTCGAGGTGGCCGACAGCGATGCAGGCATCCGCATCGCGCGGGTCTGGGTCGCGGCCGAGGTCGGGCGGGTGATCGACCCCGTCAACTTCGACGCGCAGGTGAAGGGCGGCGTGATCTGGGGCCTCGGCCATGCGATGCATGCCGAGATCACCTATGCGGACGGCATGGCCGAGCAGACGAACTTTCACGCCTATCCGGGGATGCGGCTGGCGCAGGTGCCCGAGATCACGGTGCGGGCGCTGGAAACCGACGCGCTGCGCGGGATCGGCGAGCCGGCCGTGCCGCCGGCCGCACCGGCGCTGGCCAATGCGATCTTTGCCGCGACCGGCAAGCGCATCCGCGAATTGCCGCTGGCGCGGTCTGTGACCTTCGCCTGACCGCAGCGCCGCGCGGCCTCAGCGCAGGAAGACGGTGCCGATCAGCCGCGTGCCCGTCGCCGCCAGATCCTCGACCGCGCGGGCCAGCGTGTCGCGCCGGTCCACCCCGCGGTGCACGCAAAGCACCGTCGCCCGCGCGTGCTTGGCCAGCCCGGCCGTTCCCACCGACCGCATCAGCGGCGCGGCAACGAGGCAGGTGAGGTCCGCCTCGGCCCGCAGTGCCGCCACCGCGGCGGCGACCGCGCCGACCATCAGCGCGCCGGGCGCGGCCAGCGCCGGCCGCGTGCCCACCCCCATCCGGCGCAGGCCGCCGCCCGCGTCGCGGACCATCCCCGGCGCGACCGGCGCGCCGTCGAGCAGGTCGGTAAACCCCGGCCCGGTGGTGCCTGCCCCGCCGTGCGGTGCCAGCGCATCCACGAGCAGCACGCGCCGCCCCGACAGCGCGGCGGCCGCCCGCATCGCGGTCAGCGCCAGCGCCTCGACCCCGCGGTGGTCCGACAGGCCGCAGATCATGAGGACATCGCGATCCTCGAGCCCGGCGAGCATGCGGTTCGCCACCAGCACCGCGTTCTGCGAGAGGGCGCCGGGCGGTGCGGGGCGCGGCGTGCCGGCCGCATCCCGCAGCGGCGATGTCGGGTCGGGGGCATGCTGGTTCATGTCCTGTCCTGCTCGGGGGTCGTGCCTGTGCGGCGGGCGGCGGTTTCGGCAAGGCTCAGCCGGTCGGCGACGAGGATCAGCCCCGCCACCAGCCACCAGCCCTTGAGCGGAAAGTGGAACGCATCGACCTGCACGCTGAACACGATCCCGATCAGCAGCGACAGGAACGATGCGACCGCGAACCAGGCCCGCGCCTCCTGCCCGGCCGCACGCAGGCGCGATGCCGTGACCAGCGCGCGCCAGAGCATCGTGGCGAGGAACACGAGGAACAGCGCCAGCCCGAGGATGCCCAGCTCGTAGAACACCTGCAGGAATTCGTTATGCGCCATGATCCAGCCCGCCTCGAACCGCGTCGGGTCGAGATAGGCGATGATCGCGGTGCGGTTGCCGACCCCGATGCCCGTCAGCCAGTTGTCGGTCCCCAGCCGCAGCGCCGCCGCCCATAATTCGAAGCGCCACGACAGGTTGGTGGCATTCGACAGATCATAGGCCGCGCGGTTCAGCACCCGCTCCCAGATGCTGCTCGGCAGGTAGACCAGCACCGCCACCCCCGCCAGCGCCGCGCCGATCAGGTTGTAGAGCGTCAGCCGGAACAGCCCCGTCGCCGCGATCAGCAGCACGAGGAAGGCAAAGAACACCAGCACCGCCCGGGTGTTGGTCAGAAGGATGTTGTAGCTGACGATCCCGATCGCCGCGATCCACAGGAGCCGGACGAGCGTCCGCTGCGCTAGCCGCAGGTAGAGGAACAGGAACGGCAGCGCCAGCAGCAGGTTGATGCCATAGACCGCCGCGCTCGACGTGGTGCCCATGGCGCGCCGGATCTCGCCGAGGGTCGAGCGTTCCGACAGGTCGATCCATGTGGTCGAAAGCCGCGCGGCCTCGATGCCAAGCTCGCCGTCGCGCGCCGCCGGTTTGAAATGCCAGTCGTAGACCTGGTAGATCCCGATCAGCACCGTCGCGAAAATCCAGGCGAGCACCAGCCGCTCGATCATCGTCCAGTCGCGCACGCCCTGCACGAGGACGAAAAGCATCAGGAGATTGCCCAGCATGGTCAGCGCGTGGCTGCGGGTCGCAAGCGGATCGGCGGCATAGAGGATCGAGCCGAAGGCCATGGCGACGATCAGGCCGTAGAGCACGAGGCCCCGCGGCATTTCCAGCGCCTGCCGCCGGATGAGCATCTGCGCGAAGACCGCCGCAAGGGCAAGCATGCCGACGAGGCGCATCAGCGAGAAGGTCTGCAGGTCGAGATCGCCCCCGAACCGCCCCACCCGTTCGAGCGGCACGACCAGCGCCATCAGGACGTAGGTGAGGCCCGGGGCATGGATGACGATGGCAAGGCCCAGCAACACCGCCGCCGCCACGACGCCGGCGACCGGCGCGGAAAACCGCGCCGCCCCCGCGACCAGCAGCGCCGCCCCCGCCAGCGCAACACCCGCGCCCAGCATCGCCTGCGGCAGGATGCGGCGCAGCGGCTCCACCCGTCAGGCCCGCAGTTCGGCGCGCGACATCTCGCCCAGCACGACCACACCGGGCAGCCGCGTCAGCTCATGCGCCGCGAACAGCCGCCGGTCGGCGTATCCGAGCATCCCCGCCAGCGCGATCCCGAGCACCAGCCCGAGCGGGAGCGACACGAGCGAGATCGCCAGCCGCGGCGGGCCCGAGGGCGCGATGGGCGGCATCGGCGGCGTCAGGATGGCGATGTTGGCGACCCGGCTTTCCTCGAGCCGGGTGTTCACCCGTTCCTCTTCCAGCCGCACCAGGTTGTCGTCATAGCGCGTCTGCATCGTCTCGCGTTCCGAGAGCAGCAGCAGGAGCGCCTGTTCGGCGACGTTCAGCTCGCCCAGCCGCGCGGCCAGCCGCGCCCGCTCCGCCTCGCGCAGCGCCACCTCGTCGGCCACCGACCGTTCGAGCAGCAGCACGAGCGCGCCGATCCGTTCCTCGATCTCCTGCGCCGCGCGGCCCGAGGCGGCGATGGCGCCGATCTCGGCGGTGCGGCGCACCATCAGATCGCCGATGCTGTCGAGCACCGCCTTGTAGGGCGCGCCGCCGGTCATGGCGGCCGCGCGGGCCGGGTCGATCAGGTCGGCGAAGTGCCGGATCGGCTGGACCGAGGCGCGCGCCTGTTCGGCCGCGACGATCGCGGCACTGACCGCCGCGCTCTGTTCGAGCAGCAGCTTGCGCTCCTCGGCGATCGAGGTCACGCCGTGCTGGACCCTGAGGGCGGCGATGCGGGCATCGAGATCGACCACCTGCGCCAGCGCCCGCTGCGCCTGTTCCTCGAAGAAGGCGACGGTGCCGATGCTGCGCCGCGCCGTGGCCCGGTCGATCAGGAACTGCTCGATCATGGTGTTGAGGATGCGAACCCCGAGGGGGCCGTTGCCGAAGGTGAGCGTCATCACGATGACGTCCGATTCGCCCTCGCGCCGGACCTGAAGGTTGCGGTCGATCCGCAGGATGAGCTTGTCGCGCTCGGACGTCGCCTGCGCAAGCCGCAGGTCGATCAGGACCCGTTCGGCCGCACGCGAGGCTGCCGACACCGCATCGGACGCCGCCCGGCGCAGACGCGCCAGCACCGTCTGCGGTTCGGGCCGGGGAATGCGGAAGGCGTCGAGGCCGATCGTATCGACCGCATGCTCGATCAGGTGCCGCGATTCGAGCAGGATCACGTCGGAGTTGATATCCTCCTTGCGCACCCCGTTCGACACCAGCGCCCCGCGCGAGACCGTGGTGGGCATCTCGAGGTTCTCGGGGCCGACCTTGACCAGCAATCGCGCCTCGATCCGGTAGGTATCCGGGCGCGTCTGCATCACCGCATAGACGACCCCCACCAGTGCAAGCGTGACGAACAGCACCAGCGCCCAGCGCCGCAGGATCGCCGCTGCCAGATCGGCGATCAGTTCGGCCGGTTCGGCGGGCGCCGCGGCGCCGCTGGTCTCGCGCAGGCTGGACGACACACCACGCTCCTCTCGACCGGAATGCGACCGCATCGGTCGCGCGCCGGCAGCGGCGGCAACAATGCAGCCAGGCCCTGCCGGATGCATGGTTCCTAGTCCTCTGCGGGCGCGAAATCAAGCAATGCCGCCGGCGGCGCGCGCCGCGTGCGATTGCGGGTTGCCGTTGCGGAAGTCGGGTGATCTACATTTCCGCACGTTTCGGGTTCAGCGGCCTGTTTCCGGCGCACGGCACGACAGGCGACCGCTGCAGGCTGCGGGAAGGAACGATGCGGGTTCTGGTCCTTGGTGCGACGGGCATGCTCGGCCACGCGCTTGTCGGCGCTCTGCTTGCCGGCGGCCATGCCGTGGCCGGAACGATCCGCCCCGCTGCGGCCGCGGGCGCGCATGCGCAGGCCCTTGCGGGGGCCGAGGTTATCGGCGGGATCGACCTCGCCGAGCCCGGCGCCCTTGCCCGCGCCTTCGACGCAAGCCGGCCCGATGCGGTGGTCAACTGCGCCGGCATGATCAAGCAGAAGGCGGGGGACGAAGATCGCGCCGCGCTGGTCCGCCTCAACGCCCTTCTGCCACATGCGGTCGCGGCCGAGGCATCCGGCCGCGGCGTGCGGTTCATCCACATCTCGACCGATTGCGTCTTTTCCGGCCGCCGCGGCCTGTATGCCGAAACCGATCCGACCGATCCGACCGACGCCTATGGCATGTCGAAACTGCTCGGCGAGGTCGGCGCGCCGCATCTGACGCTGCGCACATCGCTCGTGGGATGGCAGATCGGCGGCGCTGAAAGCCTGCTGGAATGGTTCTGGGCGCAGCGCGGCGGCACGGCGCGGGGATTCACCAGGGCGTTCTTCTCGGGGTTTTCCACCCCCGCCTTCGCCCGCATCCTGGCCGAGGTGCTGACCGATCATCCGGCGCTTTCGGGCCTGTGGCATGTCGCGGCGCCGCGCATCTCCAAATTCGACCTGCTCTCGGGCCTCAACGACCGTCTCGGCCGGCCGGTCGCACTCGTGCCCGATGCCGAACTCGCCATCGACCGCAGCCTCGACGGGCGCCGGTTTGCCACCGAGACCGCCATCAGTTTGCCCGATTGGCCCGCGATGCTCGACGAACTGGCCATGCAGAGGGCGCGTTCCCATGCCGATTGACCTGACGAAAGCAGTCGAGGGCAAGCGTGTGCTTGTCACCGGGGGGACCGGCAGCCTCGGCAGGGTGCTGGTGCGCGCGATGCTGTCGGGGCAATACGGCCGGCCGGCGCGGCTGACCGTGCTCAGCCGCGACGAGGGCAAGCATTTCGCCATGCGCCTTGCGTTCAACCGGATGAACGCGGCGTCCGAGGACATCATCTATCGCGACTATGCCTCGATCCTGCATTTCCGGGTCGGCGATGTGCGCAATTACCACAGCGTGGTGGCGGCGCTGCGCGATGTGGACATCGTGTTCAACGCCGCCGCGCTCAAGCAGGTGCCGTCCTGCGAGTATTTTCCCGGCGAGGCGATCGAGACCAACATCCTCGGCCCGCGCAACATCGTGCGCGCCATCGCCGAGCATGCCCTTCCGGTCGAGGTGGTGATGGGCGTGTCCACCGACAAGGCCTGCCATCCGGTCAACGTCATGGGCATGACCAAGGCGCTGCAGGAACGGGTGTTCGTCGCCGGCAATCTCGACGCGCCGCAGACGCGTTTCACCTGCGCGCGCTATGGCAACGTGCTCGCCTCGCGCGGGTCGGTGATCCCGCTGTTCCATGCGCAGATCGCGCAGGGCGGGCCGGTGACGCTGACCGACCCCGAGATGACGCGCTATTTCCTGACCCTCGACGATGCCGTGCGCACCATCGTCTCGGCGCTGGTGGCCGGCGAGCGGGGCGAGATCTTCATCCCCAAGGCGCCGGCCGCACGGATCGACATGCTGGTCCGCCTGCTGATCGGGGACCGCCCCATCCCGGTGGAAACCATCGGCATCCGCCCCGGCGAGAAGGTGCACGAGACGCTCGTGGCCGAGGACGAGGCCTATCGCACTGTCGAGCGGCAGGATCATTACGTCATCCGCCCGGCCCTGCCCGAACTGGGCGGTGTGCCCACGACACCGGCGCTGCGGGGGGCCTATACCTCGAACCAGCAGCTGATGGACGAGGCGCAGCTAAGCGATCTCTTGACGCGGAGCGGCCTCAGGGTCGAAGACAGGCCGGATTTCGAGGCGATCTATTGAGGGGCGACATGGCCGCGCGTGTGATCGGGATCATCGGGGGCTCGGGCCTCTACCAGATCGACGGGATGGAGGGGGCGGAATGGCGGCCCGTCGCCTCGCCCTGGGGCACCCCGTCCGACGCCCTGCTGGTCGGCGCGATCGGCGGCGTGCCGGCCGTGTTCCTGCCCCGTCACGGCCGCGGCCATGTCCAGAGCCCGACCACCATCGACTACCGCGCCAATATCGACGCGCTCAAGCGCTGCGGGGTGACCGACGTGATCTCGGTCTCGGCCGTCGGATCGTTCCGCGAGGATCTCGCGCCGGGCGATTTCGTGCTGGTGGACCAGTTCATCGACCGCACCGTGAACCGCGAGAAGTCGTTCTTCGGCGCCGGCCTCGTCGCCCATGTCGCCTTCGGCGAGCCGACCTGCCCGCGCCTGCGCGGGCACCTTGCCGAGGCGGCGGCGGCGCTCGGCATCACCGCCCATGCCGGGGGCACCTACCTCGCGATGGAGGGGCCGCAGTTTTCCACCCGCGCCGAAAGCGTGCTCTATCGCGGCTGGGGCTGCAGCGTGATCGGCATGACCAACATGCCCGAGGCGAAACTCGCCCGCGAGGCCGAGATGTGTTATGCCACCGTCGCCATGGTGACCGATTACGACAGCTGGCACCCGGCGCATGACGTGGTGGACATCCCCGCGATCCTCGCCACGATGCATGCCAATTCCGACAAGGCCCGCCGCCTGATCGCAGCCGTCGTCCCCCGCCTCGGCGGTGATTTCGACTGCCCGCACGGGTGCAACCGCGCGCTCGACACCGCGGTGATGACCGCACCCGACCGGCGCGATCCGGCGCTGGCCGCGCGGCTCGACGCGGTGGCGGGCCGGGTGCTGGCATGACGCATGTCCTCGTGACGGGGGGCGCGGGGATGATCGGCGCGGCCCTCGTGCGGCGGCTGCTGGCCGAGGGGATGCGCGTGACCGTGGTGGACAACCTCTGGCGCGGGCGGCGTGAATGGCTGGCCGCGGCCGGGCTCGACCTCGAGCGCGCCTTTCACGAGGCCGACCTCGCCCGGCCCGGCGTGCTCGACCCGCTCCTGCCGGGGGTGGATTACGTGTTCCACCTCGCCGATGTGGTCGCCGGGATCGGCTATGTCTTTGCCAACCAGGGTTTCATCCTGCGGCAGAACCTGCTCATCAACACCCATGTCGTGGCCAGCGTGGCGCAGGCCCGGCATCTTAAGGGTTATATCTACGTCGGGACCGCCTGTTCCTTTCCGCAAGGCAAGCAGACCGGCCCGGACGCGCCCCCGCTGCGCGAGGGCGATCTCTTCCCCGCCGATCCCGAAAGCGCCTATGGCTGGTCCAAGCTGATGGGCCAGATCGAGGCGGGGCTGATGGCGGCCGAGACGGGCATCCCCGTCGCCCTGCCGATCCTGCACAATGTCTATGGCGCGCCCTGCGACTTCAGCCGCGAGCGGTCGCAGGTGATCCCCGCCCTGGTGCGCCGGGCGATCGAATATCCGGCCGAGGGCGATTTCACCGTCTGGGGCAACGGCGCGCAGGGCCGCGCCTTCGTGCATGTCGATGACGTGGTCGAGGGGCTGATGGCGGCGATGACGCGCGGTCTGGGCCAGGGCCCGATCCAGATCGGGCCGGACCGTTGCACCACCATCCGCGAGGTGGCCGAGACAGTGGTGAACGTATCGGGCAAGAACATCGACATCCGCTATGACACGACGCGGCCCATGGGCGATCTCGGCCGCTGCGCCGATTACGCCCGGGCGCGCGACCTGCTCGGCTGGGCGCCGCGGGTGCCGCTGGCCGACGGGATCGGCGCGCTCTACGGCTGGATGGCACGGCAGATGCAGGCCGGCTGAGCGCAAGGCACGGAGGAGAGCCGATGGGCACGACTGCCGCGCGCCCGACGCGCCTGCTCTACGTCAGCCGCACCTGGGCGATGGGCGGGGCGCAGTCGATCCTGCTGTCGCTCATCCGCCACCTGCCCGCGCGCGGGTTCGAGATCGCCCTTGTCCCGTGGGACAGCGGGATCGAGGCCGACGCCGCCTTTGCCCGCGCCGCGGCCGGAGCGGGCGCAACGCTCACCGAACCCGTGCGCTGGGACGGCTGGAGCAGCCTGCGCCCGGCCGCCGCCGCGCTTGCCGCCGTCGCGGCGCGCCATCGCAGCGACCTGATCCACACCCATGACAACGTGTCCAACACGATCGTCGCGCTGAACCGCCGCCGCTTCCCGCTGCCCTTCGCCGCCACCGCCTTCGGCTGGTGGGACCTGACGGTCAAGCTGCGCCTGCTCTACGCCGCCGAGCGGCGCCTCGCCCTGCCCCGCGCCGACCGGGTCTATACCGTCAGCCACGACATGGCGGCCAAGATCCGCGCCGGCGGCACGCCCGCGGGCCGGATCGCGGTGATCCATACCGGGCTCGACCTCGGCGCCTGGCGCCCGCGCGGCACGCGCGATGCGGTGCGCGCGGACCTTGGCATCCCGCTCGATGCCGTGGTGGTCGGCGCGCTGGGGCGGGTGAGCGCGGAAAAGGGGCTCGACCTCTTGCTGGCCGCGGCTGCGCGGCTGATCCCGGCGCATCCGGCGCTGCATGTGCTCATCGTCGGCAAGGGGCCCGACCTCGACCGGCTGCGCGGCATGGCGGGGCGGATGGGGATCGCGGGCCGCGTTCACCTGCCGGGGTTCTTCGCCGACGGCCCGGCCGCGCTCGAGGCGATGGATGTTGCCGCCATGCCCTCGATCCTGCCCGAAGGCTTTCCGACCGCCTCGGTCGAGGCGCAGGCGATGGGCCTGCCGATCGTCGCCGCCGACATCGGCGGCACGCGCGAGACGCTGGCAGAGGGCGAGACGGGGGTGCTGATCCCCACCGGCAACGCCGCGGCGCTGGCCGACGCGCTCGCCCCGCTCGTCGCCGATTCGGGCCTGCGCGCCCGGATGGGCGCGGCCGCCCGCGCGCGGATCGCGGCCGCTTTCACCCTGCCGCGGATGCTGGACGACATGACGGCCTTCTACGCCGCCGTTCAGGCAAACCGGCGATAGACCGCCAGCGTCTGGGCCGCGCAGCGATCCCAGCCGAACAGCGCCGCCCGCACCGGCCCTGCCGCCGCCAGCCGCGCGCGCAGGCCCGCATCGGTCCCGAGCGCGAGGAACCCGGCCCGCAGCGCATCATCCGAGGCCGGATCGACCAGCAGCGCCGCATCCCCCGCCACCTCGGGGATCGAGGTCACCGCCGATGACAGCACCGGCGCCCCGCAGGCCATCGCCTCGAGCACCGGGATGCCGAACCCCTCCCAGAGCGAGGGATAGGCGAAGAACAGGCAGGCCGAATAGACCGCGGGCAGATCCTCGTTCGGGATATAGCCCGTCAAGACCACCGCCCCGCGCAGCCCGAGCGCGTCGATAACCCCGTCCAGCCGCGCCTTTTCCCAGCTCATGTCCCCGGCGATGACAAGGCGCAGGCCGGGATCGGCGCGGTGCAGATGGGCAAAGGCCCGCAGCGCGCCGTCGAGGTTCTTGCGCTTCTCGAACCGGGCGGCGCAGAACACGAAACGCGCCGGCAGGCCGTGCCGCGCCAGCACGGGCGCCGCCGCCGCGGGCGGCACGGGGCGGAAATGCGCGCCGACCCCGTTGTGCACCACGGTGATCCGGCCGGGGTCCGCCCGGTAATGTGCCACCGCATAATCCTTGACGTTCTGCGATACCGCGATCACGTGGCGCGCATCGCGCATGCCGCGGGCCAGCAGGAACAGCAGCCGCCGCCGGATCGCGGGGGGGAAGAAGTCGGGCCGCATGAAGGGGCTCGAACAATGCAAGGTGAACACATAGGGCACCGGCGAGACGGGCGGCGCGATGTAGGCGGCATGCAGGAAATCGACCTTGCGCCGCCAGAGGCCCCAGGCGAGGCCCGCGGTCATCGCCACGGGGCGGAAATGCCCCGGCAGCACCGTCGTGCGCACGTTCCCCCCCGGCGAGAGCACCCGCGCCGCCGCCGCATTCAGGCACAGCACCTCGTAGCGCTGGCCGGGATCGAGCCGGGCCAGCCCGTGGACCAGCGCCCGCTCGTAGGTTTCCGGCCCGCCGCCGGACCTGCCGGCCATGACCGGCAGGATGCCGATGCCGCCCGTCACCGCGCGCCGCGCGGGTTGTCGGCCGCGCGGGGGTGGCCGGGTGCAGTGCCGGGGCGCTGTGTCAAGCCTTGCGCACCCCCACCATCAGCCATGGGTTGAGCCCCGAGGCGCGCAGCCCCCCGAGCCCCGGCAGCGACAGGACCGCGAACCAGGCGCGCAGCGCGCCGACCAGCACCCACATCTTCGGATCGCGGCGCTTGGAATGAAAGCCCCAGTAGCGCGCGGGCGGCAGCGTCTCGACGCGGGCGGCACCGGCAAAGAACGCCCGGTAATCGGCAAGGGACAGAAGGAACGGCTCGTCCGGGGCATGCCAGCGCATCAGGCCGCCCTGCATCTGGCCCTTGTGGAACAGATCGACCGGGCAGCGGCGGTTGGGGTTGCCGGTCACGATCAGCCCGCCGGGGCGCAGCACGCGCATCAGTTCGTCCGCGACGCGCGCCCGTTTCTGCCGATGGTCGGCGGTGACGACGGTGCTGTCCCCCTCGACCCCGATATGGGGGAAAAGACAGCCCGTCACGATCACATCGAAGCTGGCGTCGCCATAGGGCAGGTTGAGGACCGAACCGATCTGCAACGCCGCGCGGTGCACCCGCCGCCCCCACTGGCTGCAACGCGCGCCGCAATCGACGCCGTAGGCGTCGATCCCCGCGGCGCGGAACGCATCCACATCCGCCCCGATCCCGCAACCGGCGCTGAGCAGCGCAAGATCCTTGCGGCCCGCAAACGTCCGGGCGATCAGCGGCAGATAATAGTGGGCGGTGGTATACCGGTTCGTCTCCTCCTCGTTCTCGAGGGTGCAGCAGTCGGTTTCGTCGGCAAAGCGCGCATCGCCCGGGCCGAGCAGGACCGGAAAGCCGTCCTCGAGCGGATAGACCGCACCGCAGGCGCCGCAGACCACCCCGCCCGGCCCCGGCGCCAGCGCAGGGCTGCGGCAGGCCGGGCAGGCGACGGGCGAGGCCATCAGTTCCCCGCCCCGCCAGTCCGCACCACCCCCTGATAGGGCACGAAGAGGATGTCGTCCGGCTCCATCCGGTCGAGCAGCGTCACGGGCAGGATCCGGTCGCCCTCGGGCGTGCGGCGGATCAGCGTCAGATCGTCGGTCCCGAGCGCCTCGATCGCGCGGAACTCGGCCGCGCCGAGGCCGACGGCAAGCCGGTCGGCCACGGCAAGCTGCGCGCGCGTGGCCGCGAGCGTCAGCTCGCCCGCCGCGATCGCATCCTCCTGCGCCTTGATCCCGCTCAGGATTTCCAGCGCACGGGCGGCGCGCAGGTTGAGGATGTCCTGCTCGATCCGGCCCCGCCCGGTCTGCGCCCGCGAGATGAAGGCGAGGATCTCGAGCTTGTCGGCATCGAGCTGGATCGCCGCGCTCTGGACCTGCAATGCGCGCTGGAGCGAGACGAGATCGCGCGAGGCCAGTTCGCGCACCTTGGCCGCCTCTTCCTCGACCAGCGCGGTCTGGCGTTCCTTGGCATCGAGCTGGGCGCGCAGGGCGGTGATCTCGTTCCCGAGCTCGGCCTGGAGCCTGACGAGATTCTCGATCTGCCCGGCCAGCGTCACGTCGCGCTCGGCCCGGATCGCGGTTTCGCTGGCCATCAGCGCGGCGAGGCGGGCGGGCGGCACGAGGGGGGCGGCGGCGGGCGGCGCGGCAAAGGCGGTGCCGTCGCGTTCGGCGATGAGGCGCGCGAGGGTGACATGCGCCCCCGCGAGCTGGTCGGCGAGCGTGTCGAGCGCGGCGCGCAGCCGCCCGGCCTCGAGCCGGACGCTGGCATCGGCCGCCTCGGGGCGCACGAAGCTGCCCGCAAGGCTGATCGCCTGCAGCACGGTCATGCCGGGGATGAATTCATACCCCCCCGGCTTGTTGACGTCCCCGGCGACGAAGACGGGCCGGTATTCGGCGATCTCGACCACCACATCGGGCCGCGAGAGCCCCTCGACCGCGCGCAGCCGGTCCTCGATCGCCGCCCGCGCCTCGTCCGCCGTCATTCCCTCAAGCGCGAGCGAGCCGAGGCGGGGCAGCATCACCGCGCCGCCCGGCTGCAACCGCGTCGTGTCCACCGACAGGTCGGGCCGCGCCACCACCGTCACGCGCAGCACATCGCCCGCCGCCAGCCGATAGTCCTGCGCCTGTGCCGGCAGCGCCGCGAGGGCCAGCGCCATCCCCAGTGCCCGTGCCGTGATCCGCATCGCCGTCCCCCCGCCTCAGGCTGCCCTGCGGGCCTGCGCCAGCGCCAGCATACGCGCCTCGATCCGCGCGAACAGGGCCTGCCAGTCGTAATCGGCCGCGATCCGCGCCCGCCCGCCGGCGCTGATCGCCGCCCGCCGGCCCGGATCGGTCAAAAGCGCGACGCAGGCATCGGCGATCGCCGCTTCCCCCTCGGCCGCGAGGAAATCGGCGCCATCGACGAGATCGAGCCCCTCGACCGCCACCGCGGTGCCGACCACGGGCGTGCCGAGCGCCATGCTCTCGATCACCTTGAAGCGCGCGCCGCCGGCGCCGAGGCGCAGCGGCACGACCGAGACCGCGGCCGCCGCGATCTCGACCCGGACATCGGGCACGCGGCCGGTATAGCGCAGCCCCTCGGCCTGCGGTGCGGTGTCGTCATGCCCGCCGGTGACGACGAGTTCCGCGCCCGGGACGGCGGCGCGGATGCGGGGCAGGATATCGGCCGCGAACCAGGCCACCGCATCGCGGTTGGGCGGGTAGAGCACCGATCCGGCATAGATCATGCGCCCCGGCACCGGCGCGGCGAGGCCGAGGGGATAGCCGTCCATGTCGAGACCGTTGGGCACGAAATCCAGCCGCTCGGCCGGCCAGTAGCGGGCGATGGAGGCGACATCCTCGCGGCTGTTGAGGAACACGGCGCCATAGGCGCCGGCGATGGATTGCAGATGGCGCAGGTTGACGCGGCGCCGCCCCTCCCACAGCCAGCGGTCGGGCAGGCCCGCCCTGTCGCGCATCCGCTCGATCTGCAGCAGCACCTCGCAGACATAGTCGAGCACCGCCGGCGGGCCGCCTGGCGGGACATACTGGGTCAGCGCCGGATCGCCGATCAGGATGATGTCGGGGCGCACGTCGCGCAGCACCGCGGCGACGAAGGCGGCCATGGCGGGGCTGCGGAACCGGGCCACGTCATAGGGCTCGCGCGCGAGGACGCGGCGATGCAGGCGGGCGATCAGCGCGCCGTCCACCGCCCCCTCGGGCACCTCGCAGACGGCGCGGAACGGCGCGCGGGCCGCGGGCGCCATCGGGCCCTGCAGCGCCGTGGTAAAGCAGCCCAGCCAGACATCGTGCCGCGCCGCCAGCGCCTGCACCACATGGGCAAGGCGCTGGGTCTGGCCGTTCACGGGCGGAAAGGGCTGCGACGGCAGCAGGGCGAGCACCTTCATCAGCGGTCGATGCCCTCGGGCCAGTGCGGGAAAGCCGAGCGGACATCGACGCTCTGCTCGCGCGAGATCACCATGCCGTCGATGTCCTGGTCGGTATCGAGCACCGCATCCTCGAGCAGCACCGACCGGCGGATCGTGATCGCCTGCCGCACCCGCACCCCCGGCCCGATCACAGCCCGGTCGAGCGTGACGCCGGGGTGCAGCGCGGCACTGGGCGCGCAGAGGCTGGCGGCGCCCTGCATCCGCGCGACCATCAGGTTGCAATGCAGAAGGTCGGCGGGGGAGGTAAGGTTGATGTCGTCGGCGACGCAGGTGGCCACGCGGGTGTGGTTGCCGTCGTCGATCATCACCTGGATGGCGTCGGTCAGTTCGTATTCGTCGCGCATCGCGGTGCGCGGCGTGCGGCGGATCGCATCGAAGATGACGGGGTCGAACAGGTAGAGCCCCACGCCCTTAAGCCGGTTGGCGGTGTGGCGCGGCTTTTCGATCACCCGCGTGACACGCCCCGTGTCGTCCATCAGGATGGCGAAATTCTTGCGGATCGCCGCCGGGTCGGGCTCGAGCTTGGCCGCGAGCACCGCGGCGCAGCCGGTCGCGGCGAATTCCGCCGCCATCGCGCCGAGATCGGCGCCGGTGAAATAGATGTCGCCCAGCATCAGCAGGAACGGCCGCGTCAGCACCCCTTCGAGCCGGCCGAGCGCATGGGCGATGCCGAACATCTGCGTCTGCTCGACGTAATGCAGCCGGACGCCGAACCGCGCGCCGTCACCCAGGACCTTGGTGATGAGGTAACCCTTGTGCCCGATCAGCACCGCGATCTCGGTGATGCCGAGGGCGCGCATCGCCTCGATCTGGTATTCGATCAGCGGCTTGTTGCCCACCGGCAGCAGCGGCTTGGGATAGTGGTCGCCGAACGGCGCCATCCGGGTGCCGCGCCCGGCGGCGAGGATCGCGCCCATCAGCGGCGCTGGCCCGATCTGCGGCTCGGGCCCGATATGTGCCTCAGGCATTGCGCCGCCCCCCGCCCTGCCCCGCCGCCGCGCCGCGCAGGCGGCGCCATTCGTCGGCCGCGAGCATGACCCCCGCCCGCGCATGCAGCCCGGCCCAGGCGACATAGCGCATCGGGTTGAGCGGCCCGGCGTGATGGGTGCTGTAATAGCGATAGGCGCCCCGGTGGAAATCCATCACCATCCGGGTGCGGCGCACCTTGCGGTGGCCGGCCTTGATGTTCTCGTTGTGGATCACGGTGCTGGTCGGCAGGGTGACGATGGCCCAGCCGGCATTCTTGATCCGGTGGCACCAGTCGGCATCGGACCAGTAGACGAAATAGGCCTCGTCATACCCGCCGACCGTTTCGATCACGCTGCGGCGCACCATCATGCAGGCGGTGGAGAGCGTATCGACCGGATAGGGCGCGGACGACCCTTCCAGATCGGCCATCATGTAGCGGCGCGAGAACGGGTTGTTCGGGAACAGCGCCGTCAGCCGCGAGCGCCGCCCGAAGAGCGCCGCCATCGGCGTGGGAAAGGCCCGCGCGGTGCGCTGCGGCGTGCCGTCGGGGTAGACCAGCGTCGAGCCGCAGGCCCCCGTGCCGGGATCGGCGTCGAGCCAGGCCGCCATGTCGTCGATCGCGCCCGCCAGCACCTCGGTATCGCTGTCGAGCGAGAGCACATAGGCCCCCCGCGCCGCCGCCGCGCCGCGGTTGAACGCGCGGCACAGCCCGAGGTTCTCGCGCCCCTCGATGACCCGGACCCAAGGAAATTCCGCGGCCATCACCGCGCGGCTGTCGTCGGCCGAGGCATTGTCATAGACCAGGACCTCCCACGGCCGGGACGGCAGGTTCGCGGCAAGCGCGGCAAGGCAGCGCCGCAACAGGGCACCGCCGTTGTAGTTCACGATCACCACACTGATGGCGGGCGCCTCAGTCGGGCTTGCCATGGGCATGGGCAGGCCTCCTGTCTGGGTCGCGCGCGGCCCGGGCCTGCGCCTGACGGACCCGCGCCATGGCGGCGGGCAGCTTGGTCGGGTGCCGCGCGAAGATGTCGCAATGATCGCACACGGTGCGGGCGCGGCCGTCCCATTCCTTGTCGGTATACATCGCCCGGCCTGACCGGAACATGTCGTTGTTGAAGATCCGGCCGATGTCGATCGTCTCGTGCCGGTCCATGTGGTCGAAATCGCGTTTCTCGTCATAGACGATGCAGCAGGGCGACACGCCGCCGTCGGTGTTGATGACCATCGAGCGGTAGAGGTAATAGCAGGGCGCCGGCCGGTCGGCCTGGCCGAAGGTCTGCGGCACGTCCTTGCCCCGGTCGCGCCCCGTGAACCGCTGCGGGAACCATTCGTCGGCCAGCGCGCGGCGGTTCTTGACCTCGAACGGCAGGCCGACGGGGATGAAGCGGATGCGGTCGATCCCGATCCGGGCCGCGATCCGCTCCGCCTCCTCGACCTTGTCCTCGTTGTGGCGCATCACGATATACTGCCACTCGATATAGGGGCCCTTGCCCTTTTTCGCCCGCTTTTCAACGAGTTTCGCCATGTTCTCGATGACGCGGTCGAACTTGCCGCGCACGCGGTACTTCTGATAGCTCTCCTCGTCCGCGCCATCGACGCTGACCGTCAGATGCTCCAGCCCCGCGTCGATCAGGCCGTCGAGGTGATGGTCATGCGCGATCACGAGGTTCGAGGACATGTTGGTGCCCACGTTGCGCGCCTGCGCATGGGCGATCATGTCGAAGATCTCCTCGTTGATGAGCGATTCGCCCCAGTTGTGGCAGTTCACCTCGAAGAGATAGGGCACATGGGGTTCCAGCCAGCGCTTGAAGCAGTCGAGGCTCATCATCCCCTGCGGCCGGCCGAGCTGGTTCATCCCCGTGGCGCAGAGCGGGCAGCGCAGGTTGCAGACATTGCACGGATCGAGGAACAGGATGTAGGGCCGGCCCGTGACCTCGATCCGGCGCAGCCGCATCTCGGCCTCGACGCGGATGAGGTTGGCCCATTTGCGCGGCGTGCCATGCGCGATCACCGCGCGGGCGTGGCGGCCCATGCGGGTATATTGCGGGATGCGCGCCAGCAGCCGTTCGGCCCGGTTCGTGCCCATCTTGCCCTCAATGCGCTCCGCGCGCGTTCAGCACCGCGCCGATGGTTTCGCGCAGGCACCGTATATCGGTTCCGAGTGACGCTTCTTCGACATAGCGAAGGTCGAACGCCACGGTTTCGGCAAAACTGAGGTCACCACGGCCATGCACCTGGGCATAGCCGGTAATACCCGGCTTGACAGCGAACTTGCGCAACGTCTGCGCATCGTAATGCGGCAGCATGTCCCACAACTCCGGCCGCGGGCCGACCAGCCGCATCTCGCCCGTCACGACGTGCCACAGGTTGGGCAGTTCGTCGAGACTGGTGCGGCGCAGGAACCGTCCGAGCGGGGTCACCCGCGGGTCTTCGAGCAGCGACAGCTTGATGTCCTGATGCCGCTTGCCGACGAAGGCGAAGTCGTAAAGCTCGGGAAACCGCGTGCGGGCATCGCTGTACATGGTGCGCAGCTTGGCAAAGCGGAAGGGCCGCCGCGCGCCGAGGGCGATCCGGTCCTGCACGAACAGCGGGCTGCCCGGGCTTTCGATGCGGATCATCACCATCAGGGTCACGATCAGCGGCGCCGTGACGATCAACACACCGAGACTGACAAGCCGTTCGGCGATCGAATACCACAGCGGCGGGCAATAGGCAGGGTGCGCCGCGGGTCGGGCGGCGGGCTGTTCGACGGCCGCGGGACCGGATACCAAGGTCTGGTCGGCATGGGACGCCGGAAACATGCGAAACAACCTTCCATCCAGCGCAGGGGATACGGTGACAATGACCGACTGCGACGAGACTCGCTTGACGCTACGGCATTAGCGCAGCGATCACGAAGAATCGACAGGATTCTTGGTGACCTGTGCGGAAACAGTCTGTCCTGCCCATTCTCTGCGCGGATGTGCGCCTGAGAGCTCAGGGCTGTTCCGATGCGAACCATTTCGCGTATCGCGCGAGCCCTTCGGCCAGCGGCACCTGCGGCGCCCAGCCAAGCGCGGCCGCCCCGGCCGCCTGCGCGATCATGTCGGTCGGATCGCCCGCCCGCGCCGCGCCGAGGAATCGCACCGCCGGGCGCGGGTCGAACCCTGCGGCCAGAAGGTGCAGCACCTCTTGCACCGACACCCCGATGCCCGATCCGCCGTCGATCACCAGCGGCGGCGCCGCCGCCGCATCGGCCGCCAGCCACATCAGCCGCACGGCATCGCCGATCTCGACGAAGTCGCGCCGCTCGACGCCGGTGCCGAAGAACGCGGCATTGCCCGCCCGCATCTTGCGGCAGGCATCCCAGAGCAGTTGCTTGCGCAGGCCCGGCCCGTAGACCGAGAACAGCCGGACGATGGCGATGCGCAGGCCGGTCGTCGCCGCGGTGGCAGTCAAGATATCCTCGGCCGCCGCCTTGTGCAGGCCATAGGGCGACAGCGGCACACAGGCGCTGCCGCGCCCCTCGGGGCGCCCTGCCGCGGCGCCATAGACCGCGCCGCTCGACGGATAGACGACCCGCGCCGCCGGGGCGTGATCGGCCAGCCAGCCGGCCAGCGCCGCGGTCGATCCGACGGTGCGGGCGTGGTCTGCCTCGGGCGCGGCGATGGAGGCCTGCACATTCGCCCCGCCGGCGCAGTGGAACACGACATCGGGCGGCGCCGGAAGCCGGTCGAGCGTCGCGGCGCAGACCGTGCCGTCGATGCGCCGGACAGCGCCGCCCGCGTCCCAACCCGGCGCCGTGCCCAGCCCGTGGCCGATCACCGTCACCCGCGCCCCGCGGAGAAGCGCATCGCGCGCCAGCGCACCGCCGATGAACCCGGCCGCGCCCGTGACGACCACATGCTGCATGCCGATCATGTCCGTCCAGCGCCACGAGCCCGACCCGTCGCGGCGCAGGCTATTGAGGTTGCGCGGGCAATGCCACAGAAAGCTGGCATCCCTGCACAGGCCCGCCCCCGATGCCCCTGCCGCGCCTGATCGTCGATGCCGCGCTGGCGGTCGGGCCGAAGGTCGCGGGCGGCGCGCTGACGCTGGCGCTGGGGCTGGTGCTGGTCGGGCATCTGGAGGCGGCGGACTACGGCCGCTATGCCTATGCCGTCACGCTCATCCTGCTGGCCGATGCGGTGATCGGCACGCCCTTCGACCTTGCGGTGATCCGGCTGGTGCAGACCCGCGTTGGCGGCGACGATGCTGGCGCGGCGGCGGTCGAGCGGACGGCCTTCTGGCTCAAGCTGGCGGTGACGGCGATGCTCGCGGCGGCAGCGGCGCCGGTCGCGGGCGCGGCGACGGGCGGGCTGATGCCGCTGGTCGCGGCGGGCGCGGGCAGCCTGATGGCGCTGCGCTCGGCCCTTTTGCATCTGCAACTGCGCCAGCGGTTCCGCGCCTATGGTGCGGTCGAGCTTGCGCATGTGGCGCTCAAGCTCGGCCCGGCCTTCGCGCTGGTTGCGGCGGGGGCGGCGACGCCCGGGGCGATCCTGGCCTGCCTCGCGATCGGCCCGGCGCTGGCCGCGCTGGCCGCGCTGCCGCTGATCCGGGCCGCGGTCCGGCCCGCGCCGCGGCGGCTGGCGCCGGCCGGGCCGGTCGCGCGGCTGGTGCTGTGGTATGCGCCGACGCTGGCGCTCGGGGCGACGCTGGGGCAGCTCGATATCCTGATGCTGGGCCATCTCGGCCCCGCCGAGACGCTCGGCCGTTACGGTGCGGCGGCGGTTGCGGCCTCAGTCCCGGCGATGCTGGGGATGTATCTGGGCGTGGTGCTGACGCCGACGGTGGTGCGGCGGGCGGCGGCGGGCACGCTGCGCCCGTTCTTTGCCCGGGCGCAGATCACGCTGACGCTCGCCGCGCTGTTCGCCGGGGGCGGCATCGCCGCGCTGCTCGCCTCGCCGCTGACAGCGCGCCTGCCGCCGGATTATGCCGCGGCGGTCCCGGTCTTTGCGCTGCTGATCCCCGGCATGCTGCTGGCGATGACGACGTCGGCCATGGCGCTGCCGGTGGTGATGGTGGCGCGCAAGGGTTTCCTGCTGACGCTCGACGCGGTGGTGGCGCCGCTGGCGGTGGCGGGCTATGTGCTCGCCATCGCAGCGGCGGGGGCGACGGGGGCGGCTGCGGTCGCGCTCGGGGTGCATGTCCTGCGCAGCCTCGCCGTCCTCGCCGCCGCCTGGGCGATCACCGCGCGCCCGGCACGCCTTGCGCAGGACGCGCCGATGCCGCTGGCGTGACCGCGCAGGGCGGGCCTTTTCACCCCCCGATGCCTGCCGTATAAGCGGCCGACCTGCGCGGCGCCCGGGCGCGCGCGTCAAGGTCCGGCAACCGACCGAGGACGGCATGAGCAAGCATTCCCCCGACCCCCAGCCAGGTGCATCGCAGCCCGGCGACGCACGGCACGCCGCCGATGTCGCCTTCATCGAGGCGCTGGCGGATATCCTGTCGCGCAAGGAGCTGACCGAACTCGTGGTCAAGCGGGAGTATGGCGAGGATGACAGCCTCGAGGTGCGCGTGGCGCGCACCGCCGCCATGGTGCAGGCCGCGCCGGTGGTCCATGTGACCGCGCCGCAGGGCCCGGCCCCGCAAGCCGCACCGCCCGCCGCCGCCCCCGCCGCGCTGCCCGACGATCCGGCGCTGCACCCCGGCGCGGTCACTTCGCCCATGGTCGGCACCGCCTATCTCTCGCCCGAACCGGGCGCGGCGCCCTTCGTCGCCATCGGCGCCACGGTGACCGAGGGGCAGACGCTGCTCATCATCGAGGCGATGAAGACGATGAACCAGATCCCCAGCCCCCGGGCCGGGATCGTCCGCCGCATCCTGATCGAGGACGGCACGCCCGTCGAATACGGCGCCCCGCTGATGATCGTGGAGTGACCCGGTGTTCGACAAGATCCTGATCGCGAACCGGGGCGAGATCGCGCTGCGCGTCATCCGCGCCTGCCGCGAGATGGGGGTGCGGTCGGTCGCGGTCCATTCGACGGCCGATGCCGATGCGATGCATGTGCGGATGGCGGACGAATCCGTCTGCATCGGCCCGGCGCCGGCATCCGAAAGCTATCTCTCGATGGCCCGCATCATATCGGCCTGCGAGATCACGGGGGCGCAGGCGGTGCATCCGGGCTATGGCTTCCTGTCGGAAAACGCGGCCTTCGTGCAGGCGCTCGAGGATCACGGGATCACCTTCATCGGGCCGAAGTCCGACCATATCCGCATCATGGGCGACAAGATCACCGCCAAGGACACGATGAAGGCGCTCGGCGTGCCTTGCGTGCCCGGATCGGAGGGCGGGGTGGCCGATGTGGCGGCGGCGCAGGCGGTCGCGGGGGCCATCGGCTATCCGGTCATCGTCAAGGCGACGGCCGGCGGCGGCGGGCGCGGGATGAAGGTGGCCGCTTCGGCGGACGAGCTCGACATCGCCTTCCGCACCGCCCGGTCCGAGGCCAAGGCCGCCTTCGGCAATGACGAGGTCTATATCGAGAAATACCTCCAGCGCCCGCGGCATATCGAGGTCCAGGTGTTCGGCGACGGCCGGGGCCGCGCGGTGCATCTGGGCGAGCGCGACTGCAGCCTGCAGCGCCGCCACCAGAAGGTGTTCGAAGAGGCACCGGGGCCGAGCATCACCCCGAAGATGCGCGCCGAGATCGGCGCCACCTGCGCCGATGCGGTCGCGCGCATCGGCTATGCCGGCGCGGGGACGATCGAATTCCTCTACGAGGACGGGCATTTCTATTTCATCGAGATGAACACCCGCCTGCAGGTCGAACATCCGGTGACCGAGGCAATCTTTGGCGTGGATCTCGTACGCGAACAGATCCGGGTGGCGGCCGGCCTGCCGATGTCGCTGGTGCAGGACGAGCTCGAGATCAACGGCCATGCCATCGAGGTGCGGATCAATGCCGAGAAGCTGCCGAATTTCTCGCCGTGCCCCGGCACGGTGCGGATGTATCACGCGCCCGGCGGCCTCGGCGTGCGGATGGATTCGGCGCTTTATGCCGGCTATGTCATCCCGCCCTATTACGACAGCCTGATCGGCAAGCTGATCGTCCACGGCCGCGACCGGCCCGAGGCGCTGGCCCGCCTGCGCCGGGCGCTGGGGGAATTGGTGGTGGACGGGGTGGACACGACGATGCCGCTGTTCCGCGCGCTGCTGGCCGAACCCGACATCCAGAACGGCGATTACTCGATCCACTGGCTGGAACGCTGGCTGGCCAGCCAGTTCGGCTGACATGCGCGCCCGCCCGCTGCCGCGCCTGACGGCCGAGCATCTGCTGCGCGGCTATCGGCTCGGCATCTTTCCGATGGCGCAGTCGCGGGACGATCCGGCGATCCACTGGGTCGATCCGCAGCGGCGCGGGGTCTTTCCTCTCGACGGGTTCCGCATCGCGCGCTCGCTGGCGCGGGCGATCCGGCGGGGCGACTATGCGGTAAGCACCGATACCGATTTCGAGGGCGTCGTGGCCGCCTGCGCCGACCGGCCGGAAACCTGGATCAACGCGCCGATCCATGCGCTCTATGCCGACCTGCACCGGGCGGGGCATGCCCATTCGCTCGAGGTCCGGGTCGGGGATTCGCTGGTGGGCGGCGTCTATGGCGTGACGGTCGGCGCGGCGTTCTTTGGCGAATCCATGTTCTCGCGCCGCCGGGATGCATCGAAGATCGCGCTCGCCTGGCTGGTCCACCGGCTGCGGGCGGGCGGGTTCATCCTCTTCGACACCCAGTTCCTGACGCCGCATCTGGCCAGCCTCGGCGCGGTCGAGATCGGGCGGGCGGAGTATCACCGGCGGCTCGAGGCCGCGCTGGCGCGGCAGGCGGACTGGAACCCGCCCGGCTACGCCCCCGACCCTCAGTCGATCGCGCAGCGCAGCAGCCAGACGTCATAGCGCGCATGGTCGAGCGCCGAGAGCGCGGGCGACGAGGCGACCATCCAGCCCGAAAACACCGGCGCATCCGCAAGGCTGTCGCGGATGACGACATGGGCCCAGCCCTCGCCGGCCGGGTTGTCGGCCGGATAGCGGCAATCGTCGAGCAGGATCGACAGCCGCCCGCGCACCACGACCTGCCCGCGGCCGATCTCGATGTCCTGCGCCGTCCCCGCCACCTTGTCGAGCCAGCGCAGCACCGCGCCCGGCGCCGCCCGCACCTCTTGCGCCGCGGCCGGGGCGGCCAGCAGCACCAGCGCCAGCGCGGCCATGCGGATCATTCGGTCGCGGGCGCCCCGTCGCCGCCGGGCGCGTCGGACCCGCCGCCGCCGCCGACGAACCGCATCAGCAGCGTAGTCAGGCTCACCGCGCCTTGCGTATCCTCGATCTCGCCGCCCGGCTCGAGGTTGAAGGGCGAGCCGCCCGGCAGGATCTCGACGAAATTCCCGCCCAGAAGCCCTTCGGACGAGATCACGATGGCGCTGTCGTCCGGCAGCGCGATCCCCTGGCGCAGCGAGACCGTGGCATCGGCAAAGAACGTCTGGGGATTGAGCGCCAGCGACTGCACCGTGCCGACCTTCACCCCCGCCAGCCGCACGTCGCTGCCGACCCGGATCCCCTCGACCGACCGGAACGAGGCGCGCAGGGTGTAACTGTCGGGCGCGCTGGAAAAGCCCGTCGCCTGACCGGCGTAGACGAGAAACCCGACGGCGACGGCCAGAACCGCGCCGCCAACGACTACTTCAAGCGTATTCTCGGCCATGACTTCAGCCCCTCATTCCGGCGTCCACGCCTCGTAATCCTTGCGCGGCACGGGCGCGGCGCGGCGGATCGACCCCGGCGGGGCATAGGCCGCCGGGGTGCCGGTCAGATTCTCCTGATGCGGCTTCTGCCACGCCTTGCGCGGCAGCGGCGCCTCGTTCGGCGGGGTGTCCCATGTGTGGTGCAGCCAGCCGTGCCATTCGGGCGCGATGCGGCTCGCCTCCATCTCGCCGTTGTAGATCACCCAGCGGCGCTTGCCGTCGCGCGAGCGGTAGAACACGTTTCCCTGCGCGTCCTCGCCCACGCGCACGCCGTTGCGGGCGGTGAAAAGCTGCGTGTTGATCGTCTGCCCGTTCCACCAGGTGACGGCGCGCAGAAGCGTATTCAGGATGCCCATGGCCGGCCTCTCGTTGGTCAGCACCCCTATGCCGGATAGGGCGGGCCAGGTCTAGGGGCGAAGGGACGCGGGGGGGGGGGGCCGGTCAGGTGGCGCGGACGCGCGCCGTCACCTCGATCTCGATCCGCATCGCGGGCTCCTGCAGGCCGGCGACGATCATCGTCGCAGCCGGGCGGGCGCGGGCAAAGGCCGCGGCGACCAGCGGCCAGCAGGGCGGCCAGTCCGCGGCATCGGGCAGGATGTAGCGGACGCGCACCGCGTCATCGAGCGAGGCCCCCGCATCGGCCAGAGCGGCCGCGATCGTGGCGAGCGCGTTGCGGCACTGGTCCTCGACCGCCTCGGGCATCGTCATCGCGGCATAGTCATAGCCCGTGGTGCCGGCAACGAACACCCAGCCGTCGCAGACGACCGCGCGGGAATAGCCGATGGCGGCCTCGAACGGCGAGCCGGTGGAGATGTGGCGGCGCATCACGGGGCAGAGGACGAGATGCTTCGGCGGCCCCCTTGACGGGGCCGCCCACCGGCATTCGATCCTGCGGCCCGCACGGCGCGCGATGCCTCAGCCGACGACTTCCTTCTTCTTGCGCTGCGGCTCGGCATAGATCAGCAGCGGCTTGGCCCCGCCGTTCACGACCTCTTCGTTCACCACGACCTCTTCGACGCCGTGCAGGCCCGGAAGCTCGAACATCGTGTCGAGAAGGATATCCTCCATGATCGACCGCAGGCCGCGCGCGCCCGTCTTGCGCTTGATCGCGCGGCGCGCGATGGCGACCATCGCCTCGGCGGTGAAGGTCAGCCTGACCCCCTCGAGGTCGAAGAGCTTCTGATACTGCTTGACCAGCGCGTTCTTCGGCTCGGTCAGGATGGTCACCAGCGCCGCCTCGTCGAGGTCGGTCAGCGTGGCGATCACCGGCAGGCGACCGACGAATTCCGGGATCAGGCCGAATTTGAGCAGATCCTCGGGCTCGAGTTCCTTGAACTGCTCGCCCACGCCGCGGGCGTCCGGGTCCTTGACCTCGGCGCCAAAGCCCATCGCGCTGCCCTTGTTGCGCTGCGCGATGATCCGCTCGAGCCCCGCGAAGGCGCCGCCGCAGATGAACAGGATGTTGGTCGTGTCCACCTGCAGGAATTCCTGCTGCGGATGCTTGCGCCCGCCCTGCGGCGGCACGCTCGCCACGGTGCCCTCCATGATCTTCAGAAGCGCCTGCTGCACCCCCTCGCCCGAGACGTCACGGGTGATCGAGGGGTTGTCGGACTTGCGGGTGATCTTGTCCACCTCGTCGATGTAGACGATCCCGCGCTGCGCCCGCTCAACATTGTATTCGGCGGCCTGCAAGAGCTTGAGGATGATGTTCTCGACATCCTCGCCGACATAGCCCGCCTCGGTCAGCGTGGTGGCATCGGCCATGGTGAAGGGCACATCGAGGATGCGGGCCAGCGTCTGGGCCAGCAGCGTCTTGCCGCAGCCCGTCGGGCCGATCAGCAGGATGTTGGACTTGGACAGTTCCACATCGCCCGACTTGCCGGAGTGGTTGAGCCGCTTGTAGTGGTTGTGCACGGCGACCGACAGCACCCGCTTGGCATGCATCTGGCCGATGACGTAATCGTCGAGCACCTTGCAGATGTCGCGCGGCGTCGGCACGCCGTCGGCGGACTTGAGCCCGGTCGCCTTCGTTTCCTCGCGGATGATGTCCATGCACAGCTCGACGCATTCGTCGCAGATGAACACCGTGGGACCCGCGATCAGCTTGCGCACCTCATGCTGGCTCTTGCCGCAGAAGGAACAGTAGAGGGTGTTCTTGCTGTCGCTGCCCGAATTGCTTGCCATCGTTCCGTCCCTGCCTCTGCGCGCCCCTTGGTCGCAGCATCCGGGCGGCGGCCGACCCGCGCGCCCCTCGTTCCTGCTTCAGCCCAACAGGCGAAGCCTACGCCCGTCGTGCGCGGTGCACAACGCCTTTTCCCGGCCCCGGCGGGGGCCCGCGCGCAGGCCCCTGCCCCCTTGCCGATCGCGCGTCACGTCGAAGGCGCCTCGGCCTTGCCGCGGCTTTCCACGATCTCGTCGATCAGGCCCCAGGCCTTGGCATCCTCGGGCGACATGAAGTTGTCGCGCTCGAGCGCGGCCTCGACGGTCTCGAAGGCCTGGCCGGTGTGCCGGACATAGATCTCGTTCAGCCGGTCCTTGAGCTTCTGGGTCTCGCGGGCATGGATCATGATGTCGGTCGCCTGGCCCTGATAGCCGCCCGATGGCTGGTGCACCATCACGCGGGCGTTGGGCAGGGCAAAGCGCATCCCCTTTTCCCCGGCCGTGAGCAGCAGCGAACCCATCGAGGCGGCCTGACCGACGACCAGCGTCGAGACCTTGGGCTTGATGTACTGCATCGTGTCGTAGATCGACAGCCCGCTCGTCACCACGCCGCCGGGGCTGTTGATGTACATCGAGATTTCCTTGGTCGGATTCTCGGCCTCGAGGAACAGGAGCTGCGCGACCATCAGCGTTGCCATCCCGTCGTGCACCGGGCCGGAGAGGAAGATGATCCTTTCCTTGAGCAGGCGGGAATAGATGTCATAGGCCCGCTCGCCGCGGCTCGTCTGCTCGACCACCATGGGGACGAGGACGTTCATGTAGGTGTCGATCGGGTCGCGCATGTCGGGATGCCTCTCATCGGGTGAACCTGTCACAAGGTTCGTTGCGGGAGTCTTAGTGGTGCGGCCGGGGGGCTGCAAGGGCACCCCCCGCACGGCGGCACGAGGTCGCGCCCCGGGGCTTCGGGCCTCGGGTGCGGATGCCCGCCGGCGGCGCGGCGGCGACGGGGGAGCCTCCGGCGGGGATATTTGGGCCAGCCTGAAGCGGCTGCGGTTGCGCGAGGGGCCGAAACCGGGTGCAGGCGCTGTCACGGCGCTGTCACGGGTGCTGGCCGGGGGCGCTGGCCGGGCGCGGTCGTGCCTTGGCGGGCGCCGCGGCGCCGCGGAAATCCCGCAAGATCGCCGCAGCCGCAAACCTGCATCAGTGGCGGGCCGATGCCGCGGGTCCATGGTCGGACCTGACGGTACCCGTCCCGTCGCCGTCTGCGCGTAACGAGTATCGGCGAGGCCCGCAGACCGGCGCATGCCTCGGTGTCGGGATCGGGCCTCGCCTCTTGCGCGGGGCCGGGGAAGGGCCGGACGGCTGAATGCCCCTGCCGCCGGGCGCGGGCGCCGGTTCCGGATGCGCGTGGGCCGGGCAGGTGCCGGGGAGCGACGGCACATGCCCGGATTTTCGTTGAGCGCGGCGGGGCGGCGTGGGCGGCCTAGCGCAGGAAGGGGCCGTCATGGTCGAGATATTCGGTATCGAAGGCCGCGAGCGCCACCAGTCCGGCGAAATCGTCGAAGCTGACCCGCCCCTTCTGGAACGTCATCAGCCCCGCCTCGCGCAACTGGCGCAGCACGCGGTTCACATGGACCGCGCTCAGCCCGAGCACATCGGCGAGGTGGTATTGCGTCAGCGGGCAGTCGAAACCGGTCCCGTCGCCCACCCCGATCAGCTTGAGCCGCGCCCCCAGTTCCAGCATGAAATGCGCCATCCGCACATCCGCCGACCGGCGCCCGAGGTTGACCAGATGCTCGACCACCATCGCCTCGTCGCGCGAGGCGGCCCAGAGGATCGCGGTCGCCAGCCGCGGGGCCGTGCAAAAGCCCTCGAGCAGATCCGACATCAGGACCTCGGAGGCCTCGATCCGCGTCACCGCCTCGACGCTGTGGTCGGCGGTGCGGAACAGCACGCTGCGCATCCCGAGGAAATCGCCCGGCACCTGGAAATTGACGATCTGCCGCTCGCCATCGGCCAGCATCTTGTAGGAACAGGCCCAGCCTTCGGCGAGGATGTAGATCGTATCGTGCCTTTCCCCCTCTGACAGCATCGCGTGCCCGGCCGCAAAACTTCGCCGGCGGCGGTGAAACCGGGCGAGCGTTTCGAGGTCGATCTCGGACAGGGCGACGAAGGCGGCAAGCTTGCGGGTCAGCGGGCTGGTCAGAGTGCTGGTCGGGGTCGGCATGGCGGCTCTCGGGTGCTGGCGCCTCGGCGGCGCGGCGTGGGCGGGGAGAATTATCCGCACCGCCGCCGCCCGATCCTGATCTACATCAGTCCAGCAGCGGCATACAGCCCTATCGTGACCGGCCGGGCCGTCCGGCCCATCCGAACCCGAAGGCAAAGCCGACCATGCCCGTTCCCAACGACGTCGCGGGGGCCGCCGCCCTCGCCATCTGCGAGTCGCTGCTCCTGGCGCTGAACGACCGGAAGATCCTGCCCGAGCGCGAGATCATCGGCATTCTCAAGGACGCGGCGGCGGCCCATGAGGTCGTCGGCGACGCTGCGCAGGCCGAGATGCATGCCGCCGTCGCCGCGCTCATCAACGAGATCATCACGGGCGGGAATTCGGTGCGCCGGCGCTGAGGCTGCGCGCCGCGGGCAGGCGCACCGCGCGGTCGCGCAGGCGCATCGCGTCGCCGATGGTGACGATCCGGATGCGGGGGACGGGGACGAAACCGGGGATCTCGCACTGCCGCGCCCCCGCCGCCGCGGGCGCGATGGGCTCGGTCGGCTCGGCGAGGGTCAGCGGCACGCCGATCGCCGCCGCCTTGCGCGTCATCACCCCGCGCAGGCCGCGCACCAGTCCCACGCCCAGTATGTCGCCCGCCTTGACGCTGACGATGGCCCGCCCTGCCGATTTCGCGCCGAACCGCAGCTTGCCCTCGGTCCCTTGCCGGCGCCCGTCTTGGGCAGATTGCCCGGCGCGGCACGGAACCGTCCTTGCGGAACGCTGATCGGCGGGGGCGGCGGTTGCGGACATGCGCCGCATGGCCCGGACATGGGGTCGGGGGGCGTGCCATGGCAGACGCCCCCCGGCCATGCCTTTGCCCCCGGCGCGCCGCGCCGGGGCATGCGGTCAGGCCAGATCGAACCGGTCGAGCATCATCACCTTGGTCCAGGCCGCAACGAAATCGCGGACGAACTTCGCGCCCGCATCCGCCTGGGCATGGACCTCGGCCAGCGCCCGAAGCTGCGAGTTGGACCCGAAGATCAGATCGACCCGCGTGCCGGTCCAGCGGAGCGCGCCCGTGGCCCGGTCGCGCCCCTCGAACACCGCCTCGTCGCTCGGGCTGCCCGACCAAACCGTGCGCATGTCGAGCAGGTTGGTGAAGAAATCGGTCGTCAGCGCGCCGGGGCGGTCGGTGAAGACGCCATGCGCCGCCCCGCCCGCATTGGCCCCCATGGCCCGCATGCCGCCAACGAGCACGGTCATCTCGGGCGCGGTCAGGGTCAGAAGCTGCGCCTTGTCCACCAGCATCTCCTCGGCCGAAACCGAATAGACGCCCTTGGCCCAGTTGCGGAAGCCGTCCGCGGCCGGCTCCAGCACGGCGAAGCTTTCGGCGTCGGTCTGTTCGGCGCTGGCATCGGTGCGGCCGGGGGTGAAGGGCACCGCGACCGGATGGCCCGCCGCCGCCGCCGCCCGCTCGACCCCGACGCAGCCGCCGAGCACGATGAGATCGGCCAGCGAGATGCGCTTGCCGCCCGTCTGCGCGGCGTCGAAATCGGCCTTGATGGCTTCATAGACGCCCAGCACCTTCGCCAGTTCCGCCGGATCGTTCACCGCCCAGCCGTTCTGCGGCGCAAGGCGGATGCGCGCGCCGTTCGCCCCGCCCCGCTTGTCCGAGCCGCGGAAGGTCGAGGCCGAGGCCCAGGCGATGCGCACCAGTTCCGCCGTGGTCAGGCCCGAGGCCGCGATGCGATCCTTGAGCGCGGCGATGTCGGCACCCTCCACCAGCGGGTGATCGACCGCGGGGACCGGATCCTGCCAGATCAGATCCTCTGCCGGCACATCCGGGCCGAGATAGAGCGCCTTGGGCCCCATGTCGCGATGCGTGAGCTTGAACCAGGCGCGGGCGAAGGCATCGGCGAAGGCCTCCGGGTCCTTGTGGAAGCGGCGCGAGATCGGCTCGTAGATCGGATCCATCCGCAGCGCCATGTCGGCGGTGGTCATCATCGGCGGGTGGCTGCCCGACGGATCATGCGCATCGGGGATCATGTGTTCGGGCCGCACGTCCTTGGCGCGCCATTGCCAGGCCCCGGCCGGGCTTTTCACCAGTTCCCAGTCGTAGCCGAACAGCATGTCGAAATAGCCCATGTCCCATGTCGTGGGATTGGGTTTCCAGGCGCCCTCGATGCCGCTGGTGATGGTGTGGCGGCCCTTGCCGGTGCCGAAGGCGCTCAGCCAGCCGAGGCCCTGCGCCTCGATCGGGGCGCCCTCGGGCTCGGGGCCGACCAGCGCCGCATCGCCCGCGCCATGCGCCTTGCCGAAGGTATGCCCGCCGGCGACCAGCGCCACCGTTTCCTCGTCGTTCATCGCCATGCGCGCGAAGGTCTCGCGCACGTCGCGGCCCGAGGCGACGGGGTCGGGGTTGCCGTCCGGGCCTTCGGGGTTGACGTAGATCAGCCCCATCTGCACGGCGGCCAAGGGGTTTTCGAGCTGCCGGTCGCCGGTGTAGCGGCTGCCGGCCTTGTCGGAGGTCGCGAGCCATTCGGTCTCGCCGCCCCAGTAGATATCCTCCTCCGGCTCCCAGACATCGACGCGGCCGCCGCCGAAGCCGAAGACCGGGCCGCCCATCGATTCGATGGCGACATTGCCGGCGAGGATCATCAGGTCGGCCCAGGACAGGCTCGACCCGTATTTCTGCTTGATCGGCCACAGCAGGCGCCGCGCCTTGTCGAGGTTGCCGTTGTCCGGCCAGCTGTTGAGCGGGGCGAAGCGCTGCGAGCCCGAGCCCGCGCCGCCGCGCCCGTCGCCGGTGCGGTAGGTGCCGGCGCTGTGCCAGGCCATGCGCACGAAGAGACCGCCGTAGTGACCCCAGTCGGCCGGCCACCAGTCCTGGCTGTCGGTCATCAGCGCCCGGAGGTCGGCCTTGACCGCTTCAAGGTTTAGTTTCTTGAACGCTTCCCGATAGTTGAAGTCCGGGCCGAGCGGATTCGACAGGGCGGTGTTCTGGTGCAGGATGCGCAGGTTGAGCTGGTTGGGCCACCAGTCGCGGTTGGAGCGGACCCCAAAGCTCGTGTGCAGCTTGCCGCCGTGCATCACCGGGCACTTGCCCGCGTCGTTTCCATCCATCTCGCTCTCCGATCCTGGCTCGTTCAATCCGGGGCGGGACGCGGCCGGGCCACGGCCCGGCATCAATCCCGCCGTGATGATTTGGGTCTAGCAAACTTGCGCCATTAGTTTAAGTCTGATTTTCTGATTGATACGATAAGGCGCAGTGATGACGAACCTGACGCTCAAGCAGTTGCGTTATGTCGATGCACTGGCGCAGCACGGGCATTTCGGACGGGCGGCCGATGCCTGCGCCGTCACGCAGCCCGCGCTGTCGATGCAGATCGCCGCGCTCGAGGCGGCGCTCGGGACCGCGCTGTTCGAGCGCGGGGCGCGGCAGGTGCGGCTGACGGCCTTCGGCGCCGCCTTTGCCGCAAGGGTGCGGGGGATCCTGCGGGCGGTGGACGATCTTGGCGACATGGCGCGGGCGGCCGAGGGGCGGGCGCTGGCGCGGCTCAGGATCGGGGTCATCCCGACGGTGGCGCCCTATCTTCTGCCGACGATCATCGCCGATCTGACGCGCACCTTTCCCGGCCTCGATCTGCATGTGCGCGAGACGGTGACGCCGCGGCTGTTGCAGGAACTGGCCGAGGGGCGGCTCGACGCCGCCATTGTGGCGCTTCCGGTGTCCGAGCCGACGCTGACCGAGGTGGCGCTGTTTTCCGAAACCTTCGTGCTGGTCCGGCCGGGCGCGGATGCCGGCAAGCCGGTGCCGGGGCCCGAGCGGCTGCGCGAGATGAGGCTTCTGCTGCTGGAAGAGGGGCATTGCTTTCGCGATCAGGCGCTGGCGTTCTGCGCCATGCAGGCCGCGCCGCCGCGCGAATTGCTCGACGGAAGCTCGTTGTCCACCCTGGTGCAGATGGTCGCGGCGGGGATCGGCGTGACGCTGATCCCCGACATGGCTGTGGCGCTCGAGACGCGGTCGGCGTCGGTGTCGGTGGCCCGGTTCGAGGGCGAAGAGCCGCGGCGCACGATCGGGATGGTCTGGCGCCGGACGAGCCCCCTCGACGCGCAACTGGCCGGGATCGCGGACAGCGTCCGGCGCTCGGGCGAGGCGCTGCGGGCGGCGCAGGCGCACTGAGGGGGCTGGACGCGGGCCGGCGGGCGCGCGAAGGTCGCGGGGCACCGCAAGGACCGCCCGATGACGAAACATGACGCCGCCCCCGACGCCACGCCGCCGCTGCGCGTGCTGCTGCTCGGCGCCGCGACGGCCGGCTGGTATGCGGCGGACGAGGCGCTTCGGCGCGAGGTGATCCTGCCGCGGCTGACGGAAATCTGCGCGGGGTGGCTCGGGCTCGGGGCGCGGCTCATCACCACGCTGGACGACGACATCCTCAAGGTCGGGCTGCCGGCGCGCGACGATTTCACCTGGTATCTGGTCTACGAGGTGCCATCGCTGCAGACCGTTTCGGACATGCTGCATGCCTTCCGGGTGGAGGCGGCGGGCGCGCGGCTCGACCGCTGGTTCCGGCTGGAGGCGAAGATCTGCCGCCCGTTCTTCCCCATCGAGGGACCGAAACCCTGATGCCACCGGCCGCGGCTGGTTGGTCCGGCCCGCGGCGGCAATGCCCGGCATTGCCGCCGACGGGACGGGGCGGCGCGCCCTGCGGTGCCGCCCCGTCCCGCCCGATCAGTTCAGCGAGGCAATGAACGCGCCGACTTCCTCGAGCGGGATGTAACGCCTTTCCTCGATCCCCGCGGCGCCGAAGGCCCAGGACACGGCCGGCGCGGAGACATCGCCATACTGGTCGAACGCCACCGCCCCGGTGCCGCCCTGGAACGACACCGGCTTGCCCTCGGAGAGAAGCGCCATCGCGCGCTTGAACCCTTCGACATCGCCGGCGACCTTCTCGCCCGCCGGGTCGGTCACCATCGGCACCTTGGCCGCGATCTCGGCCCCGGTCGCGCTGCGGCCCGCCGCATGATAGGCCAGCAGCGCGATCGCGGCGGCATCAAAGCTGTTGGGCAGGCCCGGCCCGCTCGGCGGGCGGCCGAAATGCGCCTCGAACGCGGTGCGGAAGGCCGATGCGCTGTCGGTGCGGGGGGTCGAGGTATCGGTGCCGATGAACTCGCCCAGATACTGCATCCCGACCGCATCCCGGAACTCGTCCGACTTCAGCGAGTTGGTGCCGATCATCTTGCCCGTCCCGCCGAGCGAGAGCCATTCGCGGACGACCGAGATCCCCTCCTTGGGGTAGAGCGCGAGATAGACCGCCTCGCCCCCCGCCGCGAGCGCCTGGGTCACTTCGGCGCGATAGCTCGGCTGGCCGTCGGTGATGGCGACCTGCCCCTTGACCGCGATGCCAGAGCCGACGAAGGCGTCGGCGGCGAGCTTGGCGATGTCCTGCCCCCAGTCGTCGTTCTTGTAGAGGATCGTCACCGACTTGATGCCCTGATCCCTCGCGACCATGGCGGCGACCGAGGCCTGCACGCGGCTGGTGGCGAAGGTGCGGAACCACAGGCCCCGGGTGCCGCCTTCTGCCGCGATGGCGGTCAGCCGGGTCGAGGACGAGCAGCAGGAGATCTGCATCGTCCCCGCCGGCACCGTGACCGAGGTCAGGATCGGAATCGTCACGCCCGAGGCGACGGTGCCGATCAGGAGCTGCACCTTGTCGAGATCGACCAGCGCCTTGGCCGCATCGACGCCGACCTTGGGATCGGCCTGGTCGTCGCGCAGCACGGTTTCGACCTTGCAGCCATCGACGCCACCCGCCTCGTTGATCATCTCGGCGACCCAGAGCGCGGTTTCCGCGATCGGCTTGCCCCAGTCGACCGAGGTCGGGTAGATCACCCCGACCTTGACCGCGCAATCCTGCGCGGCCGCGGTGCCCGCCTGCGCGGCAATCGCCAGCGCGACGGCGGCGGCAAAGCCCGTGACGTTTCGTTTCATGACCGAGGAACTCCCTTGCTGGTGGTGGCGGCAGTCTTGGCGACTGTCCGATGGGTGGTTGCGGCGCCGATGCGTTCCGGCAGCAGGCCCTCGGGCCGCCACAGCAGCATGCCGACGATGACAAGCCCGATCAGAATGTACTGAACCGAGCCGGTGTAAAGCTGCATGTCCTGCGGGGCATAGCGCGACAGGGCGAAACCGCTCGCCGTCCAGGCCGCCCAGATCGCGAAGGCCCCGAGGATGGCGCCCCGGTTGTTGCCGGCGCCGCCGACGATCAGCATCGCCCAGATCTGGAACGTCAGGATCGGCGCGAGGTCCTGCGGGCTGACGAAGGCATAGAAGGTGGCATAGAGCCCGCCCGACGCGCCCATGATCATCGAGCCGATGACGAAGGATTGCAGCCGCAGCCGCGCGGGGTTCTTGCCAAGCGACCGGGCCGCCGTCTCATCCTCGCGGATGGCGCGCAGCGCGCGGCCGTAGGGGGACTGCACCAGCCGCTCGAGCCCGGCATAGACCGCGATCAGCACCGCCATCACCATGCCGAGGAATACGAGGCCATAGGTGAAATTGTCGCCCACCCAGGCCTCGAGCGGCCGCGGAAAGCCGCGCAGGCCCTTGGCCCCGCCGGTGAGCCATTCGGCATTGCGGGTGACGCTCTCGAAGGCGACGGCGACGCCGAAGGTGGCGATCGCGAGGTAATCGTGGCGCAGGCGCAATGTGAGCAGCCCGACGATCCAGGCGACCGCGCCCGCCAGCGCGACGCCGCCCGCCAGCGCCAGCAGGAACGGCGCCTCGTAGCCGCCGAACTGCCCCGGCTCGGGCCGCCCGCCCAGCAGCATCGTGCCATAGGCGCCGGCGCCAAAGAACGCGACGACCCCGCCGTTGAAGAGGCCCGTATGGCCCCATTGCAGGTTCAGCCCCAGCACCGCGATGGCGAGGATCCCCGCCATGGTGGCAAAGAACGCGAGGTAGGAGACGACGCCGATCATGCCCGTTCCTCGCCGAAGAGGCCATGCGGGCGCACCAGCAGCACGGCAAGGATGATGAGGAACGGCATCGCCGGCGTATAGCCCGACGGCAGCACCATCAGCGCCAACCCCGAAGCGATCCCGACGAGGAACCCGCCGAGCACCGCGCCATAGACGCTGCCGATCCCGCCCGCGATGGTCGCGGCGAACACCGGGAGAACGAAGTTGTGCCCGAGCGCCGGCGACAGGTGATTGGTCAGCGCATAGAACACCCCCGCCGCCGCCGACAGCGCGCCGCCGATCAGCCAGATCGCGGTCACCATGCTGCTCAGGCGCAGGCCGGTCACCTGCGCAAGGCCCGGGTTTTCGGCGACCGCCCGCAGGGCAAAGCCGAAGGTGGTCCGGGTGAGGATCAGGTGGAACAGCAGCATCAGCACCAGCGCGGCGATCAGCACGAAGACCTGATCGGGCTTGATCAGCAGCAGCGGGTCGCGGCTGACCACCACGGCAAAGGCGATGTCGTTCGAATAAAGCTGCGCCCGGTGGCCGAAGATCAGCGTCAGCACATTGCGCAGGATCAGCGCCACGCCGAAGGACGCGAACACCATCGACAGCGGGTCCGCCCGCTGCCGGATGCGCCGGAACACCAGCCGGTCGATGACCACCGCCGACAGGCCCGTGACCGCCATTGCCGCGAGGATCGACAGCGACAGCGCGCCGGTCAGCGTCAGCGGCCTGAACGCCGCGTCGAGCGCGGGGACCAGCGTCGAGAGCAGCCCGTCGAACACCAGCGCAGCATAGGCCCCGATCCCGAGCAGCTCGGCATAGGAGAAATTGGCAAAGCGCAGCACATGCATGATCATCGTCAGCCCGATCGCGCCGAGCGAGATGACCGAACCGGTCAGGATGCCGTCCACAAGGTTCTGGATCATCGCGCTGCCTCCGCGATGCGCCCGCCGAGGTAGATCTCGCCCACGACCGGATCGGCCAGGATCGCCGCCGCCGTCCCGTCGATCCGGTTGCGCCCCTCGGCCAGGATGTAGCAATGATCGGCCACCCGCAGCGCCGCGCGCACGTTCTGTTCCACCAGCAGGACCGAAACCCCCTGCCCCGTCAGGCCCCGCGCCAGCGCCAGCACCTCCTGCGCGACCTTGGGCGACAGGCCCGCCGAAGGTTCGTCCATCAGCAGCACGCGCGGCCGCGCGGCCAGCGCCATCGCCACCGCCAGCATCTGCCGCTGCCCGCCCGACAGCGACCCGGCGCGGTCGGCCTGTTTCGGGGCGAGCGCCGGGAACAGCGCAAGGAGTTCGCCATACCGTGCGGCACGGTCCGGCACGCGGCGCAGGGCGAGCGCCAGGTTCTCGCGGATCGACAGGCTGCGAAAGATGTTGTCGGTCTGCGGCACATAGGCGAGGCCGAGCGGCCCCATCTCGTCCGGCCGGATCCCGGTGATGTCGCGCCCCGCGAGGGTGACCTGCCCCCCGCTCACCGGCACCAGCCCCGCGATGGCCTTGATGAGCGTCGATTTCCCCGCCCCGTTCGGCCCGATGATGACCGTGAGCGAGCCCTCGGCGAGCGTCAGGGTCACATCCTGCAGGATCGGCAGGCCCGGCACATAGCCCGCCTCGAGGCCCGCGACGGCGAGGATCGCCCCGCCCTGCCCCGCGCCGCTCATGCCGGCGCCCCGAGATAGGCCTCGAGCAGCGCCGGGTTGCGCCGCGCGTCCTCGCTTGTACCCTCGAACATCACCCGCCCCTCGGCCAGCGCGATCACCGGATCGCAGTGGCGCATGACGAAATCCATGTCGTGCTCGATGATGACGAAGGTCGTGCCGCGCGCGTTGATCGCCTCGATCCGCTCGATCAGGATGCGGGTGAGCGACGGGTTGACCCCCGCGGCGGGTTCGTCGAGCAGGATGACGGCCGGATCGCCCATCAGCGCGCGGGCGAGTTCCAGAAGCTTGGTCTGCCCGCCCGACAGCTTGCCGGCCGGGTGATCGGCCAGCGGGCCGAGCGTCATGAAGTCGAGGATGCCGCGCGCCTTGCCGCGCAGCCGCGCCTCCTCCGCCGCGGTCGCGCGGCGGCGGAACAGGGCGCCCAGCACCGTCTCGCCGGTCTGGCCGGCAGGGGCGAGCAGGACGTTCTCCAGCACGCTCATCCGCCGGAAGGGGCGCGGGATCTGGAAGGTGCGGGCAAGGCCGCGGGCGAACAGCGCCTCGGGCGGCAGGCCGGTCACCTCGGCGCCGTTCAGCAGCACCTGCCCTGCCGTCGGCCTGAGTTCCCCGGCGACCATGTTGAACAGCGTCGTCTTGCCCGCCCCGTTCGGCCCGATCAGCCCGGTGATGCTGCCCGCCCGGATGTCGAGCGTGACGTCATCGACGGCGCGGAACCGGTGGAAATCCCGCGTCAGGCCGCGCAGGCTGAGGACGGGCGCGGCGGTCACGAGGCCGAAGCCCCGCCCGCCGATACGGCATGCACCGCATCGTCGGGATTGGTGTTGAGGTTGTATTTCATGATGCGCCCGTGCCGCCCCGACCGGTCGCCCTCGAGCCCGTAGACCGGCCCCGCGGGCCCCCGCGCCTGCGCCAGCACCGCCGCGATGGCGGCGCGGTCGGCATCGTCGAGCGCAAGGCGGAACACGCCCAGCGTTTCGGGCAGGTGGCGGGCATAGCGGGCGCCGACGATAGCGGCGGCGACCTGCGGCTGGTCGAGCACCCAGCGGGTCGCTACGGCGGCGAGCGATACGCCGTGCCGGTCGCCGATGGCGCGCAGCGTGCCCAGCAGCGTCTGGAACAGGTCCCAGGGGCCGAATTCGTCGATGATGAGACGGTATTTCACCAGGCTGCGGTTCTCGAAGGCAAAGCCCGGATCGGGCCGCCCGAGCCAGGCCTCGGTCAGGAACCCGCCCGCCAGCGTGCCATAGCACAGGAACTGCACGCCCCGCGCCCGGCCCCAGTCCGCCAGCCGCCCCGCCGGGCGGCGGTCGAGCAGCGAATACTGCACCTGCGCCGACACCACGTCGAAGCCTGCGTCGATGAACCGGTCCATCGGGCCGGCATCCCAGTTGGTCGTGCCCAGATGGGCGATCTTGCCCTTGCGCTGGCAGTCCCTGAGCACCTCGAGCGCCGCCACCGGATCGCCCCGGCCCATGTCCCACCAGAAGAACTGCACCAGCGCCAGCCGTTCGACCCTGAGGCGGGTGAGCGAGCGGTCCACGATCGCCTCGATCTCTTCGGGGCGGATGTCGTCGAGGCGGGCGAGGTCGGGCACCAGCTTGGTATGCACCATCACCCGGTCCGCCACCGCCGCCCCGCGGCGGCGGCGCAGGTCTGCAATGAAGGTGCCGATCATCTCCTCCACGCCCCGGTAGATGTCGGCACAGTCGAAGGTGGTAATCCCGGCGTCGAGAAACGCCTCCATATCCGCGATGGCCGCGTCGCGCTCGACCGGGCCGTGATCGCCCGCCAGCTGCCAGCCGCCCTTGATGACGCGCGAGATGCGGTGCCCGGGGCGCAAGAGCGTCGTTTCGACTGTCATTCCGGGGCCTCCTGCCAGTAGGGCCTGCCGCGCGCCGCGGGCAGGCCGGTCGTCGCGGCATGGCTGAACCAGCGCCGCGCGCCGCGCACCACGCGGAACCGCCCGCCGCAATGCGGATCGGGGCAGGCGATTTCGGCATCGGTGGACATCCAGTCCTGCGGGGCGGTGTCGCGCTGCTTGGCCGGCAGAAGCGGGAGGAGCGCGGCGAGCGCATACATCGACACGCGGGTGCCGGCGTCGAACACCAGCGCCTCGCCCTCGACGCGAAAGCTTTCGCCCTCGACGTGCCGGCAGACGGGGGTGCGGCCGTCCAGCACCGTCTCGACCCGCAGGTCGTAGAGCCAGAACCCTTCGCCGTCCTGTGGCATCCGCGCGCCTTTCCGGGCTTGACCGACTCGCCTGTGATCTGTGATATTTTATCAAAGACCTCTGCGCCCCCTGTCAAGGCCGACCATGACCGCCGCCGCGCCCCCGCCCGCCCCGATGGCCGGCATCGCCCGCCTCGATCCGGTGAAACTGCGCGAGAATGCCTATTTCGCGCTCCGCGATGCCTTCACCCGCGGCGCCTTCGCCCCGGGCGACACGCTCAGCCTGCGGCAGATCGCCGACCAGATGGGCGTGTCGATGACCCCGGTGCGCGAGGCGGTGCGGCGCCTTGTGGCCGAGGGGGCGCTGGTGGACACGCCGTCGCGCACGCTCGCGGTGCCGCGGTTCGACGCACGCCGGGCGGCCGACCTCAAGGCGGCGCGGCTGGCGCTGGAGCGGCTGGTGCTCGACCAGGCGATGGACCGGATCGACACCGCAGGCATCGACGCGCTGGCCGCGATCCTCGCGCGCGCGCCCTCCGGCCCGCCTGGCCTGCCCGACCTTCAGGCAAACCACGATTTCCACTTCGCGCTTTACCGGCACAGCGGGTCGGACGTGCTCTTGCCGCTGGTCGAGGGACTGTGGCTGCAATACGGCGCCTATCTCAACCTCGTCATCCGGCACCCCGAAGCGGCGCGGATCGCCGAGCACAGCCACCACCACGCCATCATCGCCGCCCTGCGCCGGGGCGACCGGGCGGCGGCGCATGCCGCGCTCGAGGCCGACATCGGGCGCAGCTTCCGTTTCCTCATTCCCGAAGGCTGACCCCTGATGACCGTGATGCCGACCAAGCCCGACCGCCTGCGCCTGACCGACCGGCTGGAGATCGCGCGCATCCTCACCGGGCTGTGGCAGGTCGCCGACATCGAGAAGGACGGCGCGGTGATCGACCCCGACACCGGCGCGGACTGGCTCGCGGCCTATGCCGCCGAGGGGTTCGACACCTTCGACATGGCCGACCACTACGGCAGCGCCGAGATCATCGCGGGGCGCCTTCTGGCCCGCGGGACGAGGCCCCGGCCCGTCGTGGCGACGAAATGGTGCCCTGCGCCCGGGCCGATGACGGTGGACGTGGTGCGGGCCGGGGTGCAGGACCGGCTCGACCGGCTCGGGGTGGACCGGATCGACCTGCTGCAATTCCACTGGTGGACCTTCGCCCATCCCGCATGGCTCGACGCGCTGCACGAACTCGCCCGGCTGCGGGACGAGGGGCTGATCGGCGAGCTGGGGGTGACCAATTTCGACGCCGGGCATTTCAACCTCGCCCTCGCCGACGGCGTGCCGCTGCGCACCAATCAGGTGAGCCTGTCGCTGCTCGACCGCCGCGCGGCGGGGGAACTTGCGCAGGTCTGCGCGGCGCATGGGGCCTCGATCCTCGCCTATGGGACGCTCTGCGGCGGGTTCCTGTCGGACCGCTGGCTGGGCCAGCCCGAGCCGGCGGCGATCGCCGACTGGTCCAAGATGAAATACCGCCGCTTCATCGACGCGGCGGGCGGGTGGGCGGCCTATCAGGGCGTGCTGGCGGCGGCGGCGGCGGTGGCGCGCAAGCATGGAGTGTCGGTGCCCAACGTCGCCACCCGCTGGGTGCTGGAGCAGCCGCGCGTGGCCGGCGTCATCATCGGCGCGCGGCTGGGCGAGGCGGTGCATACCGCCGACAACCTGCGCCTGTTCTCCTTCGCGCTCGACGACGACGACCGCGCCGCGCTCGATGCCGCCTTTGCCGGCACGACGCCGATCCCCGGCGATTGCGGCGACGAATACCGCCAGCCGCCGTTCCTGACCGCCTCGGGCGACCTGTCGCATCACCTGGGCGACATACCCGCCGCCTTCGCCCCGGCCCCCGTCCCCACCCGCCCCGGCGCCACCCGCGTGCTGACCGGGTCCTACTGGGAGGATGCGGCGGGCTATTGCCGCGCGCAGCGGATCGGGGACCGCATCCTCGTGTCGGGCACCACTGCCGTCGCGGGCCAGTCCCGCCCGGTCGCGCCGGGGGATGCCGGGGCGCAGACGACCTACATCCTCGACCGCATCCTCGCCGCCGTCGCCGCACTCGGCGGGCGACCCGAGGATGTGGCGCGCACCCGCATCTACATCACGCGGGATGCGGATGTTCTGGCCATCTCGCGCGCGCACGGGCGCGTGTTCGGCCAGATCAAGCCGGCCAATACGCTGGTGCGGGTCGCGGGGCTGATCGGCGATCACCGCGTCGAGGTCGAGGCCGAGGCGATCGTGCCCGCGGGACGGTGAACCCCGCACGAAGCCGGTTTAGAACCGTTCCAGTTCCTTGACAGAGGCAGGCGAGGCGCGCATATCCTGACCATCCCTGTCGGAGATCGCGCGATGTTCATCCAGACCGAATCCACGCCGAACCCGGCGACGCTCAAGTTCCTGCCCGGCCAGACGGTGCTCGAAACCGGCACCGCCGATTTCCCGAGCCCCGAGGCGGCGGCGCAATCCCCCCTCGCCGCCCGCATCTTCGCCGCGGCCCCGGTGGCGGGCGTGTTCTTCGGCACCGATTTCGTGACCGTGACCAAGGCGGGGGACGCCGACTGGGCGCATATCAAGCCCGCGATCCTCGGCGCGATCATGGAGCATTACCAGTCCGGCGCCCCGGTGATGGAGGGCGAGCAGGCGCCCTCGGGCCATGCCGAACACACCGGCGAGGACGGGGATATCGTGCGCCAGATCAAGGAACTGCTCGACACCCGCGTGCGCCCTGCCGTGGCGCAGGACGGCGGCGACATCACGTTCCACGGCTTCGACCGGGGGGTGGTCTATCTGCACATGCAGGGGTCCTGCGCCGGCTGCCCGTCCTCGACCCTGACGCTCAAGATGGGGATCGAGAACCTGCTGCGCCACTACATCCCCGAAGTGCGCGAGGTGCGGCCGGTTGCCGCCTGACGGCCTGATCCTCGGCTTCGACACGGCGGCCGCGCATTGCGCGGCCGCACTCGTGCAGGGGGGGCGCATCCTTGCAGCCCGAAGCGAGGCGATGGACCGCGGGCAGGCCGAACGGCTGTTCCCGCTGCTCGAGGCGGTGCTGCGCGATGCCGGGGCCGGCTGGGCCGATCTGGGCGGGATCGGGGTCGGCACCGGGCCGGGCAATTTCACCGGCGTGCGCATCGCGGTAGCGGCGGCGCGGGGCATTGCGCTGGCGCGCGGCCTGCCCGCGGCCGGGGTCAGCCGGCTCGAGGCGCTGGCGGCGGGCAGGCCGGGGCGCTGGCTGGTGGCGGTGCCGGGGCGGACGGGGACGGTCTATGCGCAGGCGGTCGCCGACGGGGTTGCGGCGGGGCCGGTCGTCGAGGCGGCGCCGGGCGCCCTGCCGGCGGGCTTTGCCGATGGCTGCCTTGGCGCCATCGGCGCGGCGGCGGCGGGCCTCGGCCTCGCCTCCGGTCCGCGGATCGCCGGTCCGCTGACCCTCGATCCCCTGCACGAGCCCGACCCGGCCCCGGCCATCGCGCGCATCGCGGCGGCGCGGATCGCCAGCGGCGCCGTCAGCCGGGCAGCCGGCCCGCGGCCGGCCCCAGTCTATGCCCGACCGCCCGATGCCGCCCCGCCGTCCGACCCCGGCCCGCGCATCCTGCCGTGACCGCGCCGGACTGGACGCCTGCGGCGCTCGCGGCCCTGCACGCCCGCTGCTTCGGGCGGCCCCGGCCCTGGACGGCAGAGGGGTTCGCCGCCGCGCTCGCCGCGCCCGGCGGTTTCCTCTGCGGAGGCCCGGCCGGCTTTGCACTCGGCCGGGCGCTGGCCGGCGAGGCCGAGCTTCTGACCCTCGCCGTCGATCCGGGGCTGCGGCGGCAGGGCCACGCGGCAAGCCTGCTCGCCGCCTTCGAGGCCGAGGTGGCCCGGCGCGGCGCCGGGCGCGCGTTCCTCGAGGTGGCGGCGGACAATGCCCCGGCGCGCGCGCTCTACGCCGCGGCGGGCTGGCGCCCGGCGGGGCTGCGGCGGGGCTATTACGGCGCGGGGATCGACGCGCTGATCCTCGACAAACCGCTGAAACCTCCGGCGCAATCGGGCGCGTGACGCAGCCCGGCGCGGCACGGGATTCCTGTTGACTGCCCTCGCCCCCTACGGCTTGATGCAGCGCATCCGCAGCGAAAGCCTGCAGACGACGGCGGGGCGCGTCCCCGCCCGGACAACGATAACCGGGAGAATTCCATGAGCGTGATGAAACATGTCCTCGGCGCCGCCGCTGCGCTGGCGCTGACGGCGGGGATGGCGGCGGCCGAGCCCGCGATCATCTTCGATCTCGGCGGCAAGTTCGACAAGTCGTTCAACGAGGCGGCCTACAACGGCGCGCAGCGCTGGGCGGCCGAGACGGGCGGCAGCTACAAGGAACTCGAGATGCAGTCCGAGGCGCAGCGCGAGCAGGCGCTGCGGCGGCTGGCCGAGGCGGGCGCGAACCCGATCGTGATGACCGGCTTTGCCTTCGGCGACGTGCTCGGGCAGGTCGCCCCCGACTACCCGGACGTCAAGTTCGCCATCGTGGACGGGTTCGTGGATGCGCCGAACGTGCGCACGATCCTGTTCACCGAGCACGAGGGCAGCTATCTGGTCGGCATGATGGCCGCAATGGCGTCCAAGTCGGGCACGGTCGGCTTTGTCGGCGGCATGGACATTCCGCTGATCCGCCGCTTCGGCTGCGGCTATGCGCAGGGCGTCAAGGCGGTGAACCCGAATGCGACCGTCATCGCCAACATGACCGGCACGACCCCGGCCGCCTGGAACGACCCGGTGAAGGGCGCGGAACTGGCAAAAAGCCAGAAGTCGCAGGGCGCCGACGTCATCTATGCGGCGGCGGGCGGCACCGGGATCGGCGTGCTGCAGGCGGCGGCCGACGAGGGGATCCTCTCGATCGGCGTGGACAGCAACCAGAACTACCTGCACCCCGGCAAGGTTCTGACCTCGATGCTCAAGCGGGTGGACAATGCGGTCTACGAGGCGTTCATGGCCGGGGCCGACCTCGAGACCGGCATCGTGTCGATGAACCTCGCCTCGGGCGGCGTCGGCTATGCGCTCGACGAGCACAACGCCAGCCTCGTGACCGAGGAGATGAAGGCGGCGGTGGATGCGGCGGCGGCCCGGATCGCCTCGGGCGAGCTGGTGGTGCACGACTACATGAGCGACAACACCTGCCCGGCGCTGTCCTTCTGAATGGATGCCATGCGCGAGGCGGGGCGGCCGGATGCGGCCGCCCCCGACCGGCCGGGGGGCCCGCCCCCGGCCATCGAACTGATCGGCATTTCCAAGGCCTTCGGGCCGGTGCAGGCCAACCGGGACATCCACATCCGCGTCGCGCGCGGGTCGATCCACGGCATCATCGGGGAAAACGGCGCGGGCAAATCCACGCTCATGTCGATCCTCTACGGGTTCTACCGGGCCGATGCCGGGGAAATCCGCATCGGCGGCAAGCCGGTGCAGATCCCCGACAGCCAGGCCGCGATCCGCGCCGGGATCGGCATGGTGTTCCAGCATTTCAAGCTGGTCGAGAATTTCACCGTCCTTGAGAACATCATCCTCGGCGTCGAGGAGGGGGCGCTGCTGCGACCCGCGCTTGCCCGCGCGCGGGCCGAACTTGCGCGCCTCGAGCGGGACTACGAGCTCGACGTCGATCCCGATGCGGTGATCGAGACGCTGTCGGTCGGCCACCAGCAGCGGGTCGAGATCCTCAAGGCGCTCTACCGGCAGGCCGAGATCCTGATCCTCGACGAGCCGACCGGGGTGCTGACCCCGGCCGAGGCGGACCATCTGTTCCGCATCCTGCGGGGGCTGGCCGATCAGGGCAAGACGATCATCCTCATCACCCACAAGCTGCGCGAGATCATGGAGATCACCGATACGGTAAGCGTGATGCGACGGGGCGAGATGGTCGCGACCGTCCGCACGGCCGAGACCAGCCCCGAGGCGCTGGCCGAGCTGATGGTCGGGCGCAAGGTTCTTCTGCAGGTGGACAAGCGCCCCGCGGCGCCGGGGCGGACCGTGCTCGAGGTCGAGGGGCTGCGGGTGGTGGACGGCAAGGGGGTCGAGCGGCTGCGCGGCGTGTCGCTGCAGGTGCGGGCGGGCGAGATCCTCGGGATCGCGGGGGTGGCGGGGAACGGGCAGTCGGAATTGCTCGAGGTGCTGGGGGGCATCCGCGCAGGCTCGGGCCGGGTGCGGCTCAACGGCGCCGACCTGCCGCTGACCGGGCCGGGCGCCGACGGGCAGGCGCGGCGGGCGGCGGGCATCGCCCATGTGCCCGAGGACCGGCAGGGCCTTGGCCTCATCATGGATTTCACGGCCTGGGAGGATGTGGGCTTCGGCTATCACAACGCACCCGAATACCGGCGCGGGCGGCTGCTGATGAACAACGCCGCCCTTCGCGCCGATACCGAGGGCAAGATGGCCCGGTTCGACGTGCGCCCCCCGATCCCCGGTCTTTCAGCCAAGAATTTCTCGGGCGGCAACCAGCAGAAGATCGTCGTGGCGCGCGAGATCGAGCGCAAGCCGGACCTTCTGCTGGTCGGTCAGCCCACGCGGGGGGTGGACATCGGCGCGATCGAGTTCATCCACAAGCAGATCGTCGCGCTGCGCGATGCGGGTTCGGCGATCCTGCTGGTATCGGTCGAGCTCGACGAGATCATGAGCCTGAGCGACCGCATCGCGGTGATGTTCGACGGGCGGATCATGGGCGAGCGGGCGGCAGGCGCGACGGACGAACGGGAGCTGGGGATGCTGATGGCGGGGATGGGGGGATGACGGCCCGTCGCCGCGCAGGGCCGGCCGCGTTGCTTGAGTATTTGGGGAACGATGAAGGCGCAGGGGGGGCGCGAGGGGCGGCCGGCGGGGCTGCGGGGCATTGTCGAACGTCGCGGGGCCGAACCTGTGAGGGACCCGATTGCCGCGGCGCTGGCCCGCGCTGCCGTGCGCGGGCGCAGGATCGGGGGCCCGCACCGGATCAGGGTCTGGCGGAGGACCGGCGGCGCGCCATGGCGCGAGGCGGTGACGCCGATGGCGGCGTTCGGGGGATGACGGCCCGGCGCCGCGCGGGGCCGGCCGCGTTGCTTGAGTATTTGGGGAACGGTGAAGGCGCAGGGGGGGCGCGAGGGGCGGCCGGCGGGGCTGCGCGGCGGCGGCGGCCGCCCGGGCGGGCGGCCTTGGCGCGGCGGGTCGAGATGCTGTCGGGCGGGGCGCGGTCGGATGCGCGTGGCGTGATCGGGGCAGGTCCGGCGGCATGCGATCTGAAGGGGCGCGGGGCATGAGCCGGCTGCCGGGCTGGGCGGATGTGGTGCTGGTGCCGCTCATCAGCGTGGCGATCGCCTTTGCGATCTCGGCGCTCGTGATCCTGGCGATCGGCGAGGATCCCGTCCGGGCGATGCAGGTGATGGTGAGCGGCGCGCTCGGGTCCACCAGCGGCTGGGGCTACACGCTCTATTATGCGACCAATTTCATCTTCACCGGGCTGGCGGTGTCGGTTGCGTTCCACGCGGGCCTGTTCAACATCGGGGGCGAGGGGCAGGCGACGCTGGGCGGGCTCGGGGTGGCGCTGGTCTGCCTGATGCTGCCCTGGCCGCACTGGAGCCTTGCGCTGGCGGCTGCCGTCGTGGCGGCGGCGGCGTTCGGGGCGTTCTGGGCGGCGATCCCGGCCTGGCTGCAGGCGAAGCGGGGCAGCCATATCGTCATCACGACGATCATGTTCAACTTCATCGCCGCGGCGCTGCTGAATTACGTGCTGGTGAACGTGCTGCGCCCGACGGGCAGCATGGATCCGGCTTCGGCCCGGTTCCCGCGCGAGTTGCGCATCCCGCGGCTGCAGGAGATGCTCGACGTCGTTGGTGTGCCCTTCGGCCGCTCGCCGGCCAACATCACGCTGTTCATCGCGGTCATCGCCTGCGTGCTGGTCTGGGTGGTGCTGTGGCGCACGCGGCTCGGCTATCAGATCCGGGCCTTCGGCAAGTCGGAAAAGGCGGCGGTCTATGCCGGCATCTCGCCCTTCCGCATCACCATGGCGGCGATGCTGATGTCGGGCGGACTGGCGGGGATGATGGCGGTCAACCAGGTGATGGGCGAGGCGCAAAGGTTGATCCTCAATGCCGTCGAGGGGGCCGGGTTCATCGGCATCGCCGTGGCGCTGATGGGGCGCAGCCATCCGTTCGGCGTGTTCCTCGCCGCGATCCTCTTCGGGTTCCTCTACCAGGGCGGGGCGGAGCTGGCGCTGGAGACGACGATCCCGCGCGAGCTGATCGTGGTGATCCAGGCGCTGGTGATCCTGTTCACGGGCGCGCTCGACAACATGGTGCGGATGCCGCTGGCCGCGCTCTTCCGGCTGCGGCGCGGGGGGCCGTGATGGACCTCGGGACGGCGCTGCAACTGCTCGATTCGACGCTGCGGCTGGCGACGCCGCTGCTGCTGGCCTGTCTTGCCGGGCTCTATTCCGAGCGGGCGGGGATTTTCGACATCGGGCTCGAGGGCAAGATGCTGGCCGCCGCCTTTACCGCCGCGGCGGTGGCGGCGCTGATGGGGAACGTCTGGCTGGGGCTGGGGGCAGGCATTCTCGCTTCGGTCGGGATGGCGCTGATCCACGGCGTGGCCTCGATCACCTTCCGGGGCAACCAGCTGATTTCCGGCGTGGCGATCAACTTCCTTGCCGCCGGGCTGACGGTGCTGGTGGGGCAGAACCTGTTCCGGCTGGGCGGGCGCACGCCGCAGCTGTCGGGCGACGGGCGGTTCGCGCCGATCACGCTGCCCGGGGCCGAGACGCTGGCCGGCGTGCCGCTGTTCGGGCCGTTTTATGCCGAAGTCATCTCGGGGCATACGGTGATCGTCTACGGTGCGCTTGCGCTGGTGCCGCTGACCTGGTGGCTGCTGGGCGCGACGCGGTTCGGGCTGCGCCTGCGCGCGGTGGGCGAGAACCCGGCGGCGGTGGACACGGCCGGGGTGTCGGTCGTGGCGCTGCGCTATGCCGCCGTCGTGATCTGCGGCGTGCTCTGCGGCGTCGCCGGGGCCTATCTTGCGACCGCGCTCTCGGCCGGTTTCGTCAAGGACATGACGGCGGGGCGCGGGTTCATCGCGCTGGCCGCGCTGATCTTTGCCAAATGGCGCCCGGTGCAGGCGCTCGGGGCCTGCCTTCTGTTCGGGTTTCTCGAGACGGTGGCGATCCGCTATCAGAACCTCGATCTCGGCGGGGTCATCATCCCGGTGCAGGTGATGCAGGCGCTGCCCTATATCCTGACGGTGGTGATCCTTGCGGGGTTCGTCGGCAAGGCGATCCCGCCGCGCGCCGGGGGCGAGCCCTATGTGAAGGAGCGCTGAGGGCGGGGCAGCGGGCTTCCCTGCCCTCGCAATGCGGTGCGTTTGACTCCGCCATGGCCCCGCTGCACTCTGGCCGTGTTCCCGCCCTGACCGAGAGCCGCCGGTGCAGCTTTACCTCCCCATCGCCGAGGTATCGGTCAACATCCTGATCCTTCTGGGCATCGGCGGGGCCGTCGGGCTGCTTTCGGGAATGTTCGGGGTTGGCGGCGGGTTCCTTATCACGCCGCTTCTGCTGTTCATCGGCGTGCCGGCGGGCGTGGCGGTGGCGACCGGGGCGAACCAGGTCGTCGCCTCGTCGGTGTCCGGGGTGCTGGCGCATCTTGGGCGCAAGACGGTCGATTTCCGCATGGGGGGCGTGCTGCTCGCGGGCGGGGTGCTCGGCTCGGGGCTCGGGGTCTGGGTGTTCGACGTGCTGCGCCGGGCGGGGCAGGTCGAGCTTCTGGTGCAGCTGAGCTATGTGATCTTTCTCGGCGTCATCGGGGCGCTGATGTTCCAGGAAAGCCTGCGGGCCCTCCTGCGCGCGCGGCGCCCGGACGCACCGCCCGCGCGCCGGCGCCACGGCGCGATCGCGCTGGCGCTGCCGTTCAAGGCGCGGTTCCGGACCTCGGGCCTTTACATCAGCGTGATCCCGCCGGTGGTGATCGGCGCGGCGGTGGGGTTCCTTGCCGCGATCATGGGGGTGGGGGGGGGGTTCATCCTCGTGCCGGCGATGATCTATCTGCTCGGCATGCCGACCAAGGTGGTGGTCGGCACGTCGCTGTTCCAGATCATCTTCGTCACCGCCTTTACCACCGTGATGCACGCGGTCACGGCGCAGTCGGTCGACATGCTGCTGGCGGTGATCCTGATCCTCGGGGGGGTGATCGGGGCGCAGGTGGGCACGCAGATCGGGCTGCGGCTCAAGGCCGAGCAGTTGCGGGTGATGCTGGCCCTGATCGTGCTGGCGGTGGCGGGCAAGATCGCGCTCGACCTGCTGCTCGAGCCCGGCGAGCTCTATTCGGTCACCCCCGGACGTCTGCCGTGATCCGGGCGGCGCTGGTCTGGCTGCTGCTGGCAGTGCCGGCCATGGCCGAGGGGATCGTTGCCGGCCTCAGCCAGAACCGGGTCGCGATCACGGCGAATTTCGACGGATCCGAGATCATCGTCTATGGCGCTGTGCGGCGCGAGGCGCCGCCGCCGGCCGGCGCGCTCGATGTGATCGTGACGATCGAGGGGCCGTCGGGCCCTGTGACCGTGCGCCGCAAGGAACGGCGATGGGGCATCTGGGTGAACGCGCAGGCCGTGCGGATCGCCGCCGCGCCGAGTTTCTACGCCATCGCCACCACCGCCCCGCTGCCCGACATCCTGTCCGAGACCGAGAACCTGCGCCACAAGATCAGCATCCCGCGCGCCATCCGCGCGATCGGGAGCGCGGCGGATGCAGAGGATTCCCCCGCCTTCACCGAGGCGCTGATCCGGCTGCGCCGGGCCGACGGGGCGTATCTGGTGCAGGACGGTGCGGTGGATTTCGCCGAGGCGACGCTTTTGCGCGCCGATGTGCGGCTGCCGGCGAACCTGACCGAGGGGCGGTTCCGGGTGCGGGTGTTCCTCGTGCGCGGGGGGGATGTGGTCGATCACCTCGAAACCGCGATCGACGTGGAGAAGCAGGGGCTGGAACGCTGGCTGCACCGGCTCGCCTTCGACCGGCCGTTTGCCTATGGCATCCTGTCGCTGGTGATCGCGGTCGGCGCGGGCTGGGCCGCTTCGGCCGCGTTCCGCGCGTTCAGACGCTGATGGGCCCTTGCTCGGTCACGATCAGGTCGAGCCGGGCGTCGGTCGCATCGCGCGGCACGGCCGGCACCGCCTGCGCGACGAAGGCAAAGCCGATGGCGGTCACGGGCCCCGCCGCGCGCAGCGCCGCCAGCGTGCGGTCGTAAAAGCCCCCCCCATAGCCGAGCCGATAGCCCTGCCGGTCGAAGGCGAGGAGCGGCACGACAAGCACCCGCGGCACCAGCCAGTCGCCCGCCGCCGGCACCGTCACGCCGAAGCCGCCCGGCACCATGGCCGCACCCGGCGACCAGGCGCGGAAGGCCAGCGGCCGGCCGGGGCCGGTCACGACCGGCACGCAGACCGGCCCGGCATGGGCGGCCATGGCGGGCAGCGGGTCGATCTCGGTCCGCATCGGCATGTAGCCGGCGAGCACCGCGCCCCGGTAGGGCGCGAGCGCGGCGGCCAGATGCGCCGCCGCATCCCCCTGCCCCGCCGCATGCGCCGCGCGGCGCGCGGCAAGGGCGGCGCGGCGCAGCGCGGCCTTCGCCTCGGCCAGCGTCAAATCAGCACCAGCGTCGCCAGCCCGAGAAAGGCGAAGAACCCCATCACATCGGTCAGCGTCGTCACGAAGGTGCCCGAGGCCAGCGCCGGGTCGAACCCCAGCCGGTTGAGCGTGAGCGGCACCAGAAGGCCCCCGGTCGCCGCGACCATCTGGTTGACGATCATCGCCCCGCCAAGCACCGCGCCCAGCTTGGCATCGCCGAAGATCAGCCAGCCGCCCAGCCCGAGGATCAGCGCGAGGCAGAGGCCGTTCAGCGCCCCCGCCCCGATCTCGCGCCAGAACACCCGGCGGGCGTTGGCCGCCGTCAGGCCGCGCGTCGCAAGGCCGCGCACCGCAACCGCGAGCGACTGCGTCCCCGCGATGCCGCCCGTCGAGGCGACGATGGGCATGAGCGCCGCGAGCGCGACCAGCGTCTCGATCGTCGCCTCGAACTGCGCGATCACGATGGCCGAGAGCGAGGCGGTGAAAAGGTTGATGACAAGCCATGGCAGGCGCAGCCGCGTCGTCTCGAGCGCGCCGTCCGACAGGCTCGCCTCCTCGCCGACCCCGGCGAGGCGCAGCACGTCCTCCTCGTGTTCCTCGTCGAGCACCGCCATCGCATCGTCGATGGTCACGACGCCGACCAGCCGCCCCGAGGCATCCACCACCGGGGCCGAGATCAGGTGATACTGGTTGAACTGATAGGCCACGTCGCCGTCGGGCATGGTCACCGGGATGGTGCGGAACGTCTCCTCGGTGATATCGCGCAGCCGCACCTCGCGCCGCGACGACAGGATCCGCCCGAGCGTGGCATAGCCCACCGGATGCATGCGCGGATCGACGAGGATGACGTGATAGAACTGGTCGGGCAGCCATTCGGCCGCGCGCAGATGGTCGATCGTCTCGCCCACGGTCCAGTGTTCGGGCGCCGTCACCACCTCGCGCTGCATCAAGCGGCCGGCGGAATATTCCGGGTAGGCCATGGATTGCTCGACCGCCGCCCGGTCGGCATCCTCGAGCGCCTCGAGGATGCGGCCCTGCGCGGGTTCCTCGAGATCCTCGAGGATGTCCACGACATCGTCGCTGTCGAGCTCGCGCACCGCCTCGGCCAGAACCTCCGGGGCGAGGCCGGCGATCACCTCTTCCCGGATCGCCTCGTCGATCTCGGACAGGATCTCGCCGTCGATCTCGCGGCCCCAGAGCGCCAGCAGCGCCCGCCGCTCGGGCGGGGTGATGAGCTCGATCAGGTCGGCGATGTCGGCCGGATGCAAGGGGTCGAGCAGCGCGGTGACCATCGGTGCGTCACCCGCTGCCAGCGCATCGAGAATCGCCGCGATGCGGGCCGGGTCGAGCGTCGCCTCGCCTGTCGTCGTGCTGCCTGCCTCTGCCATCGTCACCCCCTGCGAACCCTGCCACCGCGCCGCCCCCGGCGAACCGGGCCGCGGCGGACCGGGTCGGACCATAGCAGCCGCGGCGGCCGGAAAACAGCGCGGAAGCGGCCGTTTACCGAACCGGGCTGCGGCGCTACGCTGGACCGGACCCGGCGCTTCGCGGGGCGCAGGGCGGGGCGCAGGGGCGGGGGCTGCCATGGCAGAGCTGGTGATCGGACAGGTGCTGACCTATGCGGGCGATCCCTTCGTCGAGGGGCCGGCCGCCGTCGGGTCGATCACCCGCGGCGGCGTGCTGATCGAAGGCGGGCGGATCGCGGCGGTGGGCGAGGCGGCGGCGCTGCGCCGGGCGCATCCGGGCGCGGCCGTGACTGATCACGGCGACCGGCTCATCTCGCCCGGTTTCGTCGATGCCCATGTGCATTATCCCCAGACCGCGATCATCGCCGCCTGGGGGCGGCGGCTGATCGACTGGCTGAACACCTACACTTTCCCCGAGGAGATGCGGCTGGCCGATCCCGCCCATGCCGCCGCGATCGCGGCGCGCTATCTCGACCTCGTGCTGGCCGCGGGCACGACGACCGTTTGCAGCTATGCCACCGTCCATCCGCACAGCGTGGATGCGTTCTTTGCCGCCGCGCAGGCGCGGGGCATGCGGGTGCTGGCGGGCAAGACCTGCATGGACCGCAACGCGCCCGAGGGCCTGCGGGACACCGCTCAATCGGCCCATGACGACAGCGCGGGCCTGATTGCGCGCTGGCACGGGCGGGGGCGGCTCGGCTATGTCATCACCCCGCGCTTTGCCCCGACCTCGAGCGAGGATCAGCTTGCCGCGCTCGGCGCGCTCTGGGCGGCGAACCCGACCTGCCTGATGCAGACCCACCTTGCCGAGCAGACCGACGAATGCGCCTGGGTGGCGGCGCTTTTCCCCTGGGCGCGCGACTATCTCGACGTCTACGAGCGCCACGGGCTGATCGGTCCCGGCGCGATCTATGGCCATGCGATCCACCTCGGCCCGCGCGAGCGCGCGCGCCTCATCGAGGCGGGGGCGGCGCTGGCGCATTGCCCGACCTCGAACCTCTTCATCGGCTCGGGCCTGTTCGACATCGGGCTGGCGGCGCAGCTCCGCGTGGGTCTGGCGACCGACACCGGCGGCGGGTCGTCCTTCTCGATGCTGCGGACGATGGCGGCGGCCTATGAGGTGGGCCAGCTCCGCGGCACGCCGATCCATCCTGCAGCGCTGTGGTGGATGGCGACGGAAGGCTCGGCCCGCGCGCTCGGGCTTCAGGGGCGCGTGGGGCGGCTGGCGCGCGGGGTCGAGGCCGATCTGATCGTGGTCGATCTCGCCTCGACCCCCGCCATCGCGCAGGCGGCGGCCCGGGCGGGCGACCTCTGGCAGGCGCTGTTCCCGACGATCATGATGGGCGACGACCGGGCGATCGCGGCCGTCTATGTCGGCGGCAGGCGGATCGACGCCGCGCGCTAGCGGCACCAAGCCCGTGCCTTCGCTCGGGGAGGCAATCCGTTACATCACGTCCCGTTGTCGTCCGGATATCGTGATTTCGCGGATCGGGCGGGCTGCGACACCCTGCGCCTGCACAGATGCGGGAGCAGACCGATGCACCACCGACCCCTTTGCCTGTCGCTGACCCTCGCCGCCGGCCTGGCCGCCGCGACGCCGCCGCTCGCCGCCACGGATGGCGAGCGCATGACGATCCGGGGGGAGTTCATCGACACCTGGTGCTACTTTTCCGGCGTGATGGGCAGCCCCGATGCCGTCGTCGGCTCCGCCCATCACACCTGCGCGCTGTGGTGTTCGGCGGGCGGGATCCCGGTCGGCCTGCTGACCGAGACCGGCGAGGTGTTCATGGTGCTCAAGATCGGCGAGGATGACGCGACCAACGGCGGTTCGCTGCAGCTTTCGCTGGCCAGCGACACCGTGGTGGCCGAGGGGACAGTCTGGCGGCGTGACGGGCTCAACTACATCGTCGTGAGCAGCATCGTGACCAACGAGGGGATCGTGAACCATACGCATCTCGATGTCGGCGCCGTGCCGCCCTTTGCCGTTCCCAAGCCCTGAGGAGGGACCGATCATGCGCATGCTCATGACCCTTGCCGCCGCGGCCCTTGCCGCCCTCCCCGCCGGGGCGCAGGACTTTGCGGAAGGCTCGATGGCGAAAAGCTGGAACCTCTACGCCGAGCGGCCCGCCCTCTTCGAGGCGAGGGTGACCGACGCGCTCTGCGCGATCACCGGCGATTGTCCGGCCGATTGCGGGGGCGGTCGGCGGCAACTGGTGCTGATCCGCAGTGCCGACGATGTGGTGGTGTTTCCCAACAAGAACAATCAGCCCGCCTTCACGGGCGCCGCGGCCGAACTGCTCGCCTATTGCGGCCAACGGATCGAGGTTGACGGGCTTTTGATCGAGGATCCCGACATCGGCGCAACCAATATCTATCTCGTGCAGCGGCTGCGGGCGGTCGGCGCGGCCGACTGGGTGACGGCCAATCGCTGGACGCGCGACTGGGCGGCCGCGAACCCCGACGCCGCGGGCCCCGGCCCGTGGTTCCGCCGCGATCCGCGCATCCGCGCCGATATCGCCGAGAACGGGTATTTCGGACTCGGGCTCGAGGCGGATGCGGCGATCATCAAGGAGCTGTTCGAATGATCCACCCCGTCGCCGCGCGCGCGCTCGCTGCAGCCCTCGTCCTGTCGCTCCTGCCGGGCGGCGGCACGGCGGCGGGCGATGCGCCTCTCCCCGCCCCGGCCGGCCTGCCCCTGCCGGTGGCGCTCGGCGGGCCCTTCGTGCTGACCGACCAGACCGGCGCGCGGCGCAGCGAGGCGGACCCGGACGGAAGGCTGCAACTGCTGTTCTTCGGCTATGCCAATTGCCGGGCGATCTGTTCGGTCGCCCTGCCGCAGATGGCCGGCATCGCGGCGGCGCTGGCCGATCGCGGCATTCCGCTGCGCCCGGTGATGGTCACGGTCGACCCTGCGCGCGACACGGTCGAGACGATCGGCCCTGCCCTCGCCCGCCACAGCCCCGATTTCGTCGGGCTGACGGGGAGCCCCGAGGATCTCGCACGGGTGCAGCGGCTCTTTGCGGTCGAGAGCACGCTGGTCTATGTCGATCCCTTCGACGGGCCGGTCTATGCCCATGGCGGGTTCCTTTATCTGCTCGACGGGACGGGCGCGTTTCTCACGCTCCTGCCGCCGATCCTGTCGGACGACCGGATCGTGGACATCATCGCGGCCCATCACGCGCGCCGGGGATGAGCGGGGGCGGGCATGACGCGCCGGGCCGGACGCCGGAGGGCACCGCGGCAGATGCATCGGCGCGCGCGCGGCCGTCGCGGCCGTTGCAGCTGTCGCGGCGGGCGGTGCTGGGCGGCACGCTGGCGGCGGGGCTGGCGGTGCCGGCGGGCATCGCGCTGTGGAACCGCTACGGGCCGCTGCCCGATGCCGCGCGGCTCGACGCGCCGGCCGCGCATCGCATGGCGCTGGCCGGGACAGTGATGCTGATCGACATCCGCCGGCCCGACGAATGGGCGGCGACCGGGACCGGCGAGGGGGCGCATCGGCTCGACATGCGGCGCGGCGACTTCACCGAGGCGCTCGCGGCGCTCATGCGGGGAGACCGGACGGCGCCGCTGGCGCTGATCTGCGCCCGCGGCGTGCGCTCGGCCCGGCTGGCCGCACGGCTGGAGGCCGCCGGCCTGCGCGCGGTGGCGGATGTGGCCGAGGGGATGCTCGGCTCGGGCGCCGGGCCGGGCTGGATCGCCCGCGGCCTTCCGGTGGTGCGGGGATGAAGGCGCTGGCGGCGCTGGCGCTGGTCATGCTCGGCGCCGGGGCCGCCGCGGCGGGCTGCGGCGATGCGGCGGCGGCCTGCACGGTGGCGGGCGGGGCCTATCACATCGCCCTGCCCGGGGCGCCTGCCGGGGCGCCGGCGGTGATGTTCCTGCACGGCGCGGGCGGGTCGGGGGCCACTGTGCTGCGCCATGCGGGCATGGTCGCGGCGATGCGCGCGCGCGGCTATGCCGTGATCGCACCGGACGGCATGGCGCGGGCGGGGCGGTTCGGGGCGGGATGGTCCTTCCACCCCGGTGTTCCCGGGGCGCGGGACGAGGCCGCCTTTCTGCAGGCCGTCGCCGCCGATGCCGCGGGACGCTTCGGGATCGACAGGGCCCGCGTGCTGCTGGCCGGTTTCTCGGTCGGCGGGTCGATGACGAGCTATGTCGCCTGCGCCGTGCCGGGCGCCTTTGCGGCCTATGCGCCGGTCGGCGGAGGCTTCTGGCGGCCGCATCCCGGGCACTGCGCCGGGCCGGTGCGCCTGTTTCACACCCATGGATGGCGCGACACCACGGTGCCGCTCGAGGGCCGCATCCTCGGCGGCGGGGCGATCGCGCAGGGCGACATCTTCCGCGGGCTCGAGATCTGGCGCGCCGCCAACGGCTGCACGCAGATGCGGCCCGACGGGTTCCGCCAGACGGGTCCGTTCCTGCACCGGGTCTGGACCGCCTGCGCCCCCGGATCGGCGCTGGAATTCGCACTGCACCCCGGCGCGCATGCGGTGCCCGAGGGCTGGGCGCCGATGGTGCTCGACTGGTTCGAGGCGCTGGACTGACCGCGGCGCTAGCGGGCGGCGATGGGCGCCGCGGCGGCCGGCGCATCGGATGCATCGAGCATCGCGGCGATGGCGCGCCGTTCCGCCATTGCGCGACGGGCGATGGGGCTGGCGTCATCGGGCGATGCGAGCAGCCCCGCAAGGCCCCGGCGCGCCGACAGATCGAGCCCGCACAGCGCCGAGAGCGGCAGGGCGGCCGCGAGGCTGGCCGCGATCGGAATGAGCCAGGGCGACACCGCTCCGGCCGCGATCCCGACCGCCAGCGCCCCGCCGACGGCGGTTTCGAACGCATGGAACCGCACCATCACCCGCAGACCATACCCGGTGCAACCGCGCCGTTGCGGCCGCCAGCCCTCGCGATACCCGAGCGCGCTGCGCAGCACAGCAACCACCTGCTGCAGCATCAGGACGGGCGCCACCGCCACCGCCATCGCGAGTTCCACCGCCATTGCGGCGGCAAAGTGCCGCGGCACCGCCCCGCCGCGCAGCGCCAGCGCCACAAGGCCCATCGCCTTCGGCATGAGCAGCATCGCATACATGAACAGCATCACCGCCCAGCCGTCCACGACGCTCTGCACCGGCCAGAGCGGGAACATCGGCGCGGCGGGGTCGAAATACCGGATCACGCTCGCCTCGCCATTGCCGAGCACCGCCCAGAACAGCAGCAGCGCACACCAGACCGGTGACATGAGGTAACTGAGCGCCCCCTGCACCAGATGGAACCGCGACACCGGGTGCAGACCCGCCGCGCCGATCAGCGCGAGGTGCTGCAGGTTGCCCTGGCACCAGCGCCGGTCGCGCAGCACGAAATCGACGAGCGTCTGGGGCGCCTCCTCGAGGCTCCCGCTGATATCGGGCCGCATCCGCACCGCCCAGCCGGCCCGGCGCAAGAGCGCCGCCTCGACGAAATCGTGGCTGAGGATCAGCCGCCCGCCGGGCAGATGCGGCAGGCCGCAGGCGGCCGCGAAGGCGCCGGTGCGCATGATCGCATTGTGGCCCCAGTAGTTGCCCGCATCCCCCGCCCAGCGCGCCAGACCTGCGGCAAGCACGGGCCCATAGACCGCACCGGCGAAGGCCTGCATCCGGCCGAAGAGGCTGCGGGCGGCGTGGATTTGCGGCACGGTCTGGACGAGGCCGGCGGCGGGATCGGCGGCGAGTGCATCGGTCAGCGCGACGATGGCCGCCCCCGACATCAGGCTGTCGGCATCGAGCACCAGCATGGCGGCATGGCCGCCGCCATGGCTGCGCAGCCAGTCGCCGATGTTGCCCGCCTTGCGGTCGATGTTGGCCGCGCGGCGGCGATAGCGGATGCGGGCCGCCGGAACACGCCGGCGCAGGGCGGCAAGGCCGCGCGCCTCGGCCGCCGCGATCGCCGGATCGCGCGTGTCGCTCAGGATCCAGAGCGTGAAGTCATGCCGCCCGCCGGGCCGGGCCAGATCCTGCCGCGCAAGATCGCCCAGCATCGCGGCGGCGTTGCCGAACACATCGGTGACGCTTTCGCGGTGGATCGGCACGACCAGCGCGACGGTCATGGCCCGCGGGGCGGCGGCGGGCAGCGGCGCGGGCCGCGCCATAGCCGCCAGTCCCGCCGCCGCCGTGGAGACCGACAGGGCGATCCAGAAGAAGCTCAGGCAGACGAGCGCGATCATCACCGGCTCGACCCAGCCCATGCCGCCGGGCCGGAACCAGTCGGCAAAGGCCAGCGCGAGCGCCAGTGTCGCGGCTGCGGTCGGCGCGAAGACCGCCAGCCGCCAGGGCCCCGCACCGGACGGCGGCAGGGGCGGGGCGGCGGGGTCGCGGAAGGGCCGCGCGAAATCCTGCACCGGCATCGCCAGCGGCGCGTCCCGGTCCGGCCGATGAACGCTCACGCCGTCCATCGATAGAGCCAGACCTCGGACACCGGGCGGCCCGCGCGGCGCAGCTGGGCGCGCAGTTCGACCGCCGGCGCGGCGCCGGGATCGAGACCGAAGGCGAGCCGCGCGCCGCCGCTTTCGGGATCGCGCTGGATGAGGCCGGGCGACGGCTCGGGCCCGTTGCTGCCCAGATGGATCGTCACATCCGACAGATCGCCCGCCAGCGCGGGATGCGGCGCAAAGTCGATGGCCACGATCAACCCCGCACCGAAGGCCCGCCCGCCGATCAGCGTGCGCGCCACCGGCGCGACCGCTGCCGCCGGCCCCGGTGTATCAGACCAGGTCAGCCGATAGTGCAAGGCATGCCCCGCCCCCGCGCCAAGGCCGCCGCGCGGGCGCCAATAGGCGACGATGTTGTCATAGACCTCGCGGTCGGCCGGGATCTCGACGAGCGTCACCGCGCCGCGGCCCCAGCCCGCGCCCGGCTCGACCCAGAGCGCGGGGCGGCGGTGATAGAGCGCCTCGAAATCCGCATAGGCGGCGAGCCTGCGTTCCCGCTGCATCAGGCCAAAGCCCCGCGGGCTGTCATCGACAAAGCTCGACACCTGCAGGCTGCGCGGATTGGCCAGCGGCCGCCAGAGCACCTCGCCCGCGCCGTTGTGGATCAGCAGGCCGTTGCTGTCATGCACCTGCGGGCGAAAGTCGTCGAACCGCGCGCGGTTGGTGCCGTCGAACAGGAACATGCTGGTCAGCGGCGCAAGCCCCGCGTTGTCCAGATCGCGCCGGGGGTAAAGCACGGCCGAGACCTGCATCACCGTCGCCGGCCCGGAGGTGATGACGAAGGTATAGGCACCGCTGGTCGAGGGGCCGTCGAGCAGCGCATGCACCGTCACATCCGGCGCGCCCGGCGCGGGCGCCTCGATCCAGAAGGCGGTGAAATCGGGAAACTCCTCCCCGCGCGGGCCGGCGGTGTCGATGGCAAGGCCTTGCGCCGACAGGCCGTATATCTGCTCGCGGCCGATCGCGCGAAAATAGCTCGCACCCTGAAAGACGGCATATTCCTGATGGATCCCCGGCCGCTCGAGCTCGCCGCGCAGGCGGATGCCGGAATAGCCGACGGTCTCGTCCACCGGCAGATCGGGCGCCCGGTCGGTGCGGTCGAAGAGGCTCAGGTCGAAGGCGACCGGCCGCGCCGCGCCGTCCTCGACCAGGTGCACCGCGACGGCGCGGCGGAAATAGAGGCCGGGGTGCAGCAGGTCGATGCGGGCGGGCCGGTCGGTGCCCGTCCAGACCGCCTTGCGGCTGTCGAACCAGTAGAGGCGGTGCTGGTCATAGGTCAGCGCGCGCCAGGCCCGGGGCAGCAGCGGCGCGGGTCTGTAGGGGCGCCGCGCGAGCGCGGCGGCCCGCGCCTGCAGCCATTTGGCACTGAACGGCACCGGCGCGCCCTGCGTCACCGCCCGCGCCGGGGCCGCGGCGGCCGCCAGCGCCAGCGCGAGGAACCCGCGCCGCCCGAGCATCAGCCTGCCCTCCGCGCGCGCCAGGGCTCGGACTTGAACCAGCCAACCCCGTATGCCACGGCGATCAGCAGCGCGAACCCCGCCCCGTTCACCAGCAGCATCGTCAAGCCGCTGCGCCCGAGCACGTCGAGCGCCATGCCCATGACCCGCGCGGCGGCCATCGAGACGATGAAGACCGCAAGGCTCTGCTGGCCGACGGTCTCGATCACCGGCACGATCGCGCGCATCGCCCGCGCGCCGAGCCCCTCCCCCTCGGGCCTGAGCCGCCGCCCCCCGGCCCCCGCTGCCGCCCAGGCGAGATAGGCGAGGGCAAGGAAATGGACGTAGCGCAGGATGCCGAAATCGGTCTTGGTGGTCAGGAGCCGGATCGACTGCATCGCCTCGCGCAGTTCGGGCACGGCGTTGAGGATGCGGAAATAGGCGAAGGGCACCGTGACGAGCACGATCCCCGCCGCCAGCGCCACCAGCGCCGCCGTGACCGGCGGGCGCGGCAGCCAGCCGCGCATGAAGGCAAAGCCGGTGAAGAACACCAGTTGCCAGCCGAAGGGGTTGAAGAACCACGCTCTTTGCGACCAGGGCTCGGCCGGGAGCGACAGCCGGCCCATGTTGGCCGCCAGCCAGACCGTGCCGACGAACCCCGCCACCAGCCACAGGTTGACGCGCGCCAGCGCCATCACGACCGGCATCATGGCGAGGATCACCAGATACATCGGCAGGATGTCGAAGTAGTTGGGCACATAGCGCAGCGTCATCAGCGCCGGAAGCTGTTCCATCGGGCGGTTGAAGAACGGCATCAGGTTGAGCTGGCGCACATAGCTTCGCGTCGAGAACCCGATGCCGTCGGCCGCCACCACGATCGCGGCGATGGCGAAGAACAGGCCGATATGCGCCCAGTAGACCTGCCAGACCCGCAGCGCGACCCGCGCCGTTCCCATCGTCCAGCCGGCGCGGTCGAACACCCGGCCAAAGGCGATGGCGCTGGCCATGCCGGAACAGAAGACGAAGATCTCGGTCGCATCGGAAAACCCGAACCGCGCCGGGATCCACAGCGTCAGCCAGTTGCCCGGCACATGGGCGACGAGGATGATGAACATCGCAAGGCCGCGGAACAGGTCGAGCCGCGCATCCCGCCCGGCCGCCACCGGCACCGCAGCCGCGATGCGCCCGCCCGCCTGATCGGCCGTCATCGTCACAGCGCCGCCCCCTGCCGCGCAGCCCGCGCCGCAGCGCAGGGCAGCGCCGCCGCGATCAGCGCAAGCCGCGCCTCGGCATAGCCGTCGAGCCGCCCGGCCCGCAGCGCACGCCGTTCCGCAAGATGCCGCCGCGCGTCGTCGAAGAACCCGGCACGGATCGCCGCGTCGATCGTCAGCCGCTCGAACACGTCGCGCTGCGCATGGCTGCCGCCGATGCCGCGCAGCGCACCGCGCGCGCGGGCGAGGTTGAGGTAGGCGCCGGCATAATCGCCCGCGCCGAAGGCCCGCAGACCCTGCGCCGCCGCCAGGCCGGGATGCGCGGTCAGCCGGCCCGCCGCGCTCGCGCTCTCGGCCGCCGTCCGGTGCATGCGCGCCATCAGCTGCGCCGCCGCCGCCGCCCGGTCGCCGCCGACCAGCGCCAGAAGGTAATGCAGATCGGCAAAGACAAGGCACCCGTCCTCGGTCCGGCTCGCGCTGAGCTCGGCCAGTTCGTCCCAGCGCGGCCCGACATCTACCCCGTCAAGCTCCAGCCGCATCAGCAGCGAGGTTGCATTCGCGATATCGCGGTAGTCGTCCGTGCGTTCGGGCCGCACGGCGCTGTCGTAGAGACCGAGCACCACATCCGTCTCGCCGAGGTCGAGATGCAGCAGCGCCTTGTGCCACCAGACGTGATAGCGAAAGTTGTTGCACTGCGCCCAGGCTGCCTCGCGCCCCGTCAGCCAGGCGATGCCGCCGCGCGCGTCCCCGGTCATGTCATGGACATGCGCGACGGCATGCAGGCCCCAGGCGTCATCGGGTGCGAGCCCGAGGCCAAGCCGCCCGGCGGTCGCGGCCCGCGCATAGTCCCCGGTTTCCTCGAGCGCGAAGGCATGGCAGCCGAGCAGATAGCCGAACCCGGGGTGGTCGGCGGCATAGGCGGGCAGCACGCGCTCGATGCTGGCGCGCATGCCGGCCGCATCGCCCAGCATGAAGCGGATGCCATGGCCGATCTTCATCGCCAGCGTATCGCCCGGGTGCCGCGTCAGCACCCGTTCGAGTTCCGCAACGGCCGCGGCCGGCCTGCCGTCCAGCCAGGCGTCGAGTGCGGCGACCAAGCCGCGCTCGCGCAGGCAAGCCGGCCGGTCGGGCAGCGCCGCATGCGCCGCCGCCTGCGCCTCGCGCGCGGTCTGCACCATCTCGCGCCGCCCCAGCAGCAGGCAGAACAGCCCCCTGACCGCCTGCGCCAGCGCCAGCCCCGGATCGCGGGCGAGAACGGTGGCCAGATGCGTCGGCGTTGCGCTGCCATGGGCGAGGAAGGCCAGCGCCATCGCGTCCCAGGCCTCGCCGGTCTGCCGGTCGGCGGCCCGCAGCGGCTGCCCGAAAACATCGACCCATTGCATCATCGGCTGCCCCCTCCGCCCCGGATCCTCCGGTCCGGCACGATGCTAGCATCGGGGCCGCTGCGGCGCGGCAACCGGGCCCGGCGATAACGGCCTGTTTATCGCCCCCGGCGGCGCGCGGGCGGGCGGCGCGGGGCGCGCCCGGCCATCACGCAACCGTGATCGGGAACCGCGCGCATCGCCTGCCGCTTTCGACGGACCGCCGGGGGCGGCGCTGTAACAAATCGCCTTTTGCCTGTTCGCAATCAGGAAACCGGCGCCGCCGGGCGCCTGCGGCGAGGCAATTGTTTCAATCCCCGCGCGGCTGCAGCCGGCCCGATCCGCCGCAATGCCCCGAATCGCCCATGCCGCGCGCGCGGACCCGTGGTTCAGATCCGTCCGTCATAGGCCGCGCGGTCGATCTCGGCCGCGATCACGGTGAACCGGTCGGCCTGCAGCGCCGACCCCAGCGCCGCGGCGAGCGCCGCCCGGTCGCGCACCGTCACGCCGTGCCCGCCCAGGGCCCGCCCGAGGGCGGCGAAATCGTGCCGCGCGAAATCGACCCCGGCGGCGCGCAACTGGACCTGCCGCTGCTTCATCTCGATCAGCGCGAGGCTTGCATCGACGAACACCACGACGACCGGCCGCAGGCCCAGCTCGGCCGCCGTGGCAAGCTCGCCCGCCACCATCAGCAACCCCGCATCGCCGGTGAACGCCGCCACGGGCCGCGCCGGCTCGGCCAGCGCCGCCCCGATCGCGAGGGGCACGGCGCAGCCCATGGTGCACAGGCCCGAGGATTGCAGCAGCAGGCGCGGCGCGCCCACGCGCCACATCTGCGACAGCAAGATGCGGTGCGCGCCGCTGTCCACCGTCGCCACCGTCTCGGGCGGCAGGATGCTCCGGCAGGTGTCGATCACGGCCGCGGGCCCCCAGGCCTCGTGCCGCGGAAAGGCGGCCTCCAGCGCCGCGCGCACTGCCGCCGGCTCGCCCCCCGGCCAGGACGGCGCGGCGGCCGGCCCCGATCCGAGCGCCGCGAGCGTGGCGGCCACATGCCCCACGACGGCGATCCCGGCCTGGTGCATGTAATGGCGGTTGGGCTCGGCTGCGATGTCGATCACCCGCTGCGCCGCCGGATCCCAGACCTCGCCCCAGCCCTGCCGCATCTCGACCGGATCGTAGCCGGCGCAGATCACAAGATCGGCGGCGCGGATCAGCGGCAGGATGTGCCGGTCGGCCAGTGGCGACAGGCCCGCCCCGCCGAGCGCGAGGGGATGATCCTCGGGCAGGATGCCCTTGGCCTTGTAGCTCGTCACGACCGGCATGCCCCGCGCCTCCGCCAGCGCCCGGATCGCCGGCCCCGCCCCGTCGCGCAGCGCGTCGAGCCCGGCGACCATCACCGGCCGCCGCGCCGCCGCCAGCCAGCCGCGCGCCGTATCGAGGCCGGGGCCCGGCGCCGGCACCGCCGGCAGCGCCGGTGCCCGCCGCCGCAGCCGCGCGGGCGACGCCGCTGCCGCCGCGACCGCCACCGGCACATCGACATGCACCGGCCCCGCGCGGCCCTCGGTGGCGATGGCTACCGCCTTGTCGGCGATGATGTCGGCGCTCTCGGCCGTCAGGCGAAAGGTCGCCTTGGTGATCGGCGCGAACACCGCCCGGTGGTCGAGCACCTGATGGGTATAGCGTTCCGCCTCGTCGGCATCGGCGCAGCCGGTCAGCACGATCAGCGGCACCCGGTCCTGCATCGCATTGGCCACGACATTGACCGCGTTCATCGCGCCCGGGCCGATGGTGGCGACCAGCAGCGCCGGCGCGCCATCCCTGTGATGCACGCCCTCGGCCATGAACCCGCCCGCGTTCTCGTGCTTGCACAGCACGAACCGGATGCCCGCCCGCTCCAGCGCGTCGATGAGGGTGAGCACCTCGCCCCCCGGCATGCCGAAGGCAAAGCGGCAACCGGCCTCGGCCAGCCTTGAAGCGACAAGATCGGCGGCGCGGGACGGGGCGGTCGGGGGGGAAGGCGGCATCGGGGCCTCGTATCGGGCGGCAGGCGGCGGGCGGCAGGCGGCGGGCGGCAGGGGTCGCGCGGCATCTGACGCCCCTGCGCCCCGCGCCGCAAGGCCCGCCGCGCTCAGTCCGACCCGCGCGCCGCCCCGCGCGCCGTCAACAGGCCCTTCTGCACCGCCCAGGTCATCAGCGCCGCCCCGATCCCGATCGCATCCGAGATCCAGCCCCCCGCGATCATCGACAGCGCCGCCGCCAGCAGCAGCAGGCGCAGCACCCCCGGCAGATGCCCGAAGAACCACCCCTGCACGGCCGCCGACAGCAGGAACACCCCGAAGCCGGCGGTCGCGACGACATGCAGGATGTCGCCCCACGATCCCTGCATCAGCAGCGCCGGCGAGGAAAAGAACATGAACGGCACGACGAAGGCGGCAAGGCCGATCTTGAAGCTCTCGACGCTGGTGCGCATCGGATCGGACTGGGCGATGGCCGCCCCGGCATAGGCCGCGAGCGCCACGGGCGGGGTGATCGCCGACATCACCGCAAAGTAGAAGATGAAGAAATGCGCCAGAAGCGGCTGGATGCCGAGCTGGATCAGCCCCGGCGCGATCACGCTGGCCGCCACCGCATAGGCCGCCGTGGTCGGCATGCCCATCCCGAGGATGATCGACACGACCATGGCAAAGAACAGCGCCGCGATCTGGCTGTTGCCGGCAAGCCCAAGCAGCAGCGACGAGAACCGCGTGCCGAGGCCGGTGAGCGCGATGACCCCCACGATGATCCCCGCCGCGGCACAGACGGCGACGAGCTGCAGCGCCATCCGCGCGCCAAGCTCGAGCGCATAGAGGATCGCGCGCGGCCCCATCGGATAGGGCGTCAGCCACGAGACGACCGCCGCCGAGGCCATGGCAAGCGTGCCCGCCCGGATCACCGAATAGCCGGCAAAGAGCGCGCCGATCAGGATCAGGATCGGGATGAACAGGAACACCTGCCGCGCCAGCTTGGAAAACTGCGGCAGTTCCTCGCGCGGAAGGCCCTTCATGTCGTATTTCTTCGCCGCCAGATCGACGTTGAAATAGACGCAGGCGAAATAGAGCGCGGCCGGGATGATCGCGGCGACGACGATCTCGGCATAGGCGATGCCGGTGATCT
>JBKBQT010000021.1:0-58192 GCA_046292445.1 Gemmobacter sp.
GCCCGACCGCCGCCGCGGCGCCCGACCGCACCGCCGCGGACGGGCGCCCGGGCGGCGCGGCCGGTGGCCAACCGCCGCACCGGGCAGGCCCCGGTCCGACCGCCCCGCACCCGTCCGGCCCCCGGGGGACCGGCACCGATCACGCCCGACCGGGCCAGTGCGTGACCCTGACGCTCGCCCGGTTCGACGGCGCGCGCGGCACGGCCTTTGCGCTCTGGCAGATGGCGGCGGCGCGGATCGACCTCGGGCGCGACGGCGATGTCGGGTTCTGGAAGCTCTGCGGCTCGGGCACCGACGGATCGGGGTCGGGCCAGGGCTTCACCCCGCGGCCGAACTGGCATGTCTGGGCCATCCTCGCCACGTTCCGCGACCGGGCCACGGCCGAGGCACGGCTGGCGCAGGGCCAGCCCTGGCGGCGCTGGCGGGCAAGGGCGGCGGAAAGCTGCACCCTCTTTCTCGAACCCGTCGCGGCCCGCGGCCTTTGGGCCGGCCGGACACCCTTCGACCCCGGCATTGCTGCCGGCGGCGGCGCCCGCGAACCCATGGTCGCCCCCCTCGCCGCCCTCACCCGCGCCAGCGTCCGCCCGGCCCGCGCCCTGCGGTTCTGGGCCCGCGTGCCGCGTATTCAGGCGATGGTGAACCGCGATCCCGCGCTCGTCTTCGGCATCGGCCTTGGCGAGGTGCCGCTGGTGCACCAGATCACCTTTTCCGTCTGGCCCGATGCCGCCGCCATGGCCGCCTTCGCCCGCGGGAACGGCCCGCACGGGCAGGCGATCCGCGCGGTGCGCGACGAGGGCTGGTTTTCCGAGGAACTCTATGCCCGCTTTCGCGTCACCGGCGCATCGGGCACATGGGGCGGGCGCCACCCGCTCCACCGGCTGAAGGATCACGCATGACGGCACCCTTTCCCTTCTCGGCCATCGTCGGCCAGGCCGAGATGAAACAGGCGATGATCCTGACCGCCATCGACCCCGCCATCGGCGGCGTGCTGGTGTTCGGCGACCGCGGCACCGGCAAGTCCACCGCCGTCCGCGCGCTCGCCGCGCTGCTGCCCGAGATCGAGGTGGTCGAGGGCTGTCCGGTCAATTCGCCCGGCCTCGAGGCGGTGCCCGACTGGGTCGGCCCGCTGCCCGGCCGGATCGTCCGCCGCCCCACCCCGGTGATCGACCTGCCGCTCGGCGTGACCGAGGACCGCGTCGTCGGCGCGCTCGACATCGAGCGGGCGCTGACGCGGGGGGAAAAGGCGTTCCAGCCGGGCCTGCTGGCCCGCGCCAACCGCGGCTATCTCTACATCGACGAGGTCAACCTGCTCGAGGATCACATCGTCGATCTCCTGCTCGACGTCGCGCAATCGGGCGAGAACGTGGTCGAACGCGAGGGGCTGTCGATCCGCCATCCGGCGCGCTTCGTCCTCGTCGGCTCGGGCAACCCCGAGGAGGGCGAGCTCCGGCCCCAGCTTCTCGACCGCTTCGGCCTCTCGGTCGAGGTGGTCAGCCCGCGCGACATCGAGACGCGGATCGAGGTCATCCGCCGCCGCGACGCCTACGAGACCGACCGCGAGGGGTTCCTGAAGAAGTGGCGGCCCAAGGAAAATGCGCTGCGCAAGCAGATCCTTGCGGCGCGATCCTCGCTCGGCGCACTAAAGACGCCGAATACCGTCCTGCACGATTGCGCCGCGCTTTGCATCGCGCTCGGCTCGGACGGGTTGCGCGGCGAGCTGACGCTGCTGCGCGCGGCCCGGGCGGCTGCGGCCTTCGAGGGCGCGGGAAGCGTCACCCGCGACCATCTGCGCGCCATCGCCGCCCCGGCGCTGCGCCACCGCCTGCGCCGCGACCCGCTCGACGAGGCGGGATCGACCGCGCGCGTCGCCCGCACGGTGGCCGAGGTGCTGCCGTGAGCGCAGGCCGGCCGGCCCCGCGCGTCCCCGCGGCCGGCCCCCCCCCCGGCGCCATGACGGACGCCCCCTCGCCCTGGTCGCGCGCCCGCGATGCGCTCGCCCTTCTCGCGATCGACCCGGCGGGCCTCGGCGGCCTCTGGCTGCGCGCCCGCGCCGGCCCGGTGCGCGATCTCGTCACCGCTGCGCTCGCCCTGCCGCTGCCGCTGCGCCGGATCGGCCCGGCCACAGACGACGATGCGCTCTATGGCGGCATCGACCTTGCCGCGACGCTGGCGGCGGGGCGGGCGGTGACCGGCGACGGGCTTCTGGCGCGCCCGGCCGCGCTGGTGCTGACCATGGCCGAACGGGCGCCGGCCGGCCTTGCGGCGCGGCTCGCCCAGGCGCTCGACGCCGGCCGGCACGCCCTCATCGCGCTCGACGAGGGCGCCGAGGACGGCGAGGCGCTCGCCCCCGCCCTCGCCGACCGGCTCGCCTTCTTCCTCGATACCGGCGATCTGATGTGGTCCGAGGCCGAGCCCCTCGCCCCCGATCCGGCCGCCATCGCCGCCGCCCGCGCCGCCCTGCCCGCCGTGACGCTCCCCGATGCGGCCCGCGCGACCCTCGCCCGCCTCGCCGCCGCCATGGGGATCGGCTCGCTGCGCGCGCCCATCCTCGCCGCCCGCGCCGCCCGCGCATCGGCGGCGCGGGCCGGGCGCAGCGCCGTGGGCGAGGACGACCTGCGCCTTGCTGCCACGCTCGTCCTCGCCCATCGCGGCACTCCGCCCGCCGAGGCGCCCGAGCCGCCGCCTCCGCCCGGTTCCGAGACCGAACCCGACCGCCCCGATCCCGGGCCGGGCGAGACCACGCCGCCCGACGCCATCCCCGACGACATCCTGCTCGAGGCGATCCGCACCGCCCTGCCCGAGGGCCTGCTCGACCGCCTTGCGGCGGGCCGCGCCGCGCGCAGCGCCGCCGGGGCGAGCGGGACGGGGGCGGAAACCCGCGGCAACCGCCGCGGCCGCCCTCTCCCCCCCCGCCCCGGCCGGCTCGGGGACGGCGCGCGGCTCGACCTCGTGGCAACGCTGCGCAGCGCCGCCCCGTGGCAGCGCCTGCGCGCCCCCGCACCGGGCCGCGAGGGCCTCAGGATCCGCGCGGACGACCTGCGCCTCAAGCGGTTCCGCGAAACCTCCGACCGGGTGCTGATCTTCGCCGTCGATGCCAGCGGCTCGGCCGCCATGGCGCGCCTCGCCGAGGCCAAGGGCGCGGTCGAACTCCTCCTCGCCCAGGCCTATGCACGCCGCGATCACGTCGCACTCGTCGCCTTCCGCGGCCGCGAGGCCGAACTGCTTCTGCCCCCCACCCGCAGCCTCGTGCAGACCAAGCGCCGCCTCGGCGCGCTGCCCGGCGGCGGGCCGACCCCGCTGGCGGCCGGCCTCAAGCTGGCCCTCGACATCGCCGAACTGACGCGCAGCCGCGGCATGACGCCGACCATCGCCCTCTTGACCGACGGGCGCGGCAACATCGCCCTCGACGGCACCGCCGACCGCGCGGCCGCCGAGGCCGATGCGCTGCGCCTCGCCCGCGCAATCCGCAGCCGCGCCATCCCCGCGCTGGTGCTCGATACCGCAAGCCGGCCGCAGCCGGGGCTGCGCGCGCTCGCCGGCGCGCTCGGCGCGACCTACCTCGCCCTTCCGCGCGCCGATGCCCGCCGCCTCGCCGGCACCCTCGCGGCGGCGCTGACATGAAACCCCTGAGCCTGCCCCCCTTCTGGCCCGGCCGCGACGGATCGCGCCGCATCGCGGCCCGCCCGCATCTGTGGCACGTGCAGGTGCAGGGCGAGGGTCCGCCGGTCCTGTTGCTGCACGGCGCGGGGGGCGCCGGCCACAGCTGGCGCGCACTCGCCCCCGCCCTCGCACCACATTACACCCTGATCGCGCCCGACCTGCCGGGCCAGGGCTTCACCACCGCCGGCAGCCGCAGCCGCATGGCCCTGCCGACCATGGCCGAGGATATCGCCGCCCTCCTCGCGCAGGAAAACTGGCGCCCGGCCGCCATCATCGGCCATTCCGCCGGCGCCGCCCTCGCCCTCCGGCTGGCCGAGATCCTCGAGGGCCCGCCCGCGATCGTCGGCATCAACGCCGCCCTCTCGCCCTTCCAGGGCGTGGCCGCCGTGATGTTCCCGATGATGGCGCGGCTCCTTGCGATGAACCCCTTCGTCGCGCCCGCCTTCGCGCGGCTCTGGCGCAATGCCGATCAGGTCGACCGGCTGATCCGCGCGACCGGCAGCGCACTCGACCCCGAGGGTCTCGCCTGCTACCTCCACCTCGTGCGCGACGCCGGCCATGTGGACGGAACGCTCGCGATGATGGCGCAGTGGCGGCTCGACGGCCTGCTCGCCCGCCTGCCCCGCATCGCCGCCCCGGTGCTGCTGGTCACGGCCGAAGACGACCGCGCCGTGCCGCCCGACGTCTCGGCCGAGGCCGCGGCCCGCCTGCCCGTGGCCCGCCGGGTCGCCCTCGCCAGCGGCGGGCACCTCGTGCACGAAACCGACCCCGCCCCCGTCGCCGCCGCGATCCTGCCCTTCCTCGCCGCCGAGGCCCGCCGCAGCCACGCCTGATCCGGCCCCGCATGATCCTGCGCCGCCCGCCCGCACCGACCCGCGCCCTTCAGGCTGGCCCAAATATCCCCGCCGGAGGCGCACATCCCCGCCCCGCGTTCCCGCCGGGACATCGCGCCCCTAGCGCACGGCCAGCGTGCCGAACAGCATGTCCATGTGCCGCGCGAGGTAGATCCGCAACCAGGGCGTATAGCGCGCCGGATGCCGCTCGCATTCGGCCGCAAGGTCGTAGAGATCGACCCAGGCCACCGCCTGCACCTCCGCCGGATCGGGCGCGAGGCGCAGGGCGTCGGGCGCGGTGGCGGTGAATATCTCCACCACCTCGTGCTCGATCAGCCCACCACCGACCGCGGCGCGGTATTCGACCTGCCCGGCAAAGGCCGGCGCCGTGCCGGTGATGCCGAGCTCCTCGCGCATCCGCCGCACCGCGCAGGCCGCCGGGTCCTCGCCCCAGGCGGGATGCGTGCAGCAGGTGTTGGCCCAGAGGCCGGGCGTGTGATACTTGCCCGCCGCCCGCTGCTGGATCAGCGTCTCGCGCCCGCGCATCAGGAACACCGACACCGCGAGGTGCCGCAGCCCCTCGCGGTGCACCTGCATCTTCTCGACCGGGGCGAGCGCGCCGCCCACCCAGGCGGGGATCAGCGCGGTCATGTCCGCAGCGGCGACACGAGGCCGAGCAGATGGGCGACGTTCTTGATCCCGATCTTGATATGGGCGAGCGGGCGGGCCTTGACGAGCTTCTTGTTCATGTAGGCCTCGAAGGTCAGCCGCTGCACGTCCACGTCATGGCAGAGCGACACGAACCGCTCGCGCCGCTCGTCGCTGCGATAATAGGCGTCCTGCATGCTGCGCAAGACCTTGAAGACGGTCCCATGCTCGCGCAGGAAAAGCTTCCGCGCCAGCGCGAGATCGCGCGCGCGCCCCGTGCGCAGGAAGGCCTCGGCCGCCGTCGCCGCAGCCCGGCCCCCAGCCATCGCGTAGTAGATCCCCTCGCCCGAGGACGGCGCGACAACCCCCGCCGCATCCCCGGCCAGCACCACGTCGCGCCCGTTGTCCCAGCGATCGAGCGGCTTCAGCGGGATCGGCGCGCCCTCCCTGCGGATCGTCCTGCACCCGGTGAGGCCCGACATCGCGCGCAAGGCGGTCGTCGCGTCCTTGAGGTTCACGCCGTCAACCTCGGTCCCCATCCCGACGCTCGCCTGCCCGCCATGGGGGAAGACCCAGCCGTAGAAATCCGGGCTGATCCGGCCGTCATAGATCACGTCGCAGCGCGCGGGGTCGTAATCGGCGTTGGCCGCCGCCTCGGCCAGCGGCGCCTCGATGATCTCGTGATAGGCGATGACATAGGGAATCGTGTCGCCCCCCGGCACCTCGGCCCGCGCGACGCCCGACCGCGCGCCGTCGGCGCCGATGACGAGCCGCGTCGTCAGCCGCCGTTCCGCACCGCTCGCCTTGTCGCGGTAGACGACATGCGTGCCCTCCGCATCCCGCTCGTTGCGCAGCCATGTGCCGGTCAGCCGCTCGGCCCCCGCCGAGGCGGCCCGCACCCGCAGGAATTCGTCGAAATGCTCGCGGTCCACCATGCCGACATAGCCGTTCTCGATCGGGATATCGACGGCGCGCCCGGTGGGCGAGATCATGCGGGCGGTGGTGATGCGGGCCACGATCTGGCTGTCGGGAATGCGGAAATCGGCGATCAGACGCGGCGGGATCGCGCCGCCGCAGGGCTTGATCCGCCCCGCCCGGTCGATCAGGGCGACGCGCCGCCCGGCACGGGCAAGGTCCTCGGCCGCCACCGCGCCCGAAGGCCCGCCGCCCACCACCACAACGTCATAGGTCATGTCATTCTCCGGGTACGAGGCGCGGCCGGCCCGCCGGGGCGGGCCGCTCCATCACGCGCAGGGCAAGGGCGGCAGAGGCGAGGAACAGCCCCGCCTCCAGCAGGAAGACGGCGCCGAAGGCGGGCGCCGCGTCGAGAAACATCCGGGCGACATCGGCCAGCGCGGCCCCCGTCAGCCCGCCGAAACCGGCCGCGATGGCCTGGGCCGCGCCCCACAGGCCCATCCGCGTGCCCTCGCGCCGCCCGCGCCCCTCCCCGGCCAGCGCCATCATCGACCCGATGGCCGCGACCGCGAACATGCCGTTGCAGAACCCCAGCGCCATGACCGCCGGCGTCAGCCAGCCCGCCGCGCCCGCAACGCCCAGCGTGGCGATCCCCGCCAGCACCGCCGCCGACCCGAGGCACCCCGCGATCACCCAGCCGCGCAGCGACCCGATCCCGAGGCCCGTGGCGGCGATCCCCACGGTCAGCATCCCGAGGAACACGCCCCCGTTCTGCGCGCCCGACAGGCTCGTGGTCTGCCCCGGCGTGAGGTGGAACACGAGGCCGGCGAAGGGCTCGAGGATCAGTTCCTGCATGAAATAGGCCGTCATCGACAGGAACACGAAGAGCGTGAAGGCCCGCGCCGCAGGCTCGGCCCAGATCTCGGCGATCCCCTGCCGGAACGGCATCGCCTCGGGCTCGGGCGCGGCATGAAGGCCCCGCTCGATCCGCCAGACCGCCGCGACCGTCACCGCGAAGGCGCCGCAGACCACCGCGCCGACGATCCCCAGCAGGCGCGCATCCGAATAGGGGTCGAGCAGGCCGCCCACCACCGTTGCCGTCACCGCGATCCCGGCGATCATCATCAGCCAGGTGATCGTCGCCGCCGCCGCCCGCCGGCGCGGCGCGGTCGTGGTGGCGAGCAGCGCCAGCAGCGACGTGCCCGATGCCCCCACCCCCAGCCCGATCATCGCATAGGCGGCCAGCGACAGCACGAACCCGCCCGCAAAGCTGCGGTCGAGCACCGCCACCGCATAGGCCGCCGCCCAGGCGCCGATCCCCAGCACCGCCATCCCGGCGACGATCCAGCGCGTCCGGCTGCCCGAGGTGTCGGCCAGGAAACCCCAGCTCGGCCGGGTGATCTGCACCCCGTAATGCAGCGCCACGAGGAACCCCGGCAGCACCGCCGGCAGCGCCAGTTCCACCACCATCAGCCGGTTGAGCGTCGAGGTCATCAGCACCACGATCGCCCCGAGGCAAAGCTGCACCAGCCCCAGCCGGACAATCCCGAACCATGACAGCGACCGCATCACATCCCCCCGAGCGGCGCGAGGTCGCGCACCGCAAAGGCCGACACCATCATCCCCGCGACATAGAGCGTCACGCCCGTGCCGTTGTACCAGGGCGCCTTGGCCCTGGGATCGCGCAGCAGCACGCGCATCGCGGCGATCTGCGCGGCCAGCAGCGCAGCCACCGCCAGCGCATGGACCGGCCGATCCCACACGAAGAGGAGCGCGATCACCAGAAGCTGCGCCAGCGCCATCACCGTGCAGGCGCAGCGGGCCGCCATCTCGGGCCCCATCACCACCGGCAGGCTGCGCAGGCCCATGCGCCGGTCGCCCTCCAGCGCCTTGAAATCGTTGAGCGTCATGATCCCGTGCGCACCCATGGCATAAAGCAGCGCCAGCGTGACCACGGCAAACGACGGCGCCGCCGCCACCATCACCGCCGCGCCGGTGAACCAGGGCAGCCCCTCGTAGCACAGGCCGACCAGCCCCGGCCCCCACCAGCCCGACCGCTTGAGCCGCACCGGCTCGGCCGAATAGGCCCAGGCCGCGATCACGCCGACCACCGTCGCCCCGAACCCCCAGGGCCCGAGCACCCAGCCCATCGCCAGCGCCAGCGCCGTCATCGCCAGCGCCACGTAAAGCCCCCAGCGGCCCGGCACCCGGCCCGAGGGGATCGGCCGGTTCGGCTCGTTGATCGCATCCACATGCCGGTCGCACCAGTCGTTGGCCGCCTGGCTCATCCCGCAGACCACCGGCCCGGCCAGCACGATGCCGAAGAGGACAAGCAGCCATGACGTCCCCGCCTCGCCCGGCCAGACGCCCGACGACACGACGCCGCACAGATAGGCCCACATCGGCGGGAACCATGTGATCGGCTTGAGCAGCGTCAGCAAGGCGCGCGGCTCGGGCAGGGTGCGGGGCTGTGTCGGGATGCTTACAGTCATTCTGTAAGGCTAGCTTGACACCCCGAGTCGGACAAGGGCCGTCTGGTCCCGCGGCGCCAGAAAAATCGCGCCATCGCGCCACAGGCCGGCGCGAAGGCAGACGGCGGCCCGGCAAGCAGGGCCGTCCGACACCTGCGACAGATCGGGATGCGCTATTCGCCGTCCTTGCTCAGAAGGCCGTATTTGCGCAGCTTGACATAAAGCGACTGCCGCGACAGCCCCAGCATCTCGGCCGCCGCGACGCGATTGTTGCGCGTGAGTTCCACCGCCGTCTCGATGCACAGCTTCTCGACCACATCGGTCGTCTCCGCCACGATGTCCTTGAGCGTCGAGGAACCGACAAGTTCGGCCAGGCTCCGCCCGCCATCCTCGGCGCTGGCAAAGCCCGGGCGGCGCAGCGTGTCGGCCCGGCTCACATCGCGCATCACGATCGCCAGCCCCGGGTTCGGACGGTCGTTGAGGTAGGAGGCCGAAACCTCGACCGGCACCTCGCCGGCAAAGGCCGTCAGCACCCGCGTCGCATACATCTTCATCCGCCCGACCCGCTTGGCGTTGTCGAGCAGCACCCGCAGGTCCACCGCCCCGCGCGCCAGGAACTCGGACAGCGACCGGCCGCGCACGGCGGCGAGGTTGGACGCATCCGTGATGTTCAGGAATGCTTCGTTCGCCATGCGGATCGTGCCGTCGCCGTCGGTGAAGATCACCGCGTCCGATCCTTCGTGGAACAGGCGCGTCAGATCCTCGGCCAACTGGTCATGCACCGCCCTGAGGGCACCCGCCGGCTCCAGCCGGCACAGAAGAAGCCGCTCGCCGGCAGCGCGGAACACCGTCGGATAGACCATCATCCGCCGCTGCGAGCGCCGCGCCTGCAACTCGACCGGGGTCGCGGCATCGGCGGTGGCGAGATTGGCCATGTTCTCGAGGAACTCGCCCCGCCGGCGCCCCTCGAATTCCTGCGCGATGGCCGACCCGAGCAATTCGCTGCGCGAGCCGCCGAGCATCTGCGCGGCCGTCGAATTGACATCCTCGATCCGCCCCGACGCCATCGAGACCATCACGATGGCATCGCGCGTGGTTTCCATGAGCACGCGGTATCGCGTGTCCATCTCGCGCTGCGCCTCGTGATCGCGCTCCAGCGCCAGCTGGGCGGTCACCAGTTTCTGCTGCAATTCGGCAAAGGGCTTGAGATCGCGCCCCAGCATCAGCACGCTGTCATCGGCGGCGATCCGGTGCAGCGTGTAGCGCACCGGGAATTCCCACACCGCACGATCGGCATGGTTCAGCTCGACCGCAAGCGACCCGCCGGCGGCGCGCAGCGCCGAAAGGCGGGCGTCGAGCTTGGCGCGGCTCTCGATCGTCAGCAGATCGTCGATCGGCTTGCCGACCCAGCTGTCGAGCTGCCCGGCCAGCGGGTGGGCAGGCGCGACCATCACCGAATGCACGACCCGCGCCGAGGACAGCACCACCGTGATGTCGGCCGAAGCAGCGACGATCTCGGACAACAGCTCTGCCGGGATGTTCTCGGGTGGTTTGCCGTTGAGGAGCGACTTGCCGACGGGTTTCACGGTCGCTTCATCCTGCTGGGACGCCCCGCTGCCCGGGCGCCGAATGCTCAGGCGCTGTCCGCCCGCTGGACCTGTGCGGGCGACAAATGCAACGCATCCAGCACCCACTGGAAATCGTTCGATGCAAACCGGGCGCCGGTCAGCGCCCGCACCCGATCCGCCATCGACCGATCTGCCGTGCCGAGCACGGCGCCGCCGACGACGACAGGCAAGCCGACCGCCACGACGGTAGCCATCCATGTCACGAGTTCGCGCGCGGATTCAAGCCTGTCCTGCGTGCCAACCGACACGAATGCGGCATCATAGCTTCTTTCGCGCAACATTTCGGCGATCCTGCGGGGTTTCTCGCCGATCGCGAGGCAGACCGAATACCCTGCCCGGCGCATCTGGCGCGCGCAGATCAGCCCGCCGAGCGTATGCTGCTCGCCCTCGGGGAGGATGAACAGGATGCTCGCCAGCCCGCCGTCCTGCGGCGCATCGACAAGCGTGCTGCGCAGCAGCCGCTGGATGCGCGTCATCGCGAGCGACACCTCGACGAAGCTCAGCCGATCGTCGACCCAGGCATCGCCAAGCTCGCGCGCAGCCAGCGGCATGATGCTGTCGGTCAGGACATCGCCGTCCACCCCCTCGCGGCGCAGCGCGACCGCAAGATCGTTCACGGCATCTGCGTGATGGGCGAGCGCCGCGGCGATCAGCCGGTCCGCCAGCCGCGACAGGCGCGCATCATCCAAGGGCATCGCCTTCTCGTCCCGAATGCGCAACAGCGCGATGACCTGTCCGGCGAGCGCCCCGACGCGATCGTCCGGCGCGCCGGGGCCTTGCCGCCGCACGTCGAACGAGGAAGCTGTCGTCTGGTGCATCACACCACCCCCGGACGGTGCCCGGTCTCCGCCGGGCCCGTGGCGCCACCAACATTTGCGCCACCACTCGGATAAAATCGTTCCGCTTTTTGGCCCGGACGTCAAGGTGAATTGACACATCCGGCGCCGCGCCACCGCCGATCCGCGATCAACAGCCGGAAATCCCTTGTTTATTCATATTTTCCTGCTGCAGGTGCAAGGCGCCCGCGACGGGCCGATGTCAGCCGCGGACAGGGAAAAGTGTAAGTTACAATTGACACCTCATCCGCCGACGCTAGACTTCCCGGCAAGGATGACCAACAGCGGACGGCCCCGATGCCCGCACGACCCCGACCCTCGACCGACGGGCAGACCGGCAGCGCGCCCCGCCGCCCGCCGCTCTACACGCCAGCCGAACGTGCCCGCCGCGACGCGACCCGCTGGACGCTCGTGCAGGGCCTGCTCGCGCCGGCACAGTTCCTCGTCTTCGCCGTAAGCCTCGCGCTGGTGCTGCGCTACCTCGCGACAGGCGAGGGCTACGCGGCCGCGACCGCATCGATCCTGGTCAAGACCGGCTTTCTCTACGTCATCATGATAACCGGCGCGATCTGGGAAAAGGTCGTTTTCGGCCAATGGCTTTTCGCCCCCGCCTTCTTCTGGGAGGACGTGTTCAGCTTCGGCGTGATCGGCCTGCACACGGCCTATCTCTGGGCGCTCTGGACCGGCGCCGCAGGGCCGTCGGGCGAGATGCTGATCGCCCTCGCGGCCTATGCGGCCTATGTCGTGAATGCCGGCCAGTTCCTGTGGAAGCTGCGCCTTGCGCGCCTCGATGCGGCGGCGGACACGCATTCGGGCGGCGCGCCCGCCGAAACGGACGGGGTGCACGCATGACCGCCCTCGCCCCGCCCCCCGCCCGCGGCTGCCGCGAAACCCCCGTGATCCGCGAACGCGGCCAGCACGAGGTGTTCTGCGGCCTGACGGGAATCATCTGGCTGCACCGCAAGATGCAGGATGCCTTCTTCCTCGTCGTCGGCAGCCGCACCTGCGCGCATCTCCTTCAGTCGGCGGCGGGGGTGATGATCTTTGCCGAACCGCGCTTCGGCACCGCGATCCTCGAGGAAAAGGATCTGGCCGGCCTCGCCGATGCCAACACCGAGCTCGACCGCGAGGTCGCGCGCCTCCTCGCCCGCCGCCCGGACATCCGGCAGCTTTTCCTCGTCGGCTCCTGCCCCTCCGAGGTCATCAAGCTCGACCTCGCCCGCGCCGCCGAACGGCTGACCCAGACCCACGCGCCGCATGTGCGGGTCCTCAACTATTCCGGTTCGGGGATCGAGACGACCTTCACCCAGGGCGAGGACGCCTGCCTTGCCGCCATGGTCCCGGTCCTGCCGGCAACGCAGGCGCGCGAACTCCTGCTGGTCGGCGCGCTGCCGGACGTGGTCGAGGACCAGGCGCTGGCGCTGCTCGCCGCCCTCGGCATCGGCCCCGTCCGCTGCCTGCCTGCCCGCCGCTCGGGCGATCTGCCGGCGGTCGGCCCGAACACCCGCTTCGTTCTCGCCCAGCCGTTCCTCGGCGACACCCACGCGGCCCTCGCCCGCCGCGGTGCCCGGCCGATCCCCGCCCCGATGCCCTTCGGCGAGGAAGGCACGACGCTCTGGCTCGCCGCCATCGCCGCCGAATTCGACGTGCCGGCCGATCGTTTCGCCGCCGTCACCGCCGCCCCCCGCGCCCGCGCCCGCAAGGCCGTCGCAGCGGCGGCCACGACACTCGAGGGCAAGCGCGTCACCTTCCTGCCCGACAGCCAGCTCGAAATCCCCCTCGCCCGCTTCCTCGCCCGCGAATGCGGCATGACCCCGGTCGAGGTCGGCACACCCTTCCTGCACCGCGATATCCTCGGCCCCGACCTCGACCTGTTGCCCGAAGGCCCGCGCATCGCCGAGGGGCAGGACGTGGAAAGGCAGCTCGACCGCGTCCGCGCCGACCGGCCCGACCTCACCGTCTGCGGCCTCGGCCTCGCCAATCCCCTCGAGGCCGAGGGGCTGACGACGAAATGGGCGATCGAACTCGTCTTCACCCCGGTCCATCTCTACGATCAGGCCGGCGATCTCGCCGCCCTCTTCGCCCGCCCGCTGCGCCGCCGCGCGCTTCTCAACCGGGAGGCGGCCGAATGACCCGCCGCTTCACTGTTCCCCAAATACTCCACGGGGGGGCCGGGGGGTGTGCAACCCCCCGGGGCCGGCCATGAAGCTCGCGGTCTGGACCTACGAGGGCCCGCCCCATGTCGGCGCGATGCGCGTCGCCACCGGCATGAAGGGGCTGCATTATGTCCTGCACGCGCCGCAGGGCGATACCTATGCCGATCTCCTCTTCACGATGATCGAGCGGCGCGGCCACCGCCCGCCGGTGACCTACACGACCTTCCAGGCGCGCGATCTCGGCGCCGATACCGCCAACCTCTTCAAGGATGCGGCCCGCGCGGCCTACGCGCGGTTCCGCCCCGAGGCGATGATCGTCGGCGCGTCCTGCACGGCCGAGCTGATCCAGGACGATCCGGGCGGGCTGACGGCCGCGCTCGGCCTGCCGGTGCCGGTCATCCCGCTCGAGCTGCCGTCCTACAGCCGCAAGGAAAATTTCGGCGCCGACGAGACGTTCCATCAGATCGTCCGGGCGCTCGCCCGGCCCATGGCGCGCAGCGCGCATGTCTCGGCGAACATTCTCGGCCCCACGGGGCTCGGCTTCCGCCACCGCGACGACGTGACCGAAATCGCGGGGCTGCTCGAGGACATGGGCGTGTCGGTCAATGTCACCGCGCCGATGGGTGCATCGCCGGCCGACATCGCCCGGATGGGGGCGGCCCATTTCAACGTGCTCCTCTATCCCGAGACGGGCGAGGGCGCGGCGCGCTGGCTGGAAAGGACGCTTGGCCAGCCCTGGACGAAAACCGTCCCGATCGGCGCGGGCGCGACCCGCGATTTCATCGCCGAGGTGCAGGCGCTGGCCGGCACCACCGCGCGGCCCGACGACAGCCGCCTGCGCCAGCCCTGGTGGTCGGCCTCGGTCGACAGCACCTACCTGACCGGCAAGCGGGTGTTCCTCTTCGGCGATGCGACGCATGTGATCGCCGCCGCGCGCATCGCGCGCGACGAGATCGGGTTCGAGGTCGTCGGCATGGGCTGCTACAACCGCGAATTCGCACGGCCCATGCGCGCCGCCGCGAAGGACTACGGGCTCGAGGCGCTCATCACCGAGGATTACCTCGAGGTCGAGGCGGCCATCGCCGCGGCCGTGCCCGAGCTGATCCTCGGCACCCAGATGGAACGCCACATCGCCAAGCGGCTCGGCATTCCCTGCGCGGTGATCTCGGCCCCGGTGCATGTCCAGGACTTCCCCGCGCGCTATTCGCCGCAGATGGGGTTCGAGGGCGCGAATGTCATCTTCGACACCTGGATCCACCCGCTGGTGATGGGCCTCGAGGAGCATCTGCTCACGATGTTCCGCGAGGATTTCGAGTTCCACGACGAGGCGGGCCCGAGCCATCACGGCGGCCATGCGCCGATGCCGATGCCGGTCGCAACGATGGCGGACAGGGCGTCTGCGGATGGCAGGGAAACCGGGGGCCAGCCCCGTCCTGGCGATGCCACGACCCCCCGGAGTATTTCGGGAACAGTGAAGCCGGGGCTGGCGGCGGAACGCGCGGGCGGCGGCGCGGTCATCTGGCTGGCCGATGCCGAACGCGAGTTGCGCAAGATCCCCTTCTTCGTGCGCGGCAAGGCCAAGCGGAACACCGAGAGATACGCGGCCGAGCGCGGCGTCGCCGCGATCAGCGTCGAGACCCTCTACGAGGCAAAGGCCCATTATGCGCGTTGACCGGTCCATCACGGGCGTTGCCCCCTACCGCGTCGTCATCGTGACGCTCGATGCCCATGCCGCGGGGCCCGCGGCACGGATCACGCCGCGGCTGGCGCGCGATTTCCCGGGGCTCGAGGTGACGGTGCATGCCGCTGCCGAATGGGCGGAGAACCCGGCCGCGCTCGAACGGGCGCGGGCGGCGGTGAATGCCGCCGACATCGTGGTGGCGAACCTGCTGTTCATCGAGGAACATGTGCTGGCGCTTCTGCCCGAGTTGCGGGCGGCGCGGGACCGCGCGGATGCCTTCGTGGGCGTGATCGCGGACAGGGCGATCGTGTCGCTGACGAAGATGGGCGAGCTCGACATGTCCAAGCCCGCGACGGGGGCGATGGCGCTGATCAGGAAGCTGCGCGGCAACAAGGCGCCCTCGGCGTCGTCGGGCGAGAAGCAGATGGCGATGCTGCGGCGTCTGCCGAAGATCCTGCGCTTCATCCCCGGCAAGGCGCAGGACATGCGCGCCTGGTTCCTGGCCATGCAGTATTGGCTGGGCGGGTCGGACGACAATATCGAGCAGATGATCCGGTTCCTGATCGGGCGCTATTCGTCCCGTCCGGGCTGGAAGGGGGCAGCGTCGAGGCCGCCGGTGGATTATCCCGAGGTCGGGGTCTATCACCCGCGCCTTCCCGGCCGGATCGGCACCGATGCCGCGCGCCTGCCGCGTCCGAAAGGCGCGACGACGACGGTGGGCCTCCTGCTGCTCCGGTCCTATGTGCTGGCGGGGGATACGGCGCATTACGATGCGGTGATCGAGGCCTTCGAGGCGCGCGGGATCGCGGTGATCCCGGCCTTTGCCGCCGGGCTCGACGGGCGCCCGGCGATGAGCGCCTACATGCAGGGCGGGCGGGTCGATACGCTGGTGTCGCTGACCGGGTTCAGCCTCGTGGGCGGGCCGGCCTACAACGACAGCGGGGCCGCGGTCGAAGCGCTCGCCGCGCTCGACGTGCCCTATGTCGCGGCCCATCCGCTGGAGTTCCAGACGCTGGCGCAATGGGGGGCGGCGGGCGGCGGGCTCGGCCCGGTCGAGACGACCATGCTGATCGCCTTGCCCGAGATCGACGGCGCGACCAATCCGACGGTCTTTGCCGGCCGGCATGCCGGCGAGGTCTGCACGGGCTGCGAGCGGCAGTGCCGCGGCGAGGGCACGACACGGCTGATGGCGCCCTGCGCCGAGCGGGTCGCTGCGCTCGCGGACAAGGCTGCGCGGCTGGCGCGGCTGCGCCGGTCGCGCGTCGCCGAACGCCGCGTCGGGATCGTTCTCTACGGCTTTCCGCCCAATGCGGGGGCGGTCGGCACCGCGGCCTATCTGTCGGTGTTCGAGAGCCTGCACCGCACGCTGCAGGCGATGAAGGCCGAAGGCTACGGCGTCGAGCCGCCCGAGAGCGTCGAGGCGCTGCGCGCGGCGGTGCTCAAGGGCAATGCCGCCCGTTTCGGCCAGCCGGCGAATGTCGCCGCCCAGGTCGATGCCGAGACGATCGTCGCCCGCACGCCCTGGCTGGGCGAGATCGAGGCGGTCTGGGGCCCGGCGCCGGGCCGCATCCAGTCGGACGGGCGGGGGGTGTTCATCCTCGGGGCGCGGTTCGGCAACGTGTTCGTCGGGGTCCAGCCGGTGTTCGGATACGAGGGCGATCCGATGCGCCTGCTGTTCGAGACGGGCTTTGCGCCGACGCATGCCTTCAGCGCCTTCTACCGCTGGATGGCCGAGGATTTCGGCGCCGATGTCCTTTTGCATTTCGGGATGCACGGGGCGCTCGAGTTCATGCCGGGCAAGCAGGCGGGGGTTTCGGGGCGATGCTGGCCGGACCGGCTGATCGGCAACCTGCCCAATGTCTATCTCTATGCCGCCAACAACCCGTCCGAGGCGACGCTGGCCAAGCGGCGGTCGAATGCGGTCACCGTCACGCATCTGACGCCGCCGCTGGCGCAGGCGGGGCTATACAAGGGTCTGGCCGACCTGCGCGACACGCTGACGCGCTGGCGCGCGCTGCCGGTCGATGCCGCCGAGCGGTCGGACATGGCGCGGCTCATCGCCGACCAGGCGGCGGCGGTGGATCTTGGCGGGCATGACCCCGATACGCTCTGGATGCGGCTGATGGAGACCGAGGGCGCGCTCATCCCCGAGGGGCTGCATGTGCTCGGCCGCCCGATGGGGCCCGAGGCGCGGGCGGCCTGTCTCGACCAGATGGGCCTGCCGAGCGCCGAGGCGCGGGCCGCGGTGGACCGGGCGCTGGCGCAGAACGGCGAGATCGCGGGGCTCTTGCAGGCGCTCGGCGGGCATTTCGTGCGCCCGGTGCCGGGGGGCGATCTGATCCGCAGCCCGGAGATCCTGCCGACGGGACGCAACATCCATGCGTTCGATCCGTTCCGCATGCCCACCGCCTATGCCCTGCGCGACGGGGCGGCGCAGGCCGCGCGGCTGATCGAGGCGCATCAACGGTTGCCGCGGACGGTGGCGCTGGTGCTCTGGGGGTCGGACAATATCAAGTCGGATGGCGGGCCGATCGCGCAGGCGCTGGCGCTGATGGGCGCGCGGCCGCGGTTCGACAGTTTCGGCCGCCTCGCGGGGGCCGACCTCATCCCGCTGAGCGAACTGGGGCGGCCGCGGATCGACGTGGTCATGACGCTGTCGGGCATCTTCCGCGACCTGCTGCCGCTGCAGACGCGGATGCTGGCCGAAGCGGCCTGGAAGGCGGCAACCGCCGAGGACGAGCCGCTCGCGCAGAATTTCCTGCGCGCCCATGCGCTGGCGGCGATGGCCGAGACGGGTTGCGACATGGAGACGGCGAGCCTGCGGGTATTCTCGAACGCGGAAGGCGCCTACGGGTCGAACGTCAACACGCTGGTCGGATCGTCCGCCTTCGGGGACGAGGACGAGCTTGCCGATGCCTACGAGGCGCGCAAGTCCTTTGCCTATGGCCGGTCGGGCAAGCCCGTCAAGCAGACCGCCCACCTTCAGCGCGCGCTCAAGACCGTCGATCTGGCCTATCAGAACCTCGAATCGGTCGAGCTCGGCGTCACGACGGTGGACCATTACTTCGATACGCTGGGCGGCATCGCCCGCGCGGTGAAACGTGCCAAGGGGGTGGATGCGCCGGTCTATATCGGCGACCAGACCCGCGGGTCCGGCAAGGTGCGCACGCTGACCGACCAGATCGCGCTCGAAACGCGGAGCCGCGCACTCAACCCGCGGTTCATCGAGCCGCTGCTTCAGCACGGGCACGAGGGGGTGCGCCAGATCGAGGCGCAGGTGACCAACACGCTCGGCTGGTCGGCGACGACGGCGGCGGTGGAGCCCTGGGTCTACCAGCGGCTGACCGAGACGTTTGTCCTCGACGAGGCGATGCGGCGGCGGCTGGCCGCGCTCAACCCCGAGGCATCGGTGCGGATGGCCGAGCGGCTGATCGAGGCGCATGAGCGCAACTACTGGCAGCCCGATCCGGCGACGCTCGCCGCGCTCCGGGATGCGGCAGACGAGCTCGAGGACAGGCTGGAAGGGATCGCGGCGGAATGACCGGGGATCGCGCCAGCGGGGCCGTCGGACCGGGGCGCTGCCCCGGACCCCGGAGTATTTGCAGAACGATGAAGATGAGGAGTGCGCCATGAGCCCGCGCGACGAGATACCGGCCCTTCGGGGCCTCGATGGCGAGGGGTCGGTGCAGGTGCATCTGGACGATGCGCTGAAGATCGACGGGGCCAAGGTCTTTTCGGTTTACGGCAAGGGGGGGATCGGGAAATCGACCACCTCGTCGAACCTCTCGGCGGCGTTTTCGCATATGGGCAAGCGGGTGCTGCAGATCGGCTGCGATCCCAAGCATGACAGCACGTTCACCTTGACGGGCAAGCTGCAGCCGACGGTGATCGACATCCTCAAGGACGTGGATTTCCACGCCGAGGAACTGCGGCCGGAGGATTTCGTCACGGTCGGCTACAACGGCGTGATGTGCATCGAGGCGGGCGGACCGCCGGCGGGGACGGGCTGCGGCGGCTATGTGGTCGGGCAGACGGTCAAGCTGCTCAAGCAGCACCATCTGCTCGAGGATACCGATGTGGTGATCTTCGACGTGCTGGGCGATGTGGTCTGCGGCGGCTTTGCCGCGCCGCTGCAGCATGCCGACCGGGCGCTGATCGTGACCGCCAACGATTTCGACAGCATCTATGCGATGAACCGGATCATCGCGGCGGTGCAGGCGAAATCGGGGAACTACAAGGTGCGGCTGGCCGGCTGCGTGGCCAACCGCAGCCGGGCGACCGACGAGGTGGACCGGTTCTGCGACCGGGTCGGGTTCAAGCGCATCGCGCATATGCCCGACATCGACGCGATCCGCCGCTCGCGACTCAAGAAGAAGACGCTGTTCGCGATGGATGCGGACGAGGATGTGATGATCGCGCGGGCCGAATACATGCGGCTGGCCGAGCGGCTCTGGGGGTCGGTGAGCGAGGCGCCGCTGACGCCCGCGCCGCTGCCGGACCGCGAGATCTTCGAGCTTCTGGGGTTCGACTGATGGCGGGTTATGCCGATACGCTGGCCCGGGTCGAGGGGTATTTCGACCGCACCGCGACCGAGGTCTGGGATCGGCTGACATCGGATGCGCCGGTCAGCCGGATCCGCCAGACGGTGCGGGAGGGGCGCGATGCGATGCGGGCGCTGATGCTGTCGCGCCTGCCGGCGGATCTGGCGGGGGCGCGGATACTCGATGCCGGCTGCGGCACCGGCGCGATGACGGCGGAACTGGCGGCGCGGGGCGCGACGGTGGTCGCGGTGGATATCGCGCCGGCGCTGATCGCCATCGCCGCGGCGCGGCTGCCCGGAGGGCTGGCGGGGCGGGTGAGCTTCAAGGCGGGTGACATGCTCGATGCCGCGCATGGGGCCTTCGACCATGTCGTGGCGATGGACAGCCTGATCTACTATGGCGAGGCGGACCTTGCGGCGGCGCTGGACCGGCTGGCGGCGCGGACATCGGGATCGGTCGTCTTCACGGTAGCGCCGCGCACGCCTGCGCTGATGGCGATGTGGCATGCCGGGCGGCTTTTCCCGCGCGCCGACCGATCGCCGGTGATGGTGCCGCACGCGCACCATCGGCTTGCGCGGCGCCGGCCCGGGCTAGTGCGCATCGGGCGTGTGGCGCGGGGGTTCTACATTTCCGACTGTCTCGAGGTGCGGCCATGATGATCGGCAGGGGGCAGCTCAAGCGGCTCACGCTGTCAGCCCTTCCCTTTGCGGATGCGGCCTCGGCCACGCTGCCGCTCGGGCAGCTTCTGCGGCTGAGCCTCTTTCAGGTCTCAGTCGGGATGGCGATGGTGCTGCTGCTCGGCACGCTCAACCGGGTGATGATCGTCGAGCTCGGGGTGCCCGCGGTCATCGTGGCGACGATGATCGCGATTCCGGTGCTGGTCGCGCCGTTCCGCGCGCTCCTCGGCCACCGCAGCGACACGCATCGCAGCGCGATCGGGTGGAAGCGGATCCCCTATCTGTGGTTCGGCACGCTGTGGCAGTTCGGCGGCCTTGCGGTGATGCCCTTCGCGCTCCTCGTGCTGTCGGGCGATGTGGTGCATGTCATTCCCTATGCCGGCGAGGGACTCGCGGCGCTCGCCTTCCTGATGACGGGCCTCGGGATGCACATGACGCAGACCGCGGGCCTCGCGCTTGCCGCCGACCGGGCGACGGAGGAGACGCGGCCGCGGGTGGTCGCGCTTCTCTATGTGATGTTCCTTGTCGGGATGGGCCTGTCGGCGGTGGTCGTCGGCTGGCTCTTGCGGGATTTCACGCCGCTCACGCTGGTGCGGGTGGTGCAGGGCTGCGCGGTGGCGACGCTGGCGCTCAACCTCGTCGCGCTGTGGAAGCAGGAGGCGGTCCGCCCGATGACGAAGGCCGAGCGCGCCGCGCCGCGGCCGCTCTTCCGCGATGCCTGGGCGGATCTGATGCGCGGCGGAACGGCAGGACGGCTGATCGCCGTCGTGGTCATCGGCACGCTGGCCTTCAACATGCAGGATGTGCTGCTCGAGCCTTACGGCGGCGAGATCCTGCACATGCCGGTGGCCTCGACCACGTTGCTCACGGCGATCTGGGCGGCAGGGGCGCTGGTGGGCTTTGGTCTTTCGGCGCGCTGGCTGACGCGGGGGATGGATACCTACCGGATGGCGGCGCGGGGCCTTCTGATCGGGATTGCGGCGTTTTCCTGCATCGTCTTTGCCGCGCCGCTGCAGGCGCCGGGGGTCTATTTCGCCGGGGCCTGCCTGATCGGCCTCGGGGGCGGCGTCTTTGCCGTCGCGACCCTGACCGCGGCGATGACCATGCCCGCCGGCACGGCCGGGCGGGGCCTTGCGCTCGGCGCCTGGGGCGCGGCGCAGGCGACTGCGCAGGGCATGGCGATCTTTCTCGGCGGGGCGATCAAGGATGGCGTGGGCGGGGCGGCGCTGTCGGGCGCCTTCGGCCCGGCGCTGATCGATCCCGCCTTCGGCTACAGCTTTGTCTATCACCTCGAGATCGCGCTTCTGTTCGCGACCCTGATCGCGCTCGGCCCGCTGGTGCGGACCCGGCCCCTTGTCACCACCCCGAACCCCGGTGCGGCCCGCATGGGCATCGCCGAGTTCCCCACCTGACGCACGAAAGGACCCTGTGATGGTCGGCGTGACTTTCTTTGGCAACGTGGATCTGGCGCAAGTCGCCCTCTATGCCTTCTGGCTCTTCTTCGCGGGGCTGGTCTACTACCTGCAGACCGAGAACATGCGCGAAGGCTTTCCGCTGGAGACCGAGGATGGCGGGATCGCCCCGAACCAGGGGCCCTTCCCGGTTCCGGCGCCCAAGACCTTCACCCGCATGCACGGCATGCCGGATGTGACGGTCCCGTCCGAGGCGAACGAGGCGGCGCATCGGCGCGAGTCCCTCGCCCTTGCGCGCACCGCCCCGTCGGACGGCTTCCCGCATGCGCCCACCGGCAACCCGATGGCCGACGGCGTCGGCCCCGCCGCCTGGGCGGTGCGCGAGGATGTGCCCGAGCTTGACGGGCACGGCCACAACAAGATCGTGCCGATGGCGCGGGCCGAGGGCTTTTCCGTCAGCGCCGGGCGCGACCCGCGCGGCCTGCCGGTGCAGTCGGGCGACTATCAGACCGTCGGCAAGATCAGCGACATGTGGATCGACGCGCCCGAACAGCTCGTGCGCTACCTCGAGATCGAGCTTGACTCGGGCGGCAAGCGGCTGGTGCCGATGACGCTGGCACGGATCAAATCGGACCGGGTGATCGTCGGCGCACTGAACGCCGACCATTTCGCCGGCATCCCGATGACCCGGTCCTCGACCGAGATCACCAAGCTCGAGGAGGACAAGGTGTCTGCCTATGTCGCCTCGGGGCATCTCTATGCCGTGAAACCTTCGAAGACGGCCGCGCTCGCGCAGATCTTCGGCTGACCCCAGCACCGAACCAGGAGGGACGTCCCATGTCCGACCACGACGATTTCGCCTTCGAGCCGCAGCCCGGCCTGCCGGCGCCGCTGCCCCGGGGCGAGCATATCCTGTGGCAGGGGCGGCCCGATACCACGGCGCTGGCGCGCGAGGCGTTCCTGACCCGCTGGGTGATGGGGTATTTCGTGATCCTCACGCTCGGCCGCTTCGTCGTCGCGGCGGGCGATGTTCCGGTCGCAGCCGCTGCGGCGATCGCCCTGCCCTATCTTGTGATGGGGCTGCTGGCGGTGGGCATCCTGCGCGCCATGGCCTGGGCGCAGGCGCGCTCGACCGTCTACACGATCACGAATGCCCGCGTGCTGATGCGCATCGGGGCGGCGCTGAGCGTGACCTACAACATTCCCTTCGTGCAGATCGGCACGGCAAGGCTCGACCTGAAACCGGGCGGCACGGGGACGATCGCGCTCGAGACGCTGGGCGAGGCGCGGCTCGCCTTCCTCGCGCTCTGGCCGCATGTGCGGCCCTGGCACACCCGCCGCACGCAGCCTGCGCTGCGCTGCATCCCCGGCGCCGCGGCGGTCGCGCAGATCCTGGCCGAGGCCGCCGAGACCCGCATCAGCCAGCCCGTCGTCACCCGGCACGATCCCGGCATGGCGGCGGTGGCTGCCGAGTAACCGACACCAGAAGGGAGGACATCCATGCAGTTCCAGTCCGAACCCGCCTTCCGCCGCCGCGACACCGACCTCGTGCCGCGACCGATGCTGATCGCCTGCGGCGCGCTTGTCGCCGTTGCGCTGGCCTTCACCACCTATGCCGTGGTCACCGACCGCCCGACCATCGCCCAACCGACGCCTGCCGCAGCGGTCAAGGACCGGATGCTGGTGCTCGAGGGCGGCAGCGCACAGGCTGTGACCGTCCGCGCGCCCGACGGCTCGCTGATCGTCGCGCTCGACCACGGCGGCTTCATCACCGTGGTGCAGGGCGGGCTGCACCGGGCGCGCCTCGTGAAGGGCGTCGATCAGACGCTGCCGGTGCGGCTGGTGGAATATGCGAACGGCCGCCTCGCGCTCGAAGACCCGTCAACGGGCTGGAGCGTGGAGCTTGGCGCCTTCGGCAACCAGAACAAGGCGTCGTGGGCCGCCTTGCTCGCCGAATGACAGACTGACTGACCGATCAACAAAAAGACGCAAGGGAACCACCATGGGAATCTTCACGAAGGAAAAGGAAACGGTGCCCTGCACCGTCGAGGTGTCGCACCGCTTCGAAAGCCTGCATGCGCATGTCCGTTTCGACAACGGCGCGGTGGTCTATCCGGGCGACGAGGTGCTGGTGCACGGGCGGCCGATCATGGCCGCCTATGGCGAAGTCGTCGAGGAGCACAGGCAGGCGACGATCACCCGTGCGAGCCTGATCGAACGCGCCTGGACGCGGGCGACGGGCGATTTCGGCTTCATGGAACTGTGCGAATTTTCCTTTTCCGAGGAGGTGCGGCTGTGAACGCGCTCACCGAAACGCGGGCCGAAGAGGCCGTCAACGAAACCACCGCGATGGCGACGGAAACGACGCTGCTCAACCCGCGGTTCTACACCACCGATTTCGACGAGATGGACCGGATCGATGTCACCCCCGTCCGCAAGGATTGGGATGACCTTCTGGCGCAGATGAAGTCCGACCCCAACAAGGGGCACTTCAAGAAGACCGCCGACTGGGATGCGGTGGACTGGGCGGGGATGGATCCGGCGCTCAGGAAGGAGTTCATCGACTTCCTCGTTTCCTCCTGCACTGCCGAGTTCTCCGGCTGCGTGCTTTACAAGGAAATGAAGCGCCGCGGCACCAATGCCGACATCTGCGAGCTGTTCAGCTACATGTCGCGCGACGAGGCGCGGCACGCGGGTTTCATCAACGACGCCCTGCGCGAGGCGGGGATCGCGGTGAACCTCGGGTTCCTGACACGGGCCAAGAAATACACCTATTTCCGGCCCAAGTTCATCTACTACGCCACCTATCTGTCGGAAAAGATCGGGTATGCCCGCTATATCACCATCTATCGCCACCTCGAGCGGCATCCCGAACATCGGTTCCACCCGATCTTCAAGTGGTTCAAGGAATGGTGCAACGACGAGTTCAGCCATGGCGAGGCCTTCGCGCTGCTGATGCGCACCGACCCGAGGCTGACGCGGGGCGTGAACGTGCTGTGGATCAAGTTCTTCCTCACCGCCGTCTATGGCACGATGTGGGTGCGCGACCATGCCCGGCCCGAGTTCCACAAGGCGCTCGGCGTCGATATCGAATGGTATGACCAGGAGGTGTTCCGCATTACCTCGGAGATCGCCCGGCAGGTCTTCCCGATCGAGCTCGACATCAACCACCCGCGCTGGAAACCGACGCTTCGCCGGCTCGAGGCGGCGATGGTGGCGATGGATGACGGGCGGCGGCAGGGCGGCCTCGCGGGCCGGGTGAAAAAGACGCTCGGCGGCGCCCGCGCGGCGCTCGCCTTCCTGTCGCTCTACACCATCCCGGCCAAGCGCAACACGCCGCCCGCCTCGGTGCGGCTCCAGCCGGCCTACTGACACCTGCGCCTGCGGGTGGCCCTGCATGCAGGGCCGCCCGCCCACCCGACCCCAGCCCCGAAGGCCAGGCCCTTGCTCGACACCATCCTGACCAGCCCCGCGCTCGCCACCCTTGCCGCCCTCTTCCTGTGGTGGTTCTCGACCGGCGCGATCCTGTGGCGCGTCAAGGCGGCCGATGCCGCGCAGGCAGCCGGGCGCGGCACCGACGGGCATGTCTGGTCGGTCGTCCTCGCCCTGCCGCTGCTGATCCTCGGCCTCTTCGGTTTCGTCCGCTCGCTGCACGATCCCTCGGCCGGCGGCGTCTATACCGCCTTCCTCGCCGCCCTCGCCATCTGGGCCTGGATCGAGGTCGCGTTCCTCTCGGGCGTCATCACCGGGCCGAACACCGAACCCTGCCCCCCCTTCGCCGGCATGGGCGAGCGCTTCGTGCGGGCCGTCGGCACGATCGCCTGGCACGAAATCCTGCTGGCGCTCACGCTCGTCTGGATGCTCGCCCAGACGCCCGAGGCCGCGAACCCCTTCGCCACCTGGACCTTCGCGGTCCTGTTCCTCGCCCGGGTGTCGGCCAAGCTCAACCTCTTCCTCGGCGTGCCGCGCATCCATACCGAATTCCTGCCCCGCCCGCTCGCGCATCTGCCCAGCCACTTCCGCCACGCGCGGATGAACGGGCTTTTCCCCGCGTCGGTCACGCTGCTCACCCTTGCCACCGGGTGCTGGATCGAGCGGGCGATGACCGCCCCGACCGAAGCCGCGACGCTCGGCTTCACCCTTCTGGCGGCGCTGACCGCCCTCGCCCTTCTCGAACACTGGTTCATGGTTCTGCCGGTGCCCGACGAGAAACTCTGGCGCTGGATGATGCCTGCGCCCAAACCCGAACAAGACAGACTGCGGAAGGACGCCTGATGGACTTTGACACGATTTTCCGGGGCCAGATCGACGCCCTGAAGGCCGATGGCAACTACCGCATCTTTGCCGAACTGGAACGCAAGGCGGGCGCCTTTCCGCGGGCGCTGTGCCATGCCGGCGGGGCGGCGCGCGAGATCACCGTCTGGTGCTCGAACGACTATCTCGGGATGGGCCAGCACCCGGATGTGGTCGCCGCGATGGTCGAGGCGGTCAGGGCGCATGGCACCGGCGCGGGCGGCACGCGCAACATCTCGGGCACCAATTGCCACCACCTCGCGCTGGAGCGGGAACTGGCCGACCTTCACGGCAAGGACGGCGCGCTGCTGTTCACCAGCGGTTACGTGTCGAACTGGGCCGCGCTCAGCACCCTTGGATCGCGCATCCAGAACGCGGTGATCCTGTCGGACGAAAAGAACCACGCCTCCATGATCGAGGGCATCCGCCATTCCCGCGCCGACAAGGTTCTGTGGCGGCACAACGACTGGCGCGATCTCGACCGCAAGCTCAGGGCGGTCGGCGACCGGCCCAAGATCGTCGCCTTCGAGAGCGTCTATTCGATGGACGGCGACGTGTCCCCGATCCGCGAGATCGTCGAGGTCTGCGAGGCGCATGGCGCGCTGAGCTATATCGACGAGGTGCATGCGGTCGGCATGTACGGCCCCCGGGGTGGCGGCGTGACCGAGGCGCGGGGCCTTGCGCACCGCATCGACATCATCGAGGGCACGCTGGGCAAGGCCTTCGGCGTGGTGGGCGGCTATATCACCGGGTCCGCCGCGCTGTGCGACTTCATCCGCAGCTTTGCCAGCGGGTTCATCTTCACCACCGCCCTGCCCCCGGCCGTCGCCGCCGCCGCCACCGCCTCGATCCGCCACCTCAAGGGCTCGACCGAGGAACGGCGCCGCCAGAAGGACAACGTCGCCAAGGTGCGCGCTCGGCTCGACCGGCTGGGCATCCCGCATATGGCGAACGACAGCCACATCATCCCCGTGATGATCGGCGATCCGGTGAAATGCCGCATGATCAGCGACATCCTGATGCGCGACTGGGGCATCTACGTGCAGCCGATCAACTACCCCACCGTGCCCAAGGGCACCGAACGGCTGCGCATCACCCCGTCGCCCTTCCATTCGGATGCCGATATCGAGCATCTGGGCCAGGCGCTCGCCTCGCTCTGGCGCCATTGCGCACTGGCCCATGCAGTGGCCTGAAACCGGGCGGGATCCGCCGTGCTCGCTGACCTGATCGTGATCGCTTCGTGATCGCGGTTTGGCGGGACGACCGTGTTCCCTTGCATACATGTAAGGGGCAAACCTGAAGGGATACAGAGATATGAGAACGACAGTCGCCGCCCTCGCCTCCACCCTCGCGGTCGCAACACCCGCCCTCGCGGGCGACCCCGCGGCGGGCGAACGTGCGTTTGGCCAATGCGCCACCTGCCATGTCGTGCAGAACGAGGCGGGCGAGGTGCTTGCCGGCCGCAACGCCCGGCAGGGGCCGAACCTCTACGCCATCGCCGGCCGGCAGGCGGGGATCGTGGAGGGCTTTCGCTACGGCAACTCGATCGTCCAGGCCGGTGAAAAGGGCCTTGCGTGGGACGAGGACAGCTTTGTCGCCTATGTGCTCAACCCCAATACCTTCCTGCGCGACTACCTCGGCGACAACCGCGCGCGCGGCAACATGGCCTTCCGCGTGAGGTCCGAGGACGAGGCGCGCAACCTCTGGGCCTATATCACGTCGCTCGCCCCGCAGCCCGAGGAAGAGGCCGAGGAAGCAACCACCACGAACTGACGCGGCCCGTAGCCGTGCCGGCGGGTCCGTCTGAGCCCGCCGGCGCATGCTCGGCCTGCGCGCGGCCTCTCTGACGGGCCCGCCTTCGCTTGGGCGCGTGGCGATGCGCCGCCCGTCAGGCGCCGCCCGTCAGGCGCGGTCCAGCCGGAACCGGCACGCCGCCGCGAGACAGTCCGCGCAACCCGCCGCCGGACAATCGGCCGCAACCGTCGCACGCGGATCGACCAGCGCCGCAAACAGCGCCGTGAACACGCCCCGGTGCCAGGGCGCGCCGGGCAGGCGCAGAGGGTTGCGGGCGATGGCGATCCACCCGTAGCGCGCGCCCGGTGCCGCACCGGCCACGTCGCAACGGCCCGAACCGGCAAAGGTCCATGCAGCCCGCGCAATGGCCCGCCGCAGGACGTGCGCCGCCATCCGGGGCGGCATCAGCCGCACCATGGCCTGCGCCAGCGGCGGGATGCGGTGGCGCAGGATGTAGGTGCCGGTGCGCCGCCCGGCCTCGTCCATCACCGCCGCCGCGCGCGCCGCCGGCAGCCGTTGCCAGACCTCGGCAAAGAGCCGCGCCGCATCGCCTTCGGGAATCATCGCGGTCGGCGGCACGGCGAGCCAGCCTTCGCGCCCCGCGGCGGCGAAAGCCGCGCGCGCCACGGCCCCCTCGCCCATCGCCTCGAGCGCCGCAGCAAGCTGGATCGCGCTGTTCGGCCCGATCAGGCCGGCGGCGGCCGGCGCGATCATCGCACGGTCTCGGGCGACGGCGCGGTGTCGGCCTCGGGCATCTGGAACGTGCCGCCGCCGCAGGCCATGACCTTGGCCGCGCCCCGCGCCTCGGCCCGTGCCTTGCCCTGCGCGCGCACCGCCGCGCGCCGCTCGGCCGCGCGGGCGGCCCGGTCGGCGGCCGCTTCCCAGTCGTCGAGCTGCGCCGGCGCGATCGTCCGCGTCATGTCGAAGCCGAAATCGACCGTGTTCTTGGTCTGCGGCCCCCAATAGCCGGCCTTGCCGAGGTCGTAGAACGTCCGCCCCACCCCGGCCTTGAGGAACGCCTTGAGGCAGCCGAGCAGGTAGCGCCGCCGGAACCCCGTCCCCCGCCAGGGGTAATGGAACAGCGCCTTGCGCATGTAGAAGCGGCGATAGTTCTTCATCACCCCGTCGAGCAGTTCGCCCCGCGTCATCGCCGCCGGCTTCATGATCGGCGTGACGAAGTTGTATTTGGCGAAATCGAACACCTCGACCTGATCGCGCAACTCCTGAAACAGCGGGGTGAAGGGCCAGGGCGTGTACATCGCCCAGTTGGCCAGATCGGGCTGCCAGTCCCAGGCCATGCGGAACGTCTCTTCCAGCGTCTCGGGTGTCTCGTTGTCGAGGCCGACGATGAACTGCGCCTCGACGAAAATGTCGGCCTCGCGCAGCAGGCGCACCGCCTCCTTGTTCTGGGCGACGGTGGTTTCCTTGTTGAACTGATCGAGCTTGAGCTGCGCCGCCGCCTCGGTCCCGAGCGAGACATGCACGAGGCCGGCCTTGCGGTAGAATTTCAGCAGATCGCGGTCGCGGTAGATGTCGGTGACCCGGGTGTTGATGCCCCACTTGATCCGTTCGTTGAGGCCGCGGTCGATCAGAAGCTGACAGAATTCGACGAACTTCTTCTTGTTGATCGTCGGCTCCTCGTCCGCGAGGATGAAGAAGCCCACGCCGTGATCCTCGACCAGCCGCGCGATCTCGTCCACCACGCGGGCCGGCTCGCGCACGCGGTAGTCGCGCCAGAACTTCCATTGCGAACAGAACGAACAGGTGAACGGGCATCCCCGCGCCATGTTGGGGATCGCCACCTTCACGCCGAGCGGGACATAGATGTACTTGTCCCATTCGAGCAGCGACCAGTCGGGGTCGATCGCGTCCAGATCCTTGACCGTGCTCGCCGCCGGGGTCGCCACGATCTCTTCCCCGTCGCGGAAGGCGAGGCCCCGGATGCGGCGGCGGCTGGCGCCATAGCTGCCGTCGGCCACCGCGCGCACGAGGGTCTGAAAGATCTCCTCGCCCTCGCCGCGCACGATCACGTCGATCCAGGGCGCCTCGGACAGGACCTGCTTGAACATGAAAGTGCCGTGGATCCCGCCGAGCACGCGCAGCGCCCGCGGCACGACGGTCTGCGCGATGCGCAGCACCTCCTCGGCGACATAGATCGCCGGGGTGATCGCCGTCGTCCCGACGATGTCGGGATCGAGCGCGACCAGCCGCGCGGCAAGATCGTCGTCGCCGAGGTGGTTGGTCATCGCATCGATGAAATGGATGTCGTGAAACCCGGCCGCACGCAGGTGACCGGCCAGATAGGCAACCCAGGCGGGCGGCCAGTTGCCCGCGATCTCGGCCCCGCCGGAATGATAGTTCGGGTGGATCAGCACGATGCGCATGGTGGACTCCCTTCCGGCCTCGGGTCAGACGAGCACCAAAGGTGTCAACCTGCCTTGACATGGATCATGTTGACAGCCGGTCGGGTTCATCGGCAGAACAGGCCGGACGGGCCACAGACAGAGCGCGAACGAACCACGCACACGGGCGGCATGCAATGGTGTGCCGTGCTGCACGGCCTGTGGACAAGGCCGGGCATCCATCCGGCACGGCCGCGCCGCCGCGCAACGGCGCGCTGCAACGAATAAGTTGATGAAAACAGCTTCTTACACCGGGACCGCGCAGAGGGGCATCACAACATGCCGGGCACGACAAGATCGGGCGGGCGGTGACCGTCGGCGAAGGTCTTGATGTTCAGGATCACCTTTTCGCCCATCTCGATCCGCCCCTCGACGGTGGCCGAGCCCATGTGCGGCAGCAGCACCACATTGGGCAGATCGCGCAGGCCCGGGTTCACCTCGGACCCGTGTTCATAGACGTCGAGCCCCGCCCCGCCGATCTCGCCCGCCTTCAGCCCGCGCACCAGCGCGTTCTCGTCGATCACCTCGCCGCGGCTGGTGTTGACGATGACCGCCTGCGGCTTGAGCAGCTTGAGCCGCCGGGCATTGAGCAGATGGAAGGTCGAGGGCGTATGCGGGCAGTTGACGCTGATGACATCCATCCGCGCCAGCATCTGGTCGAGGCTTTCCCACCATGTCGCCTCGACCTCGGCCTCGGCCTCAGGGCGCAGGCGGCGACGGTTGTTGTAATGGATCTGCATCCCGAAGGCGCGCGCCCGCCGCGCCACGGCCATGCCGACCCGCCCCATCCCGAGGATGCCGAGCCGCCGCCCCCCGATCCGGCTCCCCAGATGCGCCATCGGCGACCAGCCGGCCCAGGCGCCCGCCGCCATTTCAGACAGCCCGTCCGGGATGCGGCGCAACACGGCCAGCATCAGCGCCATCGTCATGTCGGCGGTATCTTCCGACAGAACGCCGGGCGTGTTCGACACGAGGATGCCCCGGCTGCGCGCCGTCGCGACGTCGATGTGATCGACCCCTGCGCCGTAGCTGGCGATCAGCCGCAGCCGCGGCCCGGCCTGCCCCAGCAGGCCCGCGTCGATCGGATCGGTCACGCAGGGCACGAGCACATCGGCCTCGCGCATGGCCGCGGCAAGCTCCTCGCGCGTCATGCGGGTGTCGGGATCGCGCAGGCGCACGTCGAAGAGTTCCGTCATCCGGGTCTCGACGACCTCGGGCAACCGTCGCGTCACGACAACACTCAGCCGCGGACCGGGCATCGAAGACCTCCCTGCGCTTCCAAAACCGGATTCGGAATGGCACGTTGGCCCAGAGCCGCGCGGCGCACAAGCCGTGAGGGGCGGGCGGCGCAAAGACCGCAGGGCAGAGGCAAGGCCGGGGCAATGCGGCCCCGGTGCAGGAACGGGCGGGCAGGATGCGGGAACGGTCGAACGGACGCGGCCCCTGTGGCGCGATCCTTCTGGCGGCGGTGATGGCGATCACGGCAGGGCCGGGGCAGGCCGATGACACCCGCCGCCCCGCCCCCCGCCCTGCCCCGCTGGCCGAGACTGCGGCCGAGGCGGCGCCTGCGGTGGCCGCCGCCGACCCCGCCGCGGCCGCCCCGCGCGTGGCAGGCGGCTCGGGCCGGCCGCTGCCACGCTTTGCCTCGCTCAAGGCGCAGCAAGGCAATGCCCGCCGAGGGCCGCATTACGACCACCGGATCGACTGGGTCTTCGTGCGCCCCGGCATGCCGCTGCGCATCACGGCCGAGTATGAACACTGGCGCCGGGTCGAGGATGCCGAGGGCGCGGGCGGCTGGGTGCATTATTCGCTCCTGTCGGTCGCGCGCACCGTGCAGGTGACCGAGGACATGACCGACATCCGCGCCAAGCCCGATCCGCGCGCGCCGGTGATTGCGCGGGCCGAACTGGGCGTGATCGCCCGCGTGACCGCATGCCGCCCCGACTGGTGCCGCATCAGCAAGGACGGCACCCGCGGATGGGTGCCCAAGACGGCGCTCTGGGGTGTGACGGCGGACGAGACCTTCGACTGAGCCGGGGGGCTTGCGCGGACGAGGCGTCCGGGGCATCGAGTAGAGGCCCCACCCCCCAGGATGCGCCATGACCCGGGCCGAAGCCGACAGCCGCGCAACCCTTGCCGTCGCCCGCGCCGCCGTCGCGGTCGCCCTCACGCTCGTGGCGATCAAGGCCTGGGCGCTCATGGCGACCGGCGCGCTGTCGGTGGCGGCCAGCCTCGCCGACAGCGCGCTCGACGTCGCGGTATCGCTCACCGCCGTGCTGGCGCTCGCCTATGCCGCACGCCCGGCCGACGAGGATCACGCCTTCGGCCATACCTCGGTCGAGGATCTCTCGGCCCTCGCGCAGGCCGCCGCGATCACGGCGGCGGCGGTGGCGATTGCCTGGGGTGCCGCGGGGCGCCTGATGGACGGCCGGCCCGAAGGCATCGCGATGGAGGGGCCGGGGCTGGTCGCCATGGCGGTCTCGGCGCTGCTGACCGGCGCGCTGGTGCTCTGGCAGGGCCGGGTGGTGCGGGCGACGGGCAGCCGGGTGATCGCGGCCGACCGGCTGCACTACCTCGGCGATCTGATCCCGACGCTGGGCGCGATGGCCTCGCTCGTGGCCTCGATGGTCTGGGGGCTGTGGCAGGTGGACAGCCTCGTGGCGCTGGTGGCGGCCGGGGTGATGCTGCGCGGCGCGCTGACCATCGGCCGCGGCGCCTGGGACGCGCTGATGGACCGCCGCGCCGATCCCGCGATCCTCGCCGGGATCGGGCGGATCGCCGACGGCTGGCCGGGCGTGCGCGGCTGGCACGATCTCAAGACCCGCACCGCCGGCAGCCGCATCTTCGTCGTGCTGCACATCGAGCTCGACGGTGGCCAGACCCTGGCCGAGGCGCATGCGACCGGCGCCGCGCTGCGCCGCGCGATCATGGACGCCTATCCGCGCGCCGATGTGGTGATCCACAAGGACGTGTGGCAACCCGTTGCGGCGCCGGGCACCAGCGCCTAGGCTGCATCGCGCGGGGGGACCCTATGCTGGCAGGACGGCGCATCCTTCTCATCATCGGCGGCGGGATCGCGGCCTACAAGGTGCTGACGCTGATCCGCCGCCTGCGCGATGCGGGGGCCGCGGTCACGCCGGTGATGACGGCGGCGGCGGGCGAATTCGTCACGCCCCTGTCGGTCTCGGCGCTGGCGGGCGAAAAGGTTTACCGCGACCTTTTCGACCTGACCGACGAGGCCGAGATGGGGCATATCCAGCTCAGCCGCGCCGCCGATCTGGTCGTCGTCGCGCCGGCGACCGCGAACCTTCTGGCGCGGATGGCGGCAGGGCTGGCGGACGATCTGGCGACCACGCTGCTGCTGGCGACCGACAAGCGGGTGCTGGTGGCACCGGCGATGAACGTGCGGATGTGGGACCACCCCGCGACGCGGCGCAACATGGCGCAGCTCGCCGCCGACGGGGTGCTGGCGGTCGGCCCGGAGGCGGGGCCGATGGCCTGCGGCGAACACGGCCCCGGCCGGATGGCCGAGCCCGAGGCGATCCTCGCCGCGATCGCCGCCGCGCTCGGCGCCGGACCGCTCGCGGGGCGCCATGTGCTCGTGACCTCGGGGCCGACGCATGAACCCATCGACCCGGTGCGCTACATCGCCAACCGCTCGTCGGGCGCGCAGGGCAGCGCCATCGCCGCCGCGCTCGCCGGCCTCGGGGCCGATGTCACCTTCGTGACCGGCCCGGCCGCGGTGCCGCCGCCGCCGGGCGTGCGCGTCGTGCGGGTCGAGACGGCGCGCGCCATGCTCGCGGCGGTCGAGCGCGCGCTGCCGGCCGAAGCGGCGGTGTTCGCCGCCGCCGTCGCCGACTGGCGGGTGGAGAATGTCTCGGGCCGCAAGATGAAGAAGGACGGCAGCGGCCGCCCCCCCGCCCTGACCTTCGCCGAGAACCCCGACATCCTCGCCACCATTGCCCGCCGCGGCGCGGGCCGCCCCCGGCTCGTGGTCGGCTTTGCCGCCGAGACCGACGACGTGCTCGCCCATGCAACGGCCAAGCGGGCGCGCAAAGGCTGCGACTGGATCGTGGCCAATGACGTGAGCGCCTGCACCGGGATCATGGGCGGCACCGAGAATGCCGTGACGCTGATCACCGAGGCAGGGGCCGAGACCTGGCCGCGCATGGCCAAGGATGCGGTGGCCCGCGCGCTCGCGCAGCGCATCGCGGCGGCGCTGGCATGAGCGGGCCCGGGCGGCGCTGCGGCGGCGGGTGCGGGAGCCTCCGGCGGGGATATTTGGGCCAGCCTGAAGCCGGGGGATGCGCCCGCTGCGCCGGGCAGCGCGGCAGCGGCCCGGCGGGGCGGCAATCGGGCCGCGCGGGTGGCGGCCAGCCGGATCGGACTGCGCTGCCCGGCCTGCCGGCGCGGATGCGGGGGCGGGCGTGACGGTGGCGGTGCGGGTGATGCGGCTGCCGGAGGCCGATCCGGCGGTGCCGCTGCCCGGCTATGCGACCGCCGGGGCGGCGGGGGCGGATCTGCGCGCGAACCTGCCCGCGGCGCAGCGGGCGGCGGGGCTGGTGCTGGCGCCGGGGGCGCGGGTGCTGGTCCCGACCGGGCTGTGCATGGCGCTGCCCGAGGGGTTCGAGGCGCAGCTGCGGCCAAGGTCGGGTCTGGCGCTGCGGCATGGGGTGACGCTGCTCAATGCGCCGGGGACGATCGATGCGGATTACCGCGGGGCGGTCGGGGTGGTGATGGTCAATCTCGGGGATGCGGCCTATGTCATCAGGCACGGCGCACGGATCGCGCAGATGGTGATCGCGCCGGTGGTGCGGGCAGGATTCGTGGCGGCGGCCGAGCTGGACGGCACGGGCCGCGGGGCGGGCGGCTTCGGCTCCACGGGAACGGACTGAGCCGGCACGGGATGGCAGGCGGGGGAGAGGGGCGATGCTGACCGTCCTGGCGATGATGGCGGCGATCTGGGGCATCGGGCGCTATCTGGGCGCGCCGCTGCGGCAGCGCTGGATGCTGATCGGGGTGGTATACGGCGCGGTCGTTCTCGGGCAGCTCGTCCTGCCCGAGGGGACGGCCCTGCGGCTGGCGACCGGCGGGCGGGTGGAGCCATGGCTGGCGCTCGGGGCGGTGACGGCGGTGTTTGCCGGCTATCGGGCGGGGCTTGCGCGGCTCAGGGCCCGGGCGGCGCCGGCGGCAGCGCCACAGCAGGCGGCGCGGGGCGGGTTTTCCGAAGCGGAGCTTGGCCGCTATGCCCGCCATATCATCCTGCGCGAGATCGGCGGGCCGGGGCAGCGCCGGCTCAAGCAGGCGCGGGTGCTGGTCGTGGGGGCCGGGGGGCTCGGCTCGCCGGTGCTTTTGTATCTCGCGGCAGCCGGTGTCGGCACGATCGGGGTGATCGACGACGATGTGGTCGAGGGCACGAACCTGCAGCGCCAGATCGTGCACAGCGACGCGCGGATCGGCATGCCCAAGGTGGCGAGCGCCATGGCGGCGATGACCGCGCTCAACCCCTTCGTCACCGTCCTGCCCTATCGGCGGCGCCTGACAGCGGAGCTGGCGGCGGCGCTGATCCCGGATTTTGACCTCGTGATCGACGGATCGGACAATGCCGCGACGCGGGCGGCGGTCAATGCCGCGGCGGTGCGGGCGGGGGTGCCGCTGGTCGCCGGGGCGATCGCGCAATGGGAGGGGCAGGTGAGCCTTTACGACCCCGCGCGCGGCGCCCCCTGCCATGCCTGCGTCTTTCCGGTGCCGGCCGCGCCCGGCCTTGCGCCGTCCTGTGCCGAGGCCGGGGTGGCCGGGCCGCTGCCCGGGGTGATCGGGTCGGTCATGGCGATGGAGGCGATCAAGCATCTGACCGGGGCGGGCGAGACGCTTGCGGGGCGGATGTTCATCCATGATGCGCTGCATGCCGAGACGCGGACGATCCGCCTGCACCGGCGTCCCGATTGCGCCGTCTGCGGTGCATCAGGCGCAGCGGCGGCGGCGGCGGCGGCGCCGGCGGCCTGAGGCGGCAGGCCTCCGGTCCCCGACGACTGGTCCCGGGGCGGCGCGACGCTATGTCCCATGGCCTAAAGGGAGGACACCATGAGGACCATCGTCGTTTCTGCGGCCTTCGCGATGCTTGTCACGTCACCGCTTCTGGCGCAGGGCACAGCGGCGCCGGAGGGTGCCAGGCTATATTTCGTCGGGCTCGAGGACGGGGCCGAGGTCACGAGCCCCGTGACCATCGTCTTCGGCCTGCGCGGGATGGGCGTCGCCCCGGCCGGGATCGCGAAGGAAGGCACCGGGCATCACCACCTGCTCCTGAACCGCCCGCCGCTCGGGCAGGGGCCGTTCGGCGCCGAGGAATTCGAACTGGCGCTGCCCGCCGACGACAACCACCGCCATTTCGGCATGGGCCAGACCGAGGTCACGATCACCCTCGCGCCGGGCAGCCATACGCTGCAGCTCGTGTTGGGCGATCACGACCATGTGCCGCATGACCCGCCCGTGGTGTCGGAGGTCATCACGATCACCGTGGTGGAGTGAGCGCGGCCATCCGAGTGGGCGCCAGCCTCCCGTCGCCGCCGGGATATTTGAAGGCACAAGAAAGGGGGGGGTTACGGGCGGCGCGGCTTGCGCCTAGCATCCGGGGCGCCAGCCCGGAGATGCCCATGACCGCCGAGACCAACCCGCTTCTTCGCCCGTTCGACGGGCCCTTCGGCCTGCCGCCCTTCGGCGCGATCGAGGATGCGCATTTCGCGCCCGCCTTCGATGCGGCGCTGGGCGCGGCGCGGGCGGCGGTGGCGGCGATTGCATCCGATCCGGCGCCGCCGACCTTCGCCAACACGATCGAGGCGCTGGAGTCGGCCGAGGACGGGCTCGACCGGGTGGGGGTCGTGTTCTTCAACCTCGTCGGGGCCGATGCGACGCCGGCGCGCGAGGCGCTGCAGCGCGACCTCGCGCCGCGGCTGGCGGCCTTTGCGTCCGAGGTCACGATGAACAGGGACCTTTTCGCGCGGATCGAGGCGCTCTGGGCGGCGCGGGAGGGCCTCGGGCTGACGGACGAACAGGCGCGGGTCCTGATGCTCTACCGCCGGATGTTCCAGCGGGCGGGCGCGGGGCTCGACGGGGCGGCGGCAACGCGGATGAAGGCGGTGAAGGAGCGGCTCGCGGTGCTCGGCACGGCCTTTGCGCAGAACCTGCTGGCGGACGAGCGGGGCTGGTTCATGGACCTGGCCGAGGACGACCTCGCGGGTCTGCCCGGTTTCGTGGTCGATGCCGCCCGCGCGGCGGGGGCCGAGCGGGGGCGGCCGGGGGCGGCGCTCACCCTCAGCCGGTCGCTGATCGTCCCGTTCCTGCAGTTCTCGCCCCGGCGCGACCTGCGCCAGCGCGCCTTTGCCGCCTGGACCGCGCGGGGGGCGGGGGGCGGCGCGACCGACAACCGCGCCATCGCGGCCGAGATCCTCGCGCTGCGGCACGAGCGGGCGCAGCTGCTCGGCTACCCCGATTTCGCCACCTACAAGCTGGAGCCCGAGATGGCCGGAACGCCCGGCGCGGTGCGCGATCTGCTGATGCAGGTCTGGGCACCGGCGCGGGAGCGCGCGACGGCGGATGCCGCGGCGCTCGAGGCGATGCTGCAGGCCGACGGGCACAACGGCGCGCTCGAGCCATGGGACTGGCGGTTCTACAGCGAAAGGCGCCGGCGGGCGCTGCACGATTTCGACGAGGCGGCGCTCAAGCCCTATCTCGCGCTCGATGCGATGATCGCGGCGGCCTTCGATGTGGCGGGGCGGCTGTTCGGCCTTGACTTCGCGCCGATCGACGCCCCGCTCTACCACGCAGACGCGCGGGCCTGGAACGTCACGCGGGGCGGGCGGCACATGGCGGTGTTCGTCGGGGATTATTTCGCGCGGCCTTCGAAGCGGTCCGGCGCGTGGATGTCGACCTTCCGCGGCCAGCGCAGGCTCGGCGGCGCGCAGCGCCCGATCGTCGTCAATGTATGCAATTTCGCCAAGGGCGATCCGGCGCTTCTGTCCTGGGACGATGCGCGCACGCTGTTCCACGAATTCGGCCATGCGCTGCATGCGATCCTGTCGGATGTGACCTACGGCTTCGTGTCGGGCACGAGCGTGGCGCGCGATTTCGTGGAACTGCCCTCGCAGCTTTACGAACACTGGCTGTCGGTGCCCGCGGTGCTCACAGGTCATGCGCGGCATGTGGAGACCGGCGAGCCGATGCCCGATGCGCTGCGCGACCGGCTGCTGGCGGCGGCGAGCTATGACCAGGGCTTTGCCACTGTGGAATATGTCGCCTCGGCGCTGGTGGATCTGGCGTTTCACGAAGGCGCGCCGCCGGCCGATCCGATGGCGCGGCAGGCCGAGGTTCTGGCCGAACTCGGCCTGCCGCATGCCATCCCGATGCGGCATGCCACGCCCCATTTCGCGCATGTTTTCGCCGGCGACGGCTATTCGGCGGGCTATTACAGCTACATGTGGTCCGAGGTGATGGATGCCGACGCCTTTGCCGCCTTCGAGGAGGCGGGCGATCCGTTCGATGCCGCCACTGCCGCCCGGCTCGAGGCGCATATCCTGTCGGCGGGCGGGTCTGTCGAGGCCGAGGCGGCCTATCGCGCCTTTCGCGGCCGCATGCCGGGGGTCGAGGCGCTCTTGCGGGGGCGCGGGCTGATCGCGGCCTGACGGCAGGCACCGGGGCCCCTGCCCCGCCCTCGTCGGCCCCGCGACCGGGATTCGTTCGGGCAAACGATGGCGGCGCGGGCGGTCAGCGCAGGGCGGCGCAGGGATCGGGGCGCGGATGGGGATCGGTCACGATCCACAGGTCGAAGGGCGCATCCGGGCCGGGGTCGGCCTCGAGCTGGCCGAGCGCGAGCACCGCGGTGCCCGGCGACGCAACCGCAATCGCTGCCGGAACGCCCTCGTCGCGGCGGGCGTGGCCGGTGCCGGCGATCACGACCACGGGCGCGCCATGCGCCGCAAGCGCGTCGAGCGCAGCGCGGGCGAGCGCAGCATCGCGCAGGCGCTGCGCGGCGACGAAACCGGGCAGCAGCTCTGGCGGGAGGGCGCCGCAATGCGCATCCTGCTGGCCGGCCTCGCGCGCGGACTGGTCGGCAGGGTCGAGCGGGCGGTCGAGGCCGAAGCGATCCGCGCCGGCACCGAAGGCGGCTGCGGCCCCCTCGGTCAGCGCCCGCCGCACGGTCGCGCGCGGCAATGCGCCGCCGACCAGTGCCGCCTCGGGCGCGGCGGCGAAGATCGGCCAATAGAGCGTGAACTCGGGCCACCCCGAGCCGTTCCAGCCGAGCACCCGCCCGAGCCGTTCGGGATCGCTCCGGTCACCCGGGACGGGACTTGCGGCCTGATCCGGCTCCAGCATCTCGAAAACGAGGGCGCGAGGGCGCAGCGCGGCGACCGCAACCGCCTGGTTGTCATGGTGGGCCGGATTGTCGTGCACTTCGCCGAGGATCACGATCTCGGCGCGCGGCAGGGATGCTAGATCACCACTGACCACCTGCCGCGCGAAGGCGGGAGGCCCCGCAAGCAGGGCCAACCCGACCACGACCCCGGTCAGGGCCGCGCAACCGTCACGCGAGGAAATGGCGCACTTCCCGGCTCTGGTCCTCGAGGTTTCGGCGCATCTTGGCGAAAGCCGCCGCCTCGAGCTGGCGCACCCGCTCCTTGGACAGGCCAAGTTCCTGACCGAGCGATTCGAGGGTCCGCGCCTCTTCCTTCAGCTTGCGCTCGGTCACGATGTAGCGCTCGCGCGGATTGAGGTTTCGCAGCGCGTTGACCAGCCAGCCGCGCAATTGCGCCGCATCATGCCGCCCCTCGACGATCGTCTCGGCCTGTTCGGCGTCGTCCTCCAGCGCATCGATCCACTCGCGCCCGTCCTCGTCGGCCGATTGCGTTGCATTGAGCGAGAAGTCTGAGCCCGAGAGCCGCCCCTCCATCATCTCGACATCGGCCAGCGGCACGCCCACCTCGCGCGCGACCATCTCGCGCAGCTGGTGCCCGTCGAGTGTCTCGCCCCGCGCCGAAGCCTCGCGCTCGAGCCGCGCCTGGACGCGGCGCAGGTTGAAGAACAGCGCCTTCTGGCTCGAGGTCGATCCGGTGCGCACCATCGACCAGTTGCGCATCACGTAATCCTGGATCGAGGCCTTGATCCACCAGACCGCATAGGTCGAAAACCGCACCCCGCGGTCGGGGTCGAACTTGTCGGCCGCCTTCATCAGGCCCAGCGTCGCCTCCTGGATGAGGTCGTTCATCGGCGCGCCGTAGCGGCGGAACTTGGACGCCATGCTGATCGCAAGGCGCATGTAGGCATGGATCAGCCGATGCAGCGCCCGTTCGTCGCGCTGGTCGCGCCAGGCATAGGCCAGTTTGAGTTCGGTTTCGGCATCCAGCAGTTCCGCCTTCATCGCTTGGCGGGACATGCGCATATCGTTCGATCCGTCGAGCGCCATTGGTACCCCCATTCGGTCTTGTGTGGCAGCGACCGTTTGTGCCTTGAATACGGGGGGTGGGCCCGGGCGGATCACCGCGGCTTGCAGAAAAGCGCGCAACCGCGTGTTCGCATCCGCGCAGCCGAGCCTCGCCGCCGCGCGCGACGAGGCGCCTCGCGCCAGCGGTCTCTGCCGCGATCAGCGAAAGCCGATATGCCCCATGTAGTCGCGCAATGCGATGCGCCACTGTTCGAACATGTAGAGAAAATTCGCCTCGGTCACGCCATGGCGCAGTGTCTGGTAATGGGCGATCTGCGCCGCACCGTCGTCGAGCCGGCTCGCCTGACCGATCGTGCGGCGCCGGTTCCAGTCGTTCAGCGTCTCGGTCGTCACCGGCGTGCGCAGGGTGAAGCTCGAGACATAGTGGATCGACCAGCAATCCGCCCCGTTGTCGCATTCGGTGAAATAGATCGAGAAATTCGCCCCCTCGGCAGCGGAATCGATCACCGGATTGCCGCGGTCTGTCTTGTCGATGACCGCCTTGAACCCAGCCTCGCGGATGAGCGTTGCGATCCGGTCGACATCGACGGCCGAGACGAGCGCGGGCGCGGCGGGCACGGCCGGTGCGACGTTCTGCGCATGCACGGGACCGGCAAGGCCGGCCCATGCGATCGCTCCTGCGGCGGCGGCGGTGAGGCTCGGGCGTCTGGACATGATGGACCTGCTGTTGCGCGCGGGGTGTTGCGCCCGGCCGGGGCCGGGTCGCCTCTGGGAATCGCGCCCGGCCAGGGGCCGGGTCGCCCGGCGCTGCGATCAGCGCTTGAAGCCGACGAACTCGGCGTATTGCCGCAGCGCCGCGCGCCACAGATCGTAGGACGCACGCAGGTTCGCCTCGCTCACGCCGCCCGACAGGGCGACGTGATGGCCGAGCCGCGCGAGCCCGTCCGGCGTGACGGCCGCCATGCCGATGGTCTTGGTGTTGTTCCATTCGTTGATCTTCTCGACCGTCGGCGCCGGGTTGACGCGGAAGTTGGTCGAATAGCGGATCGACCGGCAGTCCTTGCCCTGATTGCAGCCGTAGAAGAACAGCGTGAAGTTGATCCCCTCGGCCGAGGACCGGATCAGCGGGTCGCCCGACTGCCCGGTTTCCAGTTGCGCGCGATAGCCATGGGCAACGATCGCCTGGGCGATCTGCGCAGGGTTCGTTGCGTCAAGCAGAACCTGCGCACCGGCCATCGGCGCCGGCAGGGCAACGGTAGCCAGCACGGCAATCGCTGCAAGAAACCTGTTCATCGGCCATTCCTTTCAAACTGAAACAATGCCCAAGCTTACCATCCGCGCCCCGTGATGCAACGATCCCGACCGTGCGACGCGCGGCGCGCCGCAGAAATTTCCCGATCTGCGTCCGAGCCGGCCGGTCGGTGACGATGGGGTATACCGGCATCGAAACGCTTCTGATCGGCGATCATGCCCATGCGTGCCGGTTGCTCCTTGGTTGGTTCGTGTTTCATGCCTTCGGCCTGCCGGTCGCAGTCGAACGGGCGGCGCTCTACACCGCGGGCTTTGCCGAAACGCTCGCCCGCCGGTCCCCCGCGCGCACGGCGCCCGCGCCGCGTCCGCGCCGCGGCACGGTGATCGCCGACAGCCGCGCGATCGCCGGAGAGGCGGCAACGCGCCACCCCGGCGCCGGCCGCGGCCCACCGACCCTGCGGCCCGCGCCGTCGCCCGCGCCGTCGCCCGCGCGCCGGCGACCGGGGGCAGCGGGCCGAAAACACCGCTTGGCCCCTGTTCGCACGGTTCGGTCACCCATCTGCTTGCCATCGGCGGCCGCCGCTTCGGCTCATGCGAGGCGCTTTGCCGCGACAGGACGGCGGCAGCCACCGAGGCATGGCCGGCCTTCATGCCCCTTTACCAATCGTAAACCTCTGCACCCTACCCCGTTAACCATCGTAAACGCGGGCGCGGAACCGCCGGGGGTGGGATGACGGCACGCTGCCACACGGTTGCCTTCGAGGGCGTCGAGGCGCTTGCCGTCGAGGTGCAATGCGCCGTCACCCCCGGCATGCCCGCCTTCACCATCGTCGGCCTGCCCGACAAGGCGGTGTCGGAGGCGCGCGAGCGCGTCAAGGCGGCGCTGAATGCGCTCTCGATCGCCCTGCCCTCGCGGCGGATCACGGTGAACCTCTCGCCCGCCGACCTGCCCAAGGAAGGCTCGCATTTCGACCTGCCGGTCGCGCTCGCGCTGCTGGCCGCGCTCGACATCCTGCCGCGCGATGCCATCGACGGGGTGCTCGCGCTCGGGGAACTCTCGCTCGACGGCACGCTCGTGCCGGTGCTCGGCGCGCTGCCGGCGGCGATGACCGCGGCGGCGGCGGGGCGCACGCTGGTCTGCCCGCGCGCCTGCGGGGCCGAGGCGGCCTGGGTCGGCGCGGCGCTCGTCATCGCGCCCGCGACCCTCGACGAGGCCTTGCGCCACTTCACCGGCCAGATCGCCCTGCCCGCGGCGCGGGCCGGCGAAGTGTCGGCCCCGCCCGCCGGGCGCGACATGCGCGACGTCAAGGGGCAGGAACGGGCGAAACGCGCGCTCGAGATCGCCGCGGCCGGGCGGCATCACCTGCTCATGGCCGGATCGCCGGGATCGGGCAAGTCCATGCTCGCCGCCCGCCTGCCCGGCATCCTGCCGCCGCTGGAACCGGCCGAGGCGCTGGAGACCTCGATGATCCATTCGATCGCGGGCCTGCTCACCGAGGGCGGGATCAGCCGCATCCGCCCGTTCCGCGAGCCGCATCACACCGCCTCGATGCCGGCCATCGTCGGCGGCGGCAAGGGCGCGCGGCCGGGCGAGATCAGCCTTGCGCACAACGGCGTCCTCTTCCTCGACGAGCTCCCGGAATTTCCCCGCGCCGTCCTCGAAACCCTGCGCCAACCGATCGAGACCGGCGAGGTGGTGGTCGCCCGCGCCAACGCCCATGTGCGCTACCCCTGCCGGTTCCTGCTGGTGGCGGCGGCAAACCCCTGCAAATGCGGCTACCTCGCCGAACCGGCCCGCGCCTGCGGCCGCGCCCCGGCCTGCGGCGAGGATTACATGGGCCGCATCTCGGGCCCGCTGATGGACCGGTTCGATCTGCGCATCGAGGTGCCCCCCGTCGCCTATGCCGACCTCGACCTGCCCCCGACGGGCGAGGCCTCGGCCACCATCGCCGCCCGCGTCGCCGCAGCCCGCGCCGCGCAGGCACGCCGTTATGCCGGGCATCCGGGGGTGCGGGTGAACGCCGATGCCGAGGGCGCGCTGCTCGAGACGGTGGCGGAACCGGACGCGGGCGGGCGGACGCTGCTGTCGCGCGTGGCCGAACGCTTCGGGCTCACGGCGCGCGGGTATCACCGCATCCTGCGCGTGGCGCGCACCATCGCCGACCTTGCGGGCGATGACCGGGTGCGCCAGCCGCATGTCGCCGAGGCGGTCGGCTTTCGCCTGACCTTCACGGCCCGCTGAAGGCCGCACCGTGCGGTCATGCCGCGTGCGGCCCCGCCTGGCTGTGCGCGTGGCGCTAGCCCCGCCGCCGCTCCACCGCCTCCCATATCGCCTTGGCAGCATTGATGCCGTCGAACCGCTCGAGCTCCTGGATGCCGGTGGGCGAGGTCACGTTGATCTCGGTCAGATAGTCCCCGATCACGTCGATCCCGACGAAGACCTGCCCCTTCTCGCGCAAAACCGGACCGATGGCGGCGCAGATCTCGCGGTCCCGCGCGGTCAGCCGCGCCGGCTCGGGCACTCCGCCGACATGCATGTTCGACCGCGTCTCGCCGGCCTGCGGCACGCGGTTGATCGCACCGACCGGCTCGCCGTCCACAAGGATGATCCGCTTGTCGCCCCTTGCCACATCGGGAAGGAACTTCTGCACGATCAGCGGCTCGCGCGAGAACCCGGTGAACAGCTCGTGCAGCGCGCCGAGGTTGCGGTCGTTCGGATCGAGACGGAACACCCCGGCCCCGCCGTTGCCGTAGAGCGGCTTGAGGATCACGTCCCCATGGCGCGCCTTGAACGCGCGGATCGTGCCGAGATCGCGGGCGATCATCGTCGGCGGCGTCAGATCGGGAAACCGCAGCACCAGAAGCTTTTCGGGAAAGTTGCGCACCCAGAACGGATCGTTGACCACCAGCGTGGCCGGATGCACGAGGTCGAGCAGGTGCGTCGTCGTGATATAGCCCATGTCGAAGGGCGGATCCTGGCGCAGCCAGACCACATCCATTGCCCCCAGATCGATGTCGGCCTCGTCTCCGAAGCGCACATGATCGCCCGCCACCCGCTGCACCGTCACCGGCCGCGCCCGTGCGATCACCCGCCCCTCGTCGAAGGCGAGCCGGTCCGGCGTATAGTGCCAGAGCGCATGCCCGCGCGCCTGCGCCTCGAGCGCGAGGCGAAACGTGCTGTCCGCCGCGATGTTCACGGACCCGATCGGGTCCATCTGCAATGCCACCTTCATCCACCGCCCCCGCCTGCACCCCGACGCCCCGGCTGTCGGGCCGGCGCATACATGGCGCAGGGCTGCGCCGACCGCAATCCGACCTGTGCCCGGGCCCGCAGGGTCAGGCGGCGATCGCGTTCTCGATGACCTCGATGGCCCCGACCGCATCGACCAGCGCCACGTCGAATCGCATCTCGGTGAGCGATCCGCGCGGCTCGCCGCCCAGGAACTCCTCGGCCGCCGCGATCAGCCGGCCGATCTGCCGCCGGCCGAGCCGTTCGGCCGCGATCGCATGGGTGCGGGCCTTCTTGACTTCGATGAAAACGACCCGCGCGCCCTCTCGCGCGATGAGATCGACCTCACCCCCCGCGCCGCGCCAGCGCGACGCGGCGATCGTCCGCCCGCTCCCGGCATAGTGACGTGCCACAGCTGCCTCGGCGCTCAGACCCGACAGATGGGAAACCAGCCCGCTCATCGCGCGCCCCCACTCTCGTTCTGCGGGCACGAAGCTGCCCCGCCGCCTGTTGCTTGCCCATCGGCCGGTTCGGAAAGGGCATCGCCTGCGCCCTCCTCGGTTTCAGCGCGCAGCGCCAGCGCGCGCGCATAGGCGACCCGCCTCGGCACGCGGCAGGCCTGCGCAGCGGCCGAGGCCGCGTCGCCCACCGACATGACCGCCAGCCCGGACCGCAGCACGGCGTCAAGATCGCCACCCGCATCGCCCCCCGGCCCGGCCCGGTCGATCACCAGCACCACCTCGCCGCGCGGATCGGCCGCTGCAAACCGTTCGGCGAGCGACGCGAGCGTGCCCCGTGCCACTTCCTCGAACCGCTTGGTCAGTTCTCTGCACACGGCCGCCTCCCTTTGTGTTCCGAATGCCTCGCACAATTCCCCTAACGTTCGGCTAACCCGTTTCGGCGACTCGAAGATGACCACGGTGGCTGCGACGGCAGCGAGTTCGGCCAGCGTCCGGCGTCTCGCCGCCGCCTGCGGCGGCAGGAAGCCGGCAAAAAGAAACCGGTCGGTCGGCAGGCCCGACACGGCGAGCGCGGCGAGGAGGGCCGAGGGGCCGGGCGCAGCGCGCACCTTATGGCCGGCATCGATCGCCGCGCGCGCCAGCTGATAGCCCGGATCGGCCACCAGCGGCGTGCCGGCTTCGGACGCATAGACGACCGACCGCCCCTCGGCGAGTGCGGCGAGCAGGCGCGGGCGGACCGCAGCGCCGTTGTGGTCGTGATAGGCCACGAGCGGCCGGCCGGCGAGCGCGACCCCGTGGATGTCCATCAGGTGCCGCAGGCTGCGGGTATCCTCGGCCGCGAGCACATCCGCGCCCGCCAGCAGGTCGAGCGCGCGCAGCGTGATGTCGCGGGCCGCCCCGATCGGGGTCGCGATGAAATGCAGCGCCGGCTCGATCGCCCGCCCGCCCGGCGCGCCCGCGTCGGCCGGGCCCCCTGCTGCCGCCTGCGCAGGCTGGCGCCGCGGGCCGTCCGGGTCGTCCCGCCGTGGATCTTCCCGGTCCGGTGCGGACCGGGCAAGGGTGCCCGGAAGGCTGGTCCGGGGCGGCCTCGGGGGGCGTGCGGGCATGGCGGCTTCCTTGGCGGGCGGGATCGGGCGGGGCGCGCGGGGCGGCCGCGGTCGGCAGGGGCTGGCCGCCGGCCGGCCGCATGCGTTTACTTGCGCGCCGGAAGGCAATAGGGTCAACCCGTTCGTGCCCTGCCGGAGCTTTTGCGATCATGCTGCAGACCCTGCGCCGCCGCCCCAGCCTCGCCGCCCTCGTCCTGCCGGTCCTCGCCGCGCTCGGGCTCGCCGCCTGCGAGCCGGTGGCGGCCCCGTCGCGCGGCCCGGCCATCGACCCCTCCGCCGCCGTGGCCGTCGCGCTCCTTGTCCCGTCGGGATCGGGCAGTGCGGGCGATCAGGCGATCGCGCAGGCGCTCGAGAATGCCGCGCGGCTGGCGATCGGCGACCTCGGCGGGGTTCAGATCGACCTGCGGGTCTACGGGACCGGCGGCCAGGCGGCCGGGGCGCAGGCGGCGGCGGTGCGTGCGGCCGAGGACGGCGCGCGGATCATCCTCGGGCCGGTCTTTGCGGCCGAGGCCGCGGCGGCCGGCGTTGCCGTCGCCGGGCGCGGGATCAATGTGCTGAGCTTTTCCAACAACAGCGACATCGCGGGCGGCAATGTCTTCGTGCTCGGCTCCACCTTCCAGAACACCGCCGACCGGCTGGTGGGCTATGCCGCGCGGCAGGGCCAGCGGCGGATGATGATCGTCCACGACCGCACCCCGGCGGGCGAGATCGGCCGCGCCGCCTTCGCGAGGGCCATCGCGTCGCGCGGGGCGACGCTGGCGGGCACGGCGGCCTACGAATTCTCGCAGGACGGGGTGGTGCAGGCGGTTCCGGCCATCGTCGGCCAGGCCCGCGCCGGCGGGGCCGATGCGATCCTGCTGACCGCCGACACGGCCGGCGCGCTGCCGCTCGTCACGCAGCTTCTGCGCGACAATGGCCTCGGGCGCGACACGGTGCGCTTCATCGGCCTCACCCGCTGGGACATCCCGCCGGCGACGCTGTCGCTGCCCGGGGTGCAGGGCGGCTGGTTCGCGCTGCCCGATCCCGGCCTCTATCGCCAGTTCGAGGCGCGCTATGGCGCCGCCTTCGGCGCGCCGCCGCACCCGATCGCGGGGCTCGCCTATGACGGCATCGCGGCGATCGGCGCGCTGGTTCGCCAGGGCCGCGCCGATGCGCTGACCGGCGGCGCGCTCACCCAGCCCTCGGGCTTTGCCGGCGTCAACGGCATCTTCCGGCTGCGCGGCGACGGCACGAACGAGCGGGCGCTCGCAATCGCCGAGGTGCGCGGCAATCAGGTCGTGGTCATCGACCCGGCCCCGAGAAGCTTTGCCGGTGCCGGCTTCTGACGCCGCGCCCCTGCGCCTGACCCCGGCCGAGGCGGCGGCGGACGACGGGTTCGGCGCCGCAGGCAGCCGGTTCGATGCCGCGGCACTGGTGGAGGCGATCGCGGCCGACCTTGCGGCGGAGCGCGCGCCGACAGCGGACGCCGCCGCCCGGCGGGCGATCGCCGTGCGCCATCTCGCGGCCGCGCGGGCCGCCGAGGCGCAGCGGCTCGAGGCGGCCTTCGCCGCCGCGCCGCTGTCTGCCCGCGCCTTCGTGGCGGCGCAGACGCGCCTGATCGACGGGATCGTGACGACAAGCCTGCGCACGGCCCATCTGCTCCACCCCGCGCATGCTCCGACCGCGGGCGAGCGGATCGCCGTGCTGGCGGTCGGCGGCTATGGCCGGGCGGAGCTTGCGCCGCATTCCGACCTCGACCTTCTGTTCCTCTTTCCCTGGAAGATCACGCCCTGGGCCGAGAGCGTGATCGAGACGATGCTGTATATCCTGTGGGATCTGCGGCTCAAGCTCGGCCATGCCTCGCGCACGGTGCGCGACTGCATCCGGCTTTCGCGCGAGGACATGACGATCCGCACCGCGCTGCTCGAGCACCGGTTCCTCGCCGGGGACGCAGAGCTTGCGGCCGAGCTGCGCGACCGGCTGCGGGCCGAGGTCTTTGCCGGCACCGGCCCTGCCTTCATCGAGGCCAAGCTGGCCGAACGGGCCGAGCGGCACCGCAAGCAGGGCGGCCAGCGCTATGTGCTCGAACCCAACGTCAAGGAGGGCAAGGGCGGCCTGCGCGATCTGCAGACGCTCTACTGGATCGGCAAGTATCTGCACGGGGTGAACACGGCGGCCGATCTGGTCGGCGAGGGGCTGTTCTCGCCCGAGGAATACATGGGGTTCCGCCGCGCCGAGGATTTCCTGCTCGCCGTGCGCTGCCATCTGCATATCGTCGCGGGGCGGGCGATGGATCAGCTCACCTTCGATCTTCAGGTCGAGGTCGCCGACCGGATGGGCTACCGCGATGCCGGCGGTCGGCGGGCGGTCGAGCATTTCATGCAGGACTACTTCCGCCAGGCGACGCGGGTCGGCGAGCTGACGCGCATCTTCCTGACCGCGCTCGAGGCGCGGCACGTCAAGAGCGCGCCCCCCCTCGAACGCTTGTTCCGCCGCCGCCCGCGGGTCGGCGAGGGCTATGGCGTCATCCACGGCCGCCTGACCGTGGCCGAACCGGAGCGGTTCTTTGCCGATCCCATCAACATCCTGCGCCTGTTCGAGGAGGGGCTTCGGACCGGCCTGCTGATCCACCCGGACGCGATGCGGCAGGTCACCGCCCATCTGCACCTGATCGACGACCGCCTGCGCGCATCGCCCGAGGCGACGGGCCTGTTCCTGCGGCTGCTGCTCGACCACGGCAACCCCGAACGCGCCCTGCGCCGGATGAACGAGCTTGGCGTACTGGCCGCCTTCGTGCCCGAGTTCGAGCCGGTCGTGGCGATGATGCAGTTCAACGTCTATCACCACTACACGGTGGACGAGCACATCATCCAGTGCATCAGCGTGCTGGCGCAGATCGAGCGGGGGGAACTGGTCGAGGAACTGCCCATCGCCTCGCGCATCCTCAGGGAAGGGGTGAACCGGCGGGTGATCTACCTTGCCCTGTTCCTGCATGACATCGGCAAGGGACGGATCGAGGATCATTCCGTGCTCGGCGCGCAGATCGCGCGCCGCGTCGCGCCGCGGCTCGGCCTGACGCCGGACGAATGCGAGACCGTCGAATGGCTCGTGCGCCATCACCTGCTGATGTCGGACACCGCGCAGAAGCGCGACATCGCCGATCCGCGCACGGTGCGCGATTTCGCCCGCGCCGTGCGCACCAAGCGGCGGCTCGATCTGCTGACGGTGCTCACGGTCTGCGACATCCGCGGCGTCGGCCCGGGCACCTGGAACAACTGGAAGGCGATGCTGCTGCGGCGGCTCTATGCCGACACGGCCGAAGCGCTCGAAAACGGGCTCGAGGCGGTCAACCGCGACAAGCGCGAGGACGAGGCGAAGGATGCCCTGCGCGCCGCGCTTGCCGACTGGGCCGAGGCGGATGTCGAGCGGGAACTGGCGCGCCACTACGGCCCTTACTGGCAGGGCCTGCCGACCGCGACGCAGGCGGTGTTCGCCGGCCTGCTGCGCCGCGTCAGGCCCGGCGAGATCGCCATCGACCTGCACCCGGACGAGGAACACGACGCCACCCGCGCGGCCTTCGTGCTCGAGGATCACCCCGGCATCTTCAGCCGCCTGGCCGGCGCGCTGGCGCTGGTCGGGGCGAACGTGGTCGATGCGCGCACCTATACCTCGAAGGACGGCTATGCGACGGCGGTGTTCTGGGTGCAGGACGAGGCCGGCCATCCCTACGACGCTGCGCGCCTGCCGCGCCTGACGCGCATGATCCAGCGCACCCTGCGCGGCGAGGTCGTCGCGCAGGAGGCGTTCCGCGACCGCGACCGGCAGAAGCGGCGCGAACGCGCCTTCCGCTTTCCGACCACGATCACCTTCGACAACGACGCATCCGACATCTACACGCTGATCGAGGTCGATACCCGCGACCGGCCCGGCCTGCTCTACGATCTGACGCGGACGCTGGCGGCGAGTAATATCTACATCGCCTCGGCGGTGATCGCGACCTATGGCGCGCAGGCGGTGGATACGTTCTATGTCAAGGACATGTTCGGGCTCAAGCTGCAGAGCAAGACCAAGCAGGAAAGCCTCGAGCGCAAGCTGCGCCAGGCGATCGCCGATGGCGCGGCAAGGGCGAGCGGCTGACATGCACCCGGAGCTTACCCTGCCCGCCCGCCTGCGGGCCTGACGGCATGGCGCCCGTCCGTCTCATCCGCGGCTTTCTGACCGTCGGCGCCTGGACCATGGTCAGCCGCATCGCCGGCTTCGTGCGCGACGTGATGATGGCGGCCTTTCTCGGCGCCGGCCCGGCCGCCGAGGCGTTCCTGATCGCCTTTTCGCTGCCCAACATCTTTCGCCGCTTCTTTGCCGAGGGCGCATTCAACATGGCCTTCGTGCCGATGTTCGCCAAGAAGCTCGAGGCGGGCGAGGATGCCAAGGGCTTTGCCCGCGATGCCTTTTCCGGGCTTGCGGGCATTCTCGTGATGTTCACGCTGGCCGGCACGCTGGCGATGCCCTGGCTGGTCTGGGCGATGGCAGCGGGGTTTGCCGGGGATGCGCGGTTCGGGCTGGCGGTGGATTACGGGCGCATCGCCTTCGTCTACATCCTCTTCATCAGCCTCGTGGCGCTCCTGTCGGGCGTGCTCAATGCCTTCGGCCGCTTCACCGAGGCCTCGGTGGTGCCGGTGCTGATGAACCTGACCTTCATCGCGGCGATGCTGCTGGCCGATGCGCTCGACTGGGATCAGGGCCTGACGCTGGCCTGGACCGTGCCGGTGACCGGCGTGCTGCAATTCGCCTGGACGTGGCTGGCAGCGGCCCGGGCGGGGTTCCCGCTGATCCCCCGCCGGCCGCGCATCACGCCCGAGCTGCGCCGGCTTGCCGTCATCGCCGCCCCGGCCGTGCTGGCGGGGGGCGTGGTGCAGGTCAACCTGCTGGTCGGGCGGCAGGTGGCGAGCTTTACCGAAGGGGCGGTCGCCTGGCTCGCCTATGCCGACCGGCTCTACCAGTTGCCGCTGGGGGTGGTCGGGGTGGCCATCGGGACGGTGCTGCTGCCCGACCTGTCGCGCCGCCTGCGCGCCGGCGATTCGGCGGGCGGGCAATGGGCCTTCAGCCGGGGGGCGGAATTCGCGCTGGCGCTGACGCTGCCGGCGGCCGTCGCGCTCTGCGTCATCGCCGACCCGCTGATCGCGGTGCTGTTCGAACGCGGCGCCTTCGGTCCGGCCGATACCGCGGCGACGGCGCTGGCGCTGGCGATCTACGGCGCGGGCCTGCCGGCCTTCGTTCTCCAGAAGGTATGGCAGCCGCTCTATTACGCGCGCGAGGATACGCGGCGCCCGCTCAACTATGCGCTCACCTCGATCGTGGTGAATGCCGGGATCGCGATCGGCCTGATGCCGCTGATCGGCTTTGCCGCCGCCGCGCTGGCGACGACGCTGGCGGCCTGGGTGATGCTCGCCCAGCTCGTTTGGGGCGTGCGGCGGCTGGGTGCGGTGACGCAGCCCGACGCCCGCCTTCGCGCCCGCGCGCCGCTGATCGCGCTCGCCGCGGCACTGATGGGCGCCGCGCTCTGGGCCGCGGCGATCCCGCTGGGCCCGTATCTGGCTGCGCCGGGCCTGCGCTATCCGGCGCTCGGCGCGCTGATCGCGGTCGGCATTGTGGTCTATTTCGGCGCGGGCGCGGTGATCGGCGCCTTTCGCCCGGCCGATTTTCGCGCGCTCGGACGGCGCTAGGCGCGCAGCCCGGTGGACGGGCGCGTATACCTGCGTCATTGTTCCGATACACAAGGCGGATCACGGGCGCAAACAGGCCCGACCGACATGCACCGCCCCCGTGTCAGGGAGACCGAAACCATGACCCATCCCCACACGACCGGCGGCTGCGTGATCTGCCGCGCCGCATCCGAGGCCGAGGCACCGGCCAGCCCCGGGCGCCGCAGCCTTCTGAAAACCGCCGCCGTCCTGCCCGTCGCGGCGACGCTCGGCACGCTCGGGACGGGGCGCGCTGCGGTGGCGCAGGCCGGGCTGCCGCGCGGGCGCTTTGTCATCGAGGCCGGCGCGGCCCTGATCGAACTGCCCGACGGCAGCATCGACGTGCGGCACGGCGTGTCGGTCGTCGTCAACGGCGATGTGATCGAGGAGGTTGTCGAGGGCCGCGTCGCGGGCGATCTGCCGCGCGTGGCGGTGTCGGGCGATCTGCTGATGCCCGGCTTCATCTCGGGCCACACCCATGCCTGCTCGGCCACCCCGACCCGCGGCATCATCGAGGGCGGCCGGTCCTTCGCCCGCCCGCTGGTGCTGGTCGAGGACCTGACCGACGACGAGATGGATGCGCTGACCGCCTTCAACGTCGCCGAACTGCTCCTGTCGGGCTGCACCACGCATGTCGAGATGTCGCTGTCGTTGCGCCAGGCCGAAAGCTATGTCCGGGTCGCCGAGAAATGGGGCGTGCGCGGCTATCCCGGCGGGATGATCCCCGGCATCGTGCCGCTGTTCCCGATCTGGTTCCGCCAGGACGACAAGGCGCTGACCGACGCCGAACCGGCGATCCTTGCGGAAATCGCGGACAACCTCGCGTTCGGGCGCCGCCACATGGGCAAGGGCAACGGCCGCATCCTGCCGATGATGAGCCCGCATGCGACCGATACCCAGACCCCGGCCACGATGCAGGCGCTCGCCGCCGCGGCGCGCGAGCTTGGCACCGGCATCCACATCCATCTCGCGCAGGGCGCGCGCGAGCCGCAGGCGACCGAGCGGATGTGGGGCCTCTCGCCCACGCGGTTCTGTGCCGAGCACGGCCTGATGGACGGGGTATTCTTCGGCGCGCATATGTCCGCCTTCGACTTTGCCGCCGATGCTGCGCTGTTCAACGACAAGGGCGCGGTCTATTCGCATTGCCCGTCTGCGGGCGGCGCGGGCGGCGGCACGCAGCCCTACCCCGAGGCGCTGGCGACCGGCATGCGGGTGAATATCGGGATCGACACGCATTCTAACGACTTCGTCGAGAACCTCAAGCTTGCCGTGCTCTACGGTCAGGCCCGGCATGCGCTGCTGTCGGGCCGCGAGGGCGCGCCCGAGATGGTCAATCCGACGATCTGGACGGCCGTCGAAGGCGCGACCCGCGTGGCCGCCGACGGTCTCGGGCGGCCCGACCTCGGGCGGATCAGGGCGGGGGCCAAGGCCGACCTCGTCACCGTGGATGTCGCAGGTTACCTCGTCGGCACCGGCGCGATGCCGCCCGAGCCGATGAACAACCTGATGTATGCGCATGGCAAGTCGGTCCGGCACGTGATGACCGACGGGGTGTTCCAGGTCTGGGACGGCGCGCTGGTCGTCGATGATCCGGTGCAGGTGGCCGAGGCCGGCGGCAAGGCGGTGCAGCGCATCTGGGACATGCTGGCGGCCGAAGACTGGTTCAAGCCCACGCCGCGCTAGGCACCGCGGGACCGCTGCAGGGCGCGGCGCCCGCGCCCTGCTCCGCCTGCCGCGGCAAGCGGCGATGACGGCGCAGCGGCGGTCTGGCGGTCGCGCGATGGCGGGGCATCGTGGCAGGCGCTTCGGGACGGCCTGCCGCAGCAGGGCTGTTTCTTCACCGTCCTGCGGCAGGGCATGGCGGGCGATTCGCGAGACCCGGCGGGGGTCTATTTCGGCACCAACTCCGGCTCGGTCTTTGCCAGCCGCGACGAAGGCGAAAGCTGGACCGAGATCGCCCGCCACCTAGCCACCGTGCTAAGCGTCGAGGTGCTGGAACGCCGCCCCTAGCGTTCCCGCAGGATCGCGATCACCCGCCCCACCCCGCCCGGCACCGCGACGAAGGACAGAAGGAACCCCGCCGCGAACCCCGCGAGATCGGCGATCCATTCGGACCCGCCACCGAACAGCACGCCGAACACAAGCTGAATCGCCAGCAGAAGGCCGATCAGCGTGAAGGCCCGCACCCGGTTCGCCCCGGCGGCCGCCAGCCGCACCCACATCAGGAAGGTGAAGGCCCCGATCAGCCCGTAGACGGCCGGATAGCCCCCGATCAGCGGTGCCTTGATGCCGACCGCGGTATAAACCGCCGCCCCCGTGACTGCCGCGCCGAAGAATACCAGCAGCACGCCCCAGGCCCGGAACACCTCGCCGACCATCTTGCCGAGCGCGAGGATGAACACGAGCACGAAGATCGCATGCGTCAGGCCGACATGCACGAAGGGATAGGTCACGATCCGCGCCGCCTGCAGCGCCGGCCAGCGCCCGGTTTCCCACATCCAGGCGAGGATGCCGGGCGAAAAGGCGAAACGCTCGACTGCCTGGAGCCGCCAGCCGATCGCCTCGGGCCCGCCGACAAGGCCGGTGCCGCCCAGACCCAGCACCACCTCCATCGCCACCACCGGCAGGGCGAGCAGCCAGACCACCGGGGGGAGCGGGTTGAGGGGCGGCTGCGCGTGATCCTGCATCGGGGCCTCCGTTGACTCGGGCTGGCGCCAGCGATAGGCCGCGCCTGCGCGAAACGCCAGACCGGAGCCGCCCCGTGACCGAAGCTGCGACCGAAGCCGCCGCCACCCCGTTCGCCCCGCGCATCTTTTCGGGCATCCAGCCATCGGGCGGCCTGACGCTCGGCAACTACCTCGGCGCGCTCAAGCGGTTCGTGGAAAAGCAGGACGCGGGGATCGAGACGATCTATTGCCTTGTGGACATGCATGCCATCACCGTCTGGCAGGATCCGGCCAAGCTGCGCCACGCCACGCGCGAGGCGGCGGCGGCATTCATCGCGGCGGGGATCGACCCGGCGCGCTCGATCCTCTTCAACCAGAGCCAGGTGAGCGCGCATGTGGAGCTTGCCTGGATTTTCAACTGCGTCGCGCGCATGGGCTGGATGGGGCGGATGACGCAGTTCAAGGACAAGGCCGGCAAGAACGCCGAGGCGGTGTCGCTGGGCCTTTTCGCCTATCCGGCCCTGATGGCGGCCGACATCCTCGTCTACAAGGCGACGCATGTGCCCGTGGGCGAGGACCAGAAACAGCATCTGGAGCTGACGCGCGACATCGCGGCCAAGTTCAACAACGACTATGGGGTGAGCTTCTTTCCGCTGACCGAGCCGGTGATCGAGGGCGCGGCGACGCGGGTGATGAGCCTGCGCGACGGCACGAAGAAGATGTCGAAATCCGATCCCTCGGACCAGTCGCGCATCAACCTGACCGACGATGCGGACACGATCGCGGCCAAGATCCGCAAGGCCCGGACCGATCCCGACCCGCTGCCCGACACGCTCGCCGGCCTCGAGGCGCGCCCCGAGGCGCGCAACCTCGTGAACATCTATGCCGCGCTTGCCGACATGACGCCCGAGTCGGTCGTGGCCGCTTTCGCCGGGGCGCAGTTCGGCACGTTCAAACCGGCGCTGGCCGATCTTGCGGTGAGCCGGCTGGCGCCGATCAGCGCCGAGATGACGCGGCTCATGCAGGATCCGGCCGAGATCGACCGGATCCTCGCCGACGGCGCGGCGCGGGCCGAGGCGATCGCGCGGCCGGTGATGGACGCGGTCTACGAGATCGTCGGCATGATCCGCCCGCGGCGCTTGGCCGGCACGTGAACCGACCGGGCGGCCGCACGGCGGGCCGGTCTGTCGTGTAACCGTGACCGGAACTTCACCCCGCCGTCACGCAGCAGATTCCAACGTCGCGCATCGTTTTTCGCCGTGGGCCGGGCGCTCGTGTCTTGCCGACCCGCCGTCGTCGCCGCGCAGAACGGCCCTGTCGCGGCCTTGCTGCACCAGCCCCGGGGCGACCGGGCGATGCGTCGCCCCAAAGGCGCATCGCCCACGCGGCGGTCAGGGTCACGTCGGGCGTGGATGCTGCGCGCCGCGACGGCGCGGGCCCGAACTGGGGTATGGCCTGATCGCAGATGAGGCCAAAATCCTTCATCCGAAGGATTTTGGCGTGTCGACCAGGGATTTTCGAACGAAAATCCCTGGTCGCCTTCGCGCGGGGGTAGGATAGGGCAAGGCGCGGAGACTTGCGGGTTTTCGGCCGAAAACCCGCAACGGCGCCAGCGGCCCGCGTGGACGATGCCCTGCCGCGCCGTGCCGCCGATGTTCGGGTGCGCTTGCAGCTGCGCGCATGATCTGCGACGTCTCGGCCCGAGCAGCAAGGAAGCGCCCGGTGCAGACAGCCGACCGTTTCAGATGCCTGCGCTGCCACAAGGGCGCCCGGCGCGGGGCGTCGACCCAGGCGGCGGCGGGGAGCCTGTCCGGCGGTCGCATGGAAAGGCCGTCCGAGGCAACACGATGAGATATGCCGCCGTCACTGACCGTCTGGCCGCCCTCGGCGGGGCGAAATGGGCGATCCATACCCTTGCGCGCACCATGGCGGCGCAGGGCCATGACATCATCGAGCTGACCATCGGCGAGCCGGACGTGCCCACCCCGCCCGCACTGGTCGAGACAGCGGCGGCGGCGATGCGCGCCGGGCGGACGGGCTATTCCAACGGCCGGGGCGAGGCGACGCTCCTCGCCGCGATCGCAGCACGCTATGGCGCGCGGCGCGGGCGGCCGTTCGGGCCGGATCAGGTGCTGTGCTTTCCGGGCACGCAGACCGCGCTCTATGCCGTGCTCACCGCCCTTGCCCAGACCGGCGATGCGGTGATCGCGGGCGATCCGATGTATGCGACCTATGCCGGCCTTGTCGCCGCCACCGGCGCGCGGCTCGTCACGGTGCCGTTGCGGGCCGGGCGCGGGTTTCGCCTTTGCGCCGATGACGTGGCGGCGGCGGTGACGCCGGATGTGCGGGTGCTTCTGCTCAACACGCCGCACAACCCAACCGGTGCCGTGCTGCGGCGCGATGACCTCGCCGCGCTCGGCGCGCTCGCCCGCGCTCATGATCTGTGGATCGTCTGCGACGAGGTGTATGAGGATCTGGTCTTTCCCGGCGTCGCCTTCGCCTCGCCGCTCGACGATCCGGGTCTGGCCGACCGGACGGTCGCCGTGGCCTCGATCTCCAAGAGCCATGCCGCGCCGGGCTTTCGCTCGGGCTGGTGCGTCGGGCCGGCCGAATTCTGTGCCCGCGCGCTGCCACTGTCCGAGACGATGCTGTTCGGCAACCAGCCCTTCATCGCCGACATGACGGCGGCGGCACTCGCTGCACCTTCGCCGGTGGCTGCCGGCATGGCGGCGCGGTTCGCGCGGCGCGCCGCGATGATCCGCGACCGGCTCGACGGGGTGGCGGGACTGCGGGTCCATGTGCCCGAGGCGGGGATGTTCGCGCTGATCGACGTCCGGGCGAGCGGGCTGACCGGCGAGGCTTTCGCCGCGCGGCTGCTCGAGGTGGCCGGGGTTGCGGTGATGCCTGGCGAAGCCTTCGGCACCGCGCTGGCGGGCTGGGTTCGGGTGGCCCTGACGCAGCCGGATGCGCGGATCGCGGCGGCCTGCGCGCGCATCGCCGCGCATGTGGCGGACGCCGCGCCCCCTGCCTGAGGACCGGGCGGCTGGGGCGCGGCGAGGGCCGGGGGGGGGGGAACGACGGGGGCGGAACGACGGGGGCGGCGATGCGGACGGTCGGCGAAAGGCTTGTCGAGGGGCTGGCGGCACGGGGAGTGGATGTGGTGTTCGGCATCCCCGGCGTGCATACGGTGGCCCTCTATCGCGGGCTGGCGGGGTCGGGCATCCGTCATGTGACGGCACGGCACGAGGCCGGGGCGGGCTTCATGGCCGATGGCTATGCGCGGGTGACGGGCCGGCCGGGCGCCGCCTTCGTCATCACCGGGCCGGGGGTGACCAACATCCTCACCCCGATGGCGCAGGCGCGGGCGGACAGCGTGC
>JBKBQT010000022.1:0-55180 GCA_046292445.1 Gemmobacter sp.
CTCGCCGCTCGGGGCGTCGAGCACGCTGACCCCCCAGCGTTCCAGCAGCAGGCAGAGCGCGCGGCGCAGGTCGTCGTCATCCTCGACCAGCAGGCCGAGCCGGTCCTGCGCCGGACGCGGCACCGGACCGGCACCGGCGGCGATGATCGCTTCGGCCGGGGTCGGGGCGAGCGTCGCGCGCAATTCGAAGGTCGTGCCGCGGCCCGGCACCGAGCGCAGCGCAAGCGGATGGCCCAGCAGCGCCGCGGCACGGTCCACGATGGCGAGGCCCAGCCCCATCCCCTCGGCGGCCGAGGCGCGGGCGGCGACGCGGTGGAATTCGCGAAAGATCGCCTCCTGCTCCTCGGGGGGGATGCCGGGGCCGGTGTCGTGCACCGCGATGCGCAAGGCCCCCGGCCCCGCCGTGCGGATGCCGACAAGGACGCCGCCCCGGTCGGTGTAGCGGATCGCGTTGGACATCAGGTTCTGCAGGATCCGCCGCAGATAGGTCGCATCGGACACGACCGCGACCGGCCGCGGCCGCACGACAAAGCGCAGGCCCTTGGCGGCGGCAAGCGGGGCGAATTCGTCGCGCAGCTGCGCCATGAGGTGGTCGAGCCGCACCGCCCCGACCGACACCGCCGCCTTGCCCGATTCCAGCCGGCTGATGTCGAGCAGCGCGGCGACGAGCGATTCGACGCTGCCCAGCGCATTCTGTGCCTTGACCAGCGCCTCGGATGCCTGCGGCGGCAGCGTGCCGTCACCGATCGAGGCGAGGAACAGCTTGGCCGCCGACAGCGGCTGCAAGAGGTCATGGCTCGCCGCGGCGACGAAGCGCGACCGGGCGGCATTGGCCCGCTCGGCATGGGCGAGCGCATCCTCGAGTTCCAGCGTTCGGGCGGCCACGCGCGCCTCGAGCGTCTCGTTGGCGCGCGACAGGGCGGCGCGGGCGGCGCGTTCGGCGGTGACGTCCATCACCGACAGGACGAAACCGCCATCGGCCATGCCTTCGGCAAAGGCGTCGAGGATGCGCGCGCCGCGCGCCAGCTCGAACCGGATCGGCGGGCGCACCCCGCGGCGGTCCAGCCAGGCGGCGAGGGCCGGGGCATCGTCCACGTCGGGCATGAGCGGCTCGGCCAGCGAAGCCGCGCCCACCCCCATGCGCAGCCGCGCCATCGGCAGCGCCAGCAGCGCCGCAAGCCGGTCGTTCCAGCCCGCCAGCCGCCCCTCGGCGTCGAAGATGCCCACACCCTGCGCGATATGGTCGAGCGTGGCGCGGATCATCCGCGCCTGGTCGTCGATGATCTTGCCGCCCGCCGCCCGCTCGGCCCGCACGATCCCGGTCACGTCCGTCTGCAGGATCACCGTTCCGCCGTCGGCCGTGCGATGCTCGCTCACCTGGATCATGCGGTCGGGTCGAATGGCCACGTTGAAGATCACATGCCGGTCGCGGTGCCGCGCAAGGCGCTTGGCGGCCCAGTCGTCCGGCGTCTCGCCCGCGGGAAGCGCGAGATGGGGCGAGCGGCTGACTTCGGCGACGTAATCGGCAAAGCGCAGCCCCTCGCGCAGCGCCGGGCGCACGTCGGGCATCTGCGCGCAGAACCGCGCATTGGCGAGCACCAGCACATCGTCGGGACCGAACAGGGCAAAGCCCTCTTGCACCGTTTCGATGGCGGTCTTGAGGTTGGCCTGCGCCGCCTCGGCGGCCCGGGTGGCGGCGGCAAGCTGGGCGTTGGACTGGTTGAGAAGGTCGAGCGCGCGTTCGAGGTCGCGGGTGCGCGCGCGCACCTGATCCTCGAGCAGGGCGGCGCGCTGGAACTGCGCATAGGCCGCACCGCTGTCGTCGGTCGCCTGTTCCACCCGCCGCATCAGCGCCGCCGCGATGGCGAGGAGCTTGTCGCGCTGCCGCTCGAGCGGATCGGCCGGATTGAGGAGCGCGTCCGCGATCATGGCGGCGGATAGATGGCGACGCCGGTCAGCGTCTGGTTGACGTGCATGGCGTTGCGCTGCTCGCCATAGGTGGAAAATCCGGTGACGCGGTGCTGGCGCAGCAGGGCCGAGATCGCATGGGTCTGCTGTTTCTCCTCGGCCTCCATCCGGCGCAGGATGCAGTCGCAGGCGAGGATCGCCGCGGGGCCGTCGAGCGCGCCGAGCGCGCGCGCAAGATGCGCGGCCATGTCCTGCGGGCGGGCGAGGGTAAGCACCAGCCCCTCGCCGATGGCGGAGTAGAAGATCAGATCATCGCCCGCCACCTCGCGGATGGCGCGGACGTGATGCTGCCCGCCGATGCGCACCACGACCGGATGGGCGGCGAAGGTGAAGGGTGTCAGCTGCGCCGGATCCTTGCCGGCAAGGCGCGCATATTCCCGCGCCGCCGGTTCGGCGTTGATCGCCTGCACGATGCGGCGGGCGGGATCGGCGCGGGTGACGACCATGCGCGTCTCGGTCGGCACCAGGTGGTCTAGGTTGAACACCCGCACCGGGCAGGCCGTTCGCACCAGTGCCACGACCGCCGCATTGCCGCGCGCCGCCCCGCCGGCGAGCACGCGCGTCTGCCGGAACCGCGTGCCGTCGCCGGCGGACCCGCCGAACAGCGGCACAGGGCCAAGGCCGCCGGCGAGCGCCGCCGCCAGCGCATCCTCGCGCGCCGAAAGGCCATCGACGAGCAGGAAGGCGAATTCGTGCGGCCAGTCGGGCCGCGCGGCCGCCAGTGCGGCGCGGGCGCGGATCATGCGCCCGATGATCTCCACCGGCACCAGCGCGTCGAGGTCGGGGATGGCGATCGTCTCGGCCGCGAACAGGCGCGCGGGAAGGATCGTGCCGACCACCCGCCCCTCGGCATAGCCGTCGCCGGTGATCTCGCCGGCCGTGGTGCAGCCGATCACCGGCGCGCCGGGAAACCGCAGCGCGGCAAGCGCGCCGAGCGCGGACAGGTCGGCCTCGGGCGCGGCAAAGAGGATGACGAGCGCCGCCGGCATCCGCGGGAGCGCATTGAAGAGCGGCCCGGGTGCGCAGGCCGGTGCATCGGCGGTCGGCAGGATCGCATCGGCTGTCCGGGCACCATCCATCCGCGTCACCGCCCGTCCGGTCAACCGGACGGGGCGAGCGAGGCAAAGCGCGCCTCCTGCGCGATCAGCACCGCCTGGGTGCGGCTCTGCACGCCGAGCTTGCGCATGATGGCGGTGACATGCGCCTTGACGGTGGTTTCGGCGATCGCAAGGTCATGGGCGATCTGCTTGTTCAGCATGCCCTGGCAGATCAGCTCGAGGATCCGCGCCTGCTGGCGCGTCAGCTGCGCGAGCCGTGCCACCGCCTCGGATGCGGCGCGGGTGTTCGCCGGGGGTTGCCAGCCGTCGGGGGTATAGCGGCGGCCCTGGCCGACCGCCTCGAATGCGGCGCGGAACGCCTCGCGCCCGGCGTGCTTGGGCACGAAGCCGGCGGCGCCGGCGGCCATCGCGGCGGCGATCACCCGGTCATCGGCAAGCGAGCTGACGACGACCACCGGCGCGCGCGTCGCCGCCCGCACGCGCATCAGGCCGCCCATCCCGTCCACGTCGGGCAGGTCGAGGTCGAGCACCACCACATCCGGCGCCGCCCCGCCGTCGAGCCGGTCGAGCGCGGCGTCGAGCCGATAGGCGGTGTCCACGGTCGCGAACCCCGCGACCGCGCGCAGCGTCAGGGCAAGCGCATCGCAGAACAGCGGGTGGTCATCGACGATGAGGGCGGAGCGTTCGGCCATGGCGGCAGGATACCAGCCGCGCGGCCCCCTGCAATCGCGGCTTTCGTCTCGGCCCTCGCCGCGTCAGACCGGCGCGCCGGCGTCGAGCCGGCCCAGAAAGGCCGCCGCCTCGGCCAGCACCGTCGCGCGGTGGTCCGCATCCATCCGGTCCCAGGTGCGATACATCTGCGCCATGCGGGGGTTGTTCGCGAACCGGTCGCGGTGGCGGTTCAGGAAATCCCAGTAAAGCAGGTTGAACGGACAGGCGCGCGGGCCCGTGCGATCCTTGACCCGGTAGGCGCAGGCGCCGCAATAGTCCGACATCCGGTCGATATAGGCGCCCGACGACACATAGGGCTTGGAGGCGACGACCCCGCCGTCGGCGAACTGGCTCATCCCGAGGGTGTTCGGCGCCTCGACCCATTCCACCGCGTCGATATAGACCGACAGATACCATTCGTGCAGCGCCTGCGGGCTGATCCCGGCGAGCAGGCCGAAATTGCCGGTCACCATCAGCCGCTGGATGTGATGGGCATAGGCATCGCTGCCGGTCTGGCCCACGGCATGCGACAGGCAGGCCATGCGCGTCGGCGCGCCCCAGTAGAGCGCCGGAAGGCCGCGTGCAGCCCCCAGCGTGTTGCGCGCGGTGTAATCCGGCCCCTCGCGGAAATAGACGCCCCGGATGAATTCCCGCCAGCCGATGATCTGACGGATATAGCCCTCGGCCGCGTTGATCGGCACGCGCCCGGCGCGCCATTCCGCCTCGACGCGCGCACAGACCTCCATCGGCCCCAGAAGCCCCGCATTGAGGTAGGGCGACAGGAGCGAATGCGACAGGAACCGGTCGTCCCGCAGCATCGCGTCCTGCTCGTCGCCGAAGCGCGGCAGGGCATGGGCCGCGAAATGGTCGAGCGCGCGCAGCGCATCGGCGCGCGTGACGGCCCAGCCGAAGCCCGCGAGACTGCCGAAACGGTTGTCGAACCGGCCGGCGACGAGGCGCAGCACCTCGGCCGTCACCGCATCGGGAGCAAAGCGCAGCGGCGCCGGGCGCAGCAGGTCGGGCGCGGCGCGCTTGCGGTTGTCGTGGTCATAGTTCCACTGGCCGCCCGCGGGCCTGTCCCCCTCCATCATCAGGCCGGTGCGGCGGCGCATCTCGCGGTAGAAGAACTCCATCCGCAGCGCCTTGCGTCCCTCGGCCCAGGCGTCGAATTCGGCCAGGCTGCACAGGAACCGGTCATCCTCGAGCAGCGTCACAGGCAGCGGGCAATCCTCGAGCGCCGCGATCAGCCGCCACTCGCCCGGGCGCGTGGCCAGCGCGCCCTCGGCCCCGGTCTCGGCGGCGCGGCGCAGAAGCTCGCCGGCGATGCTGTGCGAATTCTCGGGGTCGTCGAGCGGTGTGTAGAGCACGCGCCAGCCCGCAGCGCGCAGGTCGGCCGCGAAATGGCGCATCGCGGCAAGGAAAAAGGCGATCTTCTGCGGGTGGTGGGGGGCATAGTCGGCTTCGGCCTGAACCTCGGCCATCACGACGATGTCGCGTGCCGGATCGGCCGCGCGCAGGGCGGCGATGCCTGGGCTCAGCTGATCGCCGAGGATCAGGATCAGGCGCGGCGTCACCACGGGATGCGCGCCCCCTGCCAGTCGAAGAACCCGCCCGTATCGGCCGGCGTGAGGCGGCCGAGCACGGCCAGCAGCGCGGCCGCCGACTGCGCCGGCGTGATCGCTGGATGGCCGGCGCGGTATTGCGGGCCGAGAGCGGTCTCGACCGTGCCGGGGTGGAGCGTCACCACGACTGACTGGCGATGCGTGCGCGCCACCTCGATCGCGGCGGTATGGATGAGCTGGTTGAGCGCCGCCTTGGCCGCGCGATAGGCATACCAGCCCCCGAGGCCGTTGTCCCCGATCGAACCGACCCGCGCCGACAGGGCGGCAAAGCGGCAGGGCGCATCGCGCGGCATCAGCCGCAGCGCATGCTTGAGCACCAGTGCCGGCCCCGCCGCGTTCAGCGCGAACTGCGCCGCCAGCGCCGCGGGGTCGAGCGCGCGGATCGTCTTTTCCGGGCCGTGCGGGCCGATGGTCAGTGCGCCGGTGGCCACCAGCACGGTGTCATAGGGCGGCTCGAGCGCGCCGAGCGCCGCCGCCACGCTGCCCTCGTCGGTCACGTCGAGGCCGTCACCGGAACGCGAAAGCCCGGTGACCTCTGCCCCGCCCGCGGCGAGGGCTGCGGCCAGTGCCGCGCCGATCCCGCCCGATGCCCCGATCACCAGTGCCCGCATCCCCGCCCCCTGCTGCGTGCCGGGAACCTAGCGGCGGGGCGCGAGCAGTCCAGCGTCCAGCAGGCGGTCGATCACCATGGCGCCATAGGCCGCGGTGCCATGGACGCCGTCGGGCGCGCGCAGGGCGGCGTCGAGCGGGGCGGGGCCGAAGCCCGGCTCGCGCCGCGGATCGAAAACCGGCACGCCCTGTTCGGTCAGCCAGCCTGTGATGATCGCCGCAAGACGCAGCGCGGCGGGATCGTCCTGCACGACGGGCGGGGCGACGACGACGATCCGGCGTTCCCCGGACAGCTGCCGCAGCACGCGGATCAGGGCGCCGCGGTGGTGATGCAGATAGCCCTCGACAAAGGCGCGGCTGAGGAAGAGCGCATCGTCCCGCATCTCGAAATCGGCGGGGTCCGGCGTCTGGCCGCCGCGCCGCATCAGCGGCACCAGCCGCCCGAGGTGATAGCCGAAGGATGCGATCACCGGAACGCCGGCCGGAAACACCGTCCCGCCGAGCGGGGCGCCAACGTTGCGGATCAGGCGCCGGAGCGGCGGACGGTAACGCGCCGACAGGCCCTGCCGGGCGCTGTAGCGGATCTTGCCCTCGTGCCAGAAGTTCCCCGAGATGTAGAGCAGCCGGGCGTCGAGCCTGCGCAGCCGCGCCCCCTCGAAGAGAGCGGCGGTGTGGCTGTCGCCGACGATCATCACGTCCGGCAGGCCATCGGGCAGGGGCGCCGACGGCGGGGCGGCGGTTCGGGGCAAGGGCGGGGCCATCTGCACCCCGGTCGGCCGGTCATGTTTCATGGGCGTGGATGTCCAGCATCGCTTCTTCGCAGGCCAGCGCCTCGGCATGCAGCGCCGCCTTCATGGCGCTTGCCGCGGCCTTGTCCGCAGCCGCCTCGGCCGTGCCCCTGTGCGCGGGGGCGCCCGACAGGTTCAGCCCGGCGAAGAAATGCCCCATGACCGCCTCGACCCCCTCGGGCACGACCTCGCGCAGGTTCGGGGCGAAGAAGGCAGACCGGGCCGGTGCGCCGGTGATGATCTCGTAGGACGGGAAATAATCCACCGCATCGTGATCCTGCGCCATCTCGCCGGCGACGGCGCGCAGGACGGCCTTGGAATGCGCCGTCGAGACCAGGACATGCCGCCCCGCCGCCGTCGCCGTCAGCGGCACCGGCGAGACGGTCAGCAACAGCCGGATGCCGGGGTTCATCCGGCGCAGGATGGCCAGCGAACCCTCGAGATCGGCCCGCACCGAGGCCGCGCGGTCGTTCACGAACCTGTGCCGCGCGGCGTCGAACGTGCCGCCGAGGGTGCCGGGGCAGGCCGCGAAGGGCTGGCCGGTCTCGGCATCTTCCCAGCGTTCGGTCAGGCCGAGCGTGAAGACGAACACATCGGCCTGCCGCGCGGCCCGGGCAAGCCCGCGCAGCATCGAGCGGCGCGACAGCAGCGCCTCGTCACGGTCGGCAAAGCCGTCGGGCTCGATCGCCGGGCGGAGCGAATCGCGGATGCGTCCGCCATCGTCCCAGAAGGCGGCGAAGCCGGCGTCGAGATCGCCGATGGCCATGGCCAGCAGCAGGTGAAGCTGCGCGGCAGTGTAGATGTTCGCGGTGCGGGCCGAGAACACGCCATAGTTGAACCGCTTTGCAAGATCGGGCGGGGTTCCCATCGGCGCCGGTTCGGCGTCGATCCAGCCCATCTTTCGCGCCCGGAGCGCCCGCGAGATATGTTGCGCAAAGCACGACCCGAAGGTGGCGAAACGGGCGTCCGAGGGGAGTTGCCAGGGCGACTGCCACAGGCCCGCAAGGCCGAAAACACCGACATCGGCCACGCCCGACCGCCAGAAGGCGACAGGGGGCAGCGCGGCGTAGGGATTTGACGACTGTTTCATGGCGCAACCCAATGCCAGAAAAGCGGCGGAATTTCGTCGGCCCGGTGGAACAAAGGAACGAAATTTTTCCCTTCCCTTCGGCCTGCCGATCACTATGATCGGCGCCATGACACGGAACCGGCACATTCCCTGCCCCGCTGGCGCGTTTTGCGTCGCCGCGACCCGTGCCCTCCTCCTCCTTAGCCGCCTCTGAGCGTGCCCTCGGGCGCGGCCGCTCGGAGGTAGGCAGCGCCCGGACGGATCAGAGGAACCTCGAGGAACACCCCATGACGACCGCAGCCGAACAGGACCGCGTCCTGATTTTCGACACCACCCTGCGCGACGGCGAGCAGAGCCCCGGCGCCACCATGACCCATGACGAAAAGCTCGAGATCGCCCAGCTTCTCGACGAGATGGGCGTGGACATCATCGAGGCCGGGTTTCCGATCGCCTCGGACGGCGATTTCGCCGCCGTGCGCGCCATTGCCGAACGGGCGCAGAATGCAGTCATCTGCGGCCTCGCCCGCGCCAATATCGCCGATATCGACCGCTGCTGGGAGGCGATCCGGCCCGCACGGGCGCCGCGCATCCACACCTTCATCGGCACTTCGCCGCTGCACCGCGCCATCCCGAACCTGACGATGGACGAGATGGCCGAGCGCATCCATGCGACGGTCACCCATGCGCGCAACCTGTGCGACAACGTCCAGTGGTCGCCCATGGATGCAACGCGGACCGAGCACGATTACCTCTGCCGCGTGGTCGAGATCGCGATCAAGGCCGGGGCGAGCACGATCAACATTCCCGACACGGTCGGATACACCGCCCCGGCGGAAAGCGCGGCGCTGATCCGCATGCTGCTCGAACGGGTGCCGGGCGCCGATGGCGTGACCTTCGCGACCCACTGCCACAACGACCTCGGCATGGCGACGGCCAACAGCCTTGCGGCCGTGGCGGCAGGCGCGCGGCAGATCGAATGCACGATCAACGGCCTCGGCGAGCGGGCGGGCAACACCGCGCTGGAGGAGGTGGTGATGGCGCTGCGCGTGCGCAACGACATCATGCCCTACCGGACCGGCATCGACACGACGCGGATCATGAACCTGTCGCGCCGGGTGGCGCAGGTCTCGGGCTTTCCGGTGCAGTTCAACAAGGCGATCGTGGGCAAGAATGCCTTCCTGCACGAAAGCGGGATCCACCAGGACGGCGTGCTCAAGAACGTGCAGACGTTCGAGATCATGCGGCCCGAGGATATCGGCCTGTTCGCCAAGAACATCGCCATGGGCAAGCATTCGGGCCGCGCGGCGCTGCGCGCCAAGCTGCGCGAGTTGGGGTTCGATCTGGCCGACAACCAGCTCAACGACGTGTTCGTGCGGTTCAAGGCGCTCGCCGACCGCAAGAAGGAGGTCTACGACGACGACCTCGTGGCCCTGCTCGCCGACAGCCAGGCGAACACCGAGCGCGACATGCTGCAACTGCGGCGCCTGCGGGTCGTCTGCGGGACCGAGGGTCCGCAGGAGGCGGCGCTGACGCTGGCGATCGACGGGGTGGATCACAGCGTCGAGGCGACGGGCGACGGGCCGGTCGATGCCGCGTTCCGGGCGGTGCGGCTGCTGTATCCGCACGATGCGCGGCTGCAGCTTTACCAGGTGCATGCGGTCACCGAGGGGACGGACGCGCAGGCGACGGTGAGCGTGCGGCTCGAGGAGGGCGGGCGGATCGCCACCGGTCAGGCCGCCGATACCGACACCGTGGTGGCGAGCGTGAAGGCCTATGTCAACGCGCTCAACCGGCTTGCCATGCGCCGGCAGAAGGGCGGCACGGACGGGCGCGAGGTGAGCTATCGCGATATCGCGTGACCGGGGAAGGGGCGCGCACCGAGCCGCCCGGGATGCGTCGGAACGGGACCGACGCATCGGCGGGATAAGGCCGCGCCGCGGACGGGGGTGCCGTGCCCCTTCCGCTTCCCCGGAACGGCGCCTATAAGGAGCGGCGGTCGCGCGGCCATCCGGTGCGCGGTGTCGAACCCCACGACAGGACGTATCCAGGATGTCGCTCTTCTCGGGCCTTTTCTCTTCCGACATGGCCATCGACCTCGGCACGGCCAACACGCTCGTGTATGTCAAGGGGCGCGGCATCATCCTGAACGAGCCGTCGGTGGTGGCCTACCACGTCAAGGACGGCAAGAAGCAGGTTCTTGCCGTGGGCGAGGACGCCAAGCTCATGCTCGGCCGCACCCCCGGCAGCATCGAGGCGATCCGCCCGATGCGCGACGGCGTGATCGCGGATTTCGACGTCGCGGAAGAGATGATCAAGCATTTCATCCGCAAGGTGCACAAGCGCACGACCTTCTCGAAACCCAAGATCATCGTCTGCGTGCCCTATGGCGCCACCCCGGTGGAAAAGCGGGCGATCCGCCAATCGGTCCTGTCGGCGGGTGCGCGCCGGGCGGGGCTGATTTCCGAGCCGATCGCGGCGGCCATCGGGGCGGGCATGCCGATCACCGACCCGACGGGCAACATGGTGGTCGATATCGGCGGCGGGACGACCGAGGTCGCGGTCCTGAGCCTTGGCGACATCGTCTATGCCCGCTCGGTCCGTGTCGGCGGCGACCGGATGGACGAGGCGATCATCAGCTATCTGCGCCGGCACCAGAACCTTCTGATCGGCGAATCGACCGCCGAGCGGATCAAGACCTCGATCGGCACGGCCCGGATGCCCGACGACGGGCGCGGCCATGCGATCATGATCCGCGGGCGCGATCTGCTCAACGGCGTGCCGAAGGAAACCGAGATCAGCCAGGCGCAGGTGGCCGAGGCGCTGGCCGAGCCGGTGCAGCAGATCTGCGATGCGGTCATGCAGGCGCTCGAGGCGACGCCGCCCGACCTTGCGGCCGATATCGTGGACCGCGGCGTGATGCTCACGGGGGGCGGTGCGCTCCTCGGCGATCTCGACCTTGCGCTACGGGAACAGACGGGGCTCGCGATTTCGGTCGCGGACGAGTCACTCAATTGTGTGGCGCTCGGGACCGGCAAGGCGCTGGAGTATGAGAAACAGCTTCGGCATGTCATAGACTACGACAGCTGACCCGACCCTGACGCCGGGGGATATCCCGTGAGCAAGGACCGCAGCGACCTCGATTATGGCCGGCCGATCCGGCGTATTGCCGTGTTCGGCACCGTCGCTGTGTTGCTGGCGTTGTTCGGGCTGTGGCGCATCGACAGCCCGCGGGTGGAGCGGCTGCGCACCGCATTGATCGATGCGGTGGTGCCGAATTTCGACTGGGCGCTTCTGCCGGTGACCAAGGCCGCCGCGATGATCGAGGATTTCCAGTCCTACGCCCGCGTCTACGAGCAGAATCAGGAGCTTCGGCGCGAACTCCAGCAGATGAAGGCCTGGCGCGAGGCGGCGATCCAGCTCGAACAGAAATACGCCAAGCTGCTCGATCTCAACAACGTCCGGCTGGACCCCAAGCTGACGCATGTGACGGGCGTCGTGCTGGCCGACAGCGGATCGCCCTTTCGCAAGTCGGTGCTGCTCAATGTCGGGATGCGCGACGGGGTGCAGGACGGCTGGGCGACGATGGACGGGCTTGGCCTCGTCGGGCGGATCTCGGGGGTGGGGCAGACGACGGCGCGGGTGGTCCTGCTGACGGATGCCAACAGCCGGGTGCCGGTGACGATCCAGCCGTCGGGCCAGCGGGCCATCGTTGCAGGCGACAACGGCGCGCTGCCGCCGCTCGATTTTCTCGAGGCGCCCGATCAGGTGCGCCCCGGCGACCGGGTGGTGAGCTCGGGCGACGGCGGTGTGTTCCCGGCCGGGCTGCTGGTGGGGCAGGTGGTGCAGGGGCCGGACAGACGGCTGCGCGTCGCGCTGTCGGCCGATTATGCGCGGCTCGAGTTCCTGCGGGTGCTGCGCAGCCATGCGCCCGAGCGGATCGACGAGCCCGGCGTGCTGATCCCGCCCGCCGTCGCGCCATCCGTTCCGCTGACCGCCGAGGCGCCCCGTGGCTGATCCGGTGCGCGATACGCGCTGGGGCTGGCGTCTCGGCTATGTCGGTGTGTTCGCCGTGCTCATGTGGCTGCGCCTGCTGCCGATCGGCGCGCCCTCGGACGGCTGGCCGGCCCCGGACGTCATGGTGGCGCTCACGGCGGCCTGGGTGCTGCGGCGTCCCGATCACCTGCCGGCCGTGATGATCGCGCTGGTCATCCTCGTCGAGGACATGATGCTGATGCGCCCGCCCGGCCTCTGGGCCGCGGCGGTGGTGCTGATGGCCGAGTTCCTGCGCGCGCGCGCCTCACTGTCGCGCGAACTGCCGTTTCCTGCGGAATGGTTCCTCGTGGCGGTCACGGTGGCGGGGACGGCTGCGCTGCACCGCGTGGTGCTGGGCATCACCTTGACCCCCGCGCCGCCGGTGACGATGGTGTTGGTCCAGATCGCCGGGACGATCGCGCTCTATCCCGTCGTCGTTGCGGCGCTGCATCTCGGGCTGGGCCTGCGCAAGCCGGCCGCGGGCGAGGTCGATGGCATGGGGCGGCGGCTGTGAGGCGGACGGCACGGGAAAGCGACGAGAGCATGCGCCGGATCACCCGCAGGGCGCTGCTTCTCGGCGGCGCGCAGATCGCGGTGGTCGCGGCGCTCGGCCTGCGGATGCGCCACATGCAGGTCGAGGAGGCCGAGACATTCCGCCTTCTGGCCGAGGAAAACCGCGTCTCGATCCGGCTGATCCCGCCGACCCGCGGCCTGATCCAGGACCGCAACGGCGTGCTTCTGGCCGGGAACGAGCCGAATTACCGCGTCGTCATCACCCGCGAGGATGCCGGCGATGTCGAGGCGGTGCTGCGGCGCCTCGCGCAGCTCATCCCGCTGAGCGACGAGGATATCGCCCGCACCCTGACTGAGGTGCGCCGGCGCAGCCCCTTCGTGCCGGTCACCGTCGCCGACCGCCTGACCTGGGAGGATCTGGCCCGCGTGTCGGTCAATGCGCCCGCCCTGCCCGGCGTGACGCCCGAGGTCGGCCTGTCGCGCCATTATCCGATGGTCGAGGATTTCGCCCATGTCGTCGGCTATGTCGGCCCGGTATCGGAAAACGACCTCGCGCAATACGAGGATCCCGATCCTGTCCTGCAGATCCCGCGGTTCCAGATCGGCAAGGTCGGGGTCGAGCGGCGGATGGAGGATGTGCTTCGCGGTCAGGCCGGATCGCGCCGGATCGAGGTTAACGCCGCCGGCCGGGTGATGCGCGAGCTTGACCGGCGCGAGGGTGACAGCGGCGCGGATGTGCGGCTGACGGTGGATGCAGGGCTGCAAAGCTATGTGCAGGCGCGGCTGGGCGAGGAAAGCGCCTCGGCCGTCGTGATGGATTGCGCGACGGGCGATCTGCTCGCCATCGCTTCGGCACCGGGCTATGACCCCAACCTCTTCGTGCGCGGCATCTCGTCGCCCGACTATCGCGCGCTGCTGGAAAACGACCATCGGCCCTTGTCGAACAAGTCGGTGCAGGGCGCCTATCCGCCGGGATCGACGTTCAAGATGGTAACCGCGCTCGCCGCGCTCGAGGCCGGCGTGATCACGGCCGATACGGTGGTGCGCTGTCCGGGCCATTACGAATCGGGCGGGCGCCGGTTCCATTGCTGGAAACGCGGCGGCCATGGCGCCGTGAACCTTGCCCGAAGCCTCACCGAAAGCTGCGATGTCTATTACTACGATATCGCGCAGCGCGCCGGGATCGACGCGATCGCGCGGATGGCCGAGCGGCTCGGGCTGGGCATCCGGCATGACCTGCCGCTGTCGGCGATCAGCGAGGGGCTGAACCCCGACCGGCAGTGGAAGCGCGAGAAGCGCGGGCAGGAATGGCGCATCGGCGATACGATCAACGCTGCGATCGGGCAGGGCTATGTGCTGTCCTCGCCGCTGCAGCTCGCGGTGATGACCGCCCGCCTTGCCACCGGGCGGGCGGTGGCGCCGCGGCTCGTGCTGTCGATCGGCGGCGAACCGGCGCCGGTGCCCGAGGCGCCGCCCTTGGGCATCGCCACCGCGCATCTGGCGGCGATCCGGCAGGGCATGTTCGACGTGACCAATTCGCGCAACGGCACCGCTTGGTCGTCGCGCAGCGTTGACCGCAAGATGCTGATCGCCGGCAAGACCGGCACCAGCCAGGTGCGCAACATCTCGGAGGCCGAGCGGGCGCGGGGGGTCTTGCGCAACGACCAGTTGCCGTGGAACCGGCGCGACCATGCGCTCTATGTCTGCTACGCCCCGCATGACGTGCCGAAAGTGGCCGTGTCGGTCGTGGTCGAGCATGGCGGCGGCGGATCGACCGCGGCGGCGCCGATCGCGCGCGACATCGTGCTGCGCGCGCTGGCGGGCGAGATGCCGCCGCTGACCGCCTATCCCGAGGCGCAGCGCAACCGCATCGAGACCGACCAGCGCAACCTGCGCCTGCGCCCCATGGCGGCGGGCGAGGGTGCCGGCCGGACCCGCGCGTAACAGAGCGGCGCAGGAAGGACGGGGCGGGGCGTGAGCTATCTTGAATATTCCGTCAAGCGCGTGCCGGTGGGCCTGCGCAAGGTGCTGCACCTCAACTGGGCGCTGGTGGTCGTGATCGCGGCCGTCGCGGGGTTCGGGTTCCTGATGCTCACCTCGGTCGCGGGCGGGCGGATCGGCGTCTGGGCCGAACCGCAGATGAAGCGGTTCGCGCTTGGCATGGTCCTGATGTTCGCGGTCGCCTTCGTGCCGATCTGGTTCTGGCGCAACATGGCGGGGCTGGCCTATCTCGTGTCGCTGCTGCTGCTGGTGGCGGTGGATTTCTTCGGCTCGGTCGGGATGGGCGCGCAGCGGTGGCTCGATCTCGGGTTCATGCGGCTGCAGCCGTCCGAGCTGATGAAGATCGCGCTCATCATGATGCTGGCGGCCTATTATGACTGGCTGCCCCTGCGGCGCACGTCGCAGCCGCTGTGGGTTCTGCTTCCGGTCGTGCTCGTGGCGATTCCGACGGGGCTGGTGGTCATCCAGCCCGATCTCGGCACGGCGATCCTGCTGCTGCTGCTCGGCGGGGCGATCATGCTGGCGGCGGGGGTGCACTGGGCCTATTTCGCCAGCGTGATCGCCCTCGGCGTCGGGGCCGTGGCGACCGTGCTGGCAAGCCGCGGCACCGACTGGCAGCTTCTGCGCGACTATCAGTTCCGGCGAATCGACACGTTCCTCGACCCCGGGTCCGATCCGCTCGGCGCGGGCTACAACATCAGCCAGGCCAAGATCGCGCTCGGCTCGGGCGGCTGGACCGGCAAGGGCTTCATGCAGGGCACGCAGAGCCGGCTGAACTTCCTGCCCGAAAAGCATACCGACTTCATCTTTACCACGCTGGCCGAGGAATTCGGCTTTGTCGGGGGCTTCTCGCTCCTCATGCTCTATGCGCTGATCGTGGCGCTTTGCGTTGCAACGGCACTCCAGACCAAGGACCGGTTCGCGTCGATCCTGTGCATCGGGATCGGGGCGAACTTCTTTCTCTACTTCGCAATCAACATGGCCATGGTGATGGGCCTGATGCCTGTGGTCGGCGTGCCGCTGCCCCTGGTGTCCTACGGCGGGACGGCGATGCTGGTCTTGCTTCTGGGCTTCGGGCTGGTGCAGAGCGCGCATGTCCACCGGCCGAGGTAAGACATGCCGCTGACCGTGTTCTTCGCCGCGCCCCCCGCCCTCTGGCCTGCCTATGCCGGCCCGCTGGCCGACGCGCTCGCCGCGGCGGGGATCGACGCCGCCATCGCGACCGAGGCGCCCGATCCGGGTTCGGTCGATTACATCATCTTCGCACCGGGCGGCGTGATCGAGGATTTCACGCCCTATACGCGGACCAAGGCGGTGCTGAACCTCTGGGCCGGGGTCGAGCGGCTCGTGCTCAACCCGACGCTGACCCAGCCGCTGTGCCGGATGGTCGATCCGGCGATGACCGACAGCATGACCGAATGGGTGGTCGGGCATGTGATGCGCCATCACCTCGGGATGGATGCGCATATCCTCGGGCAGGATGGCGTCTGGCGGCACGATGCGCTGGGGATCGCGGTGCTGGCGGCCGAGCGGCCGGTGACGATCCTCGGTTTCGGCGAGCTGGGGCAGGCGGCGGGGCGGGCGCTGGCGGGGCTGGGCTTTCCGGTCACCGGCTGGTCGCGCAGCCCGCGGGACGCGGCGGGGATGCGCTGCCTGCACGGGCCGGCGGGGCTCGACGCGGCGCTGGCCGGGGCGCAGGTCGTTGTCACGCTGCTGCCGCGCACGCCCGAGACGGAGTGTATCCTGAATGCCCGGACGCTGGCGATGACCGCGCGGGGGGCGTTCGTCATCAATCCCGGGCGCGGGACGCTGATCGACGATGCCGCCCTTCTGGCGGCGCTCGATGCCGGGCAGATCGCGCATGCCACGCTCGATGTGTTCCGGGAAGAGCCGCTGCCGCCGGGCCATCCGTTCTGGGCCCATCCGCGCGTCACGGTGACGCCGCACATCGCCGCGACCACCCGCCCCGTCACCGCCGCCCGCGTGGTGGCCGAGAACATCCGCCGCAGCGAGGCGGGCGAGCCGCTGCTCTACCGCGTAGATCGCGCACGGGGCTATTAGGTCGCAGGCGGACAAGACAGGCGTCGCGGCCCGGCTAGCGTTTCGGCCCATGACCTACGCGCGCGGCGTTTCCCTTGTCATCTGTGCGGCGATCCTGTGGTCGCTCATGGCGCTGCTGATCCGGTCTCTGGCCGAGGCGGGGGTCTGGGCGACGCTGTTCTGGCGCTCGCTCTTCCTCGTGCCGGTGTTGCTGGCCTGGCTGACGTGGACCAGCGGCGGGCGTCCGCTGGCGGCGGTGCGGCGGGCGGGTTGGCCGGGCCTGGTCGGCGGCGCGGGCCTCGTGATGGCCTTTGCCTGCGCGATCCATGCGATCCAGACGACGACCGTGGCCAATGCGGTGTTCCTCTTTGCCGCCTCGCCGCTCCTGGCCGCGGTGATCGGCTGGGCGGTGCTGGGCGAGCGGGTGCGCGGGCATACCTGGGCGGCCATCGCGCTCGCGCTCGCGGGCATGGCGGTGATGGTGCGCGAGGGGCTGATCCTCGGCGGCGGGGCGGGCACGGTGACGGCGGTTCTGTCGGCGCTGGGCTTTGCGATCTACACCGTCTGCCTGCGGGTCGGGCGGGCGGGCGACATGCTCCCGGCGGTGCTGATCGGCGGCGCGCTCTCGGCGGCGGTCGGCGCGCTGGCGGCGGGGGTGACGGGGGCCGCGCTGGCGGTGCCGCCGGCGGATATCGGGATCGCGGCGCTGATGGGCGCGGGGATCCTCGGCATCGGCATGACGCTGTTCACTGCTGGCAGCCGCGTGGTCCCCGCGGTCGATCTGACACTGCTGTCGATGATCGAGGTGCTGCTCGCCCCGGTCTGGGCGCTTGTTGTGCTTGGCGAATCGGCCAGCGCGGCAACCTTTGCGGGTGGGGCGGTCGTGCTTGCCGCCATAGCGGGCAATGCGCTGGCCGGGGCGCGGCGACGGGCGGTCGCTTGACACGCCGGGGCTTGCCTGCGGCGGACCGCCGCGCCAAGGTGGTGCGCGACAAGGCAAGGCGGATCAACGGGATGGCGCGGCTTATCGACATCATGGCGCACTGACCGGATGCGGCGGGTCGTTTTCGGCTATGTGCGGCTGGTCGAGGGGCTGACCTACGGCATCGGCCGCATCGCCATGCTGCTGCTGTTCGCGCTGATGGGCGTGATGCTCTGGGGCGCATTCTCGCGCGCGGCGCTGACCCCGACGATCTGGACCGACGAGATGGGGCAGTTCCTGCTGATGGGCTATTTCATGCTCGGCGGGGCCTATGCGCTGCAGATGGGCAGCGCGGTCAGGATGGACCTGTTCTATTCCACCTGGTCGCCCACCACCAAGGCGATGATCGATGCCGTGACGATCCTGTGCCTGTTCACCTATCTTGCCGTCCTTCTGTGGGGCGGGATCGAGAGCACGCAATACGCCATCGACTTCGGCGAGCGGCGGCGCAGCCTCTGGCGTCCCTACATGGCGCCGGTCAAGATCGTGATGTGCATCGGCATCGTGCTGATGATCCTGCAATGCACCGCGATCTTCATCCGCGACGTGGCGCGGCTGTTCGGCGTCGTGATCCCGGAGCGGGGGGCCTGATGTCCTATGACATGATCGCGGCCCTGATGTTCGGGTCGATGCTGATGCTGCTGATGACGGGGCAGCGGATGTTCGGCGTGATCGGGTTCGTCGCCGTGGTGGCGGCGCTGCTGCTCTGGGGCGAGCGGGGCGGGTATGACCTCGCCTTCGCCCAGACGCTCAAGCTGATGAACTGGTTTCCGCTCCTGACGCTGCCGATGTTCATCTTCATGGGCTATGTGCTGTCGGAAAGCCGGCTGGCCGATGACCTCTACCGGATGTTCCATGTCTGGTTCGGCCCGGTGCCGGGCGGCCTTGCCATCGGGACGATCCTCCTGATGGTGCTCATCAGCGCGATGAACGGGCTGTCGGTCGCGGGCATGGCGATCGGGGCGACCATCGCCCTGCCCGAGCTGCTGCGGCGGGGCTATGACAAGATCATGGTGACGGGGGTGATCCAGGCCGGATCGTCGCTGGGCATCCTGATCCCGCCGTCGGTGGTTCTGGTTCTCTATTCGATGATCGCGCGCCAGCCGGTGGGCAAGCTGTGGCTGGCGGGGGTGCTGCCGGGGCTGATGATGGCGGGGCTCTTCATCCTCTACATCGTCATCCGCTGCCGGCTGAACCCGGCGCTCGGCCCCGCGATGTCGGCGGATGAACGCGCGACGATCAGCCGGACCGAACGGCTGCGCCTGCTGCGCGCGGGGCTGATGCCGCTGGGGATCTTCCTCGTGATGATGGTGCCGTTCATCACCGGCTACACGCGGCTTGTCGAAAGCTCGGTCGTCGGCGCGGTGGCGGCGCTGGCGGCGGCGGCGGTCAAGCGGCGCGTGTCCTGGGCGATGATGGAGACGGTGACCAAGCAGACGCTTGCCATCACCTGCATGTTCATGTGGATCATCCTCGCCGCGCTCGCCTTCGGCGCGGTGTTCGACGGGCTTCGGGCGGTGGATGCGCTGCGGCGGCTGTTCCTTGAGGATATCGGGCTGGGCCCATGGGGCATTCTGATCCTGATGCAGCTGTCGTATCTGCTGATGGGCACGTTCCTCGACGATACCGCCATGCTGGTGATCGTCGCGCCCCTTTACGTGCCGCTGGTCGGCGCGCTGGGGTTCGATCTGATCTGGTATGGCGTGCTCTACACCATCACCTGCCAGATCGCCTACATGACGCCGCCCTTCGGCTACAACCTGTTCCTGATGCGCGCGATGGCGCCGCCGGAGGTGACGCTGCGCGACATCTATGTCTCGATCTTCCCCTTCGTCGGCGTCATGATCGTGGCGCTCGGCCTCATCATGGCCTTTCCGCAGATCGCCCTGTGGCTGCCCGATTATGCCTATTCCCGCTGACCCCACGACACCCAACGGCGGCGGATCAACCGCCCCCCTACCCGGCAAGGAGGCCAGACCATGACGACACGACGCAAGCTCATCACCACCGGCGCGCTCGGCGCCGCCGCAACCCTCGCATCCCCGGCCATCGTGAAGGCGCAGACGGCGCGGCGTTGGCGGTTCCAGACCTATGCCGGCGCTGCTCTCGGCCAGTTCGTCACCAAGCCGGTGATCGACATGATCAACAATGCGGCCAAGGGCGAGCTCGAGATCGAGCTCTACTACGCCGATCAGCTCGTCCCGACCGGCGAATTGTTCCAGGCGCTGCAGCGCGGGACGATCGACGCGGTGCATTCGGATGACGACAGCATGGCTGCGCCCGTCGATATCTCGGTCTTTGGCGGGTATTTCCCGCTGGCGGTCAAGCATGCGCTCGATGTGCCGGTGCTGTTCGACCAGTACGGCCTGCGCGAGATCTGGGCCGAGGCCTACCGCGAGGCGGGGGGCGTCGTGTGGCTGGGCGCGGCGGGACAGGACCCGTGCAACTTCAACACCAAGAAACCGATCCGCTCGCTTGCCGACCTGCAGGGCCTGCGCCTCTATACCTTTCCGACCGCGGGGCGGTTCCTCGCGCAGTTCGGCGTCGTGCCGATCCAGATCCCCTATGAGGATGCCGAAGTCGCGGCGCAGACGGGCGAGCTTGACGGGATGGCCTGGTCGGGCATCACCGAGGATTACACCGTCGGCTGGGCCGATGTGACCGACTACATCACCACCAACAACATCTCGGGCGCCTGGATCGGCTCGATGTATGTGAACGAACGGTCGTGGTCGGACCTGCCCGAGCACCTCAAGGCCATCGTCATGGCGGCGATCGAGGCCGGGCACCACTATCGCAACGCCTGGTACTGGGGCGGCGAGGCCAAGCTGCGCGCGACGGGCGACAAGCTCGAACTCACCTCGATCCCGGCCGAGGAATGGAAGGTGGTCGAGGATGCCGCCGTCGCGTTCTGGGACGAGATGGCGCAAATGTCGGAACGCTCTGCCAAGGTCGTGCAGATCTTCAAGGATTACAATGCCACCATCGCCAAGGCCGGCTGGCCCTACACGGCGCTCTGATGCGCCCCGCCCCGGCCGCCGCGGCCGGGGCATCGCCCCCTATCGGAAAGACCCCGACCATGCCCGGCACCCTTACCCTCGACGCCCTCCGTCAGGCCGTTGACGACGGCGCGATCGACACCGTCATCGTCGCCGCGGTGGACATGCAAGGCCGCCTCATGGGCAAGCGGTTCCACGCCCGCCATTTCGCCGACCACGGCTGGCGCGAAACGCATTGCTGCAACTACCTGCTGGCGGTGGACATGGAGATGACGCCCGTCCCCGGCTATGCCTCGGCCAACTGGGCGGCGGGATACGGCGACTATACCGTCAGACCGGACCTTTCGACTCTCCGCCGCATCCCCTGGGCGCCCGGCGCGGCGCTGGTCCTGGCCGACCTGATCGACCACCACGCCGAGGCCGAGGTCGCGGTCAGCCCGCGGGCCATCCTGCGCCGCCAGATCGCCCGCGCCCGCGCCATGGGGTTCGAGCCGATGATGGCGACCGAGCTCGAATTCTACCTCTTCGACAACAGCTATGAATCGCTGCGCGGCGGCGTCACCGGGCTGCGTCCCGTCTCGGGCTACAACGAGGATTACCACATCTTCCAGCCCGCCAAGGTCGAGGCGATCATGCGCGCGGTCCGCAACGGCCTGCACGATGCCGGCGTGCCGGTCGAAAGCACCAAGGGCGAGGCCGAGGCGGGTCAGCACGAGATCAACATCCGCTATTCCGACGCGCTCGACGCCGCCGACAACCACGTGATAACCAAGGCCGCGATCAAGGAAATCGCCTGGGCGCAGGGCCGGTCGGTCACCTTCATGGCCAAATACGACCATCGCCGCGCCGGGTCCTCGGCGCATGTGCACCAGTCGCTCTGGGCGGACGGCGAGCCGGCGTTCCTCGGCGTCGGCGCGGGGCATGCGATGTCGCCGACGATGCAGCACTACCTTGCCGGCCAGCTTGCCCATGCGCGGGACATCGCGGCCTTCCTTGCGCCGACTGTCAACAGCTACAAGCGCTTCACCACCGGCATGTTCGCGCCGACCAAGGCGGTCTGGTCGTCGGACAACCGCACGGCGGGGTTCCGCGTGGTCGGCGAGGGCACACGGGGCCAGCGGATCGAGTGCCGCATCCCCGGCGCGGACATCAACCCCTACCTCTGCCTCGCGGCCCTGCTCGCCGCCGGCCTTGCGGGGATCGAGGAGCGCCTGCCGCTGGAACCCGAGGCGCGGGGCGACAACTACGCGGCGCAGGGCGTGCGCGAGATCCCCCATACCCTGCGCGAGGCGGCGGACCTGCTGCATGGATCGGCCATGCTGCGGTCGGCCTTCGGCAGCGATGTGGTGGATCACTATGTCCATGCCGCCCGCTGGGAAGTGTCCGAGATGGACCGCGTGGTGACCGATTTCGAACTGGCGCGCGGGTTCGAGCGCGCCTGACAGCCCGAGGGAACCGATGACAACCGTGATCCGATGCATCTCGCCCGTGGACGGGCGGGTCTATGCCGAACGGCCCGCCCTGACGGCCGAGGCCGCGGCGGCGGCCGTGGCCCGCGCGCGGGCGGCGCAGGCGGGCTGGGCTGCCCGCCCGCTGGAGGACCGCATCGCGGCCGTCCGGGCCGGGGTGGCGGCGCTGAACGCGATGAAGGACCGCGTGGTCGAGGAACTGGCCTGGCAGATGGGCCGCCCGACCCGTTACGGCGGCGAATTCGGCGGCGTGAACGAGCGGACCGAATACATGGCCCGCATCGCCGCCGAGGCGCTGGCCCCGATGGTGGCCGAGGACAGCGACCGCTTCGCCCGCCGGATCGAACGCGCCCCGCAGGGCGTGGTCTTCGTGATCGCGCCATGGAACTACCCCTATCTGACGGCGATCAACACCATCGTCCCGGCGCTGATCGCGGGCAATGCGGTGATGCTCAAGCATGCTTCCCAGACGCTCCTGGTGGGCGAGCGGCTGGCCGAGGCGTTCCACGCCGGCGGGGTGCCGCCGGACGTGTTCCAGAACGTCGTGCTCGACCACGGGGCGACCGAGGCGCTGATTGCCGCACGTTCGTTCGGTTTCGTGAACTTCACAGGCAGCGTGGCCGGGGGCCGGGCGATCGAACGGGCGGCGGCGGGCACCTTCACCGCGCTGGGGCTGGAGCTTGGCGGCAAGGATCCGGGCTATGTGATGGAGGATGCCGATCTCGACTGGGCGGTGGACGTGCTGATGGACGGGGCGATGTACAACGCCGGCCAGTGCTGCTGCGGGATCGAGCGGATCTATGTCGCCCGGCCGCTGTTCGACGCCTTCGTCGAAAAGGCGGTTGCGTGGACCGGGCAACTGCGGCTCGGCAATCCGTTCGACGCTGCAACGACGCTCGGCCCCATGGCGCATGCCCGCTTTGCGGCAACCGTGCGCGAGCAGACGGCCGAGGCGATGGCGCGGGGCGCGCGGGCGCTGATCGACCCCGCGCAATTCCCGCAGGACGACGGCGGCGCCTATCTGATGCCGCAGATCCTCGTGAACGTCGATCATTCGATGCGGGTGATGACCGAGGAAAGCTTCGGCCCCGTTGTCGGCATCATGCCGGTGGATGGCGACGATGCGGCGCTCGCGCTGATGAACGACAGCCCCTACGGGCTGACGGCAAGCCTCTGGACGCAGGACGAGGGCCGCGCCTGGGCGCTCGCCCGGCGGATCGAGACCGGCACCGTCTACATGAACCGCGCCGATTACCTCGACCCGGCGATCTGCTGGACCGGGTGCAAGGATACGGGGCGGGGCGGCGCGCTCTCGCCGCTCGGCTATCATGCGGTCACGCGGCCGCGCAGCTATCATTTCCGCAAGGTGAAACCGCAATGACCGTGCCTTCCGTCAACTGGTCCTACCCGACCGCCATCAAGTTCGGCCCGGGGCGCATCCGCGAGCTTGCCGAACACACCCGCGCCGCCGGGATCGTCCGGCCGCTTTTCGTGACCGACCGGGGGCTGGCCGCGCTGCCGATCGCCACGGCGGCGCTCGACATGCTGGAGGCGGCGGGGCTTGGCCGGGCGCTCTTCGCCGGCGTGGATGCCAACCCGACCGAGGCGAACATGGCCGAAGGGATCGCCGCCTTCCACGCCAGCGGGCACGACGGGGTGCTCGCCTTCGGCGGCGGCTCGGCGCTGGACCTCGCCAAGATGATCGCGCTGATGGCGCGGCAGCGGGCCGATCTTTCGGTCTGGGATCTCGAGGATATCGGCGACTGGTGGACGCGCGCCGATGCCGCCGCCATCGCGCCGGTCATCGCCGTGCCGACCACGGCCGGCACCGGATCCGAGGTCGGGCGGGCGGGCGTTCTGACCAACAGCGCCACGCATCGCAAAAAGATCATCTTTCACCCCGGCCTGATGCCCAAGGTCACGCTCTGCGATCCCGAACTGACCGTGGGGATGCCGCCGGCGATCACCGCCGGCACCGGCATGGACGCGCTCGCCCATTGCCTCGAGGCTTATTGCAGTCCCTTCTTCCACCCGATGAGCGAGGGCATCGCGCTGGAAGGGATGCGGCTGGTGTTCGAGAACCTCGCCGCCGCCTACCGGGACCCGGGGAACATCGCGGCGCGGGCGAACATGATGGCCGCCGCTGCCATGGGGGCGGTCGCGTTCCAGAAGGGGCTGGGGGCGATCCACAGCCTGAGCCATCCGGTCGGCGCGGTCTACAACACCCACCACGGCACGACGAACGCGGTGGTGATGCCCTTCGTCCTCGACGCGAACCGCCCGGCGATCGAGGACCGGATCGCCCGGGCGGCGGCCTATCTGGGGATCGCGGGCGGGTTCGACGGGTTCCGCGCGGCGGTGATGGACCTGCGCGCCGCGCTCGCCATCCCCCCGACGCTCGGCGCGCTCGGGGTCGAGGCGGCGCGGCTCGACGACCTCACCGCCATGGCGCTCGAGGATCCGTCCTGCGGCGGCAACCCGGTGCCGATGACGCGGGACTGGACGCGGGCGCTGTTCGAGGCCTGCCTCTGACCCGCGTCCGCCGGGTCAGCCGAAAGCACCGGTGAGTTCAACGGTTATGAGCGGGGCAAGCTCGTCAAGGAGGACACCGTTGAACGTCATGACGTTGCCGTTGCCGAAGTTCAGCCGCGCCCCGTTCGCCGTCGCGCTGCCGAACTGATCCACAACCTCCTGGCCGGTCACGATGAGGCCCGGGATGGTGCCGCTGATAACCACCCTGTCGCCCCCGGCGCCGTCAAGGTCGCCGACAACCACCCGCACGCCACCGGCGATTACCGGCGCGAACACGAACGTATCGGCGCCCGGCCCGCCCACCATCACGACCCGGCCGGGGCCGTTGGCGATCAGGACGTCGTTCCCCGTCCCGCCTTGCAGCGTGCTGTTGCCCTGACCGATCAGCGTGTCGTTGCCGCCGCCGCCGACAAGGACGTTGTTGCCGCCCCCGCCATCGATCCAGTCGTTCCCGCCATTGCCGCGCAGCGTGTCGTCGCCCGGCCCGCCCTCGATCGTGTCGTTGCCGCGGCCGCCCTCGACCAGGTTGTTCCCCGCGCCGGTGTCGATCCGGTCGTTCCCGTCGCCCGCGCGGATCGTATCGTTGCCCTCGCCGCCAGACACGGTATCGTTGCGCTTGCCGACGAAGATCACCCGCCCCGGACCCGGCGCAGGGTTCACGAGGTCGCCCTGCACGACCCGGCCGTTGAATGTTGCGAGCGGGATCGGCGTGTTCGCTGCGAAGGGCCCGAACGGGAACGGCGTGGCGTTCGGCAGGATGGACTGCACGAAGTTGGTCGCCATCGCCGGCGTGAAGGTCGGCAGCACCGTCGGCGCGCCTGTCACCGGATCGGGCAGCGGGACGATGCCGACGATGCGGCCCCCGCCCTCGCGCTGGGCCTCGAGCAGGAGGTGGGGGATGCTGTTGTCCACCCCGTCCCCGTCGATGTCGCCGATCGCAATCCCGAATCCCGCGCGGTCGCCGGGCCCGAGTGTCACGCGGCCGATGCGGGCTTCCAGCAGCGGCGAGGCGAACGCGGTGCCGATGGGCTGGATCACCTCGACCTTGTCGTCGCCGCCACGCCCGCCGATCCGGTGCGCGATCGTCGCCTGCCCCTCGGGCAGGACAAAGGCGATCTGCGCTCTCTGGATGCTGGCCACATTGCCGAGGCGTCCGATGACGAACTGGATGGCGGGCAGGAGAAGGGTGGGCACGGCGACAACTCCACAATTTCCAACGGCGGGATGGTGCCCGAGTTTCGCGACACTGGGACGACGCGTCTTGCCGACCGCCGCCGCGAGATTTCGGCGATTGACTCGCCCGGCGCCGGCGGCCATCCCGTGCCCGTCGGGCAAGCGCGAGGCTAGGATGAAGATCGCGATGATCGGGACGGGCTATGTCGGCCTCGTCTCCGGGGTGTGTTTCTCGGATTTCGGGCATGACGTCGTCTGTGTGGACAAGGACGCGGGCAAGATCGAGCGCCTCGGCGCGGGCGAGGTTCCGATCTATGAACCCGGGCTCGATGCGCTCATGGCCAAGAATGTGGCGGCGGGGCGGCTGACCTTCACGACCGACCTTGCCGTTGCCGTGGCCGGGGCCGATGCGGTGTTCATCGCGGTCGGCACGCCGACGCGCCGCGGCGACGGGCATGCGGACCTGACCTATGTGATGGCCGCGGCGGCCGAGATCGCCCGGGCGCTGACGGGCTATGCCGTCGTCGTGACGAAATCGACCGTGCCGGTCGGCACCAACGAAACGGTTGCGCGCACCATCGCCGCGGCCAATCCGGCGGCCGAATTCGATGTCGCCTCGAACCCCGAGTTCCTGCGCGAAGGCGCGGCGATCGACGATTTCATGCGCCCCGACCGGGTGGTGGTCGGCGTCAAGTCCGACCGCGCGCGCGAGGTGATGGGCGAGATCTACCGCCCGCTGTCGCTGCGCAACCTGACCATCGTCTACACCGATCTCGAATCGGCCGAGATGATCAAATATGCCGCCAACGCCTTCCTCGCGACCAAGATCACCTTCATCAACGAGATCGCGGCGCTCTGCGAGAAGGTGGGGGCAGACGTCAAGGCGGTGGCACATGGCATGGGCCTTGACGGGCGGATCGGGTCCAAGTTCCTGCATGCCGGGCCGGGCTACGGCGGATCATGCTTTCCCAAGGATACCCGCGCCCTCGCCCGGATCGGGCAGGAGCATGCGGTGCCGATGCAGATCACCGAGACGGTCATCAAGGTCAACGAAGAGGTCAAGCGCCGGATGATCGACCGGATCGTCGATCTGTGCGACGGCCGGGTGGCGGGCAAGACGATCGCCGTGCTGGGCGTGACGTTCAAGCCCAACACCGACGACATGCGCGAGGCGCCGTCGCTGACCATCGTGCCCGCGCTGCTCGGCGCCGGGGCGAAGGTGCGCGTGGCCGATCCGCAGGGCCGCAAGGAGGGCGAGGCGCTCTTGCCCGGCGTGCGCTGGACGGACGATGCCTATCATGCCGCCAAGGGCGCCGATGCGGTGGTCATCCTCACCGAATGGAACGAATTCCGCGCCCTCGACCTCAAGCGGCTCGCGCGCCGGATGGCCGCGCCCCGGATGGCGGATCTGCGCAACATCTATTCGGCGCGGGACGCCGAGCGGGCGGGGTTCGAGGCCTATGTGAGCGTCGGGCGCTGAGGCGCCCCGCCGCTGCCGGGCGCGTCACCCCCGCCCGACATAGGGCATGGTCGTCGCCATCAGCGTCATGAACAGCACGTTCGCCTCGGCCGGCAGCGACGCCATGCGCAGCACCGCGTCGGCGGCCAGCGCGGGGTCGATGGTCGGCGGCAGTTCGGCCTCGGGGCCCGCGGCGCGCAGCCGCGCGATATGCCCGTCGAGCAGGGCGGTGCGGGCATTGCCGATGTCGATCTGCCCGCAGGCGATGCCATAGGGGCGACCGTCGAGCGACAGCGCCTTGGTCAGCCCCGTCACGGCATGCTTGGTCGCGGTATAGGCGACCGAACCGGGGCGCGGGCTGTGCGCCGCGATCGATCCGTTGTTGATGATCCGCCCGCCCTGCGGCGCCTGACGCCGCATCTGCCCGAAGGCGGCGCGGGCGCACAGGACCATGCCGGTCAGGTTCACCGCAACCGACCGGTGCCAGTCGTCAAGCGGCATCTCGTCGATCAGGGCAGCGGGGGTGAAGATGCCGGCATTGTTGAACAGCACGTCGATCCGGCCGAACGCCGCCACGGTCGCGGCGAAGGCCGCCTCGACCGCCGCGGCATCGGTCACGTCGCAGGCCAGCGGCAAGGCGCCGCGCTGTCCCGCCGCCACTTCGGCCAGCCTGTCCGCCCGCCGTGCAAGCAAGGCGACCTGCCAGCCGGCATCGAGGAAGGCCCGCGCCGTCACCGCGCCGATCCCGTCCGAGGCGCCGGTCACCACCGCGACGGGCATCAGAATGCCTTGAAGGTCATCGTCGTCAGCGTGCGCACGATGCCGGGGATGTCGAACAGGCGGTCGGACAGAAAACGCCCGACATCCTCGCCATCGGGGATATAGACCTTGGCGATGAGGTCATATTCGCCCGAGGTCGAATAAAGCTCGGACACCACTTCGCGGTCATAGACCGCGCCGGCGACCTCATAGGTCTTGCCGGGCGCGCAGCGGAACTGGACGAAGACGCAGATCATCGGGGCCCCCCTTGCCACATGCGGCCACGCTAGTGCGTCACCGGCACGCGCGAAAGGGGCGGGTTGACCCTGCAGGCAGGGCCGCCCGGCCGGATCAGCCCTCGCGCCCGGCCTCGAGCGCCGCGATCCGGGCGGCGAGGGCTGCATTTTCCTCGCGGGCCTTCTGGGCCATCGCGCGCACCGCGTCGAATTCCTCGCGCGTGACGAATTCGCGGTCGGCCAGCCAACGGTCGATCATGGATTTCATCGCCGTCTCTGCCTCGGCCCGCGCGCCCTGCGCCACGCCCATGGCGTTCGTCATCAGTTGCGAGATGTCGTCGAGGATCTTGGATCGCGCTTGCATCGCCTGCCTCCTGCAATTCGGAAGACATATGGCAACGCGCCCGGCGCCGGGCAAGGTTGACTTCGCCGCAGCCCGGCCCGACAAGCCCGCCGAACCGCGGGCGAGGCCGGCATGCGCTATATCCCCTTTCCCAACATCGCGCCCGAGATCGTCTCGGTCACGATCTTTGGCGTCACGCTGTCGCTGCGCTGGTATGCGCTGGCCTATATCGCCGGCCTGCTGATCGCCTGGCGCATGGTTGCGGGGCTGATGCGGGCGCCGCGGCTCTGGCCCGCCGGAACGGCACCGGCCGCGCCGCGGATGATCGAGGATCTGCTGACCTGGATCATCCTCGGCGTCATCCTCGGCGGCCGGCTCGGCTTCGTGCTGTTCTACCAGCCCGGCTATTACCTCGCCAATCCCGGCCAGATCCTCGCGGTCTGGGAAGGGGGAATGTCCTTTCACGGCGGTTTCCTGGGTGTCGTCGCCGCCGCCTGGGTCTGGGCCGGCCGGCACGGCGTGCCGCGGATGCAGCTTGCCGATGCGCTCGCCTATGCGACGCCGCCGGGGCTGTTCCTCGGGCGGCTGGCAAATTTCATCAATGCCGAGCTCTGGGGCCACCCCACGGCGCAGCCCTGGGGCGTCGCCTTTCCCGGCGAGGCGGCGCAGTTCTGCCCCGGCGTTGTCGGGGTCTGCGCGCGCCACCCCTCGCAGCTTTACGAGGCCGCGCTCGAGGGGCTGGTGCTCGGCGCGGTGCTCGGCTGGCTGGTCTGGCGGCGCGGCTGGCTGGCGCGGCCGGGCCAGATCTGCGGGCTGTTCCTCGCCGGCTACGGCGCGGCGCGGTTCGCGGTGGAATTCTTTCGCGAGGCGGATGCCCAGTTCATCACCCCGGGCAATCCGCTCGGCCATGTCCTGCGCTTCGGGGACTGGGGCATCACGATGGGCCAGACGCTCAGCCTGCCGATGCTGATCCTCGGCCTTGCGCTGATCTTGCGGGCGCGTTGGCGGTGACGCCGCTCGCCGCGATCCTTGCGCGGCGGATCGCGCAGACCGGGCCGATGCGGCTGTCGGACTATATGGCCGAATGCCTGCTGCACCCCGAACACGGCTACTACACGCAGCGGCCGGTGTTCGGGCGGGGCGGCGATTTCATCACCGCGCCGGAGATGACACAGGTCTTCGGCGAGCTTCTGGCCCTCGCGCTGGCGCAGGCCTGGGTCGACCAGGGCCGCCCCGGGGCGGCGGTCCTGGCCGAGCTCGGCCCGGGACGCGGCACGCTGATGGCCGACGCGCTGCGCGCCGCCCGCGCGGTGCCGGGGTTTCGCGCCGCGCTGCGCCCGGTGCTGGTCGAGGCATCGCCGGCGCTGCGCGTGGTGCAGGCCGCAGCGCTGGCGGGGCAGGGCGTGCACTGGGCCGACACGGCGGACGACCTGCCCGAGGCGCCGACCTTCCTGATTGCCAACGAATTCTTCGACGCCCTCCCGATCCGCCAGTTCCGGCGCGCGGGGGACGGCTGGGCGGAAACCGTGGTCGGCCTGAGCGACGGGCGCCTGACCCTCGGCCGGAGCCCGCCCGTGCCGCTGGCCGCGCTCGCCCATCGCCTCGCCGATACGGCCGAGGGCGATGTCGTCGAATGGTGCCCCTCGGCTGCGCCGGTCATGGCGGCGGTTGCGGGCCGGATCGCGCGGCACGGGGGGGCGGCCATCGTGATCGACTATGGCGGCTGGCGCGGGGTGGGCGACACGTTCCAGGCGGTGGCCGATCACCGCTTTGCCGATCCGCTCGCCGCCCCCGGCGCGGCCGATCTGACCGCGCATGTCGATTTCGAGCCGCTCGCCCGCGCCGCCGTGGCCGCGGGTGCCCGCGCCGGCCCGCTGGTGCCGCAGGGCATGCTGCTCGAGCGGCTCGGCATCCGCCTGCGGGCCGCGGCGCTGGCACCGCGCCTGCCGCCCGAGGGGCAGGCACTGCTTGACACCGCGGTCACCCGCTTGACCGCGCCGCAGGGAATGGGGACGGTGTTCAAGGCCCTGCCGGTCGTGCCGCAGGGTGCGCCGCCGCTGGCGGGGTTCGAGACCGGAGGGGAGACGCCTGCGTGACCGCACCGTTCGGCTATCGCCCGTGACGCCGCAGCCGATGCTCGAGATCATCCGCTCGGACCTGCTCGCCGACATCCGGCACGGCTTCTTTACCCGCCGTGGCGGCGCTTCGTCAGGCATCTTCGAGGGGCTGAACTGCGGCCCCGGATCGTCAGACATGGCCGAGGCGGTTGCGATCAACCGCGCCCGCGCCGCCGCCGAGATCGGCGTGGACCTGTCGCGGCTTGTGACGGTGCATCAGGTCCATGGTGCGCGTGTGCTCACGCTCGACGCGCCGCCTTCGGGCGATCTGCGCGCCGATGCGATGGTGACCCGCGTGCCGGGGCTGGCGCTCGGCGTGCTCACGGCCGATTGCGCGCCGGTTCTGCTGGCCGACGTCGCGGCGGGCGTGATCGGCGCGGCGCATGCCGGCTGGCGCGGGGCGCAGGCCGGGGTGCTCGAGGCGACCGTCGCGGCGATGGAATCGCTTGGCGCGACCCGTGCGCGCATCGCCGCCGCGATCGGCCCGACGATCAGCCAGCGCTGCTACGCGGTGGGGCCCGAGTTCGTCGAGACCTTTCTGGACGACGATCCCGGAACGGCCCGGTTCTTTGCCTCCGGCGACGGCGGGAAGGCGCATTTCGACCTTCCGGGCTATGCGCTCTGGCGGCTGCGGGCGGCCGGTGTCGGGGATGCGGCCTGGACGCGGCACTGCACCTATGGCGATCCCGCGCGGTTCTATTCGTTCCGCCGCACGACCCATGCGGGCGAAGCCGACTACGGGCGGTTGATCGCGCTGATTCGGCTCTGAGCCCGCGCGCGTTTCGCATTCAAGGCGCAATTCCGGCGGTCGCTGCCGCGCTTCTGCCACAGATTGGGCAGTGGCGGTCGATGGGGCCATGTCTTTCCTGCAAGTTTGCGTGCCACAATCGCGGGGTCGCCGTGGCGCGGCGATGTTTTGCCTGGCCATGACGGTGCCGTATTGGGGGGCGATACCATGCACCACAGGTCGGGAAGCGGGCGACAAGCGCCAGCGCTGGCCAAGATCGACGCGCAGTGCCCCAAGGGCGCGGGCCGGACAGGGAAAGGACGATGCCATGAAGACCGAACGCCGCTGGATCAAGTCCGCCATCGCGGCTGCCGCGCAGCCGCAGCCCGCGATGCCCTGGACGCGGGGCAACCGCCGCAAGCCGGCCGGGCTGACAGCGCCTGCCGCGCCGCCGGCGCGCCCTGCGCTCGCCGCGCGGTAGCCGCGGCCCGACAATCCGAATCGCGGCAGGTGAGCGGCCGGGGCAATGCCTCGGCCGTTGTCGTTGCGGCCGGTGTCGGTTGAAACCGCAGGTTGTGCGGATCGCTGGGATATGGAAACGATCGGCCGCTGGTGACCGGATTGGGTCCGGATCGCGCCGAATTCAGGATTAACTTTGACTTGGGTGCGGCAATCGGGCACTGTGATTGGGTTCCCTGCGCGGTCCGGCAGGCGGCGCCGCGGCGGGTTGACGCGACGGGCGCCGAGGGCCGCAAAGGACGCTCGGATCGTATCCGGCCCCGTCCCGTGCGCCTCTGACATGCACCGGCCGGGGCCGTTTCCGTTCCGCGGGCTTCAGACGCTGCGCGCGATCCGGTCTTCCAGCACGTCGAAGGGAACCCCCGGCTCATCCTTGGCGCAGCGGATCACGAGGCTTGTCTTGACGCTGGCGACATTGTCGGCGGCAGTCAGCGCGCGCGTCAGGAACTGCTGGAAGGTCGAGAGATCGGGGGCCACGCATTTCAGGATGAAGTCGATCTCGCCGTTCAGCATGTGGCATTCGCGCACCAGCGGCCAGGCGCGGCAGCGATCCTCGAAGGCGACGAGATCGGCCTCGGCCTGGCTGACCAGCCGGACCATGGCAAAGACCTGCACCTCGAACCCAAGCTCGCGCGGGTTGATCTCGGCGTGATAGCCGGTGATGTAGCCTGCCTCCTCGAGGGTGCGCACGCGCCGCAGGCAGGGCGGCGCGGAAATGCCGACCCGCCGCGCAAGCTCCACATTGGTCATGCGGCCATCGGCCTGCAGCTCGGCCAGGATCTTGCGGTCGATCGCGTCAAGCTTCGTACCGGCCATGGCACCCCTCCCGTTGCGGCGCGATACATAGGGGGTCGCCTCATTCTGCGCAACATTCTTTCGCAAGACGGCGCTAACCGGGTATTGATCGCCCTGCCCGCGCGGTCGGCAGCGATCCGAGGCGAGGCCTGTTTGCGCAGCCTGCATCGCGCGCCTATATCACGGGCACACAGCAGCGGAACGGGCGACATGGCAGACACGCGGCACACACGGGTTCTCATCATCGGGTCGGGGCCGGCGGGCTATACGGCGGCGGTCTATGCGGCGCGCGCGATGCTCGGCCCGATCCTGATCCAGGGCATCCAGCCCGGCGGGCAGCTGACCATCACGACCGAGGTCGAGAACTGGCCGGGCGATGCGAGCGTGCAGGGGCCGGACCTGATGGTCCGCATGGAACACCACGCGCGCGAGATGGGGGCCGAAATCATCGCCGACCACATCAGCGCGCTCGACCTGTCGCGCCGCCCCTTCATCGCGACGGCCGACAGCGGCACCGTCTACACCGCCGATGCGGTGATCCTGTGCACCGGCGCGCAGGCCCGCTGGCTCGGCCTGCCGTCCGAGGAGCAGTTCAAGGGTTTCGGCGTCTCGGCCTGCGCGACCTGTGACGGGTTCTTCTACCGCGGCAAGGCGGTCGTGGTGGTCGGCGGCGGCAACACGGCGGTGGAAGAGGCGCTGTTTCTGACCAATTTCGCCAGCAAGGTCACCGTGATCCACCGGCGCGACAGTTTCCGCGCCGAACGGATCATGCAGGACAGGCTGTTCCGCAACCCCAAGATCGAGGTTCTGTGGAACCATACGGTCGAGGCGGTTCTGGGCACCGAGGCGCCGCGCGGCGTGACGGGTGTGGCGGTGCGCGACGTGACTACGGGCGCGATGCGGGACATTCCCTGCGATGGGGTTTTCGTCGCGATCGGGCATGCGCCGTCGTCCGAACTGGTCAGGGGCCAGTTGCCGCTGCACCACGGCGGCTATGTGGTGGTGGAACCGGGCACGACCCGCACCGCCATTCCGGGCGTCTTCGCCGCGGGCGATCTGACCGATCACGTCTATCGCCAGGCGGTGACAAGCGCCGGCATGGGCTGCATGGCCGCACTCGATGCCGAGCGCTGGCTTGCCGAGCAGGAAACGGTGCGCGAGGCGGCCGAATAGGGCTGCCGCGTAGCGCCCGCGCGACACCCGCGCGCGATTCCGCCGCAGCAAGGGGTTCCGGCGGCGCCTGCCTTGTCACCGTGCTGCACCGCGTCTAAGGGGCGCGGCAACGGGCCGGTGCCCGCACGACGCCCCTGAAGAAAGCGCGATCCATGGCCCTGCCCAACCACGCCCCCGTTCCCGAACTCTATGTGTCCTTCGAGTCCGCGCAAAAGCTCAAGGTGGATGCCGCCAGCCTGCCGTCGTGGGATCTGACGCCGCGCCAGATCTGCGATCTCGAGCTTCTGATGAACGGCGGGTTCCATCCCCTCAAGGGCTTCATGACCGAGGCGGATTACACCGGCGTCGTGACCGATATGCGGATGGCCGACGGCACGCTCTGGCCGATCCCGATCACGCTCGATGTGTCCGAGGCCTTCGCCGCCCGCATCGAACCGGGGCAGGACATCGCCCTGCGCGACCAGGAGGGCGTGATCCTCGCCATCCTGACCGTGACCGACCGCTGGACCCCCGACAAGCGCCGCGAGGCCGAACATGTGTTCGGCGCCGACGATCCGGCGCATCCGGCGGTGAATTATCTGCACAACGTGTCGGGGCCGGTGTATCTCGGCGGGCCGGTCATCGGCATCCAGCCGCCGATCCACTACGATTTCCGCGCCCGCCGCGACACGCCGAACGAATTGCGCGCTTTCTTTCGCAAGATGGGATGGCGCCGCATCGTGGCGTTCCAGACGCGCAACCCGCTGCATCGCGCGCATCAGGAACTGACCTTCCGCGCGGCGCGCGAGGCGCAGGCGAACCTCTTGATCCACCCCGTCGTGGGCATGACCAAGCCGGGCGACGTGGACCATTTCACCCGCGTGCGCTGCTATGAGGCGGTGCTGGACAAATACCCCGCCGCCACGACCCACCTCAGCCTGCTGAACCTCGCCATGCGCATGGCCGGCCCGCGCGAGGCGGTCTGGCACGGCATCATCCGGCGCAACCACGGCTGCACCCACATGATCGTGGGCCGCGACCATGCCGGGCCGGGCAAGAACAGCGCCGGGCAGGATTTCTACGATCCCTATGCCGCGCAAGAGCTTTTCGCCCGCCACCAGGACGAGATCGGCATCGAGATGGTCGATTTCAAACAGATGGTCTATGTGCAGGAGCGCGCCCAGTACGAGCCGCGCGACGAGGTCGAGGAAGGCGTGACGATCCTCGACATCTCGGGCACCGAACTGCGCCGGCGCCTGCGCGAGGGGCTCGAGATCCCCGACTGGTTCTCGTTCCCCGAAGTGGTGACGGAGCTTCGCCGCACCTCGCCGCCGCGGTCGAAACAGGGCTTTACGGTGTTTTTCACCGGACTCTCCGGGTCGGGCAAGTCTACCATCGCGAATGCGATGATGGTCAAGCTGATGGAGATGGGCGGGCGCCCGGTGACGCTGCTCGACGGCGACGTGGTGCGCAAGCACCTGTCGTCGGAACTCGGGTTCTCCAAGGAACACCGCGACATCAACATCCGCCGCATCGGCTATGTCGCGTCCGAGATCACCAAGAACGGCGGCATAGCGCTCTGCGCCCCGATCGCGCCCTATACCGCGACCCGCCGCGCCGTGCGCGAGATGGTCGAGGCATACGGCGCCTTCGTCGAGGTCCATGTGGCCACCAGCCTCGAGGAATGCGAGCGGCGCGACCGCAAGGGCCTCTACAAGCTGGCGCGGGAAGGCAAGATCAAGGAATTCACCGGCATCTCCGACCCCTACGAGGCGCCCGAGACGCCCGAGCTGCGCGTCGATACCGAAGGCACCGATGTCGATGCCTGCGCGCAGCAGGTGCTGCTGAAGCTCGAGGCCATGGGCCTTATCAGGGCATGACCCGGGCGGCCGCGCGCGGCATCGGGCAGCCGCCGATGCCCGCGCGGCATCAGTGCGCGTTCACCGGCGCGAGGTCGTTCTGCCGCGCCAGCGCGAAGGCAAGCCGGCGGTCGCGCACCAGCGCGAGCCGCTCGCCGTCGGGGCGGTGAACCGAATAGATCGTCTCGAGCCCCGCCGCCTGATCGCGCAGCGGCTGCGGCAGGTTGGCCACCGCGATCGGGCGGACATAGACGATCCGGTTGCCGGCCTCGGGTCCGAAATCGAAGGGTGTGTCCATGATTGCTGCTCCTTTCAGGCTGCGGTGATGCGGATGGTCTTGACCACGGGCTCGGGAACCGCGCGGCGCAGGTCGATGTGCAACAAGCCGTTCTCAAGCGCGGCGCCCGCGACTTCCACGCCTTCCGCAAGCACGAAGCTGCGCTGGAACTGCCGCCCGGCGATCCCGCGGTGCAGGAACACCCGGCCCTCGTCGGTCTCGTCCTGGCGGCCGCGCACGACAAGCGCCCGATCCTCGACCGTGATCGCCAGATCCGCCTCGCGGAAGCCGGCCACGGCCAGCGTGATGCGATAGTCGTTCTCGCCGGTGCGTTCGATGTTGAAGGGCGGATAGCCGTCCCCGGCGGTCTTGGCGGTGCGTTCCACCAGCCGTTCGAGTTGCTCGAACCCCAGAAGGAACGGATGCGCGCCGAAGCTGAGCTTGGTCATGTCTGATGTCCTTGATGCAAGCGACACGGGCCGCGGCCCCCGCATTCAGGCAGCCGCATCGCAGATATGGGAAACCTGCGCGGCTTCGGCAAGTGTTTCCAAACGGCGGCGCAGCGGGGCGAAACCTTCATTTTTCGCGCCCCGATCGCTATATTGGTGCATCATGCCCGCAACGACTCATGAAAGCCCGGTCCGATGAACGCCCCGATCGAGATGAACAGCGAAGACGTCCTGCGCGTCCGGCTGGAGGTTCTCCGGCGCGAACATCGCGACCTTGACGAGGCGGTGCGGGCGCTGGAAGCCTCGGGGCGCGGCGACCAGCTTGCCCTGCGCCGGCTCAAGAAGCAGAAACTGGCGCTGAAGGACGCGATCACCCGGATCGAGGACGTCCTGATCCCCGACATCATCGCCTGACGCCCCGCACTTGCCTTCTGCGCGCATCCCGGTGTAGGGCGCGGGCCTTGAACGGGGGGCGGGACGATGGCGGATGTCGGGATCATCATGGGGTCGCAATCCGACTGGCCGACGATGAAGGCGGCGGCCGATATCCTCGATGGCTTCGGCATCGCGCATGAGACGCGCATCGTCTCGGCCCATCGCACGCCCGACCGGCTCTGGGACTATGGCCGCACGGCGGTGGCGCGAGGCCTGCGGGTCATCATCGCGGGGGCGGGGGGGGCGGCGCATCTGCCCGGGATGATGGCGTCCAAGACGCGCCTGCCCGTGATCGGCGTTCCGGTCGAGACGCGGGCGCTCGGCGGGCTCGACAGCCTCTATTCCATCGTCCAGATGCCGCGCGGCTATCCGGTGGCGACCATGGCGATCGGCGGGGCGGCGAATGCGGGGCTCATGGCAGCGGCGATCCTCGCGCTGTCGGACCCGGCACTGGCCGGGCGCCTCGATGCCTGGCGCGCGGCGCTTTCGGCCGCGATCCCCGAGGCGCCGCATGACTGATGCGCTCGCTCCCGGTAGGACAGTCGGTATCCTCGGCGGCGGGCAGCTTGCGCGGATGCTCGCGGTGGCCACGGCGCGGCTGGGGCTGCATGTCCATGTCTTTGACCCGGCTGCAGACGCGCCGGCCTTCGCGCTTGCGCGGTCTGCCACCGTCGCGGGATGGGACGATACCGCCGCGCTCGACGCCTTTGCGGCCTCGGTGGATGTCGTCACCTACGAATTCGAGAACATCCCCCCCGCCGCGCTCGAACGCCTTGCCCGGCACCGCCCGGTGCGCCCGAACCCGCGCGCGCTCGCCGTCAGCCGCGACCGGATCGCGGAAAAGACGTTCCTTGCCGGCCTCGGGCTGACCGTCGCGCCCTGGGCGCCGGTATCGGACTGCATCGCCGGGGCGGTGGCTGCCATCGGCGCGCCGGCGATCCTCAAGACGGCGACGCTGGGCTATGACGGCAAGGGGCAGGTGCGCATCGCGGCGCCGGGCGCGGCGGCGGCGGCGTGGGACGCGCTCGGCCGGGTTCCCTGCGTGCTCGAGGCGCTCGTGCCCTTCACCGCCGAGATCAGCGTCATCGCCGCGCGCGGGCTCGACGGTGCGGTTGCCGCCTATGACCCCGGCCTGAACGTGCATGAGGGCGGCATCCTGCGTCGCACCACCGTCCCCGCGCCGATCCCCGCGCGGCTGCGCACCGATGCGGTGCTGATCGCGGGGCGCATCCTCGGCGCGCTCGATTATGTCGGCGTCATTGGGGTGGAGCTGTTCGTCACGCCCGCCGGCCTTGTCGTGAACGAGATCGCGCCGCGGGTGCACAACTCGGGCCACTGGACGCAGAACGGCTGCGCGGTGGACCAGTTCGAGCAGCATGTGCGCGCCATCGCGGGCTGGCCGCTGGGTGACGGGCGCCGCCACAGCGACGTGACGATGGAAAATCTGATCGGCGAGGACATCGCCCGCCTGCCCGCCATCGCCCGCGAGGCTGGCGCCGCGATTCATCTCTACGGCAAGGCCGAGGTGCGGCCCGGCCGCAAGATGGGCCATGTCAACCGGATCCGCGCGCCGGGCTGAGCGCTGCGTCTGTGCCCGTCTCGGGGATCGACCCGTGCTGACGCTCCCACGCGGCGGCAAGGACGAAACCCACCTGCGGCTCGATCAGCATCATCAGCGCCGCGACGCGCCCGGGCACCCGCTGCACCCGGCCAAGGCCGATGCGGCGCATGAACGCCTCGATCCCCGTCGCGCATAGCGCCGAGCGATGGGCGTCGCCGATCTCGACCGTCATCCGGCGGCGGCCCGCCAGCAGGTCCCGCTGCAGCGCCTCGACAAAGGCCCAGTTGCGCCGCACGCGCCGCCGCTCGGCCCAGGCCCATTCGGCCTCGGCGATGGCGTCGAAAGGGCAAGTGGCGGCGGAATGATAGCCGTGCGCCTTGTCCCGGTGCCGCACCAGCCACAGAAGGCGCCCGTCGGTCGTGATGCCGCGCAGCGCGGTGCACTGGCGGCAATCGGATGCGACGGCGTGGCCGGGATCGACCCACATGCGCACCCAGTTTTCCGTGTCGAACGCGAAGTCGGCGGTGACCGACAGGATCGCGCGGTCCACGAGCGATGTCATCGGCCGCTGCATCGCGAGCGCAAGCCTCAGGTCTGCCGGCGAACTGGCGGCGGGAATGGTGGCGGTCATGGCGGGGCCTTTCAAGGATGGGAACAATGCACCCGATTGTCCGCATCCCCGCGTGCCGCGCATCACCCGCTTGGAGTAGTCCTGCCGGGTTCCTCGGCCGCAGGCACCACCATCCGCCCGACCCGCGCAACGACGGCCGCGCGGCTGCGCAGACCGGTCTTGTCGTAGATGTTGGCAAGGTGCTTGCGCAGCGTGTTGGGTGCGATCCGTAGGGTCGCCGCCAATGCATCGGTATCGAGCCCGCGCGCCAGCGCCAGGGCGACCCGCGCCTCGGTCGTCGTCAGGCCGGTCAGCGCCGCGACCAGTTCGGGCGGGGCCGGCTGCATCGCGGGTTCATCGGCAACGAACACCGCCGCAACGCCACTGCCAAGGCCATGGCGCAGCGCCGACTGTCCAAGCGGCAACACATAGGCGGCCGCCGCCCGGTCGCCGGGACGGGTCAGGGGGATGCCGCCGCCCCGGTCGCCCGCCCCCGCCTCGTTCGCCGACGCCGCGATCGCCGCGCCAAGGGCGGTGCGCGCCGGCGCATGCGCCGCGTCAAGCCGCCCGTCCCGCACCGACAGAACGGCGCCCTCGGCAAGCATCGCGGCCCCGGCGGCGTTGGTCCCGGTAACCCGGCCATCCGCGCCCACGAGGATCGCCGGCACCGCCAGACGGTCGAGCGTTGCCCGCGCCATCGCCGCCTCGGCCGCGCCATCTGCGATCAACTCGGCGATCAGGATCGCCCGACGCAGATGCGGCGTGATCAGCCGGATCGCATCGAGATCGCCGGCATCCAGCGGCCGCCGTGCCCGGTCGGTCCAGAGCGAGAGCATCGCCGTGAACTGCCGCCGCTGGATGACGGGCGTGTTGCAGGCGTCGTGCAGGCCCTGCGGCCGGACCCAGTCGCGATAGAATCCGGTTGTCTCGAACAGCGCATCGGGAACCAGCCAGCGCTGCACCTGCGGGCTGTCGATGGGTGCCTCGCGCATCGCGTCGAACCCCGGGATACGGTCAAGCTGCAACACCAGCCGGTCGAGCCAGACCGGATCCCACGGTGTCTGAAACGACCGCACGTCGGGCGGCATCGCATTGGCCGGGGGCCGGAACCGAACCAGATGTACGGCCGCATAGACCGTGTCGAGAGCGCCGCAAAGCGACGTCAGCGTGGTTTCCCAGCCCGATGGATCGACGGCGCAATCGTAGATCCCAGCAATGAGTTCGGAAAAGCGTGCCGGTTCAATCATCCGGCAAGTCTAGGCGAGGGGCGCCGCATTGCAACCCGCCACCGGCTTTCAGGGGCGGGGATAAAGCCCCTCATAGATCGGCTGCAACGTCTCGGTCTCGATCAGCGACGACACGGACGTGCCGTTCCAGGTGTTCAGGATCGCCTGCGCCAGCAGCGGCGCGACCGGCACGATGCGGATGTTCGGCGCCGCCTTGACGGCCGCGGAAGGCTCGATGCTGTCGGTGATGACCAGCGACTTGATGCGCGATGCCGCGATCCGGTCCACGGCGTTGCCCGACAGGACGCCGTGGGTGGTATAGGCATGCACCTCGGCCGCCCCGTTCTCGAGCAGCATGTCGGCCGCCTTGGCCAGCGTGCCGCCGGTGTCGCACATGTCGTCCACCATCAGGCAGACCTTGCCGGCCACATCGCCGATCACCGTCATCCCGGCCACCTCGCCCGCCTTCTCGCGCCGCTTGTCCACGATGGCGAGCGGGGCGGTGATGCGGGTGGCAAGCTCGCGCGCGCGGGCAACGCCCCCGACATCGGGCGAGACGACCATGAGGCTGTCCATCCGGCCGCTGAAGTGATGCGCGACATCGAGCGCGAAGATCGGTGCGGCATAGAGGTTGTCCACGGGAATGTCGAAGAACCCCTGGATCTGCGCCGAATGCAGGTCGATCGTCAGCACCCGCTCCACCCCCGCCTGCGCGATCAGGTTCGCCACGAGCTTGGCGCTGATGGGCGTGCGCGATTTCGACCGGCGGTCCTGCCGCGCATAGCCGAAATAGGGAATGACGGCCGTGATCCGCGACGCCGACGACCGGCGCAGCGCGTCGGTCATGATGAGCAGTTCCATCAGGTTGTCGTTCGCCGGGTTCGACGTGGACTGGATGATGAACATGTCCTCGCCGCGGACGTTCTCGTAGACCTCGACAAAGATTTCCTGGTCGTTGAACCGCTCCACCCGCGCGCTGACAAGGCCGACCGACATCCCCCGATGCATCGACATCCGCCGGGCGATGGCGGTGGCGAGGGCACGGTTGGCATTGCCGGCGATCAGCTTGGGCTCGGTCATGACGGGCATGGGGGGGTCCTCGGGGGCCTGTGGCGGGCGGTTGACACCGCTTAGCACCCGTCTAGGGTCTTGCAAACAGCAAGGCAGGGCGGTGCATGCGGCGGATCGACTATTACCTCACGCTCGTCTCGCCCTGGTGCTATCTCGCCGGCGGGCGGCTGGAAGAGGTCGCGGCACGGCATGGCGCGGCCGTCACCTACCGCCCCGTCGATCCGGGGCAGCTTTTCGCCCGCACCGGCGGCCTCCCGCTCGGCCAGCGGCACGAAAGCCGGCAGGCCTACCGGCTGCAGGAACTCGCGCGCTGGTCGGCCGAACTGGCGATGCCGCTTACCCTGCACCCGCGGCATTTCCCGGCCAACCCCGCGCCGGCCGCCTATGCGGTCATTGCGGCGCAGGCCGCAGGCGGCACTGTCGGCCCGCTCGTCCAGGGGTTCCTGCGCGCCGTCTGGGCCGAGGAGCGCGACATCGCCGATGACGGCACGATCCGCGCGATCCTCGACGCCCACGGCTTTGACCCCGGTCTGGCCGACCGCGGCCTGTTCGTCGGCGCCGAAACCTATGGCCGCAATCTCGAGGCAGCGGTGGCGGCGGGCGTTTTCGGCTTTCCGACCTATGCGGTCGATGACGGCGCGCTGTTCTGGGGCCAGGACCGGATCGCCCAACTCGACCGTCACCTCGCCGCCGGCGCCGCCTGATGGCGGACGGCCTTGTCGCGGGGCATCCGCTGCACTGGCGCGTCGTCGGACAGGGGCCGCGGCCGGCGGTCGCGCTGCATTGCTCGCTGGCGCATGGCGGCGCTTGGGGCGCGGTCGCCGAGCGGCTGGGCGATGCGCTCAGCGTCACGTTGCCCGACCTGCCGGGCCATGGCCGCAGCGGCGACTGGCATCCGGGCGGCGAGACCCTGCACGATCTGACGACGCGGATCGCGCGCACGCTGGCCGCGCCCGGTCCGGTCGATCTGATCGGCCATTCCTTCGGTGCGACCGTCGCCCTGCGCCTTGCGGTCGAAACCCCGGCGCTCGTGCGCAGCCTCACGCTGGTCGAGCCCGTGCTGTTCGCCGCCGCCCGCGGCATGCCGGCCTTCGACGCCTTCTTTGCCGCCGACGCGGCCTTTGCGGGCGCGCTCGCGGCCGGCGACACCATGGCCGCCGCCGCCGCCTTTCACGCGCTCTGGGGCAATGCGACCCCCTTCGCCGCGCTGCCGCCCGCGCAGCGCAGCTATATCGCCGCGCGCATCGCCCTGATCCCGACCGCCAACGCCACGCTGATCGAGGATGCGGCCGGCATCCTGCGCCCGGGCGGTCTGGAATCCCTTTCGATGCCCGTCGCCCTTGTCGAGGGTGCCGCCTCGCCCCCGGTGATCGCGGCAATCCAGACCGCGCTGGCCGCGCGCCTGCCCGCCGCCCGCCGCACGATCATCCCCGGCGCCGGGCACATGGCGCCGATCACCCATCCCGAAGCCGTCGCCGACGCGGTGCGCGCGCTGTTCTGACCGCTCGCGCGGGGCCCGCCGTCCATCCCGTCAGCGCAGGCAGGCGATGAAACCGTCCACCTCCGCCGCGGTCGTGGCCCAGGAACAGACCAGCCGCGCCCCCTCGGGCGCCGGATCGGGCCCCTCCGACCATTGATAATAGACCGCACCGGCCGCCTGCGCGCGGTCATGCGCCGCGCGCGGGAAGGTGGCGAAGATGATGTTGGCCTCGACCGGGTGGATCAGCCGCGCGCCCGCCACGGACCCGAGGCCAGCCGCCAGCCGGGCCGCCATCGCATTGGCGTGCCGCGCCAGATCGAGCCACAACCCGCCTTCGAGCCACCCCTCGACCTGCGCCGCAAGGAAGCGGTGCTTGGAGAAGAGATGCCCCGCCCGCTTGCGCCGCAACTCGAATTCCCAGGCCCGGGCGGGGTCGAAGATCACCACCGCCTCGACCCCCAGCAGGCCGTCCTTGGTGCCGCCGAAGGTCACGATATCCACCCCGGCCTTCCAGGTCATCTCGGCCGCCGTCGCGCCGGTCGCCGCCAGTGCATTGGCGAACCGCGCGCCGTCGAGATGCACGCCCATCCCCTTCGCCTTGGCAACCGCGGCCAGCGCGGCGATGGCGTCGGGGGTATAGACGGTGCCGGCCTCGGTCACGTTGGTGATCGTGACGGCGGCGCGCTGCACCGCATGGACCGCGCCGTGGCCGAGGCCGTCGATCGCCGCCGCAAGGCCCTCGGGCGTCATCCGCCCATGGGTGCCCGGCACCAGGATCAGCTTGGCCCCGCCGGTGAAGAACTCCGGCGCGCCGCACTCGTCGTGCTGCACATGCGCGCCGGCATGGCAGAACACCGCCCCCCAGGGCGGCGCCAGCAGCGCGAGGGCAAGGCTGTTGGCCGCCGTGCCCGTGGCGACGAGATAGACCGCTGCCCCCGGCGCCTCGAACACTGCGCGCACCATCCCGGCGACCCGGTGCGACAGCGGATCGTTGCCATAGCCCATCGCAGGCCCGTCATTGGCGCGCAGCAGCGCGTCCATGACCGGGCGCGGGCAGGGCGCGCCATTGTCCGAGGCAAAGAACATCAGGCCCCCCTCGGCCGCCTCACGGCGTCTCGTCGATGATGTAGTCGTCCCAGTCGTCTTCCGGGATGCCGGTTTCCGGCGTCGTCCAGCCGCGCACGGATGCGCCGGCGGCATGGACCGATTCCGCATCGCCCGTCAGCAGCGGGTGCCAGTCGGGCAGTGGCCTGCCCTCGTGCCGCAGCCGGTAGGCACAGGTCCGCGGCAGCCAGTAGGCGACCCTGGGGAGGCTCTGCGGCGTCAGGCTCACGCAGTCGGGGACGAACTGGCGCCGGATCGGATAGCGCGTGCAGCGGCAGGTCTCGCCATCGAGCAGGCGGCAGGCGAGGCTGGTAAAGGCCACCTCGCCGGTATCCTCGAATTCGAGCTTGTTGAGGCAGCATTTGCCGCAACCGTCGCACAGCGCCTCCCACTCGTCGGGTGCGAGGTCGGCAAGTGGCCTTTCCCAGAACTGCGCGCGCAGCGGACCGGTGTCCTTCATGGCGACATCCTGCGCCTCGGCCGGCGAGAGGGAAAGCCCCCTGTCACAGCGCGGCGAGGATCGCGCGCGCCTGCGCGCAATCCGCCTCCATCTGCGCGACAAGCGCGGGGACGCCGGCATAGGCGACCTCGGGCCGCAGGAACTCGACCAGCGCGACCGACAGCGTCGCGCCGTAGAGATCGCCGTCGAAGTCGAACAGGAATGTCTCGAGATTGGGCGTATTCACCCCGAACATCGGCCGCACCCCGAGGCTTGCCGCACCGCCCCAGCTTCCCCGGTGCGGCCCGTCGAGCACATCGACCAAGGCCGCATAGACCCCGAAGCGCGGCAGGTGCAGCCCGGTCAGATCCATGTTCGCGGTCGGAAAGCCGAGCGTTCGCCCCCGCTTCTCGCCATGGATGACCGGCCCCTCGATCCGGTGCCAGTGGCCGAGCATCGCGGCGGCCTCGCGCGGGCGCCCCTCGGCCAGCGCGCGCCGGATCGCGGTCGAGGAAACCTCGGCCCCGTCCACAGACACCAGATCGGCCACCGTCACACCAAACCCCATCGCCGCCCCGAACCTGCCGAGATCGCCCGCCGTTCCCGTCCGCCCCTTGCCGAAGCAGAAATCGGCACCGACGACGATATGGCGTACGCCCAGACCCTCTGCCAGCACCCTGCGGGCAAAATCTTCCGGGGCGAGCGCGGCCAGCGCGGCGTCAAACGGCAATTCGTAAAGCTGCTCGACCCCGAGCTTTTCGAGCCGGTGCGCCCGTGCGCCGCGGTTCATCAGGCGGAAGGGCGGCGCATCGGGCGCAAAGAAGGCGCGCGGATGGGGTTCGAACGTGACGATGCCAAGCGGCGCGTCCGGGCGGCGGGCAAGGTCGATCACGGCACGGTGGCCGCGGTGCACGCCGTCGAAATTGCCCATGGCGACGGACGCGCCGCGGTGGTCCGGTGGAACCGGCCATGTCCGGTGAACGTGCATCAGGCCCCTGCGGCGCGCCGGACCCGCCTGCCGAAGGCGGCCCCCGTCAGTCGAACTTGCGGCTCGGTGCCAGAACCAGCGCCTCGCCCTTGAGCACGACCGTATCGCCCACCGCGCAGTGGGTTTCAAGCGTCACGCGCCGCCGCGAATGATCGACCGCCGTCACCGTCACCTCGGCCCGCACCAGATCGCCCGGCCGCACCGGCGCCATGAACCGCAGGCTCTGCCCCAGGTAAACCGTGCCGTGCCCCGGAAGCTGCTCGCCGATCACCGCCGAGATCAGGCCGGCGGTGAGCATCCCGTGTGCGATGCGGCCCTGAAAGATCGTGTCGCGGGCATAGTCGTCGTCGAGATGCACCGGGTTGCGGTCGGTCGAAACCTCGGCGAACAGCTCGATGTCGCGGTCGGTGACGACCTTCATCAGCGACCGGGACATCCCGATCTCGATATCCTCGATGCAGATCGTCCCGCGGGGCATGTTGTCGAGCATCCTGCGAATCCTCCGTGCCGTGAAGCGAGGTCATAGCGCAGGCGCGCGGATGCGGCAATGCAGCAGGGTAACTTTTTGTCGGTTGCCGCAGGTTTCAACGCAAGATTGTTGCCGCGCCGTCTCAGCCGAGGCGGTGGATCGCATAGCGCGGCGCGGCGTTCCGTTCGGCCAGCCAGGCCGACACTGCCGCGCCTTCGGGCGCCGCGCCGAGATCGCCCGCCGCCAGCCCGCCGGTCACGAACAGCGCGTCGATCCCCTCGCCCGCCGCCCCGGCAACGTCGGTCGCCACCCCGTCGCCGATCGCGAGGATGCGGCCCGGCTCGACCGGGCCGCCCGCAAGCCGCTCGAGCCGCCGGGCGGCCAGATCGTAGATCGGCGGATGCGGCTTGCCGAACCAGAACGCCCGCCCGCCGAGTTCGACATAGAATTCGGCCAGCGCCCCGGCGCACCACACCCGCCGGTCGCCGAAATCGACCACGATATCGGGATTGGCGCAGAGCATCGGCAGGCCGCGCTGCTTGGCCAGCATCAGGCGGCCGCGGTAATCTTCGGGCGTCTCGGTGGCATCGTCGAACAGGCCGGTGCAGACGATGCCCTCGGCATCCTCGAAGCGGGTGCGTTCGATCCGGTCCAGACCCGCGATATCCTCGGCCGTCTCGGTGAAGAAACTGCCGTCGGTCTCGGGCCCCAGATGCCAGACGCGCCGACCGACCGCCCCGGCCGCCAGCGCGGCCTGCGCGGCATCGCCCGAGCTTGCCATATCGTCCCAGCAATCGTCCGGCACGCCGAGGCGCGCAAGCTGTCGCAGAACGGCCGGGCGCGGGCGCGGGGAGTTGGTCACCAGAACCACCCGCCCGCCGCCCGCCCGGAACGCGCGCAGCGCCGCGACCGCCTCGGGGAAGGCGGCGCGGCCGTCATGCAGGCAGCCCCAGAGATCGCAATAGACCGCATCATAGCGGCCCGCGACCTCGGCGAGCGATCCAATCAGGCGGGTCATCGGCGGGCCTTTCGTCGGCTGCGGCGAACGGGCGGCCCTGCCGGCAGGGCCACCCGTGGCGATCAGAGCTTGAGCGCCGGGATGATCTGTTTCTTGCGGCTCAGGATCCCCGGCAGGACCACCGTGTCGCCGGTGACGGTGCAGCCGAAAGACGCCTCGGCGATCGCCTTGACCAGATCGTTCGGCACCAGCAGCGTCGCCTCTTCCTTCACGATGTCGATGATGAAGAGCAGGACATGCTCGGCCCCGTCCTCGGCCGCCACGGCCGGCATCGCGGCCATGAGCGACGCCTTGCGGTCAAGCACGATGCGCGGTGCCGTCGTCTCGAGCACGCTGATGCGGAGCTTGACGCCGTTCACCTCGTATTCCTTGCTGTCCATCCGCAGCAGTTCGGCGTCCGAAAACGCCGATACGTCCGATTTCGCGGCGAAAAGCTCGTCGGCATAATCGGGGATCGCGATCCCCAGTTCCCGCGCCAAGCCTTCGGCCACCGCCCGGTCGTGCGGCGTCGTGGTCGGCGAGCGGAATTCGAGCGTGTCCGACAGGATGCAGGACAGCATCGCGCATTTGAGCGCCTCGGGCATGCGCGCCATGTCGGCCCCGATCAGGTCGTGCATGATCGTCGCCGTGCAGGCGAGCGGACGGATCGTGATGTCGATCGGCGTGCGGGTCTTGAGCCCGCCCTGCAGCAGGTGGTGGTCGATGATCTGGATCACGTTCGCCGCGTTGATGCCGGCGGGCAGCTCGGCGATGTTGTTGGTGTCCACCACCACGCAATCCTCGCCCTCGCCCACGTCGTCGATGATGCGCGGCTTGGGCAGATCCCAGCGCTTGAGGACGAAGGCCGCCTCGGTGTTCGGCTCGCCCAGCAGCACCGGCTCGGCCGGCGTGCCCTTCACTTCGGTCAGATACCAGGCCCAGATGATGGGCGAGCCGGTGGAATCGGTGTCGGGGGCCTTATGGCCGAAAACCTTGATCATGCGTCCCTCGGGATTGCTTCGCCCGGGTTCTAGCCGCAGCGCGGCGCCTTGTCACGCCGCGGCGCTGCGATAGGGTTGCGCGGGATCGCGCAGGGGGTGGCGGGGATGGACTGGGTGGCGGCAGGCACGGGGCGGATCGGGATGACGGCCTGTCCGGGGACAGGTCCGCGGCCTTTGGCCGAGGATCTGGCGGCGATGCGGGCGGCCGGGGCGACGCATCTCGTCACGCTGCTCGGCGATGCCGAGCTCGACCGCCTCGGCGCCGGCGGGATCGGCGCCGCGGCGCGGGCGGCCGGGCTGGTGTGGTGGCAGGTGCCGGTGCGCGACTTCGGTATCCCGGACGCGGCCTGGGAAGCGGACTGGGCCGCGGCGTCGCCGGCGCTGCACGCGGCGCTGGCGCGGGGCGAGGGGGTCGTGGTGCATTGCCGGATGGGGCTGGGCCGCACCGGGACGGTCGCGGCGCGCCTGCTGGTCGAGGCGGGCGCGGGCGCGCAGGCCGCCATTGCAGCGGTGCGCGCCGCCCGCCCCGGCACGATCGAGACGGCGGCGCAGGCCGACCATGTGCGCGCCGTCAGCGCAGCCGCGTCACGCTGAACCCCTCGGCCTCGAGCAGCGCCAAGACGCCCTCGGGCCCCGGCAGGTGCAGCGCGCCGAAAGCGGCGAGCACCTCGCCGCCCCGGGCCGCAGCCGTCAGCACCGGGATCCATGCGCGGTTGCGCCGGGCCATCATCACATCCTCGGTCAGCGCGATCTGCCAGGCGACGGCTTCGGGGCTGATGCCGGGGGTGCGGGCCGCGCGGTCCTTGGTGAATTCCCAGATCGCCCAGGGCCGTTCGGCGAAATAGGCCTCGGTCAGCGTGGCCGACATGTCCTCGGCCTCGCCCTCCATCAGAAGTGCGGCGCGGATCAGGCCGAGCTCGCCATCCTCGGGCAGCGCCTCGAACAGGCGAAAGAGCGTGTCGTGCGATTCGAGCGACCCGACCGGGATGCCGCGCGCCTCGGCCAGCGCGAGAATCCGGTGATCGAGCCCGCGCTTGCCGCCGCCGCCGTCGCGCGTCAGGCATGGCGGCAGCGAAAGCTGGCTGGCGACGAACCAGGGGCGCGACTTGGCCGCGACCACGACCGGCAGGCCGCGCGCGCGCAGGGCGGCCATCAGCGCCTGCCACTCTGCCTCGGGCAGCCGCTCGGGCAGGGTCGGGCCGTCGGTCACGAACAGCACGCCCGGCCGCTCGGCCAGCGCCCGGAGCAGGGCCGCCTCTTCCTCCGGCCCCGCTTCGAGAAGCAGGCGGTCGGCCGTTTCGAGCAGCGGGCGGACGCGGACCATCAGCGAATCGTGGCGCGGGTCGTCGAAATGATAGGTGCCCACCATATGGATGATCGCATCGCCCCGTGTGGCGCGCCAGATCAGGCCCTCGGCATGGGGCACGGCCGCCAGCCGCGCCTCGAAGGCCGCGCGGTCGGCCGGCGCCATGGCCGCGATCAGGTCGCGCCCGTCGCAGGCGGCCCAGGCCGCCGCGCCCGACCAGAGGGCAAGCGCAATCGCTGTCAGAACCTGCCGCATCCGTTCCCTCTCCCGTCCCTTTCATGTGGCATCCATCCGGCCCGTCGCCAAGCCCCGCGCGCATACCAGGGGCGTTGACAGCGGCGATCCGAGCGACTAGATGCCGCGTGTTGGCACTCGCCCGGCGTGAGTGCCAACACTGGAACCGTTACCCAAGGGAGTGAACTCCGATGGCCTTCAAACCGCTGCATGACCGTGTGCTGGTCCGCCGCGTCCAGAGCGACGAAAAGACCAAGGGCGGTCTGATCATCCCCGACACCGCGAAGGAAAAGCCGGCCGAAGGCGAGATCATCGCCGTTGGCGAGGGCGCCCGCAAGGATTCCGGTGAGCTCATCGCGCCGTCCGTCAAGGCCGGCGATCGCGTCCTGTTCGGCAAGTGGTCGGGCACCGAGGTGACGCTGAACGGCGAAGAGCTGATCATCATGAAGGAAAGCGACATCCTCGGCATCGTCGGCTGAGCCGTCGCGATCCCTGCAATTCAAACGTCAAGGAGACTTTAGCCAATGGCTGCCAAGGACGTGAAGTTCGACACCGACGCCCGCGACCGCATGCTGCGCGGCGTCAACATCCTCGCCGATGCGGTGAAGGTGACGCTCGGGCCCAAGGGCCGCAACGTGGTCATCGAAAAGTCGTTCGGTGCCCCCCGCATCACCAAGGACGGCGTGACGGTCGCCAAGGAAATCGAACTGGCCGACAAGTTCGAGAACATGGGCGCGCAGATGGTGAAGGAAGTCGCTTCCCGCACCAATGACGAGGCCGGCGACGGCACCACCACCGCCACCGTGCTCGCCCAGGCGATTGTCCGCGAAGGCATGAAGGCGGTTGCCGCCGGGATGAACCCGATGGACCTCAAGCGCGGCATCGACCTTGCCGTGACCAAGGTCGTCGCGCATATCAAGGCTGCCTCGCGTCCCGTCAAGGACAGCGACGAGGTGGCGCAGGTCGGCACCATCTCGGCCAACGGCGAGGCGATGATCGGTCGCTTCATCGCCGATGCGATGCAGAAGGTCGGCAACGAGGGTGTCATCACGGTCGAAGAGAACAAGGGTCTCGAGACCGAGGTCGAAGTCGTCGAGGGGATGCAGTTCGACCGCGGCTATCTGTCGCCCTACTTCGTCACCAATGCCGACAAGATGATCGCCGAACTCGACGACGCGCTCATCCTGATCCACGAGAAGAAGCTGTCGTCGCTCCAGCCGATGGTGCCGCTGCTCGAGGCCGTCATCCAGTCGCAAAAGCCGCTGCTCATCATCGCCGAGGACGTGGAAGGTGAAGCGCTCGCCACGCTCGTCGTCAACAAGCTGCGCGGCGGGCTCAAGATCGCGGCCGTCAAGGCGCCGGGCTTCGGCGACCGCCGCAAGGCCATGCTGCAGGACATCGCGATCCTGACCGCCGGTCAGGTCATCTCGGACGATCTGGGCATGAAGCTCGAGAATGTCACCATCGACATGCTCGGCCGCGCCAAGAAGATCTCGATCAACAAGGACAACACCACCATCGTTGATGGCGCCGGTGACAAGGCCGAGATCGAGGCTCGCGTGGCGCAGATCCGTGCGCAGATCGAGGAAACCACCTCGGACTACGACAAGGAAAAACTGCAGGAGCGTGTGGCGAAACTCGCCGGCGGCGTTGCTGTCATCCGCGTCGGCGGCATGACCGAAGTCGAGGTGAAGGAGCGCAAGGACCGCGTCGATGACGCGCTCAACGCGACCCGCGCCGCGGTTCAGGAAGGCATCGTCGTCGGCGGCGGCGTGGCGCTGATTCAGGCGGCCAAGACGCTGGAAGGCCTGACGGGTGAGAACAGCGACCAGAACGCGGGCATCGCGCTCGTGCGCCGGGCGCTCGAAACCCCGCTGCGCCAGATCGCGACGAACGCCGGCGTCGATGGCGCCGTGGTGGCCGGCAAGGTGCGCGAATCGAACGATCCGTCGTTCGGCTTCAACGCCCAGACCGAAGAGTATGGCGACATGTTCGCCTTCGGCGTGATCGACCCGGCCAAGGTCGTGCGCACCGCGCTCGAAGATGCGGCTTCGGTTTCGTCGCTCCTCATCACGACCGAGGCGATGATCGCCGAGCGTCCGAAGGACGACAAGGCGATGGCCGGCGGCCCCGGCGGCATGGGCGGCGGCGGGATGGATTTCTGATCCATCGCCGGACAGGACGACAGGAAGGGGGCCCTCGCGGCCCCCTTTCGCATGGCGCCCCTTCGGGCCCGCGCAGGAGGCAGGCCTGATGAGCCGCAAGGATAGCCGGCGTTCGCTGCCGCTGGTGCTGACGGACGCGGAACGGCGCGCCCTGCGGGCGCTGCGCCCGCGCCCCGCGGCGCTGGCCGCAATCGCGCGCGGGCTGATCGCCGCGGCACTGGCCGATCCGGCGGGGGTGGCGGCACCCGAGGCAAGCCCGCGCCGCGGCCAGCCGATCCGGGTGCAACTGGCGCCGCCGGAACGCGCAGCGCTGGCGTCAGCCGCCGCGCGGCACGGGATGACCGAGGCCGACGCGGCGCTCGGACTGCTGCGCGGCCGGCTTGGGGCGGCGGAAACGAGCAGGCCGGAATGCGACCGCGACAGCGCGAAACAACCGCGATCGGCGCGCGGGTGACGCGCCGCACACCCCGGCCCGATCCATCGGGCCGGGCCGCAGCCGCCCGTGGTCGCCGCCCGCACAGCGGACGGGTTGCATGCCCGCGCCGCCTGGGGCATCCAGTCGGTCGATCAGTGGGAGACGACCATGCCGCGGCTATTGACGATTGCGCCCGCGCCCGCCGTCGACCGGGATGGCCCGGTCATGGCCGACGGCACGTTCATTGCTGCATTGTCGATCATCTTGCGGCACGCGCACGGGGGAGAGGCGGGGCGCAATGGCGCGAGCGGGTAGCCTGCTGATCTACGCGCCGGTTCCGCTCTACCGCGACGGGCAGGGCGACTTTCTGCTCGAGGATCAAGCCTGCAACGGCCTGCGGCTTTGGGTCGAGCATTTCGATCGCCTTGTCGTCGTGATGCCGGTCGAGACCGGGCGGCCGCCACCCACGTGGGTGCCGCTTTCGCAGGTCGGGCCTGCGCTCGACCGGATCGACTTCGTGACACTGCCGGCCGCGTGGAGCCCGCTTCGCTTTCTGCGCGCGCTTCCCGCTGCCCGGCGGAGCCTTCGGGCGGCGATGGCGAGGGCCGACCGTCTCGGCTTTGCGCTCGGCGGTCTCGTCGGCGACTGGGGGGCGGTCGGCGCGTGGGAGGCCGCGCGGGCCGGGCGCCCGTTCTTCGTCTGGACCGACCGGGTCGAATCCGAGGTCACGCGCCTCGCTGCCCGCACCGACCCGCGGTGGCGGCGGCGGCTCAAGGCGCGGCTGACCTGGCGCGCCATGGCAGCGGTCGAGCGCGCGCTTGTCCGCCGGGCCGACCTTGGCCTTTTTCACGGCAAGGAGACGTTCGACCATTACGCGCCCGACGCCCGAAAGGCCTTTGTCGTCCACGACATCCACATCCGTCCTGCCGACCGGATCAGCGCGGCGGCGCTCGCCGACAAGCGCGCGGCGCTTGCCCACGGACCCTTGCGCATCGTCTACGCCGGGCGGGCAGAGCCGATGAAGGGCGCCATGGACTGGGTCGAGACGCTCCTCGCGGCCCTCGACCGCGGGATCGACCTGCGCGGCGTGTGGCTCGGCGACGGGTCCGAACTTGCGCGGATGCGCGCGCGCGTCGCGGCCGCCGGGGCCGCCGACCGCATCGCCCTTCCGGGCCATGTGGCCGACCGCGGCCGTCTGTTCGCCGAACTCAGGGCGGCGCAGGTCTTTCTTTTCTGCCACCGCACCCCCGAATCGCCCCGTTGCCTGATCGAGGCGCTGGCCTCGGGCACCCCGATCGTCGGTTACGACGGCGCCTTTGCGCGCGAGGTTGCGGGGCCGGATGGCGGCCGCTTCGTGCCGCGGGGCGCGATCGGCGCGCTTGCCGCCGTACTCGCGGAACTCGCCGCCGACCGCGCCGCGCTTGCCGCGCTGGTCGACGGCGCCGCAGCAGCGGGCGCGACATTCGAGGATGCCGCGGTGTTCCGCCACCGGAGCGAGCTCATCATCGCGCATCTTCCCGGCCCGCAGCCGGCAGGCGGCCAAGGCGCGCAGGGTTAGCGCACGAGCCGTTCCAGCGGATCGTAAAGCAGCCCCCCGCCCCATGCGGCGTCCGGCAGAAGCCCCGGCTTGAAGCGGATCATGGCCATCTCGCCGCGCGTGAACCAGCGCCGCGCCGTCACCACGCCCTCGGGGTCGCGCCAGCCGGGATCGAGCGTATCCGACGCGACCGTGCAGCGAAAGAACACCTCGACCTGATGGAACCCGCGCGCCGGGTCGTGGAACTCGTTCACGAGGCAGGGCGCGCCGACCGTAACGCTCAGGCCCGTTTCCTCGTGCACCTCGCGCGCGAGCGCATCGGGCAGCGCCTGCCCGACCTCCACCCCGCCGCCCGGTGCGCACCACAGGTCCGACACGCCGCCCGGCCAGGCGTTGACCAGCAACAGCCGCCCGCCCGCCACGATCACTGCACGCACGGCGAGCCGCGGGCCGGCCATCAGTCCAGCGTCCAGATGTCGTCGTCGTGCAGCGGGCCGATCGCCATCCAGTCGGCCCGGATCCGCGCCACGCGCGTGTCGCCCCAGGTGCGGAACACCAGCTCGAACCCCCGCGCCGTCACCTTTTCGGCCGAAACGTCGGCGCGCATGTTCGTCTCGCGGTCGAGATCCCAGAGCGAAACGCCGACCATCACCGAGGGCGCGGTCTCGAACGCCGCATCGAACCGGACGCGGCGGCGCACCTCGCGCGCGCCGCTGCCCGTCCACATCGGACCGCCGTCTGCGAAATCGGAAAACAGCATCACCGAACCCTGCGCGACGCCGACTGTCCGACCGTCCATCCGTTGCATGCCCGTTCCCGCCCAGATTGTGCGACACAAAGTGTCACGCGCCATGAGGGCGGATTTACGCCTCTTTCGCGGCGCTTGTCATCCGGCCTTCATCGGCGAAGGCGGTATCAGGGAGGCCGGGCAGGGCGGCGATGAGGCGGCGGATATGGCGGCCGGCGGCGGCCTCGGCCCGTTCGGGTGCGCCGGCGATAACCGCGGCGGCCAGTGCGCGATGATCGGCGAGGCCCCGCGGGCGGGCGAGGCGCAGTTGCGCCCGGATCAGATGGACCTGCATCGACGCGAGGAGCCGCGCGAGGTCGCGGTTGCCCGCAAGGTCGGTCAGCGCCCGGTAATACCGCCGCCGCGCGCCCGCATCGCCCGCGGCCCCGCCCAGCCATGCCGCCGAGGCTGCCGCGAACCGCGCCGGATCGCCCCCGGCCGCCACCGCCTCGGCCGCCTGCCGCGCCGCAAGGCCCAGCAGACGCTCGAGCACGCGCAACAGGTCCGCCGCCTCGCGCCGCGACAGCAGGCGCAGATGCGCACCCCGGTGCGGCGCGATCACCGCCACGCCTTCGGCCGCCAGCCGCCGCAGCGCCTCGCGCACGGTGGACCGGGCGACACCGTAGCGCCGCATCAGGTCGGGCTCGGCCAGCCGCTGGCCGGGCACATACCGCCCCTCGGCCAGACCGTCGAAGATGTCGCGCACGATCTGGTCCGGCTCGCTGACCAGGATGCGTCCGGCGTCGTTCACGGCCCTGCCCGCTCGGCCATGGCCCAGGCGAGATCGGCCAGCGGCGCGGCCCGCGCGCCGATCGCCGCCGCATCCGGGTCGTTCGCGCTGCCGTCCTGCGCGCGGCGCGCGATGCCCTGGATGATCGCGGCAAGGCGGAAGATCGAGAGGATCACGTGGAATTCCCAGCCCGGCGGCGGCGCGTCCCGCCCCGTGCGGGCGCACCATGCGGCGAGGTATTCGGCCTCGGACGGGATGCCGAGCGGCGCGAGGTCAACCCCGCCGAGGCCGCGGAACAGCCCCGGCGGCACCCGCCAGGTCATCATGTGGTAGGCAAAGTCGGCGAGCGGCGAGCCGAGGGTCGAAA
>JBKBQT010000023.1:0-53821 GCA_046292445.1 Gemmobacter sp.
CCCCGGCCAGCCCGGCCAGCGCCGCGCCCGCGAGCACGGCGGCCACGCCGATGACGCGCGCCAGCGCACGCGCCAGACGCGCGCCATGCGGCCCCGCACCCTCGCGCACAAGCCGCGGCGCCAGCACCGCCAGCGCCGCCCAGGTTACCGGCACCGCCGCGGCGCAGGCCGCCCAGACCGCAGGCCCCCCCGCCGCCAGCCGCACCAGAAGCAGCGCCGCCAGCACCGTCCCGAACGCCCCGAATGCCAGCACCCGCAGCGCGCCGCCCCCGGTCCAGCGCCGCACGAGACCCCGTTCGGCGAAGACCGCCCGCGCATGCCCGGCCCGCAACGCTGCATCGGCCGCATCGGCGCCGACCACCAGCGCCCCGACCAGCACGCAGGCCAGCGCGGCGATCGCGGGGGGCAGGAACGGAAAAGATGCCGCCGCAGCCGCGACGGCACCGAGGCCAAGCATCACCCGCCCGGCCGGCGGCCCCGGCGCGCGCGCCGGGGCGGCAACCGCGGTCAGAGACGCGATGCCACGTTCTCCCAGTTCACCAGCTTGTCGAGGAAATTGGTCAGATACGCCGGACGCTTGTTGCGAAAGTCGATGTAATAGCTGTGCTCCCACACGTCGCAGCCGAGCAGCGCCGTCTGCCCGAAGCAGAGCGGGTTGACCCCGTTCTCGGTCTTGGTGACCTTGAGCGAGCCGTCCACATCCTTGACCAGCCAGGCCCAGCCCGATCCGAACTGCCCCGCCCCGGCGGCGGCAAAGGCATCCTTGAACGCCTGCACGGACCCGAAGGCCTCGGTCAGCGCCTTCTCCAGCTCGCCGGGCATCTTCTTGTCCGCGCCCGGCCCCATCATCAGCCAGAACTCGTTGTGGTTCCAGTGCTGCGAGGCGTTGTTGAAGATGCCCGACTGGGCCACCGCGCCGGGCTGATAGGTGCCGCGCACGATATCCTCGAGCGACTTGCCTTCCCATTCGGTGCCGGCGATCAGCTTGTTGCCGTTGTCCACATAGGCCTTGTGGTGCAGGTCGTGGTGATACTCGAGCGTTTCCTTCGACATGCCGAGGGGGGCGAGCGCGTCATGCGCATAGGGCAGGTCGGGCAGCGTGAAGGCCATGGGTCGTCCTTTCCTTTGTCATGCGCCGCAGACGGGGACCGCAATGCGGCGGTGCACCGGATAGGTGGCCCCCTCGGCGGGCAAGGTCAAGGGTCGGGGCGGGCCGTCACAGGATGAAGTCCTCCGCCCCGATCGCCGGGTTGTTGCGCAGAGCGATCGCCATGTCCGCCGTCCGGTCGCCGTTGAGATCGACGAACACCACCCCCGCCCCGCCGATCCGCAGCTCGCCCGCCGTGCCGGAAAACCCCGCCCGGCCGATGAACTTCAGGCCGTCGCCGAAGGCCGACAGGTCGATCCTGTCAAAGCCCGGCGCGAAGTCGGTGATGATGTCGCGCCCCGAACCCGCGGGCGATTCCGCCGGATCGGTAAAGACGAACACGTCGCGCCCCGCACCGCCCGTCATCACGTCGCGCCCCATCCCGCCCGTCAGCGTATCGTTGCCCACCCCGCCGATCAGCGTGTCGGCCCCCGCGCCGCCGTCCAGCCCGTCGTTCCCCGCCCCGCCCCAGAGCCGGTCGCCCCCCGCGTCGCCCGCCAGCGTGTCGTCGCCCTGATTGCCAGCGAGCGTGTCGGCGCCGCCGCCGCCCGTCATGCTCTCGCCGCTCGCCCCGCCCGACACCCGCTCGCCCGCCGCGCCGCCGATCACCGCCAGCACGTCGCCCTGCCCGCCCCATGTGACCAGCCGCAGCCCGCCGAGGTCCAGCGCCGTCGCACCGGCCATGTGCACCTCGACCCGCTCGACCGCGCCGGCGGCATTGACGCCGCGGATCTCGAGATCGGAGGCAAAGCCGCCCGGCCCGAACTGCGCTGCCGTCAGCATGAGCGTGCGCGCGGTGTTGAAGCCTGCCGCGAACTCGACCGCCTCGACCGACCGGATCGTGACACCGCGCAGATCGTAAGCGCCGCCGATCGATGTCGCCACGACCAGCGTATCGGTATCCGCACCGCCGTCGACCACCGACCCCGCCGTGGTCAGCCCCTGCCCGACCGTGATCCGGTCGAGCCCCGCCCCGCCCAGCACCGTATCGCGCCCGGCGCCCCCGGCCAGCACGTCATTCCCGTCGCCGCCATCGAGGCTGTCGTTGCCCTCGCCGCCCTCGATGACGTCATCGCCGCCGCCGCCGAGGATCGTGTCGTTGCCGGAAAACCCGCGCAGGGTGTCGCGCCCGTCGCCGCCCGCGATGCTGTCGGCAAAGGCCGAGCCGACGATGGAATCGGCCCCGATGGTGCCGAGGACATAGACGTACTCGCCCTGCGCGCCCCAGTTGAGAAAGGTCTTGCCAGAAAGGATGACCGTGCCCGCCGTCTCCATGATGACAAAGACGCGTTCCTGCGCCTGCTGGAAGGCGTGGCCCCGGATGGTCTGGATGCCGGCGATCTGCGCCGGTGTGAGGTAGGCGACCTTGGACGCCGTGCCGTTGGCGCTGAACTCCAGCGTCTCGATGCTGGTCAGCTGCCCCTGCCGCAGGTCGAAAACCGCGAGGCTCGCAGTCGAGAACAGCCGGATCGTGTCGGTCCCGGTGCCGCCGTCGTAGATTTCGCCGGCCAGAAGCGTGCGGTCGGTGTCGCTCAGAACGAAAAGATCGTCCCCTTCCTGCCCGCGGAGCGTGTCCACGCCGGGACCGCCGATCAGCGTGTCGTCGCCTTCGCGTCCGAAAATCCGGTCGTTGCCCGCACCGCCGTCGATCAGATCGCCGCTCGAATCCGGCAGGCTGCTGTTTGCGCCAATGCCGCCATACAGCGTGTCGTCACCGTCACCGCCGTAGATCGTGTCCGCGCCATAGTCGCCGGAAACGTAGTCGTTGCCGCCATCGCCATGGAGTGTATCGCGACCCGAACTCCCGTAAAGACTGTCGTTGTCGTCGCCGCCATAGGCAAGATTGTTGCCGGAGACGAGGTTGATGAAGTCGGCACCGGCGCCCCCATAGAGCGTGTCATTCCCAGCACCACTGTTGAGAAAGTCGTTTCCCGCGCCGCCGATCAGGAGGTCGTTGCCGTCCTCGCCCCGAAGCGTATCCGCGCCATCCTCGCCGTGCAGGGTATCGTCGCCGGTGCCGCCATGGAAACTGTCGTTGCCAAGACCACCGAAATACAGATCGTTGCCCGGATCGTCCGCCACCGTCCGGATCAGCGTGAGCGGCGCGATGGTGATGTAGGATACATCGTCACCATCCCCGCCATAGACGGTGTCGTCGCCCTCGCCGCCGTTCAGGCTGTCACGGCCCGTTCCGCCGTAAAGCCGGTCGTTGCCGCCAAGGCCGACCAGCGTGTCGTTGCCGCCAAGGCCGTTGATCGTATCCGCGCCGCTGGTCCCGAACAGGGCGTTTCCGGTGGATGTTCCGTTGATGACAGCCATCGGTAACCCCTTGCGCAACACTGACGGGAAAGTGTTGCACAGGAACGATGCATGGAGAAGCGCCAAGTTTTCCGGTGAACGGGCGGTTGGCTGCTGCGTGGTACCGCCTCCCCGGCTCGAACGGGGGACCCCCAGATCCACAATCTGGTGCTCTAACCAACTGAGCTAAGGCGGCACGCGGGCGGGGATACAGCCGGACGGCGCGGATTGCAAGCGTGCCGCGGGGCTTGCGGTGCCATGCGGCGCGCACTAACCCGGATGCGTCAGGGGGCGGCGGGCATGGGCAAGGACGACAGCGACATCGCAGGCAACCTGCGGATCGGGCCGACGACGCTCGGGATGGTGCGCATCTCGGTCGAGGCCGAGGGGATCGACCTGCCGCTCGACTTCGATCCCGAGGATGCCGAGGAGATCGCCGAGGAATTGCGCGCCGCCGCCGATGCCGCGCGCCGCATCGCTGCGGCCGCGGCCGCGAAACCCGCCGGGAAATCCGGGCTCAAGCCCAGGCGCTGAACCCCGGATCGCGGAACCCCTGCACCTGCCGCGCCGCGGTGCGGGCAAAGGCGCGCACCACCGCCGCCCGCCGCGCGGGGGCAAGCTTGCGCTCGGCCGGCATGCGCAGGATTTCGGCGTCGAACCCGTCGGCCAGCATCAGCCCGGTATCCTCGGGCAGGAGGTCCACCGGGAAATCGGGCGACACCGCCCAGAAATACCGGTCGCACCAGTCGAGATAGGCCTGCCATTTGGCATCGCGGGCATAATCCGCCCGGCCCGACTTGCATTCGACCACCCAGACCTCGCCCCGTGGCCCCAGCGCCATCACATCGACCCGAAGGCCGGGCGCCGGCACGAATTCGGTGAGCGCGGCAAAATCATGCCCCGCCAGCGCCCGGCACACGCCGCGGGCGAGGATCTGGCCGGGGAGTTGATGGGCGGACGGCTGCGTCATGGGCGAATCATGAACGAGGCGTGAACATCTGTCCAGAGGGCGCTTGAAGCGCCGCCGCCGCGCGCCTACATCTTGCGGTGGCGGGTTCTGCCCCTCTCGTGTTCGGCCCTTTTCCAGTGGCCGATAATCAAGTCCGAGGGAGCTGGCTCTGCCGGGGTCCTGGCCCCGGTATCTGGCGCCCACCTGTGAAAGCAGGCTCTCGGGAAAACACACGCCGACACGGCTGCCGCGGTTCCCGCCGCCTCTGCCCGGCCGCATGAAAAAAGGGGCAGGTTGCCCTGCCCCAGTGATGAAAAAGGTCGGCAAGTGCAGGTGTCGTCAGAACCCGTAGACGATCGACAGGCCGACACGGTTTTCGTACTGGAACGCGCGGCTGTCGTTGTAGTCGGTCAGGTAGCTGACCCGCGTGACGAAGGCGTCCGAGATCTTGAAGTTCAGCCCGAGGTCGTTGTTGACCCGGAACGCGCCGGCCGAGGTCAGCACGTCGGTGTCGTTGGTGGCGAACAGGGTCGGGGTCAGCCGCCAGAAGAACCGCGACGAGGCGATATAGCCGATCTCGGTCCGTTCGGTCCCGACGCCGTCGCGCAGATAGCTGACACCCACGCCGGCCTGCACGCGCCAGCTCAGATCCGGGGTGTTGACGACGCGGTAGCCGGGGCCGATGCCGGCGAAGGCGTCGGTGTTCACCGCCATCGCCGTCGCGGCAAGGCCGTCGATCGCGACGCGGCCGAGCACGAAGCCATAGAAGCGGTCGGTCAGGTAATAGTTCAGGTCATAGACGCCGAACACATCGCGCTTGGACGGCGTGCCGGCGCTTTCCGAATAATCGACCGCAAGGCCGATGCTCTGAACCAGCGGGCCGCGGGCATGGCGAAGCCGGGCGCCGAAGGTCAGTTCCTGGGCGCTGATGGCGCCGGTCTTGCCGACGTAACCGAAGGACGCGCTGCCCGACAGGCCGGTGCGGAATTCGGGGTTGCCGAAGCGATAGGCATCCGAGGACCGGTCGAGATCGGTGCGCACGCCGCGGTTGATGTCGTCGATCCGGTCCTCGACCGCACGGGTGCCGGTCAGGGTGCCCTGCGCGACGGCGCCCCCGGTGACCATCGCCAAAGCGACCGCGGTCGAGCCGAGCAGTCGGGTTGCATGGAACATGGCTGCGTCCTTTCACAAACGGTGCCCGCGCAACATGCGCAGGCCGTTCCGTTTGCAACGGATGCAGCGACACCGGGCTGATATGGGTCAGCCCTATTGACACGAAGCCGTGTGCGCCGGCTCAGCGCCGCCGGCGCGACGGGGCGGCGACCCGCACCGCGACGGGTGCGCGAAACACCGGCAGGCGCAGCCCGCCCCGCGGTCCGCCCGGCCGCTCGGCCAGCGCCATGACGGCGATGCCGAACTGCACCCCGGCGAACACGATCCCGTTGAGCACCACCATGACCAGACCGGCGAGCCAGCCGCCCTGCGTGCCGAGCACCAGATGCCCGAGCCGCGCCACGTCGAAGGCGACAAGCGCGGTGACGAACGCAACCGCGATGGCAAAGCCGATGGCGCAGCTGACGATGTAGAGACGGATGAGCTTGGGCATTGCAATCCCTCCTGCGGTGCTGCGGAGCCTAGCGCCGCGGCGGCGGCGGTAAAGGGCGATCTTGCCGCAGGGCGCGCCGCGGCGCGTTCAGGCAAAGGCTTCGGGCCGCGCCTCGCGGGCCATGTGGTCGAGCACGGCGTTGACGAACGACGGCTCCCTGCCCTCGGGAAAAAACGCCCGCGCGACATCGACGAATTCGGTGATGACGACCTTCGGCGGCGTTGCGCCCAGCATCTCGGCGCCCGCGGCGCGGAACAGCGCGCGCAGCACCGGGTCGATCCGCCCGATCGGCCATGCGGCGACGAGGGCGCGGTCGGTCAACTGGTCGATCGACGCCTGGTTGTTGACCGCAGCCCCGATAAGCAGGCGGAAATGGGCCGGATCGCCCTCGGGCATCTCCACATCGTCATAGCTCATGCCGAAGCGGTGGGTCTCGAACTCGGCCGCGACCGTCTCGGCAGTCTGGCCCGATGCCTCCATCTGGAACAGCGCCTGCACGGCATAAAGCCGTGCCGCCGATTTCGCGCGCCGCTTGTCCTCGAGACGGGGGGCGGCCATCACGCGACCTCGATCACGTCGGACGGGCCGGGGGTGGCGCCGGGGCGGAACCCCATGCCCTTGGTCGCCCGCGACCAGCGCCGCGCCAGCGCGACAAGGTGCAGCGCCGCCGCCGCAGCACCGCCGCCCTTGTCCTGCCCGGCCGGATCGGCCCGAACCGCGGCCTGATCGCGGTTCTCCACCGTCAGGATCCCGTTGCCGATGCACCCGCCCTGCAGCCCCAGCAGCATGAGCGCGTGCGAGCTGTCGTTGCACACCGTGTCGTAATGCGTCGTCTCGCCCCGGATCACGCAGCCGAGCGCAACGAACCCGTCGTAGTTCGCCATCCGCATCGCCATCGCCACCGCCTGCGGCACCTCGAGCGCGCCGGGCACCTCGACCACCTCGGCCTCGGCCCCCGCCCGCGCCGCCACCGCCCGCGCGCCGGCCACGAGATTGTCGGCGATGTCGCGGTAATAGGGCGCAACGACGAAAAGCAGCTTCACCGGCCGCTCGAAGGTCGGCAGCGGCAGGGCATGGTGGGTTTCGGCGATGGCCATGGGATCAGTCCTTCGGGATGGGGCGGGTGCCGACGATGGCGAGGTCATAGGCCTCGAGCCCGACGACCTTCGGCGCGGCCGAGTTGGTCACGAGGATGATGCGCGACAGGCCGAGCGCCGAGAGAATCTGCGCCCCCACCCCGTATTGCCGCAGCGTCGCCGGCGAGGCCTCGTCGCCCTGCACCAGCTTCATCGTCAGATCGCGCAGCAGCACCACCACCCCGCGCCCCTCGGCCGCGATCAGCCGCATCGCCGCGGGCAGTTCGGGCGCGCCCGCCCGGCCGATGCCGAGCACGTCGTGCAGCGGCTCGAGCGCATGCATCCGCACCAGCACCGGATCGGGCGTGGTGATGTCGCCCTTGCTCAGCACGACATGTTCGGCACCCTGCAACTCGTCCACGAAGGTGCGCATCAGCCAGTCGCCGCCATGCGCCGAGGCCACGCGCGCAACCCGGGTTTCCTTCACCAGATTGTCGTGCCGCCGGCGATAGGCGATCAGGTCGCTGATCGTGCCGATCCGAAGGCCGTGCCGCTGGGCGAAGGCGACGAGGTCGGGCAGCCGGGCCATGGATCCGTCCTCGTTCATGATCTCGCAGATCACGCCCGAAGGGTTGAGCCCGGCCAGCCGCGCCACATCCACCGCCGCCTCGGTATGGCCCGCCCGCACCAGAACGCCGCCGTCGCGGGCGCGCAGGGGAAAGACATGGCCGGGGGTGGCGATATCGGCCGCGCCGCGCGTCGGGTCGATGGCGACGCTGATGGTGCGGGCGCGGTCATGGGCCGAGATGCCGGTCGTCACCCCTTCGCGCGCCTCGATCGACAGGGTGAAGGCGGTTTCGTGCCGGCTGGAGTTCTTGGGGCTCATCAGCGGCAGGCCGAGCGCGTCGATCCGTGCGCCGGGCAGCGCCAGGCAGATCAGTCCGCGCCCGTGCATCGCCATGAAGTTGATCGCCTGCGGCGTGGCCATCTGTGCCGGGATGACGAGATCGCCCTCGTTCTCGCGGTCCTCGTGATCGACGAGGATGAACATGCGCCCGTTGCGCGCATCCTCGATGATGTCCTCGACCGACGAGATGGCATCGCTGTAGTCGGTCCGGTCGGTCTCGGTCATCGGCGGCGCTCCCCTCACGTGCGGGGCACTTAGCGCGGGCGGTCGGCGAAGGCCAGAGGGGCCGCGGGCCGCAGCCGCGCCGGGCGGGTCAGCCGCGCCGCGCCCGCCGCACGAGCACCAGCCCGCCGAGCGCCCCGATCAGCAGGAACCCGGCCGCCGGGAGCGGCACCGGCGCCGCCGCCTGCGTGCGGAACACATCGGCGACAATGGCATGCGCGCGCCCGTTCGGATGCACATCGTCGAAGAACAGCCGGCCGGCCGTCGCCTGATCGCAGACCTGCGGCTGACCGAACAGCGCAGCGGCCTCGGCGCTCGGGAACACGCAGGGCAGATCGACGTCGAGGAACCCGAACCGCCCCGGATCGGCGATGAACCCCGCGAGGATGCCGAAAAGGTCGATCTCGACCACCCCATACCCCTCGCCGCGCAGATCGCCGGCGATCGCGGCAAGCTGCGCGTTGAAGCTGACGGCGGCCAGCGTGCCCAGCGGCGCGACCCCGGCCGGGGCAAGCTTTGCCAGCAGCGGAGTCGTTCCGAGATCGGGCAGCGACCAGAGCACGAAATCCTTGAAGCCGAGCGCGCCGAGCGCCCGCAGGTCGGCCCCGACGCTGGCCGCAACGCCCGCCGCCGCGCCGGCGATCGCGGCGACCGGATCCGGCGCGGCCGCGGCATTGCGCACCGCCGCGAACATGTCGTTGGCCCCGACCAGCAGCGACAGGACCGGCTTGGGCCCCATCAGGCCGCGCAGGGCATCCCCGACGAACGGCGCCGCGAACTGGCCGATCTGCAGGTCGAGATCGGGAATTCCGTCGCTGTCGGCCACCGCCTTGGCGCCGCCGACGGCAAGGTTGACGACCGGCTTGCCGCGCGCGGCAAAGTCCTGCGCGACATACTCCGCCCAGACCGGCCCGTCGGAAAAGCGCCCCTCGAAATAGGGCGGCGAGGCCGGGATCGTGTTCCGGCTCAGCTCATAGAGATTGCCCGGATCGCTCAGGCTGTCGCCGAGCACGAAAAGGCTCGAATAGATGCTTGCCGCCGGCGCCGCGTGACCGGGCGCGGACGATATCCAGACGGTCGCGGCGACCAGCAGAATCCCGTGTTTGAACATCGCTTTCCTCCCCCAAGGAATTTTGCGGCAACCGGGCAGCGGCGGCCGGTCTCACGCCCGAAGGGTTTCACGCGCAGGGCCGCGGCGCAACGTTGTTTCGCCGCGGCCGGGCGCGGTTGACGCAAGGTCAGTCGCGCCCGCGGACCGGATGAGCACGCGCCCCGATCAGGCCGCGGCCCAGTCCCGCAGCCGCGCGACATAGCGCGCCATCGTGTCGATCTCGAGGTTCACCGCATCGCCGGGCGCGACACTGCCCCATGTCGTGACCGCCTGCGTATGCGGGATCAGGTTGACGCCGAAATCCGCGCCCTCGACCGCGTTGACCGTCAGCGACGTGCCGTTGAGCGCGACCGATCCCTTGGGCGCGATGAACCCGGCCAGATGCGCCGGGGCGCGGAAGGTCACGCGCAGGCTCGCCCCCTCGGGCGCAACGCCGATCACCGTCGCCAGACCGTCCACATGGCCCGACACGATATGCCCGCCCAGCTCGTCCCCCACCCGCAGCGCGCGCTCGAGGTTGACCCGCCGGCCGGGGCGCCAGGTTCCGGCCGTGGTCAGCGCCACCGTCTCGGCCGAGATCTGCACATCGAACCACGGGCGCGGATCGGTGCCGAGCGCGATCACCGTCAGGCACACGCCATCGCAGGCGATCGAGGCACCGATGTCGATGCGCGCAACGTCATAGCCCGTGGCGATGCGCGCGCGCAGATCGCCCGCCAATTCGGTTTCCAGAACCTCGCCGATGTCGGTGACGATGCCGGTGAACATGGGGCGCCCTCCTGTGATCCCCCCGACCTAGCTTCGAGGCGGCAGGGCTGCAAGGGCAGCGCCCGGCGCGGCCACAAATGTGCCCGGATCGTGCAGGAGACTGTTAAGGAAACAGCGCCAGACTCGCCCCGATCCGATTTCGTCCAGGCCCCCGCCATGACACGCCCGCCCCCCAGCCCCGACACGACCCCAGGCCACGGGCGCCGGTTCCTGATGCTCCAGGGGCCGCACGGGCCGTTCTTCGCCGCGCTCGCCGCGATGCTGCGGGCAGCCGGCGCGGCGGTCTGGCGCGTCGGGTTCAACCGCGGCGATGAGGCGTTCTGGCCCGATGCGGCCTCCTACTTCCCCTATCGCGGCCGCGCCGACACCTGGCCGGCGGCCTGCGCCGACCTTCTGGCCCGGCACGCGATCACCGATATCGTGCTTTACGGCGATACAAGGCCGGTCCACGCCGCCGCCGTCGCGCTCGCCCGCGACCGCGGGATCACCGTCCATGTGTTCGAGGAAGGCTATCTGCGCCCGCATTGGGTGACCTACGAACGCGGCGGAACGAACGGCCATTCGCGGCTGATGACAACCCCGCTGGCCGAGATGCGCGCCGCGCTCGCCGCCTCGGACCCGGACCTGCCGGACGCACCCGCCCGCTGGGGCGACATGCGCCAGCATGTGTTCTACGGCGCGCTCTACCACCTCTTCGTGCTGGTGGGGAACGGCAGCTATCGCAACTTCCGCCCGCACCGGGCGCTGACGGTGGCGCAGGAGGCCGCGCTGTATGTGCGGCGGCTGATCCTGATGCCGGTCCACCGGATCGAACGCTTCGTCGCCACGCAGCGCATCCGGCGCGGCGGCTTTCCCTATCATCTGGTGCTCCTGCAACTGGAACACGACGCCAGTTTCCAGATGCATTCGCCGTTCACCACGATGACGCAGTTCCTCGACGTCGTCGTGCAGGGCTTTGCGGCCGGCGCCCCGGCGCATCATCACCTCGTCTTCAAGGCCCATCCGCTCGAGGACGGGCGGGTTGCGCTCCGGCGCATGGTGCGCCGGCTGGCGCAGGCGGCCGGGGTCGCCCACCGGGTGCATTTCGTGCGCGGCGGCAAGCTCGCCGGCCTTCTGAACCATGCGCGCACGGCCGTCACGGTCAATTCCACCGCAGCGCAGCAGGTGCTCTGGCGCGGCCTGCCGCTCAAGGTCTTCGGCCGCGCGGTCTATGCCAAGGCCGAGTTCGTGTCGGCCCAGCCGCTGGCGGAATTCTTCGCCCGCCCGACGCGCCCCGACAGCCGCGCCTATCGCGACTTCCGCGCCTATCTGCTGGAGACGAGCCAGGTCGCGGGCGGCTTCTATTCCGCCCGCGGGCGGCGCGAGCTTCTGCGGCAGGTGGTGGACATGATGCTCGCGCCCGAGGATCCCTATGATGCCCTGCGCTCGGGAAACGCGGCCCCGCGGCAACAGTTGCGGTTGGTCACATAGGCCAAGGGCTTATCACGCCGCCGTTTCTGCGCTAGTCTGCCTCGCAAAAACCAGAACCGAGGCACTCCAGAGCAGGAGCCCGACCGTGACCAAGACCTTCCACCGCGGCGCACGCGCCGTGGCGATCCTTGCCGCCCTGTCGATCGCGGCATCCTGCGGCCTGCCGCGCACCGGCCCGAACAAGCGCGAGATCTTCGCCGGCTCGGTCCTCCAACAGGGCGATGCCTTCGTGGTGACGGTGAACGACCGCGTGACACGGGCGACCGCCGTCGTCCCGGCGCTCGGGTTCTCCTCGGCCTTCCGCAACGCCGGGCTGATCGGGTCGGACATCATCAGCCCGGGCGACGTGCTCGCCATCCAGGTGTTCGAGAACGTGCGGGACGAGCCGCTCTTGTCCACCGCGGGCGAGCGCGTCTCGGTGCTCGAGGAGGTGCAGGTCGACGGGCAGGGCTTTGTCTTCATCCCCTATGCCGGGCGGCTCAAGGCCGGCGGGCAGACGGTCGAGGGGCTGCGCAGCGCCATCGCCCGCGCGCTCGACGCCCAGACCCCCGACCCCCAGGTGCGCGTGAGCCGCGTGGCCGGCGACGGCGCGACGGTCAGCGTTTCGGGCGGGGTCGGCGGCCAGGGCGTCTATCCGATCGAGCGGTCCACCCGGACGCTCACGGCGATGATCGCCCGCGCCGGGGGGGTGGCGATCCAGCCCGAGGTGGCGCTGGTGCGCGTCACCCGCGGCGGGCAGACCGGCCAGATCTGGCTGCAGGACCTGTGGGACAACCCCGCGCTCGACATCGCGCTGCGGCCCGGCGACCGGATCGTGGTCGAGCAGGACCGCCGCGCCTTCGTCGCGCTCGGCGCGACCGGCACGCAGACGCGGGTGCCCTTCGACACCCAGACGCTGAGCGCGATCGAGGCGATCGCGCAGGTCGGCGGGCTCAACACCAACTTCGCCGATCCGACGGGTGTGTTCGTGTTCCGCAACGAGCCGGCCGAGATCGCCAACCTCGTGCTCGCGCGCGACGATCTGCGCGGCGATCAGCGGTTCGTCTATGTGCTCGACCTCACGCAGCCGACGGGGATGTTCCAGGCGCGCGATTTCGTGATCCGCGACGGCGACACGGTCTATGTGACCGAGGCGCCGTTCACCCAGTTCCAGAAGGTGCTGTCGGCGATCACCGGCACCACCGCCGCGGCCGGGTCGATCTCGACTCTGGCGCGCTGACGGGCGTGCCGGCGCCCAGCCGTCCCGAAGGGCCGCCTCGGCGGCTCTTCTGCTTTGCGGGGGGCCTGCTCCGCGGGCGGGTGCGGCGCATCCTGACGCTGGCGGGCCTGCCGCCGGTGCTCGGCCGGCCGGGGCCCGATGACCCGGTCGGCGTCTGGGGGCGCAGCCCGCTGGCCGCGCGCGGCGAGCGCATCGCGGCGGCGCGCGGCGCGCGGCTGGTGCGGATCGAGGATGCCTTCCTGCGCTCGGTTCGCCCCGGCCGGGCGGGCGATCCGCCGCTCGGCCTTCTGATCGACCGCACCGGCGGGGTGCATTTCGACGCCGATGCGCCCTCGGCGCTCGAGACGCTGCTTGCCCGCCATCCGCTCGACGATACCGCGCTGCTCGACCGCGCGCGGACGGGCATGGCGCGGATCGCGCATCTGAAGCTGTCGAAATACAACCAGCACGATCCGGCGGCGCCGCCGCCCGAGCCGGGCTATGTCCTTGTCATCGACCAGACGCGGGGCGATGCCTCGGTGCGCCACGGCGGGCCGCGGGGGCAGGACGGGGCGGGAATGTTCAGGGTCATGCTGGGCGCGGCGCTGGAGGAACATCCCCATGCCCGCATCCTGATCCGCAGCCATCCCGAAACCGCCGCCGGCCTGCGGGACGGGCATTACGGCCCTGCCGATGCGGGCGGGCGGGTGGCCCTGCTCGCGGCGCCGCTCGCCCCGCAGGCCGCGCTCGAGGGCGCCGTCGCGGTCTATACCCTTTCGTCGCAGATGGGGTTCGAGGCGATCCTTGCCGGCCATCGCCCGGTGGTGTTCGGCCGCCCCTTCTATGCCGGCTGGGGCCTGACCGACGACCGCGCGGGGCCGCTTGCGCGCCGCGGGCGCCGGCTGACGCGGGCGCAGCTTTTCGCCGCGGCGATGATCCTCGCCCCGACCTGGTACGACCCCTGCCGCGACCGGCTCTGTTCCTTCGAGGCGGCGCTCGACCAGCTCGAGGCCGAGACCCGCGCCTGGCGCGAGGACGGGCGCGGCCATGTCGCGGCCGGCGCGCGGCTGTGGAAGCGCGGGCCGCTGCAGGCCTTCTACGGCCGGCACCGCCGCTTGCGCTTCGCGCCGACCGGGGCGGCAGCGGTGCGCCGGGCGGCGGCGGCGGGCCGCGACGTGCTCGTCTGGGGCACGACGCCCTTCCCCGCCCCCGCCCCGGTGCAGGTGCGCCGGATCGAGGACGGGTTCCTGCGCTCGGCCGGCCTCGGGGCAAGGCTCGTCCCACCCTTGAGCCTCGTGGCCGATGCCCGCGGCATCTATTTCGATCCCGCGGGCGAGAGCGACCTCGAGGCGCTGATCGCCGCCGGCCCGCCGCCGGGGGGCGAGGCGCGGGCGGCGCGGCTGGTGGCGGCGCTGATCGCGGCGGGGGTGACGAAATACAACCTCAGCGGCCCGGCCCCGGCCCTGCCCGGGGCGCTGACGGGCCGCCGCCGGGTCCTCGTGCCCGGGCAGGTCGAGAACGACGCCTCGATCCTGCGCGGCGCCGGCGCCGTTCGCACCAACCGCGCGCTGCTCGAGGCGGTGCGCGCCGCCAACCCCGAGGCCGCGATCCTCTGGAAGCCGCACCCGGATGTCGAGGCCGGGCTGCGCCCCGGCGCGGTCGGCGACGTGGCGGGGCTGGCGGATGCGACGCTCGGCGGGGTCGATGCGCTGGCCGCGCTGGCGCTTGCCGATGCGGTCTGGACGATGACCTCGACCCTCGGGTTCGAGGCGCTGCTGCGGGGCATCCCGGTCACGTGCCTCGGCGCGCCCTTTTACGCCGGATGGGGCCTGACCACGGACCTCGGCCCGGTGCCGGCGCGGCGGACCGCGCGGCCGACCCTCGCCGCCTTTGCCCATGCCGCGCTCATCGCCTATCCGCGCTATCGCGATCCGGTCAGCGGCCTGCCCTGCCCGCCCGAGGTCGCGGTCGAGCGGCTGGCCGCGGGCACGGCGGCGCAGGGGCCCGGGCTGCGGCTTCTGGCCAAGGCGCAGGGGCTCGCCGCGAGCATCGGCATCGCCTGGCGATAGGCGCGCGGCGGGCCATTCCGCCACCCTCGGCCCGGCGGCGCTCCCCCCCGCCCCCCCCGAGGATCTTTCAGGGCATGAGACGGGCCGCCGTCAGCCCCGCCGCCAGCGGTGCAGCACATCGCGCCCGACCGGGCGGGTCTCGATCAGCCGCCAGTCGGGCGGGTCGGGCAGCGTGGTCGCCGCCGCCAGCGGGCCGAGCGACGGGGTGCCGCCCGCGCCGAAGGCATGGCCGCCGGTGAAGGCGACGATCTCGTCCACCAGCCCGGCTGCGAGCAGCGCGGCGGCGACCTGCCCGCCGCCCTCGCAGAACACCCGCGTCAGGCCCTCGCCCCCGAGCCGGGCGAGCGCGTCCGCCGGATCGATCCGCCCGCCGGCGGCCGCGGCGGCCAGCGGCCGCACGCCGGCCGCGGTCAGCGCCGGATCGGGCACCGCCCCCGCGCCATGCACGAGCCAGACCGGCACCGCCCTTGCCGTGCGCGCCAGATGCGAGCCCGCGGGAAGGCGCGCACGTGTATCCAGCACCACCCGCACCAGCTGCCGCGCCATGCCGAGGTCGCGCACCGTCAGGTCGGGGTCGTCGGCCAGCGCCGTGCCGATCCCCACCATCACCGCATCGTGCCGCGCGCGCAGCGCATGCACCATGCGCCGCGCCTCGGGTCCGGTGATCCAGCGCGCGGCGCCGGCGGCATTGGCGATCCGCCCGTCGAGGCTGAGCGCGAGCTTGAGCGTCACCATCGGCCGGCCGGCGCGGATGCGGGCAAAGAAGCCGGCATTGGCCGCCTCGGCCTCGGCGCGCAGCACGCCCTCGGTCACCGCCACGCCGCCCGCGCGCAGGATGGCATGCCCGCGCCCGGCCACCCGCGGGTCGGGGTCGGTCGTGCCGGTGACCACCCGCGCAAGCCCCGCCGCGACCAGCGCATCGGCGCAGGGCGGCGTGCGGCCGTGATGGGCGCAGGGCTCGAGCGTGACATAGGCCGTGGCGCCCTGCGCCTGCGCCCCGGCCTGCGCCAGCGCCATGGCCTCGGCATGCGGCCGGCCGCCCGGCTGCGTCCAGCCGCGCCCGACCACCCGCCCCCCGGCCAGGATCACGCAGCCGACCGCCGGGTTCGGCCAGGTCAGCCCGAGCCCCCGCGCCCCCAGCCCGAGCGCATGGCGCATATGCGCCGCATCGGTCTCGGGATCAGCCTGCGACATGCCATTGACCGCCTCGTTCGGGGGCGGCCGCACCGCCGCCGCCCCGGTTTGCCTCCGCTCCTGCGGTGCGCCGCATCCGCTCGGGCACCGGCGCGCCCGGCGGCACCCGCCGTTCCGTCCGGCGCGCGCGCAAGGGGCGCCTACTCCTCTTCCTTGGGCATGGGCCGGAGTTCGGACACGAAGCGGTCGAAATCGTCGGCCGCCTGGAAATTCTTGTAGACGCTGGCAAAGCGCACATAGGCCACGGTATCGATCCGGGCGAGGCTTTCCATCACGATCTCGCCGATCACCTTCGAGGGTATGTCAGTATCGCCGAGCGATTCGAGCCGCCGCACGATGCCGCTGATCATCTGGTCCACCCGCTCGGGCTCGATGGGCCGCTTCTGGAGAGCGATGCGGATCGACCGCTCGAGCTTGCTGCGGTCGAAATCCTCGCGCCGGCCCGAGGATTTGATGACGACGAGATCGCGCAACTGCACCCGTTCATAGGTCGTGAACCGCCCGCCGCAGGCCGGGCAGAACCGCCGACGCCGGATCGAGACGTGATCCTCGGCCGGGCGGCTGTCCTTCACCTGGGTGTCGATGTTGCCGCAGAACGGACAGCGCATGGGCATCCTCCCTCGGGCCGCCCGATCTGCCGCAAGGGGGCCGCTACCGCAGGCACTATAGGGGGACCGCGAGCGGCTGGGTAGGGGGAAACGCCGGCCACAACATCAAGCGCCCTGTGGGGGACAGCGGCGGGCGCTTGCCCCGGCGCTGGGCCGGCCCTAGCATCGCGCGATGCGCGACCTCGGCCTGCCCCCCCTGCCGCCCCAACCCGTGTTCGACGGGCACAACGACCTGCTCGCCCATCTGTGGGGCGCAGGCGACCGCGCGGGGGCGGGGTTCTTTGCCGGGCGCGAGGGCGCGGTGGACCTCGCCAAATGCCGCGCGGGCGGCTTTGCCGGCGGCCTGTTTGCGATCTGGGTGCCGGGCGGCGGCGGGCGGGCGATGAGGCCGCTCGCCCCCGATGCGGGGCGCGCCCCGACGCTGCAGATGGCGGCCACGCTGCGCCGGATGGCCGCGGCCGACCCTGCGGCGCTGCGGCTCTGCCTGTCGGCGGCGGATGTGGCGGCGGCACGGGCGGCCGGCGCGATCGCGGCGGTCATGCATCTCGAGGGCGCCGAGGGGATCGGGCCGGGGCTGGAGGAACTCGACATCCTCCATGCCGCTGGCCTGCGTTCGCTCGGCCCGGTCTGGTCGCGGCCCAACATCTTCGGCCATGGCGTGCCGTTCGCCCATCCCGCCTCGCCCGACACCGGGCCGGGCCTGACCGAGGCCGGGCGCGATCTGGTCGCGGCCTGCCATCGCCTGCGCATCCTCGTCGACCTGAGCCACCTCAACGAGGCGGGGTTCTGGGATGTCGCGGCCATGGCCGGCGCACCGCTCGTGGCGACGCATTCGGGGGCGCATGCGATCTGCCCTTCCGCGCGCAACCTCACCGACCGGCAGATCGACGCCATCGCCGAATCGGGCGGCCTCGTCGGGCTCAACCTCGCGGTGCAGTTCCTGCGCCCGGACGGCCGGCGCAGCCGCGACACCGGCCTCGACCTCGTGGTGCAGCATCTCGCCCATCTTCTCGATCGCCTCGGCGAGGCGGGCGTCGCGCTCGGCTCCGATCTCGACGGCGCGCTCATGCCGGCGGCGATCGGCTCTGCGGCAGGGCTTCAGGCGCTCGTCACCGCAATGCGCGCGGCCGGCTTCGGCGACGATCTGATCGACCGCATCTGCTGGCGCAACTGGCAGGCGCTGCTCGCGCGCGTGATCGGCTGAGCCGCCGGCACCGCGCGCACCGCCCCCCTTCAGGCTGGCACAAATATCCCGGGGTCCGGGGCAGCGCCCCGGGGCTCGCCGCCCCGCGCCGCGGCCGGGCGATCAGCGCATCACATGCACGGCGCAACGCGCGCGCTGGACGACCTTGGTCGCCACCCCGCCCAGCAGGCGGTCGCGCAGGCCGGGGCGGTGGCCGGCGATGATGATGCAGTCCACCCCCTCGGCCTCGGCGAAGGCGAGGATCTCGCGCGCCGGCTGCCCGTGGCGGATCTCGACCGCCGTCCCCGGAGGGCCGAACACATCGGCCCAGCGGGCGAGTTCGGCGCGCAGCGTCGCCTCGACATTGCCCGACCAGCCCTGCGGCAGGTAGTCGAGCGCATAGCGCGGCGCATCCTGCATGACATGCAGCAGCGTCACGCGCGCCCCCTCGGCCGCGAGCCGCACCGCGACGCGCAGGGCGGCTTCCGGCGTCTCGTCGGTGTCGAAGGCCACCGGGATCAGGATGGTGCTGTACATGCTCGGCCCCCTTCGGTGCAGGGGCTGACCGTCGCATGCCGGGCGGCGGCTGTCCACCGGAGGGCGCGCCGCGCCTATTTGGTCAGGATCAGCTTGCCCGCCCGCGTGATGCGCAGGGTATAGACCTGCCCGTGCAGCGCGATCTGCGCCAGCGGGCCGCCTTCGGTCAGGGCGGTGGCGTCGTGGATCGGCGGTGCAGGCGGCGGCGTGGTCCATCCGGTCGTGGGGTGCATCGTCATCGGCGCAAGTCCTTGGGTCTGGGGCCGCTGGCGCGCCGGTCGGGCCGGCTGGCGGGGCCGTTGCCCGCCAAACCTGACAAAAATGCTTTGCCCTGTCAAACCCGATTCTTTTGCTCAGACATGGCGCCGCACGACCCATGCCCGCCTAGTCCGCTGCCCGCGCCACCGGCGGCGCCGCGCCGTCGCGCCCCGCCTCGTCGGCGATGATCCGCGCGATCAGGGCGGCATCGGCCTCGGTGAAGGTGAGCGGCAGGCGCATGTCGATCAGCGCGGCGAGCGCGGCCTGCGTGCGCGGCAGGGCCGGCGGGTCGGCAAAGCGCCAGTGATCGACGCGCGAGGTAAAGCCCTGCGGCTCGGCGCGGCCGAACCACTTGAGTTCCACCCCGCGCGCGAGGCAGCGGGCGAGGAAGCGCTCGATCGCGGCGCCGTCCCGCCCCGGCAGGCGGAACTGGATGGACGAGCCGACATAGGCCTCGCCCTGCCCGCGCGGGATCGTCCCGATCCCCGCCGCCGCGCGCAGCCCGGCCTCGACGGCGCCGTAGAGCGCATTCCACCGCCGCACGCGATCGGGCAGCAGCGGGAGCTGCGCGCGCAGCACGGCCGCGCGCAGCGCATCCATCCGCGACGAGACATTCGGCACCGTCCAGCGCAGATCGTCATAGGCCGCGGGCGGCGGCGCGGCGCGATGGCGGTCATAGAGCATGTAAGACCCCGACAGCAACACCATCTGCGCCATCAGCGCATCGTCGTCGGTGGTGATGATCCCGCCCTCGCCCGAATTGAGATGCTTGTAGCTCTGCGTCGAATAGCAGGCCACCGCCCCGTGCCGCCCCGAAGGCACGCCGCGCCAGGCCGCGCCCATGGTATGGGCGCAATCCTCGATCACCGTCACGCCTCTCGCGGTGCAGATCGCCATCAGCGCGTCCATGTCCGCGATATGCCCGCGCATGTGCGACAGCAGCAGCAGCCGCGCCCCGCTCGCCGCCACCTGCGCCGCCAGATCGTCGAGCGCGATGGTCAGATCCGGCGCGGTCTCGACGAACACCGCCTCGGCCCCGACCGCCGCGATCGCCCCCGGCACAGGTGCGAGCGTGAAGGCGTTCGAGAGCACCCGAACCCCCGGCCCCGCCCCGAGCGCCATCAGCGCCAGCCGCATCGCCGCCCCGCCCGATGCGACGGCGAGCGCGTGGCGCGCCCCGGTGAAGGCGGCGAATTCGGCCTCGAAGAGCGATACCGGATCGGTCTCGCCCGGCGCGGCGTTGTAGCGGTGCAGCCGGCCTGCGCGCATCACCGCCACCGCCGCCGCGATCCCGTCCTCGGGGATCGGCTCCTGCCGGGTGAAGCTGCCGGTGAACACCTCGGTCATGGCCAGAGCCGCGCCAGCGCCGCGTCGAGATCGTCGAAATGGTCGATCAGCGCCTCGGGCGCATGGCCGGCGACCGCGCCCGCCTCGGCGCCGAAGGTCACGAGGACCGCCGGGATGCCGGCATTGCGCGCCGCCGCCCGGTCGGTCAGCGTGTCGCCCACCATGATCCCGCGCGCATCCGGCCCCCCTGCCTGCGCCAGCGCGAGGCGGAGCGGCGCCGGATCGGGCTTGCGCACCGCCAGCGTGTCGCCCCCCACGAGGCTTGCGAACAGCGCGCGCACGCCAAGCGCGGACATCAGCCGTTCGGCCAGAAACGCCGGCTTGTTGGTGCAGATGCCGACCGCCGTCCCGCCCGCCCGCAGCCGCTCGACCGCCGCCGCCGCACCGGGATAGAGGCGCGTATGCACCGCGATGGCATCGGCATAGACATCGACGAGTGCCGCATAGCGCAGCGTGAGATCCGCATCGCCCCAGCCGAGCCCGAGCCGGTCCGACCCGAGCCGCAGCATCGCCCGCCCGCCGGTCATTGCCGTGCGGGCGTCCGCGGCGGTCAGCGGCGCGCCATGCCCCTCGGCCGCGAACACCGCATTGGCGGCATGCAGCAGATCGCCCGAGGTTTCCGCCAGCGTGCCGTCCAGATCGAAGATCACCGTGCGCATGGCGCCCCCGTTAGCGCCGACAGGTTGTGTCAGCATCCGTGAAGGCCGCCCCCTTGCGGCCATCCGGCGCACGGGTAGAACGGGGCGGTCAGCTTGGGAAGGGGAAACGCGATGCCGGTGGCGCTGATCGTGCTCGCGGCGGGCAAGGGGACGCGGATGAATTCCGACCTGCCCAAGGTGCTGCACCCGCTCGGCGGGGTGCCGATGCTGGCCCATGCGCTCGCGGCCGGCCGCGCGCTCGAACCCGAAAGGGTCGTCGTCGTGGCCGGGCACGAGGCGGCGCAGGTGACGGCGGCCGTCCGCCGGTTCGACCCCGACGCGGTCGTCGCGGTGCAGGAGCCGCAGGAGGGCACGGCCCATGCCGTCCTGCAGGCCGGCCCGGCGCTGGCGGGCTTTGCGGGCGATGCGGTGGTGCTCTACGGCGATACGCCTTTCATCACAATCGAGACGCTCGCGGCCCTGACCGAGGCGCGGGCGCGGTTCGACGTGGTGGTGCTGGGGTTCGAGACACCCGATCCGGGGCGCTATGGCCGGCTTGTCGCAAGCGGCGACGACCTTCTGGGGATCGTCGAGGCGAAGGACGCATCGCCCGAGGACTTGGCGATCGAGCTGTGCAATTCCGGCGTCATGGCGGCCGATGCCGCGACGCTGCTGCGGCTTGCCGGCGCGGTGGGCAAGGCCAATGCTGCGGGCGAATACTACCTTACGGATGTGATCGCCCTCGCCCGCGCCGAAGGGCTGCGGGCGGGCGTGGTGCGCTGCGCGATGGCCGAGACGCTGGGCATCAACACGCGGGCCGAGCTTGCGGCGGCCGAGGCGGCGTTCCAGGCGCGCATGCGCGCCGCGATGCTGGACACGGGCGTGACGATGACCGACCCCGGAACCGTCTATTTCGCGCAGGACACCGCCATCGGCCGCGATGCCGTGATCGGCCCGCATGTCGTCTTCGGGCCCGGCGTGACCGTGGAAACCGGGGCCGAGATCCGCGCCTTCTGCCATCTCGAGGGCTGCCACGTCAGCCGCGGCGCGACCGTCGGCCCCTTCGCCCGGCTGCGCCCCGGCGCGGAACTCGCCGAGGATGTGCATGTCGGCAATTTCGTCGAGATCAAGAACGCCATCCTCGACGAAGGCGCGAAGGTCGGGCATCTGACCTATATCGGCGATGCCCATGTGGGCGAGCATGCGAACATCGGCGCCGGAACGGTCACCTGCAATTACGACGGCGTGTCCAAGCATCGCACCGAAATCGGCGCGCGCGCCTTCATCGGATCGGATACGATGCTGGTCGCGCCGGTGCGGATCGGCGCGGGCGCGATGACGGCCAGCGGGTCTGTCATCACCGCCGATGTGGCGCCGGATGCGCTGGCGGTCGCGCGGGCGCGGCAGGTGGTCAAGCCCGGCCTCGCCGCCCGGATCTTTGCGCGGCTGCGCGCCGCAAGGGGGGCGTGAGATGTGCGGCATCATTGGCGTTCTGGGCAATAACGAGGTCGCGCCACTGCTGGTCGAGGCGCTCAAGCGGCTCGAATACCGCGGCTATGACAGCGCGGGCATCGCCACCGTCAACCACGGCCGGCTCGACCGGCGGCGGGCGGTCGGCAAGCTCATCAACCTGTCGGACCTTCTGGTGCACGATCCGCTCGCGGGCAAGGCGGGGATCGGCCATACCCGCTGGGCGACCCATGGCGCGGCGACCGTCACCAATGCGCATCCGCACCGGTCGGGGCCCGTCGCGGTGGTGCACAACGGGATCATCGAGAATTTCCGCGAGTTGCGCGCGGACCTGTCTGCGGCCGGCTATCCGGCCGAAAGCGAGACCGATACCGAGACCGTCGCCCTGCTGGTTCGCCGCTTCATGGATGGCGGGATGACGGCCCGCGAGGCGGCGGCGGCGACGGTGGACAGGCTGCGCGGGGCCTTTGCCTTGTGCTTTCTCTTCGAGGGCGAGGACGATCTGATGATCGCCGCCCGCAAGGGCAGCCCGCTGGCCATCGGGCACGGGACGGGCGAGATGTTCGTCGGCTCGGACGCCATCGCGCTCGCCCCGATGACCGACCGGATCACCTATCTCGAGGAAGGCGACCGGGCCGAGATCACGCGGGCCGGCGCGGTGATCTACGACGCCGCCGGCCGCCTGGCCAACCGGCCCGAGATGCGGCTCGACACCGGGGCTGCGCAGGTGGACAAGGGCGGCCATCGCCATTTCATGGCCAAGGAAATCGCCGAACAACCCGTTGTCGTCGCCGGCGCGCTCAAGCACTACGTCGCCATCGACCGCAGCGCGATCCGCCTGCCCGAGGGGCTCGACTTCGCCGGTGTGGACCGGCTCGTGCTGGTCGGCTGCGGCACGGCGAACCTGGCCGCGCAGGTCGCGAAATACTGGTTCGAGGGGATCGCGGGCCTGCCCTGCGATGTCGATATCGCCTCGGAATTCCGCTACCGCGACCCGGTCCTGTCGCCCCGGTCATGGGCCGTGTTCATCAGCCAGTCGGGCGAAACCGCCGACACGCTCGCCGCGCTGCACCATGTGCAGGGCAAGGTGGCCCGGGTGGTGTCGGTGGTCAATGTGCCGACATCCTCCATCGCGCGGCTGTCCGATGTCGCCCTGCCGATCCTCGCGGGGGTGGAGGTATCGGTGGCCTCGACCAAGGGCTTTACCGGGCAGCTTACGGTGCTGGCGCTGATGGCGCTCAAGGCCGCGGCGGACCGCGGGCGGCTCGACGGCGCGGCGCTGGCGGGGCATCTCGCGGCGCTCGGCCAGTTGCCTGGGCTGATGAACCATGCCCTCGCGCTCGGCCCCGCCGTGGCGGAGGTTGCGGCCGAGGTGGCGCGGGCGCGCGACGTTCTGTTCCTCGGGCGCGGGCCGATGTTCCCGCTGGCGCTCGAAGGGGCGCTCAAGCTCAAGGAACTCAGCTACATCCACGCCGAAGGCTATCCCTCGGGCGAACTCAAGCATGGGCCCATCGCGCTGGTCGATGCCGCGGTGCCGGTCGTCGTCTTTGCCCCGCGCGATGCGCTGTTCGAGAAAACCGTATCGAACATGCAAGAGGTGATGGCCCGCCACGGCCGGGTCGTGCTGATTTCCGATGCCGCCGGCATCGCCGAGGCGGGCGCCGGTGTCTGGCGGTCCATCGCCCTGCCCGAGATGCCGGCGCTGCTGGCGCCCATGGTCTACGCCGTGCCCGCGCAGCTTCTGGCCTATCACTGCGCAGTGGCCAAGGGGACCGATGTGGATCAACCGCGAAATCTGGCGAAATCCGTGACTGTCGAGTGATTGAACCCGATAGTTCCCGGTTCGGCATGAAGATCCGGGCCATCTCGCCCGCAGCGCCGCGCGGTCTAGCTATTGCAGCAAAGGAGACCCGATCATGACCCTTCCGCGACGCTGCTTCCTCGCCCTCTGCCTTGCCGCCCTCGCCGGCTGCGCGACCGTCCCGCCGGCCCCGACCGGGGACAGCGTCCCCGTCACGCTCGACGGTGCCTTCCTCGGGCGCTCGACCGGCGCGGGTGTGTTCCGCGACATCACCGGGATCGAGCGGCGGTTCACCGCGCGGCTGAACGGGACGCTGCGCGGGGACCGGCTCACGGTGGTCGAGGATTTCGTCTATGACGACGGCCAGCAGGATCGCCTGACCTGGGTCTTCGACCGGGCCGGGCCGGGCCGCTGGACCGGGCGGCGCGAGGATACCGTGGGCACCGCCACCGTGGTCGAGGACGGCGGGATCGTGCGCCTGAGCTATCTGGCCGATTTCCGCTCGCAGACGGCTGTGACGCGGCTGGGGTTCGAGGATGTGATCTACGCCCGCCCGGACGGTCTCATCGTCAACGATGGCATCGTCACGCGCCTCGGCGTGCCGGTCGGCCGGGTGCGGTTCGAGATCCGGCGGTGACGCCCGGGGCCGCCATGGATGCCCTGCGCGCTGCGGCGGATCCGGGCCGGGCGGCGGGGATGGCGGCCCGTCACGGGATCGCGCGGCCCTATCTCGGCGCGCCGGGGCCGGCGATCGACGGCCTTGTCGCCGACTGGCGCGCGGCGCTCACGCTCGAGGACCGGCTCGCCCTCGCCGGCGCGCTCTGGCAGACGGGCGTGCACGAGGCGATGCTGGCGGCGGCCAAGCTCTTGACGCAGGCGCGGATCCGGCCCGACGACAGCGGCGCCTGGGCGCTGATCGCGGACTGGGCCGAGGGGTTCGAGGGCGCGGCAGTGGCCGATGCCGCCAGCATCGCGGGGCAAAAGCGCCTCGTCGCGGATCCGGCGCGGCTCGAGGATGTGGCGCGCTGGACGCGGCATCCCAACCCCTGGACCCGCCGTGCGGTGCTGGTGATGACGCTGCCCTGGGCCAAGATGAACCACCCCAAACCCGCGGATCTTGCGGTGCGCGAGCGGGTGCTGGGCTGGGCGGCGGGCTGTCTGGACGACGCGGACCGGGGCGTGCGCGTGGCGGTGGCCGCGTGGCTGCGCAATCTCGCCCGGCATGATGCGGCGCGGGCCGGGGCGTTTCATCAGGGGCACAGTGCGGCGGATGGAGAGCCGATGGCCGCCGTGACCCCGGCGGCCGGCCCGGTCGTGGCGATGCCAAGACGAGGATGAGTATTTGGGGAACAGTGAAGCCGCAGGGGAGCCGGGCGCGGCAGTTGCGGCCTCAGGTTAGTGCCGGCAGGCGGAGCGCATGGGCGCGCGCGGCCTCGAGCGCCTCGGGGTAACCGGCATCGGCGTGGCGCATGACCCCGGTCGCGGGATCGTTCCAGAGCACGCGCGCGAGCCGGCGCGCGGCCTCGGGCGTGCCGTCGGCGACGACGACCATGCCGGCATGCTGGCTGAAGCCCATGCCGACACCGCCGCCGTGATGCAGGCTGACCCATGTCGCGCCCGAGGCGGTGTTGAGGAGCGCGTTGAGCAGCGGCCAGTCGCTCACCGCGTCCGACCCGTCGCGCATCGCCTCGGTCTCGCGGTTGGGGCTCGCGACGGAGCCCGAGTCGAGATGGTCGCGGCCGATGACGATCGGGGCCTTGAGCGCGCCGGAGGCGACCATCTCGTTGAACATGAGGCCCGCCCGGTGCCGCTCGCCAAGGCCTATCCAGCAGATGCGCGCCGGCAGGCCCTGGAAGGCGATGCGCTCGGCGGCCATGTCGAGCCAGCGGTGCAGATGGGCGTTGTCCGGGAAGAGCCGCTTCATCGCCGCGTCGGTGGCGTGGATGTCGGCCGGATCACCCGAGAGCGCGACCCAGCGGAACGGGCCGATCCCGCGGCAGAAGAGCGGGCGGATATAGGCGGGCACGAAGCCGGGGAAGGCGAAGGCGTTCTCGAGCCCTTCCTCGCGGGCGACCTGGCGGATGTTGTTGCCGTAATCGAGCGTCGGCACGCCGGCGTTCCAGAAATCGACCATGGCCGCGACATGGATGCGCATGCTCGCGCGGGCGGCGGCCTCGACCCGTGCCGGGTCGGTTTCCTGCGCGGCGCGCCAGTCGGCCAGGGTCCAGCCCTGCGGCAGATAACCGTGGAGCGGATCGTGCGCGCTGGTCTGATCCGTCACGATATCGGGGCCTTGCCCGGTTTCCCTCATACGCTGCACGAGGGCGGGAAAGATATCCGCGGCATTGCCCAGAAGGCCGACCGAGCGTGCCTCGCCCGCAGCCGTCCAGCGGGCGATCATGGCGAGCGCCTCGTCGAGGCTTTGCGCCTTGGCGTCGAGATAGCGGGTGCGGATGCGGAAATCGATCCGGCTCTCGTCGCATTCGACCGCAAGGCACGAGGCGCCGGCCATCACGGCTGCGAGCGGCTGCGCCCCGCCCATCCCGCCAAGCCCCGCCGTCAGGATCCAGCGGCCCCGGAGGTCGCCGCCGTAGTGCTGGCGCCCGGCCTCGGCGAAGGTTTCGTAGGTGCCCTGCACGATCCCTTGCGTGCCAATGTAGATCCAGCTGCCGGCCGTCATCTGGCCGTACATCATCAGGCCCCGGCGGTCGAGATCGTTGAAGTGGTCCCACGTCGCCCAGTGCGGGACGAGGTTGGAATTGGCGATCAGCACGCGGGGGGCGTCGGGGTGGGTGCGAAAGATGCCGACGGGCCTGCCCGATTGCACGAGGAGCGTCTCGTCATCCTCGAGGTCGCGCAGGGATGCGACGATGCGGTCGAAATCGTCCCAGGTGCGGGCCGCGCGGCCGATCCCGCCATAGACCACGAGATCATGCGGGTTTTCCGCGACATCGGGGTGCAGGTTGTTCATCAGCATGCGCAGCGCGGCCTCGGTCGCCCAGCTTTTCGCGCTGCGCTCGGGGCCGGTCGGGGGCAGCACGATGCGCTGGTTGTGGCGGGGGCCGGGGGTGCGGTCGGTCATGGGGCAAGCTCCGGGGCGAGGGTTTCGAGGGCGGCGAGGATCCGGGCGAGCACGGGGCGGAGCCGGTCGGCGCGGGCCGCATCGTAGGCGAAGGGCGGGCTTTCGGTCGCAAGATAGGTGGACTGCGCCAGTTCCATCTGGATCGCGTGGAGGCCCTCGGCCGGGCGGCCGTAGTGTCGCGTAGTCCAGCCGCCCTTGAAGCGGCCGTTGAGGATCGCCGTATAACCCTCTGCCGTGCCGCAGATATCCGTCACGACATTTGCGAGGGCCGGGGCGCAGCTTGCGCCGTCTGCGGTCCCGATGCTGAAATCGGGCAGCACGCCGTCGAACAGGAACGGGATGCGCGAGCGGATCGAATGGCAATCGTAAAGGATCGCCACCCCGTTGCGCGCCCGCACCCGGTCGAGCTCGGCCGCAAGCGCCGCGTGATAGGGCGCGTGGAAGGCAGCGATCCGTTCGGCGATGTCCGCCGGCGGCTGCCGCCAGATCGCATGGCCGTCGAAATCGGTGAGCGGCACGAGGCCGGTGGTGTTCTGCCCGGGATAGAGGCTGGCGCCATCGGGCGGGCGGTTGGCGTCGATCGCATAGCGGTGAAAGGTGGCGCGCACGATGGTCGCGCGCGGGGCGAGGCCGGCATAGAGGCGGTCGATATGCCAGTCGGTATCGGTCAGCCGCGCGCCCCGTGGGTTCAGCACCGCGGCAATGGCGGGCGGCAGCGCGGTGCCGCCGTGGGGCATGGCGAGCACCAGCGGCCCCGCGCCGCGCGTGACGATCACCGGCGTCATGCCAGCGCCGCCACGCCGGCCGCCGCCGCCAGCCCGCCCGACCGCACCAGTGCCGCCGCCGCCGCGATATCGCCCGCAAGGGGCCGGTCGGCGATCAGCGGCGGCACGACGGCGCGGATCGCGGCCACCGCCCGCGCCAGCGCCGGCGATGTGGCGAGCGGGGCGCGGAACCCGATGCCCTGCGCCGCCGCCATCGCCTCGATCCCGAGGATGCCGGCGAGGTTGGCCGTCATCCGGTGCAGCCGGCGGGCGCCGTGGGTCGCCATGCTCACGTGATCCTCCTGATTGGCCGAGGTGGGGGTCGAGTCGGTCGAGCAGGGATTGGCGAGGTGCCGGTTCTCGCTCATCAGCGCGGCCGAGGTGATCTCGGCCACCATGAAGCCCGAATTGAGGCCGGGGTCGGGGGTCAGGAAAGGCGGCAGGTCGTGGCTCAGCGTCGGATCGACCATCAGTGCCACCCGCCGCTGTGCGATCGCGCCGGTCTCGGCCAGTGCAAGCGCGATGAGATCGGCTGCAAAGGCAACGGGTTCGGCGTGAAAGTTCCCACCCGACACGAGCGCATCGCCGATCACCAGCGGGTTGTCGGTGACCGCGTTCGCCTCGATGCCGAGCATCCGGGCAGCCTGGTCGAGCAGGTCGAGCGCGGCGCCCTGCACCTGCGGGGCGCAGCGGATGCAATAGGGATCCTGCACCCGCGTATCGCCGGTCCGGTGGCTGTCGCGGATCGCGCTGCCCGCCATCAGGCTGCGCATCGCGGCGGCGACGGCGATCTGCCCCGGCTGGCCGCGCAGGGCGTGGATCGCGGCGTCGAGCGGCGCATCCGATCCCATGATCGCGTCCGTGGACAGGCAGGCCGTCACCACCGCCGCCTGCGCAAGGCGCCGCGCGTCGAAGAGTGCGCCGAGCGCAAGGGCAGTGGACACCTGCGTGCCGTTGATGAGCGCCAGCCCCTCCTTCGGCCCGAGCACCACCGGCGCAAGGCCCGCCGCGGCGAGTGCAGCGCGGGCGGGAAGCGGGCGGCCCTCGGCGAAGGCCTCCCCCTCGCCCAGCATCACGGCCGTCATATGTGCAAGCGGCGCGAGGTCGCCCGAGGCGCCGACCGACCCCTGCGCCGGGATCAGCGGCAGGATATCGGCCGCCAGCATGCCCTCCATCAGCGCCAGCACGTCCCAGCGCACCCCCGAGGCGCCGCGCCCGAGGCTGGCGAGCTTGAGCGCCATGGTCAGCCGCACCACCGGCGCGGGCAGCGGCGCGCCATGGCCGGCGCAATGGCTCAGGATCAGGTTGCGCTGGAGCGTTGCGGTATCTTCGGGGGCGATCTTGCGGCTGGCGAGCTTGCCGAACCCCGTGTTGACGCCATAGACCGCCGCCCCGCCCGCTGCCGCCCGCGCCACCACCGCCGCCGCCCGGTCAACCCCCGCCCGCGCGGCAGGATCGAGCCGAACGGGCGCGGCGTCGAACCAGACCGCGGCAAGCTCGTCCAGCGTCACCGCGCCGGGGGTCAGGGTCAGCATGGCGCCCCCTCCAGATAGCGGGCGACGAGCGGCACCGCCCCGATGCGATAGCTCAGCTCGTCCGGGTGATCCGCATCCCAGACTGCCAGATCCGCCCGCAGCCCCGGCGCGATGCGCCCCCGATCGGCGAGGCCGAGCGCGCGGGCGGCCTGCACCGTCGTGCCCATCAGCGCCTCCTGCGGGGTCAGGCGAAACAGGGTGCAGGCCATGTTCATGGCCAGCGGCAGCGATGTCATGGGCGAGGATCCGGGGTTGCAGTCGGTGGCGACCGCCATCGGCACGCCGGCGTCGCGGAACGCCTGCACCGGGGGGGCTTGCGTTTCGCGCAGCGTGTAGAAGGCGCCGGGCAGCAGGACGGCGACCGTGCCGGCGGCCGCCAAGGCCGCCGCATCGGCCGCGGTCGCATATTCGACGTGATCGGCCGACAGCGCCCCGTGCCGCGCGGCCAGCGCGGTGCCGCCGGTATGGCTGAGCTGTTCGGCATGCAGCTTGACCGGCAGGCCGAGGGCACGGGCGGCGGCAAAGAACGCGTCCACCTGATCGGGCGCGAAGGCGATCCCCTCGCAGAAGGCATCGACGGCATCGGCCAGCCCCTCGGCCGCCGCCGCGCGCAAGGTCGGCAGGGCGATGTCCGCGACATAGGCCGCGGCGCGGCCGGCAAATTCCGGCGGGATCGCATGGAGCCCGAGATAGGTCGTGCGCACCGAGACCGCCCGGGCCTGCGCGAGCGAACGGGCGATGTGCAGCTGGCGCAGTTCGGTCTCCCGGTCGAGGCCATAGCCCGACTTGACCTCGACCGTCGTCACCCCGGCCGCGAGCATCGCATCGAGCCGCGGCAGCGCCTGCGCCAGAAGCGCGGCCTCGTCCGCCGCCCGCGTTGCCGTCACGGTGGACAGGATCCCGCCCCCCGCGCGCGCAATGTCGGCATATTGCGCACCGCCGAGGCGCAGCGCGAATTCCCGCGCGCGGCTGCCGGCGTAAACCAGATGCGTGTGGCAGTCGATCAGCCCCGGCGTGACGAGCCGCCCCGCAAGCGGCACTGCGGGCCAGCCGCGCAGGGTATCGGGAAGCGCGCCGGCCGGGCCGGCCCAGACGATCCGCCCGCCGTCGATCGCCACGGCGCCATCCGGGATCAGGCCATAGCCCGCCGCGGGACCGTCCGCCATCGTGGCAAGCGGCCCGCCCGTAAGGATGAATGCAGAATCCACCTTGATGCCCCCGCCTGCCTCGCTCAATATGTCTGCACATAATATCGCTGTCAACGGGGCGGGCATGAGCGGCTTGGGCATGGCGGGCGCGGCGGCGGGCGAGACGGCGATCTGGGCAGCCGAGGCGCTGTTGCCGGCCGGCTGGGCGCGGGATGTGACCGTGACGCTGGCGGACGGGCTTGTGCGCGGCGTGACCCCCGGCACCGCCGCACCCGCCGGGGCGGTGCGGGTCGATGCGCTTCTGCCGGCGCCGGCCAATGTGCATTCCCACACCTTCCAGCGGGCGATGGCCGGGCTGACCGAGCGGCGGGGGCCGGACGGGGCGGACAGCTTCTGGACGTGGCGGCGGCTGATGTTCCGCTTTCTCGACCAGCTCACCCCAGACGACGTGCAGGCGATCGCCGCCCTCGCCTTTGTCGAGATGCTCGAGGCGGGCTTCGGATCGGTCGCCGAATTCCACTACCTGCACCACGCCCCCGGCGGCGTCCCCTATGCCGACCCGGCCGAGATGGCGGGGCGTATCGTGGCGGCGGCGGCCGAGGCGGGGATCGGGCTGGTGCTGCTGCCGGTGCTCTACATGCAGGGGGGCTGCGACGGGCGGGCGCTGGCGCCCGGGCAGGTGCGGTTCGGCTGCACCATCGACGGCTATGCGCGGCTGCTGGAGGGGGCGGGCGCGCATGCCGCGGCAGCGGGGGCGGGCCTTGGCGTTGCGCCCCATTCGCTGCGCGCGGTGCCGCCCGCGGCGCTGGCCATCGCCGCCGGCCTGCGCCCCGACGCGCCGATCCACATGCATCTGGCCGAGCAGACCGGCGAGGTGGACGAGGTGCTGGCCGCCCATGGCGCGCGGCCGGTCGAATGGATGCTGGCCAATGCCGATATCGGGCCGCGCTGGTGCCTGATCCATTGCACGCAGATGCGCCCCGCCGAAACGGCGGGCCTTGCCGCGACGGGGGCGGTGGCGGGGCTCTGCCCGCTCACCGAGGCATCGCTGGGCGACGGCATCTTCGACGGCGTGGCCTGGCTGGCAGCGGGCGGGCGGTTCGGCCTCGGGACCGACAGCAACATCCGCATCGGCCTCACCGACGAGATGCAGGCGCTGGAATATTCGCAACGCCTGCGGGATCGCGGCCGGGCGATGCTCGCCGCGCCGGAGCGCTCGACGGGCCGCGTGCTGTGGGACGGCGCGGTGGCGGGCGGGGCGCAGGCGCTCGGGCGGGTTGCGGGCATCGTGCCGGGGGCGGCGGCGGATCTCGTCGGGCTCGACGCGGGCGCGGGCGATCTGGCGGGGCGGTCGGGGGACGGGCTGCTCGATGCGCTGGTCTTTGCGCGGGGAGCCGGCGCGATCGCGCGGGTATGGTCGGGTGGGCGGCCTGTGGTGGCGGACGGGCGGCATGGCGCGCGCGAGGCGGTGGCGGCGCGGTATCGCGCGGTCGCCGCGCGGCTGGTGGGATGAGGCGCGCGCGACGGCCGGCGCGGGACGGGGTGGCCTTCGGCCGCCCCCTCGGCCAGCGGCCGGGCGCCCCCCCGTGGATGTTTGACGATAGAAGACCGGCGGGCGGCAGGCACCGCGCCGGGCGGATCTGGCCCTGGCTGGCGGCCGCGGCGGATCGTGACGGCCAGCCTGCCGAGGTGGCCGGCCCGGGGCGGCGGGCTGGCCGGTGACGGCGACCTGGCAGGCGGTGCGCGATGCCGCGCTTGCGCGTATCCGCACGCGGGTCTGGCCGCCCGGGGCGCGGATCCCCGACGAGGCGGCGCTGGCGGCGGAATTCGGCTGTGCCCGCGCGACGGTCAACCGCGCACTGCGCGATCTGGCCGCCGCAGGGCTGCTGGAGCGGCGGCGCAAGGGCGGCACGCGGGTGGCGGCCCTGCCGGTGCGGCGAGCGGTCTTCGCCGTGCCGGTCATCCGCGCCGATGTCGCGGCGCGGGGGATGGCGCATGGCTATCGCCTGCTGCATCGCGGGCCGGACCATGTGGCGGGGGTCGGGCCGGTGGAGCGGGTGCGGGCGCTGCATCTCGCCGATGGTGTGCCCTGGTGCCTCGAGGACCGCTGGATCAACCCCGCCGCCGTGCCGGGGCTGGCAACGGCCGATTTCGCGGCGATGAGCGCGAACGAATGGCTGGTGCGGAACGCCCCCTTTTCCGGGGGCGACTTGGCGTTCGGGGCGGTTGCGGCGGATGCCGGGACGGCGGCGCTGCTGGCCTGCGCGCCGGGGGCGGCGCTGCTGACGGTTGACCGCACCACCCATGCGGGCGGGCTGACCGTCACCGCCGTGCGTCTGACGCATGCGCCGGGCCACCGGGTGACGGCGGCGCTGTAGGGGTCAGGCGGGGTAGCAGAATTCCTCGCGCACGATCCGGCCATCGGCGACGGTATAGATCGCGACCTCGCGCATCTGCACGCGCTGGCCGGTCTGGCGGTTCTCGACATCCATGTCGAAGATCACCGCGAAGCGGTCGGGCTGGTGGGTGAACGGCCCCTCGACCGCGCCGCCATGGATGATGTGGGCGCTTTCCCACCACTGGTGCTTGGCCATGATCCCGTCGAGGCCGCGCGTCTCGGCCCCCTGCCCCGACATGTCGGCGCCCTCGACCGAGACGGCATCGGGCGCATAGAGCCGCGCGAGGTTTTCGGTCTCGCGCCCCTCGCGGCATCTGGCGACGAGTTCTGCGGCGATCTCGGTCAGGGTCATGGCGATTCCTCATGCTGTGTTCGCACTATGTTCCAGCCTAGCCCTGATCCGTGACAGCCGCAAGACAACCGGCCCCGGTTGCCCGCGCCGCCCGCCCGCCCTATACCCCGCGCCATGTCCAACCGCCCTGCCCTGCCGCCCGAGATCGCCCGTCGCCGCACCTTCGCGATCATCTCGCATCCTGATGCGGGCAAGACGACCCTTACCGAAAAGTTCCTGCTGTTCGGCGGCGCGATCCAGCTTGCCGGGCAGGTCCGCGCCAAGGGCGAGGCGCGGCGCACCCGGTCGGACTACCTCAAGATGGAGCAGGAGCGGGGGATCTCGGTGTCCGCCAGCGCGATGTCGTTCGACTATCGCGATTTCCGCTTCAACCTTGTCGATACGCCCGGCCACAGCGACTTCTCCGAGGATACTTATCGCACGCTCACGGCCGTCGATGCCGCGATCATGGTGATCGACGGTGCCAAGGGGGTAGAAAGCCAGACCCGCAAGCTGTTCGAGGTCTGCCGCCTGCGCGACCTGCCGATCCTGACCTTCTGCAACAAGATGGACCGCGAAAGCCGCGATACCTTCGAGATCATCAGCGAGATCCAGGAGGCGCTGGCGATCGACGTGACCCCCGCATCCTGGCCCATCGGGGTCGGGCGGGAGTTCATCGGGGCCTATGACCTGCTGCACGACCGGCTCGAGATCATGGACCGGGCCGATCGCAACCGGGTGGCCGAAACCGTGCGGCTGACCGGGCTCGACGATCCGGCGATGGGCGATCACATCCCGGCCGATCTGCTGGCCCGGCTGCGCGAGGATGTCGAGATGGCGCGCGAATTGCTCCCCCCCTTCGAGCGCGGGCAGTTCCTCGCGGGCAGCCTGACGCCGATCTGGTTCGGAAGCGCGATCAACTCCTTCGGCGTCAAGGAGCTGATGGACGGGATCGGGGAATACGGCCCCCCGCCCCAGCCGCAGAAGGCGGTCGAGCGGCAGGTGCTGCCCGAGGAAGAGGCGGTGACCGGGTTCGTCTTCAAGGTGCAGGCCAACATGGACCCCAAGCACCGCGACCGCGTCGCCTTCGTGCGCCTCGCCTCGGGGCATTTCGAGCGCGGGATGAAGCTGACCCATGTGCGGACCGGCAAGCCGATGACGGTGGCCGCGCCGGTGCTGTTCCTCGCCGCCGACCGAGAGCTCGCCGAAGAGGCCTGGGCGGGCGACATCATGGGCATCCCCAATCACGGGCAGCTGCGCATCGGCGATGCGCTGACGGCGGGCGAGGGCCTGCGCTTCACCGGCATCCCGTCGTTTGCGCCCGAGCTTCTCCAGACGGTGCGCCCCGGCGATCCGATGAAGGCCAAGCACCTCGAAAAGGCGCTGATGCAGTTCGCCGAGGAAGGCGCGGCCAAGGTGTTCCGCCCCGCCATCGGGTCGGGCTTCATCGTCGGCGTCGTCGGCGCGCTGCAGTTCGACGTGCTGGCCAGCCGGATCGAAACGGAATACGGCCTGCCGGTGCGCTTCGAGGGCTCGCAATACACCTCGGCGCGATGGATTTCCGGGCCTCGGGACGCGGTCGAGCGGCTGTCGGCGGCCAACAAGGGCCATATCGCCACCGACAGCGACGGCGATCTCGTGTTCCTCACCCGCCTGCAATGGGACATTGACCGGGTCTTGCGCGACTATCCAGGGGTGCGGCTGACGGCGACGAAGGAGATGATGGTCTGACAAAGGCCGGTGCGGGCTTGCCCGCGGCAGCAGGTCGGGGCGATACTGCGCCGCAACGCCCCGCCGGAGTGCCCATGCCCGCCCTCACCTACCCCGCCGGATGGGATGCCGTGATCGCGCAATGGGAGGCGCGGCGCGCCCCGCTCACCACGCGCCCGGGCGAGGAGGGTCTGCCCCCGGCCGATGTCGATCTGGTCGCGCTGCGCGATGCGCTGGTGCCGGCCGAGCCTGCGCCACCGCCCGCGCCGGCATCGTCCCTTGCCCGCAAGCGCCACGCACTCGCACAGGAATTCGCCGGGCAAAGCGAGCTTGCCTTGCTCAACGCGCTGGTCGTGGCCTGCCTGCGCCGCCGCGCCTGGCCGAAGCAGGCGCCGGTCCTGTTCCGCCGCATCTGGTGGGAACAGTCGGCGGCGATGACGGCGACGCTGAACACCCGCTGGCTGGTGTCTTCGGCGATCACCTTTGCCGATCACGGCGAGACCGAGGGCGAGCGGTATCTCGGGCAGTCGATCCGCATGCTCTTCAAGCTCGTCAAGCTCTATGAATTCGAGCGGCTCTATTCCGGCGTGCCGCCCGATACGCCGTTCCGCCTCGGCCGCAAGGTGCAGGCACCGCTGCCGATGGAGATCAACCCCTTCGCGCTGCGGGACGGCGGGCTCGACGTCAACCTGCTCGCCCCGCTGTGGAAACAGGCGCTGGAGGAGCCCGTGCTCGGCCCGCTCGCCTGCGCGCTGTTCGACCGGCTGAACGCCGATCCGGGCACGGTGCTGCGCCGGCTCGCGCTGATGCGCGAAAAACTCCTCGCCCGCGACGCCGAGCGCGGCTGACGCGCCCTAGGCCATTGCGCCCGCGGCCCCCGTGCCTAGAGTGCGACCGCAGCATGCCGTGACGGAGGAACCGATGGCCGCTTTCCGCAAGATCCTCGTGGCCAACCGGGGCGAGATCGCCATCCGGGTGATGCGGGCGGCCAACGAACTCGGGAAGAGGACGGTCGCGGTCTTTGCCGAGGAGGACAAGCTGTCGCTCCACCGCTTCAAGGCCGACGAGGCCTACCGGATCGGCGAGGGGCTCTCGCCCGTGGGCGCCTATCTGTCCATCCCCGAGATCATCCGGGTGGCGAAGATGGCCGGCGCCGACGCGATCCACCCCGGATACGGCCTTCTGTCCGAAAACCCCGATTTCGTCGAGGCCTGCACCGCGGCGGGGATCGTGTTCATCGGCCCGACGGCCGACACGATGCGCCGCCTCGGCGACAAGGCGAGCGCCCGGCGCGTGGCGATCGAGGCCGGGGTGCCGGTCATCCCGGCGACCGAGATCCTGCCCGCCGACATGGCCAAGGTGCGGCGGATGGCCGAGGCGGTCGGCTATCCCTTGATGCTCAAGGCGTCGTGGGGCGGCGGCGGGCGCGGCATGCGCCCGATCCTCGGCCCGGACGAGCTCGAGGCCAAGGTGCGCGAGGGCCGGCGCGAGGCGGAAGCGGCCTTCGGCAACGGCGAGGGTTACCTCGAACGGATGGTCGAGCGGGCGCGCCACGTCGAGGTGCAGATCCTCGGCGACACGCAGGGCGGGCTCTATCACCTCTTCGAGCGCGACTGCACCGTCCAGCGGCGCAACCAGAAGGTGGTCGAGCGCGCCCCCGCACCCTATCTGACCGAGGCGCAGCGGGCCGAGGTCTGCGCGCTGGGGCTGAAGATCGGGCAGGCGGTCGGCTATCGCAACGCCGGCACGGTCGAATTCCTGATGGATATCGACACGGGCGCCTTCTTCTTCATCGAGGTCAATCCGCGCATCCAGGTCGAACATACCGTGACCGAGGAGGTGACAGGGATCGACATCGTGCGCGCCCAGATCCGCATCGCCGAAGGCGCGAACCTCGCCGAGGCGACCGGTGCGGCGTCGCAGGACGACATCCGCCTTTACGGCCATGCGATCCAGTGCCGCGTGACGACCGAGGACCCGCAGAACAACTTCATCCCCGACTACGGCCGCATCACAGCCTATCGCGAGGCACAGGGGCTCGGCATCCGGCTCGACGGCGGGACGGCCTATTCGGGCGGGGTCATCACGCGGTATTACGACTCGCTCCTCGTCAAGGTGACGGCCCGGGCGCAGACGCCCGAGCAAGCCATCGCCCGGATGGACCGCGCACTGCGCGAGTTCCGCATCCGCGGCGTGGCGACCAACCTCGCCTTCGTCGAGAACCTGCTCAAGCATCCGACGTTTCTGTCGAACCAGGCGACGACCAAGTTCATCGACACCACGCCCGAGCTGTTCCAATTCCAGCGCCGGCGCGACCGGGCGACCAAGATCCTGACCTATGTCGCCGACATCACCGTGAACGGCCACCCCGAGACGGCCGGCCGGCCGCGCCCGGCCGCCCCCCGCACGCCCCGCCCGCCGGCGCCGCGGGGGGAACCGGCGCCCGGCACGCGCACCCTGCTGGAGCGCGAGGGGCCCCAGGCGGTCGCCGACTGGATGCTGGCGCAGAAACCGCTCCTCATCACCGACACGACGATGCGCGATGCGCATCAGTCGCTGCTGGCCACAAGGATGCGCAGCTTCGACATGATCCGCGTCGCGCCGGCCTATGCGGCCAACCTGCCGACGCTCTTCTCGGTCGAATGCTGGGGCGGGGCGACTTTCGATGTCGCCTACCGTTTCCTGCAGGAATGCCCCTGGCAGCGCCTGCGCGACCTGCGCGCGGCGATGCCCAACCTTCTGACCCAGATGCTGCTGCGCGGGGCCAACGGGGTGGGCTACACGAACTATCCCGACAATGTCGTGCGCGCCTTCGTGCATCAGGCGGCGGTGACCGGCGTGGATCTGTTCCGCGTCTTCGACAGCCTCAACTGGGTCGAGAACATGCGCGTGGCGATGGATGCGGTGATCGAGGCCGGGAAGATCTGCGAGGGGACGATCTGCTACACCGGCGACCTGCTCGATCCCAAGCGGCAGAAATACGACCTGAAATACTATGTCGCCATGGCGCGCGAACTGCGCGATGCGGGCGCCCATGTGCTCGGCCTCAAGGACATGGCGGGGCTGCTGAAACCCGCGGCGGGCTATCTGCTGGTCAAGACGCTCAAGGAAGAGGTCGGGCTGCCGGTCCATTTCCACACCCACGACACGGCCGGCATCGCCTCGGCCACGATCCTCGCCGCCTCGGCCGCCGGGGTCGATGCGGTGGACTGCGCGATGGACGCCTTTTCGGGCAATACCAGCCAGGCGACCCTCGGGACGGTCGTCGAGGCCCTTCGCCATACCGACCGCGACACCGGCCTCGACATCGCCGCGGTGCGCGCGATCTCGAACTACTGGGAAGAGGTGCGCGCCCATTACGCCGCCTTCGAGACCGGCCTGCAGGCGCCCTCGTCCGAGGTCTACCTGCATGAGATGCCGGGCGGGCAGTATACCAACCTCAAGGCCCAGGCCCGCTCGCTCGGCCTTGAGGACCGCTGGCCCGAGGTCGCCCAGGCCTATGCCGACGTCAACGCGATGTTCGGCGATATCGTCAAGGTCACGCCATCGTCCAAGGTGGTGGGCGACATGGCGCTGATGATGGTCGCCCAGGGCCTGACCCGGGCGCAGGTCGAGGATCCGGGCACCGATCTCGCCTTCCCGGATTCGGTCGTGGACATGCTGCGCGGCAACCTCGGCCAGCCGCATGGCGGCTGGCCCGAGGGGATCACGCGCAAGGTGCTCAAGGGCGAGGCGCCGCTGACCGACCGCCCGGGCGCGCGCCTTCCCCCCGTCGATCTCGAGGCAACGCGCCAGACCCTGCTGGCCGAAGTGCGCGAGAGGGCGGGCGACGAGGCCGAGGTCGAAACCGTCGACGACGAGGACCTGCAGGGCTACCTGATGTATCCGAAAGTCTTTCTCGACTACCGCCAGCGCCACGCGCTCTATGGCCCCGTCCGCACCTTGCCGACCCGGACCTTCTTCTACGGCATGGAACCGGGGGAGGAGATCACGGCCGAGATCGACCCCGGCAAGACGCTCGAAATCCGCCTGCAGGCGGTCGGCGAAACCGGCGAGGACGGCGAGGTGCGGGTGTTCTTCGAACTCAACGGCCAGCCCCGTGTGGTGCGCGTGCCCGACCGCAAGGTGAAACAGGCCACCGCCCGCCGCCCCAAGGCCGCCGATGGCAATGCGGCCCATGTCGGCGCCCCCATGCCGGGGTCGATTGCCGCCATCGCCGTCGCCGCGGGATCGAAGGTCAAGCCGGGCGACCTTCTGCTGACGATCGAGGCGATGAAGATGGAAACCGGCCTGCACGCCGACCGCGCCGGCACGGTCAAGGCGGTCCATGTCGCGCCGGGCGCGCAGGTCGAGGCCAAGGACCTGCTGGTGGAATTCGACGCCTGAGCGCCAACCCGCCGCCCGGCCAGGCCGAAACCGCGGAGCCTCCGGCGGGGATATTTTTGCCAGCCTGAAGCCGCGTGGCGGCGCACAGGCCGGGCCGCCGCGACACGCCCCGCCTTCAGGCTGGCCCAAATATCCCGGGGGGAGTCCGCGGCCTGCCGCGGACGGGGGGCTGGCCCCCCATCTCGCCCGCAGCCGGGCGCGAGCGGCGATTTGCGACACGGGCCTGTCGCAGCCAGCCATGCCCCGGCCAGCGCCGCTTCGCAGTCTGACGCCAGCGAATTGGGAGCGTTCCATGAAGACCCATGCCCGTGTGGTGGTGATCGGCGGCGGTGTCGTCGGCTGTTCGGTGCTCTACCACCTGACGAAACTGGGCTGGCCGGAGGTGATGCTGATCGAGCGGTCGGATCTGACCAGCGGGTCCACCTGGCATGCTGCGGGGGGCTTTCACACGCTCAACGGCGACACCAACATGGCGGCGCTGCAGGGCTACACGATCCGGCTCTACAAGGAGCTCGAGGCGCTGACGGGCATGTCCTGCGGGCTGCACCATGTGGGCGGCATCACGCTGGCCGACACCGCCGAGCGGTTCGACATGCTCAAGGCCGAGCGGGCCAAGCATCGCTACATGGGCCTCGACACCGAGATCCTCGGGCCGGACGAGATCGCGCGGCTGACCGACGGGATGGTGAACCTCGCGGGGATCATCGGCGCGCTCTACGATCCGCTCGACGGCCATCTCGACCCCTCGGGGACGACGCATGCCTATGCCCGGGCCGCCCGGATGGGCGGGGCCGAGATCGTGCTGCACAACCGCGTGCTGGAAACCAACCCGCGCGCCGACGGCACGTGGGATGTGGTGACCGAGCGGGGCACGGTCCATGCCGAGCATGTGGTGAATGCCGCCGGGCTCTGGGCGCGCGAGGTCGGGGCGATGGCGGGGGTCTATCTGCCGCTGCTGCCGATGGCGCATCAGTATCTGGTGACCGACGACATCCCCGAGATCATGGCGATCCTGAAGGCGGGCCGCGAGTTTCCGCATGTGATGGACCCGGGCGGCGAGAGCTATCTGCGCCAGGAGGGGCGGGGCCTTTGCATCGGATTCTACGAAAAGCCCTGCGAGCCATGGTCGGTTGACGGAACGCCCTGGGGCTTCGGGCACGAGCTGCTCAACGAGCAATGGGACAAGATCGAGGAGTCGGTTGCCTTCGCCTACCGCCGCTTTCCGGTGCTGGAGCGGTCGGGCGTCAAGCGGGTGATCCACGGCCCCTTCACCTTCGCGCCCGACGGCAACCCGCTGATCGGCCCGGTGCCGGGGCTGCGCAATTACTGGTCGGCCTGTGCGGTGATGGCGGGGTTCAGCCAAGGCGGCGGCATGGGACTCGCGCTCGCGCAATGGATGATCCACGGCGAGGTGGAGCGCGATCCGCGCGGCTTCGACGTGGCGCGGTTCGGCGGCTGGACGACGCCGGGCTACACGGTGCCCAAGGTGATCGAGAACTATCAGACGCGGTTTTCCGTCGCCTATCCCAACGAGGAAAAGCCGGCCGCGCGCCCGTTCCGCACCACGCCGATGTATGACATCTTCACCGGCATGGGTGCGGTCTGGGGGCAGCAATACGGGCTCGAGGTCGTCAATTATTTCGCGCTGCCCGGCGAGCCGGCCCATGAGATCCCCACCTTTCGCCGCTCGAACGCCTGGGAGGCGACGGCGGCCGAGGTGCGGGCGGTGCGCGGCGGGGTCGGCATCAACGAGGTATCGAATTTCGGCAAGTATCGGGTCGCCGGGCCGGGTGCGCGGGACTGGCTCGACCGGATCATGGCCGGGACGATCCCGCAGCCGGGGCGCGTGGCGCTCAACCCCATGCTGGCGCCCTCGGGGCGGATCATCGGGGATTTCACCGTATCCTGCCTCGGGGACGAGGCGTTCATGCTGACCGCCAGCTATGGCGCGCAAGGCTGGCACCAGCGGTGGTTCGACCGGCATGCCGTGCCGGGGGTGACGGTCGAGAACGTCTCGGACACGCGCACCGGGTTCCAGATCGCGGGGCCGAAGGCGCGCGACCTGCTGGCCCGGGTGACGCGGGCCGATGTCTCGGCGGCGGCGTTCCGCTTCATGGATGTTCGGCGGATGACGGTCGGCATGGCCGACTGCATCGCGCAGCGCGTGAGCTATACCGGCGATCTCGGCTACGAGATCTTCTGCGACGCGATGAGCCAGCGGCATCTGTGGCAGGTGCTCTGGGCCGCCGGGCAGGACATGGGCCTGCGCCCCTTCGGCATGCGCGCGATGATGAGCCTGCGGCTCGACAAGGGTTTCGGGTCATGGGGGCGCGAGTTCAGCCCGGACTATACGCCCGCCGAAACCGGGCTCGACCGCTTCGTGCGGCTGAACAAGCCGGCCGATTTCATCGGCAAGGCTGCCGCGCTGGCCGACAAGGCGGCGGGGCCCCGGCGGCGGCTCGTGACCTTCGTGGTGGATGCGGCCGATGCCGATGTCGTCGCCTGGGAGCCGATCTGGCTCGACGGCGCGGTTGCGGGCTTCTGCACTTCGGGCGGGTTCTCGCATGGCACCGGGCTGTCGGTGGCCTATGGGTTCCTGCCGGCGGAGCGCGTGGCGGATGGCCTGCCGGTCGAGATCGAGATTCTCGGGGACCGCCGCCCGGCCCGGGTCCATCTGGCGCCGATCTGGGACGATGGCGGGCGGATGCGGGCCTGAGGCGGGGCCGGCCCCGCTCGGCCGCCGCGCCTCTGGGCGTGATGGCGCGCGTCCCGGGCGGCGGCCGCGCGCTGGAGGCAGGCCGTGACACTCGCCGGCGGTGCCGAACCCGTCGCCGTGGTGTTGCTGGCCGCCGGCGCCTCGCGCCGCATGCGCGGTGCGGACAAGCTGCTCGAGCCGGTCGGGGGCATCCCGGTGCTGCGCCATGCGGCGCTGGCCGCGCTTGCGGCGGGGCTGCCGGTGACGGCGGTGCTGGCGCCGGGGCGGCCCGAACGGGCGGCGGCGCTGGACGGCCTTGCGCTGCGCATGGTCACGGCCGACCGCGCCGCCGAGGGGATGGCGCTGTCGCTGCGCGCGGGCGTGGCGGCGGCCCCCGCGGGGCATGCGGTGATCGTCGCGCTGGCCGACATGCCCGAGATCGGCCCGGAGGATTACGCCGCGCTTTGCGCCGCCGCGCGGGCCCATCCGGGGCGCTGCCTGCGGGCGGTGGACTGCGCGGGCGCGGCGGGGCACCCGGTCCTGTTTCCGGCGGCGCTGCGCCCTGCGCTCGCCGGGCTCGAGGGCGATGCCGGGGCGCGCGACATCCTGCGCGCCCATCCGCCAATGCCGGTGACGCTGGAGGGGCGCCGCGCCACGACCGACCTCGACACGCCCGAGGCCTGGGCGGCCTGGCGGGCGCGGCAGGGCTAGTCGAGCGGCAGCAGCGCCCGCACCTCGGCGGGTCGGAGCGGGCGGCGCGCGGGCATATAGCCGCAGAGCGCATCGAGATCGGGGAACAGACAGGACAGTTCCGCGCGCTGCGCACCGCCGATGCCGGCCAGCGTCCGGTCGGTCGGCTGGAAGCTCTCGGTCCACAGGCCGTTGGAGCAGACGATCTCGTGCCGGTCGAACAGCAGGTGCAGATACCGCACCGGTGCCGGCGGCAGGCGGCTGATCCCCGGCTGGCCGACCATATGGATCGCGGCAACCAGCACCTCGTCCTCGCCGAAGAACATCTCGGCCCGCGGACCGGCCGCCAGCACGCGGTGCTGCGGCGAGACGATCAGGTCGCGGTCGGGCAGGTCGGGGCCGAGCGCGCCGCGCGCGATCCGCACCGGGGCCAGATGCGGCTGCCGGCGCATCTCGAAATCGGTCACGCTGCGGTCGCCGATCCAGCGGATCGGCTGAACGCCGCGGTCGCGAGTGATCACCGGATCGCCGATGCCGAGCGTCTCGACCGCCCGGTCCCCTTCGCGCGTCTGGATCATCGTGCCGGGGGTGAAGCAGGCGACGATCGTTTCGGGAAAGCCTGCCGGGACTGGTCGATGGCCGTCATCGCGCCGGGCCGTGCCGTCGCCGGCATGCCCGATGCCGGAATACCAGCCCGGCCCGTCGTTTCGATGCCCGCCGTCGATCATTCCCATGGCCTGTGCCCGAACCGTTCTAATGCCCCGCTCGTTTCCAGATGCAGAACGATCTGGGCGCGGCCGGGGTGCTGGCGGTTCGGAACTGCGGAGAAGCGGTGACAACAAAAAGGCGGGGGTCGCCCGCGGCCCCCGCCCGTGACGCGCCCTGCCCGGGCGCGCGCTGCATAACCCCTTATCGCACCAGCAAACGGGCCTCGAACCCCTTGAGCGTCTTGCGCGCCGCGGCATAGCCGGCCGTGCCGGCGGCCGTCCGCAATTCCGGGAACAATTCGAAGATTTCGGTCCGCTGCGCATTGCCCATGCCCGACAGGGAATAGTCGCCGGGCTGGAAACTTTCGGTCCATGCGCCGTTCGACAGCACCACCTCGTGCCGGTCGAACAGCATGTGCAGATAGCTCGTCCCGGCCGACCGAACCTGTGCCACGCCACTTGCCGATACCAGATGCTTGGCCGCGACCAGCACCTCGTGCTCGTCGAAGTAGAGCGCGGTGCGGTCATTGGCCACAAGCACGCGATGGTTGGGGCTGACCATCATGTCCCGCTCGGGCAGGCCGTTGCCGAGGCTGCCCTGCCGGATCATCACCGGACACAGATGCGGGTTGGCGTTCAGCGCCCGGAAATCGAGATCACGCCGGCCGATCCAGCGGATTTCCTGGATGCCGTTGTCGCGGGTGATGACCTTGTCGCCCGCCTTCAGATCCTCGATCGGCCGTTCGCCCCGCGGGGTGGCGATCAGCGTGCCGGGGGTGAAGCAGGGAATGATCTTCTCGATGTTCTCGAACACGACGCGGCCGGTCACGTTGCCGTCGCTGTCCAGCAGCTCAATCTCGCCGTCGAAACCGTTGCCGTCGCTGTCCTCGACCTGGCTTGCCAGCCGCCACTGGCTGCGGGTCAGGCCGGTCAGCGAGGTCACGTCGAGAACGTCGAAATCGTCGCCACCCGACCCGCCGAACACGGTGGCGTTGGCATTCGGGTTTGCAACCTGAATGACGTCGCGGTCGTCGCCGCCGAAGATCGTATCGTCGCCGTTGGTGCTGCCGGCGATCGTGTCGTTGCCGGTGCCGCCGAAGATCTGGTTGTCGCCCGCGCCGCCGATCAGGCTGTCGTCGCCGGACCCGCCGAAGATCGTATCATTCCCCGCGCCACCGTCGATCGTGTCGTCGCCCGAATCGCCGAAGCCGACGTCGTCGCCGGGGCCGAGATCGATCCGGTCGTCGCCGGACCCGCCGAAGGCGACATCGTCGCCCGCGCCGCCAAAGATCGTGTCGTCGCCCGCATCGCCAAAGCCGACGTCGTCGCCGGAGCCGAGGTCGATCCGGTCGTCACCCGCCCCGCCAAAGACGGTGTCGTCGCCGGCGCCGCCGAAGATGACGTCATCGCCCTCGCCGCCGGAGAGCAGATCGTTGCCCGGCACCGGCGCGGGCTGGGGCACCGGCACGAGGTCATAATGCGCGTTCAGCAGCGTGTTGCGCGCGTCGCCGAGCGCGAAGGTGAAGATGGTATCGTCGAAGTCCCTGTCGCCGAGCTCCGGCAGGTCCTCGAAGCCGATCGTCACGCTGCCATCGGGATTTTCGCCGAACCCTTGGGTGTGGAGCAGACCGTCCGCGTTCAACGCGGCGTTGTCGCCGAACCCGGCCGAATGATAGGTCGGCCCGCGCATGAGCACCTCGGCCCCGTCGGCGCCGACGAACACAAGCTGCGGGTTGACGCTCGACAGCGTCGCCGGCGTGCCATTCGCGTTGCGGAACGCGAAGCTGCCCGGCCCGAGTGCCGCGAAATCGTTGAGGCTCGCGCCGTCGGCGATCAGGAACACACCGATCTGCGCGCCGTCCTGCGCCGCATAGTCGAAGGTCGATCCGGCCGGAAGATCGCCGCCCGACCCCGGCAGCGAGGCGTTGGGAAAGGCGATCTGCACGTTCGAGATGACGCCCGTCTCGGGATCGACCGAATAGACGCCGAGCGTGTTGCGATACCCCGCTTCCTCGCCCACGAAGGTGATGCGGATGCCGTCCTGCGCCGCCGAATCCGGCCCGTCGCCCGCGATCGCGTCGTTGCCCGCGCCGCCGTCGATCGTGTCGTCGCCCGACCCGCCGACCAGCAGGTCATCCCCCTGCCCGCCTTGCAGCACGTCGTTGCCGAACCCGCCGAGCAGCGTTTCGCCCGCCGGCGCGGCCGTCAGCGTATCGTCGCCATCGGTACCCGTCCGCAGGGTCGAACCACTCAGATCAATGTCGGACGTCGGCATGTCTTCATTCCTTACACTCCGGCACCGGAATGACCGGTCGCCGCGGCCCGGGCGGGCCTTGCCTGTCAGAGCGACCCGCACGGGGCCGATGTTCGGATGCCGGACGCAGCGCTGTGAGCGTCATGATTGTGGGCCGGTAAGCCGACACGATGGGCGCACGCGCACGCGCCCATCGCCGGCCGTCGACAGCAGCCTACACACCTGACACGCGCCTTCTGGCGCCTCACGCTACAACGACCGCCCCCACGGCCACATGCCTCAAACCCAGCAAGGCCAGAACGGCTTACCGCCAGTCAGGCCGTCCGAGAAGCGAAAAGCGGCGGCTTTGCGGCACGCCGGCGGCGCCAAGGCGGCGCCTTCGGCCAGTGGCCACACGCATGAGGCGAACACCGTCCACGGCGCAGAAACGCCGCTCTGGAGTGATCCCGGGAATAGGGCGCGATAGCATGCGGTTGCCGCTCCGGTCCCATGCGGCGCCGCCGGATTTCGACACATCCCGGAAACGACCGGCCCCGCCCGAATATGTCGAATTTCCGGCGGGGTCAGCCCGGCCGCCGCGGTTGCGGTGTTGCCGGACGATCACCAATCGGCCGAAGCGCGCCCGATTTTGAGCGCTTAATGGACTGTTAACCCGAACATGCCGCGAATCAGCGGAGCGGCCCATCGAAGCATGGCGAGGATGTGGCGAAGATGTGGTGCCCGAGGCGAGACTCGAACTCGCATGCCTTGCGGCGGAGGATTTTGAATCCCCTGCGTCTACCATTCCACCACTCGGGCCCGGCCTGCGGTCTAGCCGCCGCACCGGCAGCCGTCAACAACGCCTCAGAACATCACCCCGACGAGCCAGAGCGTGATGCCCGGAAAGGCGACGAGGATCACCGTGCGGATGAGATCGGAGGCGACGAAGGGCAGCACCCCGGCATAGGTGCGGATCATCGGCACATTGCGGGCCATGCCGTTGATGATGAAGAGGTTCATCCCCACCGGCGGGGTGATGAGGCCGACCTCGACCACGATCAGCACGAGGATGCCGAACCACAGCGCCAGCTCCTCGGGCGTCAGGCCGAAATCGAGCGCCAGCAGCATCGGGTAAAAGATCGGGACGGTGAGCAGGATCATCGACAGGCTGTCCATCACGCAGCCGAAGACGAGGTAGGTGCACAGGATCACCGCCAGCACCACCAGCGGCGCAAGGCCGAGGCCCGCCACCCAGGCCGACAGCGCCTGCGGCGCCTGGCTGAAGGCGAGGAAACTGTTGAAGATCGCGGCGCCGAGCACGATGAAGAAGATCATCGCCGTCGCCTGCGCCGCCTCGAGCATCGAGGCGATGAGGCCGCGCCGGTCCAGCCCGCCTTGCAGCCAGCCGTAGAGCCCCGTCGCCACCGCCCCGACCGCCGCCCCTTCCGTCGGCGTGAACAGCGCCTGCACCCCCGGCCGGGCCCAGTTCCAGTCCCCCGCGATCCCGCCGATCACGAGGCCGAAGATCGCCACCACCGGCCAGATGCGGTATAGCCGCCGCAGCCGCTGGCCATAGGGCACGCGCGGCGCGACCGGCCCGGATCCGGGGCGCAGGCGCACATAGAGCGCCACCGTCAGCATGTATCCCGCCGCCGCCAGAAGCCCCGGCACGAGCGCCGCGATGAACATCTTGACGATGTTCTGCTCGGTCAGGATCGCGTAGATCACCAGGATCACCGACGGCGGGATCAGGATGCCGAGCGTTCCCCCCGCGGCCAGCACGCCGGTGGAAAGCGCATCCGAATAGCCGCGCCGCCGCATCTCGGGCAGCGCCACCTGCCCCATGGTCGAGGCGGTGGCGAGCGACGATCCGCAGACCGCCCCGAACCCCGCACAGGCCCCGACCGCCGCCATCGCCACCCCGCCGCGCCGGTGGCCGAGCCAGTCCGACGCGGTTTCGAACAGCGCCGCCGAGATGCCGGATTTGGTCGCGAATTGGCCCATCAGCAGGAAAAGCGGCACGATCGACAGCGAATAAGAGCTGAAGGTGTCGTAGGTCAGCGTCTTGAGCTGGCTCAGCGGCGCGTTCGGGCTGCCGAGCAGCACCCACATCCCGCCGAATCCCGTCACGGCCATCGCCGCCCCGATCGGGATGCGCAGGAAGATCGCGCCGAGCATGAGCCCGAAGCCGACCAGGGCGATCTCGGGCCCACTCATGCCTCGCCCTCCCGGCCGCGGATGGTCCAGCGCAGGCTGCGCCCCACGGTGTAGAGGCAGACGATCAGGAACAGCGCCGCCCCGATGACCGCGCCGCCATAGGGATACCAGAAGGGGATCCCGAGTTCGTAGCTCGTCTCGGGAAAGAACGGGCGCGGGCCGAAGCCGAGCGCCCGGCGCAGATCGGGCGACAGGAACGGCAGCCGCTCGCCGAAGGCCGCCCAGAGCCGCCACAGGATGACCCACGCGATCGCCGTCATCACCAGATCGCCCGCAAGGCCGAGCGCCGCCTGCAACCGCGCCGGCAGCAGGTTCGACAGGATGTCCACCGTCACATGCCCCCGCCGCAGCTGGCACCAGGGCAGGAAGGCAAAGACGGCCAGCGCGCAGGCCATCGACACCAGTTCGAAATCGCCCTTGATCGGCGCAAGGCCGAAGGGCACCAGCCCGCGCCCGATGACCGATGCGACCGTCAGCAGCGCCACCGCCAGCAGCAGCAGCCCGCCGAACAGGGCCAGCACCCGCGCAAGTCCTTCTAGAATCCGCCCGACCATCGGTTCAGCCCGCCTCTGCAAGGATCGGCGGGCGCGCGTTCAGCGTGGCAATGTCCATGCCCGCCACGCGCTTGTAGTCGTCGGCGAGCCGCCGGCGTTCGTCCATCGGCAGCACGTCGTCGATCCGCGCAAAGCCGTCCGGCGCCAGCGCCGCCACCCGGTCGAGGATCGCGTCCGGCCCCTCGCCGCGATTGGCGAGCACGAGCGCATTGACCGCCTCGCGGCGCGCTGCCTCATAGGCGGCCAGCGCCGCCGGCCCGATGCCGTGGTCGCGCAAGCACCGGCCGAGGACGCGCGCGTCGAGGATCGCCTGGCTCGCCCCGTTCGACCCGATCGGATACATCGCATGCGCCGCATCGCCGAGGAGCGTGACCGCCCCATGCGTCCAGCGCGGCAGCGGATCGCGGTCCACCATCGGGTATTCCCAGACCCCGCTCGCCCGCGCGATCAGCGCCGGCACGTCGATCCAGCCGAACGACCAGCCGGCAAAGGCGGGCGCGAAATCGGCAAGCCGCCCCTGCCGGTTCCAGTCCTGCCGCTGCCAGTCGTGATCGGCAGGAAAGGCAAGGTCCGCGATCCAGTTGAGCCGCTGGCGCCCGCCCGGCCCCTCCGGCGTCAGATCGGCGATGGGATAGACGACGAACTTGCGCGCCCGCGTGCCGATCATCGCCATCGTGCGACCGTCGAGGAAGGGCGCAGCCTCGGTCACGCCGCGCCACATCATCACCCCGCGCCACTTCGCCGCCCCCTCGCCGGGGAAGAGCGCGGCGCGCACCGCCGAATTGATCCCGTCGGCGGCGACCAGCACCGCCCCGCGGTCGGTGCCGCGCGCCTCGCCGGTCTTGCGGTCGGCCAGGGTCACGGTCACGCCGCCGGCATCCTCGGTCCAGCCGGTCACCGCCGAGCCGGTGCGCAACACCCCCTCGCCCGCCCGGTCGAGAAGCGCCCGGCGCAGCATGTCCTGCAGCAGCCCCCGGTGCACCGAAACCTGCGGCCAGCGATAGCCCGCCGCGATCCCCCGCGCCTCCTGCCAGATCGCGCCGCCCTGCGCCGAGAAATAGGCAACCCCCTGCGTGCGCAGCCCGATCGCGTCGAGCGCGCGCTCGAGGCCGAGCGCGTGCAGCTCCCGCACCGCATGCGGCTGCACGTTGATCCCGACGCCGAGCGGACGCAGGTCGGCCACCGCCTCGTGGATGCGGAACGGCAGGCCAAGCGCCTGCAGCGTCAGGCCGAGCGTGAGGCCGCCGATCCCGGCCCCGGCGATCAGGATGGTCATGAACTGCCCCCGTGGTGCAGCGGGCGGCCCTGCCTGCAGGGCCGCCCGCATCCGGCCTGCCGCGGTTACTGCCCCGCGCGCGCCGCCGCCATCGCCGCCCGCGCCGCATCGAGCAGCGCCGCGCCGTCAAGGCCCATGCCGGTCACTTCCGCAACCCAGCCCGCCGCGACCCCCTCGCTCGCCGCGGCAAGCGCGGCCGTCAGCGCGGGATCCGTCGTGGCGATGGTGTTGCCGCGCTTCTCGATGATGCCGATCCCGACCAGATCGCCCGCATCCATCGCGCGCCCCGCCCAGGCCGATGTCTCGATCCCCGAATTGGCGTTGATGACCGCCTTGAGGTCGGCCGGCAGGCCCTCGTAACGCGCCTTGTTCATCGCGAAGACGAAGGTGACGTTGTAGAGCGCGGTATCGCCGCCGATCCGGGTGTGGCTGTCCACCAGTTCCTCGACCTTGAGCGCGGGGACGACCTCGAACGGGATCACGCCGCCATCGACGACCCCTTTGGACAGCGCCTCGGGAAAGGCCGGCACCGGCATCGACACCGGCGTCGCCCCGAGCGCCTCGAGCAGGCGCGAGGACAGTCGCGAAGGGCCGCGCAGTTTCAGCCCCTTGAAATCGTCCATCGAGGTGATCGGTCCGCCCTTCTTGTGGATGACCCCCGGCCCGTGCATGTGCACCGCGATCAGGTGGACATCAGAAAACCGCTCGGTCGCGTTTTCCTGCACGAAGGTCCAGGCGGCCCGGCTTGCCGCCTCGCCCGAGGTCGGCGTCATGAACGGCAATTCCAGCGCCTCGGTCTCCGGGAAGCGGCCGGGCGTATAGGAGGTCAGCGTCCAGACGATATCGACCACGCCATCCTTGGCCTGATCGTAGAGCGTCGGCGGCGCCCCCCCGAGCTGCATCGCGGGATAGATCTCGACCTTGATGCGCCCGGACGATTCGTCCATCACCTTCTGCGCCCAGGGCTCGATGAAGTTGAGCGGCACCGAGCCGCGCGGGCTCAGGAAATGGTGGACCCGCAGCGTCACCTCCTGCGCCGCCGCCGCGCCGACGCCCAGCACCACCGCCAGCGCGCCGGCCAGCGCGAATGTCGTCCTGCGTTTCATGGTATTCTCCCCCATAGCGACCGGCGGGTTCGCCCCGCCTTGCGGCGGCAGGGAAGCGCAAGGGGACGATCGTTGCAAGCGGAATGAGCGGCGGCTGCGGCAGATGTCGCACCGGACCGTGACCCGGACAGCCTTGCCTGCCCGCCGCGCCTCGGGCATCACCTGCGCGTCCATGTCGGAGGCACGGGTGAGGCGCACAACTCTCGTTCTGGCCGCCGCGGGCGGGTCGGCGGCGCTGCTGGCCGCCGCGCTGGTGTCGCAATACGGCTTCGGCCTCTATCCCTGCGCGCTCTGCCTGTGGCAACGCTGGCCGCACGGCGCCGCGATCGCGATCGGCCTTCTCGCGCTGGTCCTGCCCGGACGCATCCTGCCGCTTCTCGGGGCGCTGGCGGCACTGGCGACGGCCGGGATCGGCGGGTTCCATGCCGGGGTCGAACAGGGCTGGTGGGACGGCCTCGCCAGCTGTGCCGGCGGCCCCGGCATCATCGGCCTGACCCCCGAGGCGCTGCTCGACCCGACCATCCCGGTCGCGTCCGCCCCGCGCTGCGATGAAATCGCGTTCCAAGTCGCCGGCCTGTCGATGGCGGCGTGGAACATGATCCTGTCGGCGGGCCTCGCCGCGCTCTGGCTGATGGCGGCGCGGGCGCGTCCGGCCTGACGCCCGGGCGTCAGTGCAGCGTGAACTCGCCGGTGACGTTCCGCCACTCGGCGGGGCCGATCATCTTGCGATGCGTGAAGCGGACCGAATGCAGCGGGCCCTCGATGCTCTTCTGCCAGAATTCGATGAACCGGAACAGCCGCGGGTGATCGGGCGCAAGGTCGTAGTCCTGCCAGACGAAGGTGTTGAGCACATTGCGGTGGTCCGGCATGCGGTAGGTGAATTCGGCCGTGGTCAGCCCATAGCCGCGCAGCATCAGCTCGGTTTCCGAGCGGGGTGTCGCCATCGTTTGCCTCCTTTGTTACACGCCTGTCGCAGGGCGGTCGGAAATCATGCCACGACCAGAAAACACGTCAATGAAAACAATGTGTTGTCACTCACCCTCGGCGGCTGCTTGCGGCTGGGGCGGGGCGGCATTGCACCCAAGCCTTGGGTTCGGCTATACCCGTGACAACAGCATATGGGGCCGCCCAGCCGCCCCGCCCCCGACCGGGAACCCGACATGAGCGACCGCCCCGAAGACGCTGAGCCCAAAGACGAAACGCCGCAGACGCCCCTCCACGGCCCGCAGGTCGACATCGCCGCAGAGATGAAGACGGCCTATCTCGACTATGCCATGTCGGTGATCGTCAGCCGCGCGATCCCCGATCTGCGCGACGGCCTCAAACCTGTGCATCGGCGCATTCTTTATGCAATGCACGAAACCGGCAACACCCACGACAAGCCCTATCGCAAGTCGGCGCGCCCGGTGGGCGACGTGATGGGCAAGTATCACCCGCATGGCGACAGCGCGATCTACGATGCGCTCGTGCGCATGGCGCAGCCCTTCTCGATGTCGCTCAAGCTGCTCGACGGGCAGGGCAATTTCGGCTCGATGGACGGCGACAATGCCGCCGCCATGCGCTATACCGAAGTGCGGATGGATCGTCCCGCGGCCTTCCTTCTGGCCGACATCGACAAGGACACGGTCGATTTCCAGGACAATTACGACGGCAAGGACCGCGAGCCCACGGTTCTGCCCGCGCGCTTTCCCAACATGCTGGTCAACGGCGCGGGCGGCATCGCGGTCGGCATGGCGACGAACATCCCCCCCCACAATCTCGGCGAGGTGATCGAGGCCTGCCTTGCGCTGATCGACAACCCTGATGTTGCGACCGAGCGCCTGCTCGAGATCGTGCCGGGCCCGGATTTTCCGACCGGCGCGCTGATCCTCGGCCGGGCGGGCGCGCGCAAGGCCTATCTCGAGGGGCGCGGGTCGGTGCTGATCCGCGCGCGCACCCATATCGAGGAGTTGCGCAAGGATCGCTTTGCCATCGTCGTCGATGACGTACCCTATCAGGTCAACAAGGCCGCGATGATCGAGAAGATGGCCGAACTCGTCCGCGAAAAGCGGATCGAGGGGATCGCGGCCATCGCCGACGAGAGCGACCGGGTCGGCGTGCGGGTGGTGATCGAGCTCAAGCGCGATGCGACGCCGGATGTGGTGCTCAACCAGCTCTACCGCTTCACGCCGCTGCAGACCTCGTTCGGCTGCAACATGCTGGCGCTGAACGGGGGCCGGCCGGAGCAGCTCACCCTGCGGGATTTCCTCACCCATTTCCTGACCTTCCGCGAAGAGGTCGTGGCACGCCGCACGGCGCATGAGCTGCGCCGCGCCCGCGAGCGGGCACATGTGCTGTGCGGTCTCGCTGTCGCCGTGTCGAACGTGGACGAGGTGGTGCGCACCATCCGCGCCAGCGCGGATGCGGCCGAGGCGCGGGCGCGCCTGATGGAACGCCGCTGGCCCGCCGCCGATATCGCGCCCTATATCCGGCTGATCGACGATCCGACGCATACAATGAATGCCGACGGCACCTACAACCTCAGCGAGGTGCAGGCGCGCGCGATCCTCGATCTGCGCCTGCAGCGCCTGACCGCGCTCGGCGTCAAGGAGGTGACGGACGAGCTTGCCGAGCTTGCCGGCCGGATCACCGACTACCTCGCCATCCTCGCCAGCCGCGAGCGGATCCTCGCGATCATCGCCGCCGAGCTGCGCGAGGTGCGCGATCTCTTCGCCGTGCCGCGGCGCACCGAGATCGTGGACTGGGAGGGCGATCTCGAGGACGAGGATCTGATCGAGCGCGAGGACATGGTGGTGACCGTCACCGCCTCAGGCTGGATCAAGCGCACGCCGCTGGCCGAATTCCGGGCCCAGCGGCGCGGCGGCAAGGGCCTTGCCTCGATGCAGACCAAGGAAGACGACATGGTGACGACGCTGTTCGTCGCCAACACCCATACCGCGCTTCTGTTCTTCACCACCGACGGGATGGTCTATCAGCTCAAGTGCTGGCGCCTGCCGCTGGCCGGGCGCGCAGCCAAGGGCAAGCCGCTGGTGAACATCCTGCCCATCGACACCGGCGTGTCGATCGCGGCGCTGATGCCCGTGGACGTGCCCGAGGCGGAATGGGACAGCCTGCAGATCGTCTTTGCCACCT
>JBKBQT010000024.1:0-51056 GCA_046292445.1 Gemmobacter sp.
CGAGGCCGGCGATCCAGTTGCCGATGCAGCTGGCCAGCAGAAGGCCCATGAACCGCCAGTCCCATGCGCCGTAGAAGGCAAAGCTGAGGCCCACCAGCACCCATTGATGCACCGGCGGCCAGCGCCGCGTGCCCCAGGCCAGCGCGAAGGCGGCGAGGAAGAAGGCGGCAAAGGCCGAGGTATGGAACAGCATCGCGCCGCCCGGCCCGTCAGCAGTTGCGCGACAGGTCGGCTGCGCGGGCGACCCCCGGCAGGTAGGTCAGAAGCGCGCAGGCCACCAGCGTCTCGCCGTCCATCGAGAAATGGAACCCGTCGCTCTTGCGGGCCGGCCGGTCGCGGCCGGCCGCGTCGGGCAGCGTACTCACATACCGGCCCGAGGCATCCGACGTGCGTTCCCACAGCGGCACGAAGGGAATGCCCGCCGCCTCGGCCTGCGCCGCGTAGATTCCGTTGAGCCAGTCGAGCCGCCGCGCATAGCGCGCGCTCGACGCCGTCGGCAGGCCGACCCAGACGACCGCGGCACCCGCAGCGCCGAGCTGCGCGATCGTGGCGGCCACGCGCGCGCCATAGACCTCGGCCCAGGCCTCGGTCTCGAAATCGAGCACCTTGTCGGTCAGCACGATGCGCTGCGCATCATTGGCGCCCATCGACACGAAGGCGACGTCGATCGTCTCGGCCGCGAGATAGTCGCGCAGCTTGGCGTCCCAGTCGAAGAAGTCGATCCGCGTGAGCCCCGAGGACGGATGCGCCCAGCACAGCAGACGCCAGCCCGCCGTCCGTCCGATATGGCGCTGAAGCCCCCGGCAGTAGTCGCCCGCAAGGCTGTCGCCGATCACCGCGACGGTGACGGGGCGCGGCTCGGGTGCCTCGGCGGGGCTGTTCGCGGCAAGGGCGAGCGACAGCAGCGCCAGGGGTATCGCGCGGGACAGGGTCAGGGTCGCCTCCCTCGGCGGCAGGGTGGGGTCCGGGGGCGAGTCGGCCGGTCTGACGCCCCGGTATTCCGGCGTTCTACAGGCCCCGCTGCTGCAGGCAATGTCGGATCGCAGCCGGCGGCGCTTCGGCGGGGCTTGCGCGGGGGCGACCGGCGGTGCTAATCGACAAAGTGCGCGGGTATGGTGAAATGGTATCACACGAGCTTCCCAAGCTCTTGGCGCGGGTTCGATTCCCGCTACCCGCTCCACCCGCCCTCCCCCGCCGCGTTGCCCCCGTGAAACGGTGTCGCCCCGGCCGTCCTTCACGCGCGGGTTGAGAGCGTTTCATGCCCTGCAACAGCCTCGGCGAATCGTTGCCGAATGTCCGGTAGGGGTTTCCCTACCCCCGCGTTAACATCCTTGCGACGGTGTTCACGACGGCTTAGCTCCCAACCCGAGCGTCCGAACGCGCCGCATCGTTGCGGGCGTAACGGGCGGCAAACAGGGCAGCGATGCGGGGCAGAACCCCGTGCGTAATGATTGTGGCCAGTCAGGCGAAGGATGAAGGCGATGGCGACCAAGGCACCCCAGGCAGGCAGTTCCACCCCGGCGCAGCCCCCCGCGACCCCGCAGCAGCAGGGCGGCGAGCCATCGCGGCCGACGCAGCAGCAGGGCGGCACCAAGTTCACCGACTGGGCCTCGATCTGACTGCACGGCGCGCCTGACAGGGCCCGCCCGCGTATGCTAGCCTACCGCCTGCAGCAGGAGGGTGGAGCATGGCGTTCATCGAGGGAAGCGGGGCGGCCGATACGCTGGTCGGCACGCCGGATCGCGATTCGATCTTCGGCTATGGCGGCGATGACGTCATTCGCGGGCTCGGCGCGGATGACTTCATCCGCTACGGCAGCGGGTCGAACCGCGTCTGGGGCGGCGAAGGCAACGACGCGATCGACAAGGGCTTTTTCGACGGCGACCGCGGCCCGATCGGCAACAACCGTCTCTGGGGCGATGCGGGCAATGACGTGATCGCCGGGTCGGACGGCAACGACCGGATCTGGGGCGGGGCCGGGGACGACACGCTCGAGGGGGGCCTTGGCAACGACAGCATCGAGGGCGGGACGGGGAGCGACCGGATCAGCGCCGGCAGCGGGCAGGAAACGCTGCGCGGCGGGCCGGGCTTCGATACGCTGGTGCTGGCGACCGGCGGGCTGCGGGGCAATGCGCTCGTCAATCTCGGCCGCCCGGATTTCCTGATCGCGCGCGGGCCGGCCGGGCAGGTTCTGATCGACGGGTTCGAGGCGGTCGAAACCTCGCTCGGCAACGACACGATCATCGGATCGAACGGGCGCAACCGCATCTTTTCCGGCGACGGCGACGATGTGATCCGCGGGCTCGGCGGGGCCGACACGCTCGACGGGTTCCTTGGCCGCGACACGATCACGGGCGGGGCGGGACGCGACCTGATCCAGCACGGCGTGTCCAATTTCATCCGCAACGACGGCGGCGATCTGCTGTTCGGCGGCGCGGGGCGCGACACCTTCGCCTTCACCCGCGTCTGGCACAGCCCGGCGGACGATCCGGACATCATCGGCGATTTCACCAGCGGCAAGGACCAGATCCAGCTGCGCGGGTTCTCGAACGGGGTGGCGTCGGTCACGCTCGCCTATATCGGCGATGCGGCCTTTTCCGGCCTCAACCAGGTCCGGTTCGCGGGCGGCCGGCTCGAGGTCAATGTGCTGGGCGACCTCGACGCCGATTTCGCGGTGATCCTGCGGGATGTCGAGGCGATCGTGCCGCGCGATCTGATCCTGTGAGGGATGGCGACCCCGGTCCGGTGCATTCCCAATCTCGGCCCGGCGACCGAGGCGGCGTTCGCCCGCGCCGGGATCGACAGCGCCGAGGCGTTGCGCGCGCTCGGGCCCGATGCCGCCTATGCGCGGCTGATCGCGGCCGGCGAGCGGCCGCATTTCATCGGCTATTATGCGCTCGTGATGGGCCTGATGGGCCGGCCGTGGAACGATTGCCGGGGCGCGGAAAAGGCTGCGCTGCGGGCGCGGTTCGACGCTTTGGCGGGCAGCAAAAAGGGCCGCTCCGATCTGGAGGCGGCCCTCGATGCGCTCGGCGTCGTGCCGGCGGGCAAGATCAGCCCGTGATGTCCAGCCCGGCGAAGAAATAGGCGATCTCTTCCGCCGCCGTCTCGGGCGCGTCCGAGCCGTGGACCGAGTTTTCCCCGACCGACAGGGCGAATTCCTTGCGGATCGTGCCGTCGGCGGCATTGGCCGGATTGGTCGCGCCCATGACCTCACGGTTCCTGGCAATCGCGCCCTCGCCTTCGAGCACCTGCACGACGACCGGCCCCGAGGCCATGAACTCGGTCAGCTCGCCGAAGAAGGGCCGGTCCTTGTGGACGGCGTAGAACGCCTGCGCCTGCGCCAGCGTCAGGTGCAGCCGCTTCTGCGCGACGATGCGCAGCCCGGCCTCCTCGAACTTGGCGTTGATCTTGCCGGTCAGGTTCCGGCGCGTGGCGTCCGGCTTGATGATCGACAGCGTGCGCTCGATGGCCATGGGATACTCCTGCATGTCACGGGGCGGCGCAGGCCGCGCCGCCCCCTTTCCGGCGCCCCGGTAGCATGCGGCGCGCCGGGTGAAAAGCCGTCAGCCGCCGATGCGGTGAAGCGGCTGCTGCAGGCCGACCGTGGGTCGGCCCTCGGGCGTGTAGAAGCCCGATCCGTCCACGTGCTTCGCCCCCATGAACAGGAGGTCGGGGGCCGAGGGATGGAACCACATCAGGTCATGATCGACGACGAAGTCCGCCCCTTCCGCCCGCTGCAGGAGCGGGCATGGCCGGCCGAGCAGATCGGCGGTCGCCTCCACCGCCAGCGGCCCGTCGGCGCACAGGCCCGGCGGCAGGCTGTTGAGCATCTCGGCCATCGGCGCGGCCAGCGGCGTGACCGTCAGCGCCCGGTCGAGCACATAGTCCATCGAAACCGCCCCGGGCGCCGCCGGATTCGGCCCGTGCCAGACGGTCTGGCCGGCGAAGGCAAAGGCCGCCATCGGCACCGTGCAGCCCGGATCGGCATGGAGCGTGATGCGCCCGGTGAACCCGCCATCGGCGTCATAGGTGAAGGCCCGCGTCAGATAGGTCGGGCCGATGCGTCCGTCCGGCCCGGCTTGCGGGCGCATTTCGCATCCGACCGATTCCCAGGAACCGACGGCCTGGGCGGGCATCTGCGCAAGGGCGGCGGCAGGGGCGAGCAGAAGGGCAAAGGCAAGCAAAAGGGCTGGGCATGTCCGCATGGCGGTCTCCATCGGGAATTGCACGGGACTTCTACACTGTGCAGAATTATGATTCTCGCAACTAGGCAGTTTATTCTGAGGTAGTCATGAAATCCGAACTACCGCTCGCCGCGCGGCCCGACCCCTGCCCCGTCACCGCCTGCCTCGCCGTGATCGGCGGCAAGTGGAAGCCGGTGCTGATCTTTGCCATCGCAAACGGCGTCGGCCGGTTCGGCGCGCTGTCGCGGGCGATCCCCGGCATCACCAAGCAGATGCTGACCCAGCAGTTGCGCGAGCTCGAGGCCGATGGCGTGATCTCGCGCAGCGTCCATGCCGTCGTGCCGCCGCGGGTGGACTATGCGCTGACCGACCGCGGGCAGACCCTTCTGCCGGTCATCGCCGCAATGCGCGCCTGGGGCGCGGCGGCACTGGCCGGGGGGACGCTCAGAACACCCGCTGCCGCGCCCGCGCGAGGGTGAACCCGCGCCCGGCCGCGTTGGTGCAGGTCATGCCCGACTGCGCCGAGGTGCAGGTGACGCCCCCGAGCGTGACCGACCGGCCATAGCCGAGCACCGGGTTGCCCCGGTCCGCGACCGTGTCGCCCGCGCAGACCGGACCGGCCGCGCCGCGCGCCGGCACCTCGAAGGCATGGCCCCAGTCGAGGTCGCAGTCCCGCGGCCGGTGCGGAAAGCTCAGGTCGGCCTCGCGAATGTCGCAGCGCGCCCCGTGCCAGTCGAAGCTGCCGCCGAAGATCATGCAATGGATGTTCCCGGTCGGCGAGCGAAACTGCACCATGTCCTGCGCGGCCGCAGTCCCCGCCCACAGGATCGTTCCAATTGCCAGCCAGACCCGCATCGCCAAGCTCCCGGGCCCGCACGGCGCGCGCCGTCGCCATGCTGCGCCCATCGGTGCCCGTTGCGCAAGCCCCGCCTTTAGGGGCCCCGCGCCATTGACGCGCCGCCGCCCTTGCGGCATCCCCTGCCCATGCTGCGGATCGACGATATCACCTTTTCGGTCGAGGGCCGCCCCCTGTTCGAGGGCGCGTCGGCGACCATCCCGACCGGGCACAAGGTGGGCCTGGTCGGGCGCAACGGCGCGGGCAAGACGACGCTCTTTCGCCTGATCCGGGGCGAGCTGGCGCTGGAAGGCGGCAGCATCACCCTGCCGCCCCGCTCGCGCATCGGCGGCGTCGCGCAGGAGGTGCCGTCGTCGGCGATCTCGCTCATCGACACCGTGCTGGCCGCCGACACCGAACGCGCCGCCCTCATGGCCGAGGCCGATACGGCCCGCGACCCCGCCCGCATCGCCGATATCCACGCCCGCCTTGCCGATATCGACGCCTGGTCGGCCGAGGGCCGCGCCTCGGCGATCCTGCGCGGCCTCGGCTTCGAGGCCGAGGAACAGCGTCGGCCCTGTTCCGATTTCTCGGGCGGCTGGCGGATGCGCGTGGCGCTTGCGGGCGTGCTCTTCGCGCAGCCCGACCTGCTGCTGCTCGACGAGCCGACGAACTACCTCGACCTCGAAGGGGCGCTGTGGCTGGAAAGCTACCTCGCGAGATACCCCCACACGGTCATCATCATCAGCCACGATCGCGGTCTTCTGAACCGCGCGGTCGGTCAGATCCTGCATCTGGAGAACCGCAAGCTCACCTATTATTCGGGCGGCTACGATACCTTCGCGGCCACCCGCGCCGCCAATCTCGCCGTGCAGGCCGCCGAGGCCAAGAAGCAGGAGGCGCGGCGGGCGCATCTGCAATCCTTCGTGGACCGCTTTCGCGCCCAGGCCAACAAGGCGACCCAGGCGCAGAGCCGCATCAAGATGCTGGAACGCATGACACCGATCACCCCGCCCGAAGAGGCGGCGAAACAGGTGTTCACCTTCCCCGCGCCCGAGGAACTCTCGCCCCCGATCATCACGCTCGACCGCGCGGCGGTGGGCTATGGCGGCCCGCCGGTGCTCAAGGGCCTCGACCTTCGGATCGACCAGGACGACCGGATCGCGCTGCTGGGGCGCAACGGCGAGGGGAAATCGACGCTCTCCAAGCTGCTGGCGGGCAAGCTGCCGGCAATGGCGGGGCAGATCGTGCGGTCGGGCAAGCTGCGGATCGGCTATTTCGCGCAGCATCAGGTGGACGAGCTGCATATCGACGAAACGCCCCTGCAACACGTCCAGCGTGCCCGGATGGGCGAGCACCAGGCGCGGCTGCGCGCGCGGCTGGCCTCCTTCGGGCTGACGGCGGATCAGGCGGATACGCCGGTCGCGCGGCTGTCGGGCGGGCAGAAGGCGCGGCTGTCGCTTCTGCTCGCGACGATCGACGCGCCGCACCTCTTGATCCTCGACGAGCCGACGAACCACCTCGACATCGAAAGCCGCGAGGCGCTGGTCGAGGCGCTCACGGCCTATGCCGGCGCGGTGATCCTCGTGAGCCACGACATGCATCTGTTGGGCCTCGTCGCCGACCGGCTGTGGCTGGTCAAGGGCGGCAAGGTCGAGCCCTATGCCGAGGATCTCGAGGCCTACCGGCGCATGCTGCTGACCGCCGAGGCGCCGCCCAGGGACAAGGCCCCGGCCCCGGCGCGCAAGCGCGTCAGCCGCGACGAAATGCTCGCCCTCAAGGCCGAGGTGCGCCGCTGCGAGGAACGGCTGGCCAAGCTGAATGCGATGCGCGACCGGCTGGCCGCCAAGCTCGCCGACCCCGATCTCTACGAGCGCCCGGCCGAGGCGGCGACCTGGCAGAAGAAATACGCCGAGGTCATGGAGGCGATCGACCGCGCCGAGGCGCTCTGGCTGGCGGCCGAGACGAAGCTGGAAGAGGCGGCATGACCCGGCGCGGGCGCGGGCGGGCCGCGTCGCAGGGGGGGCAGCCTGCCCCCCCTCTTGCCTGCGGCAATTCACCCCCCTGGGGATATTTGGGCCAGCCTGAAGCAGGCCGGGCACCGCCGGAGGCGCGGCCCGGCCCGGCGGATGACGCGCAATGACCCTCCCCGATACCGCCTTTCTTGTCACCGCCTTTGCGACGCTCTTCGTGGTGGTCGATCCGCCGGGGCTTGCGCCGCTCTTCATCGCGCTCACGCGCGGGGCGGATGCGGCGCATCGGCGGGCTGTGGCGCTGCGGGCCTGCGTGGTCGCCGCGGGGATCCTCACGCTCTTCGGGCTGGCGGGCGAGGCGGTGCTCGGGTTCATCGGCATCTCGATGCCGGCCTTCCGCATCGCGGGGGGCGTGCTGCTGTTCCTCACCGCGCTCGACATGCTGTTCGACCGCCGCCAGCCGCGCCGCGAAGGCCAGGCGCCGCCCCATCCCGAGGATCCGTCGGTCTTCCCCCTTGCCATCCCGCTGATCGCAGGGCCGGGGGCGATCGCCACGATGATCCTGCTGATCGGGCAGGTCGGCGGGGACTGGGGCGGGGTCATCGCGGTGCATCTGGTGATGCTGGCCACGATCGCGCTTGCGTTCCTCTTTCTTCTCGCCGCGGCGCCGGTGGAGCGCGCACTGGGGCGGACGGGGACGAATGTGGTCACGCGCCTCTTGGGGATGCTGCTGGCCGCACTGGCGGTGCAGTTCATCCTTGACGGGCTGCAGGGTTCGGGCGTGCTGTTTCAGGCTGGCCCAAATATCCTCGGGGGGTGAGGGCGGGCCCCGGGGCCCGCCCGAGGGGGGCAGAAGGCCCCCCTATTCCACCGTCACGCGCAGCATGCGGTCGGGGCTTTCCACCGCGCCGTCCCGCGCGCGGCCGCGGCGGATGCGGTCCACGACCTCCATCCCCTCGATCACGCGGCCGACGACGGTATACTGCCCGTTCAGGTGCGGCGCCGGGGCGAACATAATGAAGAACTGCGAATTGGCGCTGTCGGGCGATTGCGCGCGGGCCATGCCGACCACGCCGCGCTCGAATGGCACGGCCGAGAATTCCGCCCGAAGGTCGGGCAGGTCCGATCCGCCCATGCCGGCCCGGCCCGAGGCGCGCTCGCCCTTGCCGTAGCGCACATCGCCCGTCTGGGCCATGAAGCCGTCGATCACGCGGTGGAACACGACGCCGTCATAGGCCCCTTGCTGCGCGAGGGTGACGAGCCGCTCGACATGGCCCGGTGCGACATCGGGCAGAAGGTCGATCACCACCCGCCCCTCGGCCTGCCCCGCCACCTCGATCACGAGATTGGGGCCAGGGCCGTCGGCCAGCGCAGGGGCGGCGAGCGCTGTCAGCGCGGCGGCAAGTCCGAGCTTACGCCACATCGGCGGCCACCTTGACGCTGATCATCGCATCGGGCGTGGCGGGGGGCTCGCCGCGGGTGATGCGGTCGACATGCTCCATCCCCGAGATGACGCGGCCATAGACCGTATACTGCCCGTTGAGGAAATGGTTGTCCTTGAAGTTGATGAAGAACTGCGAATTGGCGCTGTTCGGGTTCGACGACCGCGCGGCGCCGATCGTGCCGCGGTCATGCGGCAGCTTCGAGAACTCGGCCGGCAGGTTCGGCATGTCCGATCCGCCGGTGCCGGCGCTGCGCAGGTTGTAGCCCGGTTTGCCGGCGTTGCCGTTGGCGACATCGCCGGTCTGGGCCATGAACCCTTCGATCACGCGGTGGAACACCACGCCGTCATAGGCCCCGGCGCGGGCGAGTGCCTTCATCCGGGCGGTGTGTTGCGGCGCCACGTCGGGCATGAGCGCGATCACCACCATGCCGTCCTTGAGTTCCATCAGGATGGTGTTCTCGGGGTCTGCGATCTCGGCCATCGGCCATCCTCCGTTCCTGTATCGACGCGCGCGACCCTAGGCGAGGCGCGCGGCGAGGGAAAGGGTGGCGGTTGACGCGGGCCGGCCGGGGCAGGCCGGCCGGTGCAGGCCAGTTGACGCCGGCGGAGGCGGGGGGCAGAGCTTGGGGGGTGCTGCGGAGGGAGGACAGGATGGGGCTGCGCAGGCTTGACGACATGGAACTGGCGGGGCGGCGCGTGCTGGTGCGCGTGGACATCAACGTGCCGATCGAGGACGGCCGGGTGACCGATGCGACCCGGATCGAGAAGATCGTGCCGACGATCGAGCATATCCTCGGCGCGGGGGGGCATCCTGTCCTGCTGGCGCATTTCGGGCGGCCCAAGGGCGCGCCCGATCCGGCCTTCTCGCTCGAGCAGGTCATGCCGGCGCTGCAGGGTGCGTTGCCGGGGCGGCGGGTGATCTTTGCCGCCGACTGCATCGGCCTGCCGGCCAAGCAGGCGGTTGCCGCCATGGTTCCGGGCGATGTGGTGCTGCTCGAGAACACCCGTTTCCATCCCGGCGAGGAGCGGAACGATCCCGAATTCGCCGCCGCGCTCGCCGCGCTCGGCGATGTCTATTGCAACGACGCCTTTTCCGCCGCCCACCGCGCCCATGCCTCGACCGAAGGCATCGCCCGGCTGCTGCCGGCCTGCGCCGGGCGGCAGATGGAGGCGGAACTCGCCGCGCTCGATGCCGCGCTCGGCAACCCGGCGCGCCCGGTCTGCGCCGTGGTGGGCGGCGCCAAGGTCTCGACCAAGATCGACCTTCTGGCGAACCTCGTCACCCGGGTGCAGCATCTGGTGATCGGGGGCGGAATGGCGAATACCTTCCTTGTCGCGCAGGGGATCGAGGTCGGCCGCAGCCTCGCCGAGCGCGACATGGCCGAAACGGCGCGCGACATCATCGCCCGCGCCCGCGCGGCGGCCTGCGCGATCCACCTGCCGGTGGATGTGGTGGTCGCGCGCGAGTTCCGGGCCGGGGCAGCCGCCGAGACCGTGGCGGCCGAGGCCTGCCCGGCCGATGCGATGATCCTTGATGCCGGGCCCGCGACGGTCGCGCATCTGCGCGAGGTCTTTGGCGGCTGCCGGACGCTGATCTGGAACGGCCCGCTCGGCGCGTTCGAGATCGCGCCCTTCGATGCGGCGACGGTGGCAGCGGCGCGGGCGGTGGCCGAGCTGACGGCGGCGGGGCGGCTCGTGTCGGTGGCGGGGGGGGGCGACACGGTTGCCGCGCTCAATCAGGCCGGGGTGGCGGACCGGTTCAGCTATGTCTCGACGGCAGGCGGCGCCTTCCTCGAATGGATGGAGGGCAAGACCCTGCCGGGGGTGGCGGCGCTGTCGGGCTGAGGGCTGCGGGGGGGGGCGGCGCGCGGGGCGCTGCCCCGGACCCCGGCATGTTTGGCGACAGAAGCCCGCGGCCGCGGTCACAGGCCGAGGGCGCGGAACACGGCGGGCAATTGCTCGGGGATATCCTCGGCGATCAGGCCGGGGCCGAAGGCGCGGGCGGCCTCTACGTGGAGGTAGGTGGCGGTTTCCGCCGCCTCCATCGCATCGAAGCCGCGCGCGAGCAGGCCGGTGATGAACCCGGCGAGCACGTCGCCCGACCCGGCCGTGGCCAACCAGGGGGCGGCGCGCGCGCCCCGCGCATCGCTGACCGACAGGCGTCCGTCCGGGGCGGCGATCACGGTTTCCGGCCCCTTGTAGAGAACGACCGCCCCCGCCCGCACCGCCGCGCGGCGTGCCGCCTCGGCCTTGTTCGGCGACCCGGGCAGTTTGGGCGAGAGGTCGGGGAAGAGGCGCGCGAATTCGCCGCCATGCGGGGTGAGCACCGTCTGCGGCGTGCAAAGCGCAAAGAGCGCATCGGGATCGGTCGCATAGGCCGAGAGGGCATCGGCATCGACCACCGCCCCGCGCCCGGACCCGAGCGCGACCGGGACAAGCTCGCGTGCCCGCTCGAAACCGATGCCGGGGCCGAGGCAGAGCGCATTGTAGCGCGGATCGTCCAGCACCCGCGCGAGCGCCGCGCCGTCATGCACCGCGCGCAGCATCACCGTATCCATCCGCGCCGAATTCTCGGCCAGCGCGGGCAGCGGACAGCCGAGCGTGACCAGCCCCGCGCCGATGCGCAGCGCCCCGCGCGCCGCCAGCCGCGCCGCGCCCCCCTGCCCCGGCCCGCCCGCGAGGATCAGCGCATGGCCGTAGGTATATTTGAACCCCTCCGACCGCTTGGCGAGGCGGCCCCGCAAGGCGTCGAGGTCGGGGTGAGTGGGATCGGTCGGCATGGCGTTAGGTGGCGCCATCGGGCAGGCCGATGTCAACCACCCTGACCGTGCCGAAGGGCGGCCGGCCCGCGCCGGCGACATGGCCGGGCTTGGGGCGGTGGAAGGTGACGGTCAGGTCGGCCGCGGCATGGGGCGCGGGACCGCCGCCGGGTGGCGCGCCAGTGTCGGCGTCGATGCCGCTCGGCACATCCACCGCGACCACGCGCCAGGGGCGCGCTTCGCGCATGAAGCGGGCAAAGAGATGTGCGGCATCGCGCGCCGGGCGGCTGAGGCCGATGCCGTAGAGCGCGTCGATCACCACATCGCCGGGCCCGAGGTCCGCCGGCCCCGGATCGGCGCCCGCCGCGAGCGCCCGCGTCGGGCCGATGGCCGCCCAGTCCCGCCGCGCCGCCGCCGCATCGGGCGGCAGCCGCGCCGGATCGCCGAGCATGAGGACCGTCGCCTGCCATCCGCGCTGCGCCAGCAGCCGGGCGATGACAAAGCCGTCGCCGCCGTTGTTGCCCGGCCCGCAGAGCACCATTGCCCGCCCCGGTTTCGCCGCAAGATCGGGCCAGAGATCCAGCATCGCGGCCACCACGCCCGCGCCCGCCCGCTCCATCAGCGCCCGACCGCTCACGGCGCCGGATGCGATGGCCGCTGCTTCGATGGCCCGCATGCCGGCAGCGGTGACGGGCGGCAAGTCCGGCGGCGTCGGCATTTTCATAAACTGCCCATGATTTGATCGCCCAGCGCAAATTTTCGGCATGTGGTCTGGAATCCGCCCCCGCCCACGATGCGGCCGATCCTAGCCGATTGTTCCGGCCTGCCGGAAGTGGTGGACCTTGCTCGCAATCGGCGACGGGAGGACGCGGCGCATGAAGAAGATCGAGGCGATCATCAAGCCCTTCAAGCTCGACGAGGTGAAGGAGGCGCTGCAAGAGGCCGGGGTCCAGGGCCTGTCGGTGATCGAGGTCAAGGGCTTCGGCCGCCAGAAAGGCCATACCGAACTCTATCGCGGCGCCGAATACGTGGTCGATTTCCTGCCCAAGGTGAAGATCGAGATCGTGCTGCCCGACGACATGGTCGATGCGGCGATCGAGGCGATCGTGGGTGCCGCGCGGACCGACAAGATCGGCGACGGCAAGATTTTCGTCTCGAGCGTGGAGCAGGCGATCCGCATCCGCACCGGCGAGACGGGCGACGAAGCAGTGTAACGCGCGCGCCCCGACAGGGCGACGATGCGGCAAGATTCAACCGACGAAAGGTCAAGGCCAGATGAGCAAGGACAAGGTTCTGAAGATTCTCAAGGACGAGGAGGTCGAATACGTCGACATCCGCTTTACCGATCCGCGCGGCAAGCTCCAGCATGTGACGGTCATGGCCGATCTCGTGGACGAGGATTTCCTCGATGACGGCTTCATGTTCGACGGCTCGTCGATCGCCGGCTGGAAGTCGATCGACCAGTCCGACATGAAGCTGATGCCGGATACCGCGACGGCCTATATCGACCCGTTCTACGCCGAAAAGACGCTCTGCCTGCATTGCAACGTGGTCGAGCCCGACACCGGCGAGCCCTACAGCCGCGACCCGCGATCCACCGCGCTCAAGGCCGAGGCCTATCTGCGGTCCTCGGGCATCGGCGATACCGCCTATTTCGGACCCGAGGCGGAATTCTTCATCTTCGACGATGTGCGCTACAGCGTGAAGATGAACAAGGTCAGCTTCGAGGTCGATGCCATCGACGGCGCCTGGAACACCGATACCGAATACGAGACGGGCAACACCGGCCACCGCGCCGGCGTGAAGGGCGGCTATTTCCCGGTCAACCCGATCGATGCGGGGCAGGATCTGCGGTCGGAAATGCTCATGACGATGAAGCGCATGGGCATGAAGGTGGACAAGCACCACCACGAGGTCGCCTCGAACCAGCACGAGCTGGGCATGATCTTCGGCGCGCTGACCGAGCAGGCCGACAACATCCAGAAATACAAATACGTCATCCACAATGTCGCGCAGGCCTACGGGCGCACCGCCACTTTCATGCCCAAGCCGATGAAGGGCGACAACGGCACCGGCATGCATGTGAACATGTCGATCTGGAAGGACGGCAAGCCGCTCTTCGCGGGCGACAAATATGCCGACCTCAGCCAGGAGGCGCTGTGGTTCATCGGCGGCATCCTCAAGCATGCCAAGGCGCTCAACGCGATCACCAACCCCGGCACGAACAGCTACAAGCGGCTGATCCCGGGGTTCGAGGCGCCGGTGCTGCGCGCCTATTCGGCACGCAACCGGTCGGGCTGCGTGCGCATCCCTTGGACGGAATCGCCGAAAGCCAAGCGGGTCGAGGCGCGGTTCCCCGATCCCTCGGCCAACCCCTATCTTGCCTTCGCCGCGCTGCTGATGGCCGGGATCGACGGGATCAGGAACAAGATCGACCCCGGCCCGGCGTCGGACAAGGATCTCTACGATCTGCCGCCCGAGGAACTGGCCGAGATCCCGACCGTCTGCGGCAGCTTGCGCGAGGCGCTGGAATCGCTGGCGGCCGACCATGACTTCCTGCTGGCGGGCGATGTGTTCACCAAGGACCAGCTCGAGGGCTACATGGCACTGAAGTGGGAAGAGGTCTACGCCTACGAACACACCCCGCATCCGATCGAATACCAGATGTATTATTCCTGCTGACCGGGCAGGCGATCCGGCATCCGGGCCGCTCCGAAAGGGGCGGCCCGTTCCGTTGGCGCGTCACAGAACCATGTCGGCCGCGTCGAGCTGCCCCAGCCGCAGGCCCGAGGAGATCAGGATGCTGTCGCCGCCGACCGACGACAGGTCGATGAAGAGGCCATCGGGCCGCATCGCCGCCAGCGCCCGCACCGCCCCGGCATTGGCAAAGCCGAAGGCGCTCAGGTCGAGCTTGTCGGTGTTGTTCTGAAAGCCCACGATCTCGTCATGGCCATGCCCGCGCGCAAAGACGAAGCGGTCGGCCTGCGGGCCGCCGTCCATCGTGTCGTTGCCCTTGCCGCCGGTGATGATGTCGGCGCCGGCCCCGCCATAGATCAGGTCGTCGTCGTCGCCGCCGGCAATCGTGTCGTTGCCGTCGCCACCGTCGAGCAGGTCGTTGCCGGTGCCCCCCGACAGCGAATCGTTGCCGGCCTCGCCATAGATCTCGTCGCCATCGTCGCCGCCGCGCAGGTTGTCGTTGCCGTCTCCGCCCAGCACGTAGTCATAGCCGCGCCCGCCGCCGAAATCGTCATTGCCGGCCCCGGCCTCGACATAATCGTCGCCATCGTTGCCGCGGATGTTGTCGTCGCCGTCGCCGCCGTAAAGTTCGTCGTTGCCGCCGTAGCCGCGGAGCCGGTCGTTGCCGATGCCCCCCGACAGGGCGTCGGACGCCTCGCTCCCCATGAGCGTGTCGTTCCCTGCGCCGCCATCGATGCGGGCGCTCGTCTGGTCGCCGCCCCGGCCGTCGAAGCGGTCGTTGCCGCCGCCCATCGTGACGCCGCCGACGATCGTGCCGCTGTTGGTGACGTTCATCGCCCCGCTGCCGGTATGGAACACGGCCAGATCGGCAGCGATGGTCCCGGTGTTGACGATGCGAACCCCACCGGTGCCGCCGAGGAACAGGCCGCTGCCCGCGCTCGAGATCAGGCCGTCGTTGATGACGCGGATCGTGCTCGACGAACTGACGAACATCGCGTTGAAACTAGTGCCGTTGATCGTGCCCGTGTTCGTCAACTGGAACGCGCCGCGGTCCGTATGGTTGATCCCGTCGTTGCCCTGGATCAGTCCGGCGTTGGTGATGGTCGTCGTGGCGCCCGGGGCACCGGCCTGCACCACCGAACTGGTCACCATGCCCGCGGCGGCGACCGTCAGCCGGATGTTTCCCGTGCCCCAGATCGACGCACCGTTTTCCGCGTGGATCAACCCGCTGACGAACAGCGTGGCGTCATCCATGCCGACGGCGTTTGCCACGCCGATCCCGCTGACGATGATCGCCCCGTTCAGAAGCACCGCGCCAACCTCGCCGGGCAAGAGCCCTTGCTGCGCGGTGGTCGCATTCGTTATCGCAAAGCTGGCCATCAATGACTTCCCCCAAGGGCGCCCGCCCGAGATGGGCCGGCATGCAGGCACAAGCGCGAAGCTTGCCGAGGGGCGACCGTCATCGTCCGTCAACAGGAAACGCGATTAGGCCTAGGGATCAGGTTGACCTCACGCCTGCGTCAGGTCAATCGAAAACACGGGCCGTCCGATCCCGGCCGCGCGCAAGCCCCGCGCCGCAGGCCGCTGCCGGAATGCACCCTGCGGAAACGATCCGCCGCAGTGCAGCGGGCGAGAGGCCCGTTTGTGGCGGAACGGCCCCGCTATTGTTTCGATTTTCTGCAAATGGTCACAATCCGGGCGGATTACCTCCACGGTTGTGCGGCACCTCTGGTTCAACCGCAGGACGGAGGCCGATCATGGACGCCGAACACGACAATACGATTGCCGCGTTGTTCTACGCCGTCACACCCGCGATCAACTTCGCCCGGCTCGTCGGCGATCTCGACGCAGCGCTGGCGGACATGCCGCATGACCGGCGCGTGCTGTCCTGGGATTGCGACGATGTTGCGATCTTCGACATCGACGGCGCGCGGATCCTGCTGGGCTGGGCCGAGCGGCTGGAGGGGCCGCGCCCGTCCTGCCTGAGCGTTGCGGTAGGCCCGGGGCCGGACGGCACGCTGCCCGACAGGCTGCGCACCCGGCGCGCGGCCGTGGCGGCGCTGATCGTGGAGCGGATCGGGCAAAGGCTTCCGGCCGCCGATGTCGTCTGGCACAGCGCCCCCGGCGTGATGACGGCCGACCGGCTGGACGAGGCGACCGATATCCTCCTGGACTCGATCGCCACGGGCCGGCCGACGGCGGATTGGCTGCCCGAGGCCGAGGCCCGGGCGGGTGCCGAAGTGGATGCGCTGCCCCACGTGCCCGACCTCGCCGATGATGGCGCCCTGCGCGTCGCCGATGCGCAAGTGGCTGACGACCGCGCCGGGGTCCGACGCGCGCAACACGGGTGCGGCGCATCCCGCGGCACCCGCAACCGGGCGCAGACGGCGGCGCAGGGTCCGGCCGCCCTCGACCGCCTGATGGCCCGGATGGAACGGGAGCTGGTCGCCACGCAGATGCCGACCACCGCCGAGCGCAACGCCACCGCTGCCGCGGTCGCGGCGATCCTGCGCGGTCCCAAGACGCCGGCAGCACCCCCCGCGCCGCGTCGCGGCGACAAGGCGCGGTCCCGCGCCCGCGCGGCGGCTGCGGCGGCCGCCACCGTCGCGAACGATGTGCCCGACATCCCCCGCACCGCCTCGGCCGAGTTGCTGCGCATCCGCGCGGCGCTCTATCCGCCCGCCGAGCCTCCGGCGCGCCCGACCGCCTCGATGCCTATCCGCATCGCGGTCGGCGCGACGGGCGCGACGCTGGTCATCGTCGCCGCCCCGGTCGGCGCGGCGCTCCTGACCTACAATGCGCTGCGGGGGGCCGATCTGGCGCTGACGGCGCGGGCGGTGGCGCTGACGGGGGCGGCGCTCGGGTTCCTCGAGATGCCGGGGTTCAGGGCGCTGCTCGGGCTCGCCTGACCGCGCGGCGGTATCGGCTCGTCAGCGACCGCGTGCACCAAGGGCCGCGCGCGCCGGCTCGGGCAAAGCGTCGATCGCCAGGACATAGGTGTGGATCGAGAACACCACTGCCCCGGTCCGGGGCAGCCGGACGAGGCATTGCCGTTCGGACCGCAGGAAGGGCCGCGGGCCGGGCGCGCGCGCCTCGCCCTCGCGGCGGGGCTGGTGCAGCGCGGGGTCGGCATAGGCCAGCGCGTTCATCCGCCACAAGGGCGCCTCGGGGCGGAGCGCGTCGAAGAGGCGCTGCACCCGCGCGGCAAGGCCGGCATCGTATTCGGCGACCGGATCGTGGATGCCCGTCAGCGGCCGCCCGATCTTCTGCGCCAGCGTCCAGGACGCGGGAAAACACAGCACCGCCCCGGTCAGGCGATGCTCGGCCGCGCCCGGCGGCCTTTCCAGCAGGCACAGATCGCATTGCACCAGCCGCCCCGCCGTCGCCAGCGGTGCCGCCCGGTCGATGGGCACGCGCCGCCCGTCGGGCCGCACCGCCGCATCGGGCGCCAGGCGATATCCCGCCATCCCCGCCACCTCGGCCAGAACCCGCCCGAGCAGCTCCTCTGCCGCCGCCGCCCCCTCGGGCAAGAGCGCCAGAACATCGCCCGGCCGGTTCAGGATCAGATCGTCCCGCAGCGCCATCTGGCCGGCAAAGGCCTCGTCCACCCGCAGCCAGTCGCCCGGCGCAACCGGCAGCATGCCCGGCAGGCGGGCTAGCGCCGGGACCATCCAGCGGGCCTGCGGCAGGGTGTGATGCAGCACCGGGTCCATCCCCGCGCCTTACCGCGCCGCGCGGGGCGCGCAACCCGCGAAATGCGACATGCCCGTCGCGGGCGGGCGCGCGGGCGCCGCGCCGCAGGACCAGCCTGCGCAAAACCCCGGGGGCCGACATGGACACGACCTATGCCACCACCCGCCGCAAGATCGACCCCGCCCGGGGTTCGACGCTCGGCGACGGCACGCCGAACGACAACGACCGGGTGGAGATCGGGCCGACGCAGCTTGCCTTTGCCGAATGGGCGGCGGCGGGGCTCGCGCTGCCCCACCTGCCGCGGATGCGCGACTACCGATGGCGGCGACTGACCGCGGCGCTGGCGGCGCAGGATATCGGGGGCCTGCTGCTCTTCGATCCGCTCAACATCCGCTATGCGACCGACACGACCAACATGCAGCTGTGGAACAGCCACAACCCGTTCCGGGCCGTGCTGCTCTGCGCCGACGGGCATATGGTGATCTGGGAATACAAGCAGGCGCCGTTCCTCGTCAGCTTCAACCCGCTGATCGCCGAGGTCCGCGCGGGCGCGTCGTTCTTCTACAACGTCTGCGGCGACCGCACGGCCGAGGATGCCCGGTCCTTCGCCGGCCAGGTGGACGAGGTCATGCGGGCGCATGCCGGGGCGAACCGGCGCCTTGCGGTGGACAAGATCATGGTCCACGGGCTGCGCGCGCTCGAACGGGCCGGCTTTGCGGTGTTCGAGGGCGAGGTGGTGACGGAGCGCACCCGCGCCATCAAGGGCCCCGACGAGATCGCGGCCATGCGCTGCGCCCATCACGCCTGCGAGGCGGCGATCGCCGAGATGGAGGCCTTCGCCCGGCAGGCCGTTCCGCGCGGCGGGGTCAGCGAGGATGCGATCTGGGCCGAGCTTCATGCCGGTAACATCCGCCGCGGCGGCGAGTGGATCGAGACGCGGCTGCTGGCCAGCGGGCCGCGCACCAACCCCTGGTTCCAGGAATGCGGGCCGCGGATCGTGCAGGACGGCGAGATCCTCGCCTTCGACACCGACCTGATCGGCGCCTACGGCATGTGCATCGACATCAGCCGGACGTGGTGGATCGGCGACGCCCGCCCCACCGGCGCCATGATCGACGCGATGCGCCATGCGCGCGATCACATCGCCACGAACATGGCGATGCTGCGTCCGGGGGTGAGCATCCGCGAACTGTCCTTCGGTGGCCACCAGCTCGACGCGCGCTACTGGCGGCAGAAGTATTCGTGCAAGATGCACGGGGTGGGGCTTTGCGACGAATGGCCCTTCGTGCCCTATCCCGACGGCTGGGTCGAAGGCGCCTTCGACGTGGCGCTCGAGCCGGGCATGGTGCTCTGCGTCGAGGCGCTGGTGAGCCCCGAGGGGGGCGATTTCTCGATCAAGCTCGAGGATCAGGTGCTCGTCACCGAGACGGGGCACGAGAACCTGACGCGCTATCCCTTCGATCCGGCGCTGATGGGGGGATGAGACGCCGGGCGCTGTTCACCGGCGCGCCGCCCGAGCCGGCAGAGGCGTGCACGGGGGCCGAGCGTCGGCGACGAGCGATGCCACAGCCGACGGCTGGAGCCGGCCAAGCGTTCCGTTCGTTGCCGCAAGACGGTCCCGCATGGGCCGCCGCAGCGACACGCCGCACCCAGGACTTGCCGCCTCCGCAATGCCCCTGCGACGTTATCGGGGCCATTGGTCTCGGGATCAGTGTCGGCGATCGCCGGGGTCGAACAGACCGGTGAACAGACCATCGGCGAACCTGGCGACGCGTGCGGTGTGACACGCGCGCACAGTCGAGGACAAAGGTCCTGTCGAACCACAGAAGCTTTTCAGCCGCGCTGCGGCCGAAGGTCCTGCGTCGAAGGACGGAATCAAGATCGTGCGGCAAAAACCCGGTTGACTTCAACGAAGATATTCGCCGCGAAATTTCGCCGCTCGCGCCTCTTGCCGTGCACCTTCAGCCACGCCTTGCGATCCGACGCTTTCGCATCAGCGCAGTGAGGAACCCGACTGCTCCGGCAAGAACGAAGCCCGAAGCAGGCAGCGGTATGGGCGCGGAGGGAACGTTCGTCAACAAACGAGTATCCCACAAATCCGCTTCGACATAGGTCTCTGATCTATCGGTAATCTTTATGAGCGCAAAGTAAAACACTTCGTTTCCGAATACGTTCTGCGCAATGTGGAATGTTAATCCAGAGCCGAACATGTCGCCCGTGGTCCAGTAATACGAATCGCTGTGATAAGAATAAACAGTTGGCCTGAAACGGGCTAGGAACCGAGCCTGCTCGTCCATTGACAGGTAATACTCCGTGATCCGCCGACCCGGGGCAAGATCCTTGCCGATTGGCGAGAGATAACTGACAGTTGGCCAATATGCTCCCCAGCCGTTCGCCACCGAGATCTCGATGCGACCGAGTTTGCGGTAATTGTCGGAGACCGCGTATCCGAGGGAAAAGGTGTTCCAGTTGTCGCTCGTCTCTATCCGCACCCGCCCGCCGACAAGATAACCGGGGATGATGTAGTCAAGATGCGCCTTTTGCGATTCTACTATGCCATACGTCACTGTCGCCGATGACGCCGGCGTTGAAAGGCACAGGAAAACGGCCATGTAGGTGATCGCGGTCCGGACAAGATTCACTTCATTGACCCCCAATATTGCGCTTGTGAGGATACGACGCCCCCCCGCATCGCGCAAGCGGGCATCGTCGATGCGACACTTGACAAACACGGAGCGTGATCAATCGGCTTCGCTGCATGTCCTTTCGGTATGCAGAAAGCCGACAACCGACCACAGATCCCATGGCGGCTGGCGGGGCGCAGGATGGCGGCGGTCCTAGCGCCGCGTCGCGGCGCGAGGGGTTGACGGCGCAGGTTCGGACGGCCATCCCGACGCCCGGGAGTGACTGCCGATGATCGACCGCCTGATTGCCCGCCTCACGCTCGCCCACGCCGGCCTGCGCGCGCCGCCGCTCGACGAGCGGATGGTGACGATGGACACGCCGCAGGGGCCGCGCAGCCTCGTGCGGTCGGCGTTCAACCCGGCCTGGCTGGCCGAGGCGGGGATCGCGCCCGGCGTGATCGTCGATCTGGGCGCGTTCGACGGCGGCGATGCGCTGCGCCTCGCGCGGGCCTTTCCGGCGGCGCGGGTGGTGACGGTCGAGGCCGATCCGACGCGCCATGCGCTCGTTGCGGCCATGCTCGAGGGCACGGGCGTGGCGGTGGTCCATGCGGCGGCCTGCGAGACAGACGGGCCGGTGCCCTGGTATCCGGCCGCGGTCGGCGGCGTGGTGGACAGCCAGGGCTCGCTCTACCGCCGCTCGGCCCGGGCGCAGCGGATGCACGGGTTCGTGCAGCAGGCGGCAACGCCGGTGGCCGTGCCCGGCCTCAGGTTCGACACCCTCATGGCCCGGTTCGGGATCGGCCGGGTCGATCTTCTGCACATGGACATCGAGGGCGCCGAGGGCGCGGTGATCCGCAGCCTCGGCCCCCACCGGCCCGCCATGATCTTCACCGAGGCGCGCAGCGGGTATTTCGAGAACGGCCAGTCGGCCGGCGACACCCATCGCGCGCTGCGCATGCTCGGCTATGCCCGGGCGATGCGGCTGGGGGTGGATTCGCTCTATCTCGCCGCGCCCGGCCTTGCGATGCCCGGTCCGCGCGGCTAGGACGGCGCCGCCCCCCGGACCAGAGGCCGCCCATGATCCCCCGCTATTCCCGCCCCGAGATGGTCCAGATCTGGGATGCGCAGACCCGCTATCGCATCTGGTTCGAGATCGAGGCGCATGCCTGCGATGCCCAGGCCGCGCTCGGCGTGATCCCGCGGGAAGCCGCCGCGGCGGTCTGGCGCGCGAAGGATGCCGTGTTCGACGTCGCCCGGATCGAGGCGATCGAAGCAGTGACAAAGCACGACGTGATCGCCTTTCTCACCCATCTGGGCGAGATCGTGGGCGTGGAAGAGGCACGGTTCGTCCATCAGGGGATGACCTCGTCCGACGTGCTCGACATCTGCCTTGCGGTGCAGATGAGCCGGGCGATCGACCTCCTGATCGTCGGGGTGGACCGGGTGCTGGCGGCGCTGAAGGCACGGGCGATGGAACACCGCATGACCCCCCGCATCGGCCGCAGCCACGGCATCCATGCCGAGCCGGTGACGATGGGCCTGACCTTCGCGCGCTTTCACGCCGAGTTCCAGCGCGCGCGGGCGCGGCTTGTGAACGCGCGTTCGGAAATTGCGACCGGCGCGGTCTCGGGCGCGGTCGGCACCTTCGCCAATATCGACCCGGCCGTCGAGGCGCATGTCTGCGCGCAGATGGGCCTCGTGCCCGAGCCGATCAGCACCCAGATCATCCCCCGCGACCGCCATGCGATGGTGTTCGCGACCCTCGGGGTGGTGGCCAGCAGCATCGAGAATGTCGCGGTCGAGATCCGCCACATGCAGCGCACCGAAGTGCTCGAGGCCGAGGAGTTCTTCAGCCCCGGCCAGAAGGGCAGCTCGGCCATGCCGCACAAGCGCAACCCGGTGCTGTCGGAAAACCTCACCGGCCTTGCCCGGATCGTGCGCGGGATGGTCGTGCCGGCGCTGGAGAACGTCGCGCTCTGGCACGAGCGGGACATCTCGCATTCCTCGGTCGAGCGGATGATCGCCCCCAATGCGACCATCACGCTCGACTTCGCGCTGCACAGGCTTGCCGGACTTGTCGAACGGCTGGTCGTTTACCCCGGAAACTGCGCCCGCAACCTCGACCGGCTGCGCGGCCTCGTCCATTCGCAGCGGGTGCTCCTCGCGCTGACGCAAAAGGGCCTGAGCCGCGAGGATGCCTATGCCGCCGTGCAGCGCAACGCGATGAAGGTCTGGGAGGCGGGGGCGGATTTCCGCGCCGAACTCGGCGCCGATCCGGAAGTGGCGGCGGCGCTGAGCCCGGGCGAGATCGACGCGCTCTTCGATCTGGGCCATCATTTGCGGCATGTCGATACGATCTTCGCCCGCGTCTTCGGCGTCTGACCGCCCGGCCGGCGCCGATCACGCTGCCGTGCGCTTGCCGCAGCGGGATTTGCCCTATTCTTCTTGGCGTAATCCCTTGCACGAGGATCGCGCATGCTCCGCCTCACGACCTTTGCCGCCGCCTGCCTGATGCCCGCCCTCGCCCTCGCCGCCGGCGGCGAGAGCAATACGGCGCCCTCGACCACCAACACCTCGACCACCTGCGCCGCCGGAAAGGTCTGGGATGTCAAGACCAAGACCTGCCTCGACGTGAAATCCGAGGCGTTCGACAACGACACACTCTTTGCAGCCGTGCGCGAGCTGGCCTATGCCGGCCGGCCCGACAGTGCCGCCCTTGCGCTTGCCGCGATGACCGAGGGCGACACCGACCGGGTGATGACCTATCGCGGGTTCCTCGCGCGCATGGCGGGCGACATGGACGCCGCCATGGCGTTTTACAACGCTGCGCTCATGCTGAACCCGGACAACGTGCTCGCCCGATCCTACATGGCGCAGGGCTTCGTCGCCCTCGGCCGGATGGACGCGGCCGAAGCCGAACTGGCCGAGATCCGCGGCCGCGGCGGGATCGGCACCTGGGCCGAGGCGAGCCTCGTGCAGGCGATCGAGCGCGGGGCCACGTTCCGCTATTGATCGGATTGTCCCCGCGCGGCGCTTGCGCCGAATCGCCGTGCGGGTTTCAATGACATCGGCGTAACAATCAGGAAGGGATCTGCATGAAAGTGAAAGTTTTCCTTGCCGCCGCGGCGCTCGCGCTCGCCCCCGGCCTTGCCTCGGCGATGTGCGGGCATGAACGCAAGACGACCGCAACCGCCTGCGGCGAAGGCATGGTGTTCGACGCCGCAACGCAGACCTGCGTCAAGGCGGCAACGTCCTGACGACGGCGCGCCGCCCCCGGCATCGGGCCGGGGGCGGCGCTAACGGGGCCTTTACCCCGCACTGGCACTTTCCGCCTGCCGCACAGACGCAGAGAGAGCCATGTCCCAGCCCCTCGCCCGGATCACCCATGCCCGCGCCGCCGCGGCGCCCGTCAAACAGGGCCTGACGCAGCGCGAAAAGGCGGCCGTGATCGTGCGCTTCCTGCTTGCCGAAGGGGCGACGCCGCCCCTGCTCGCCCTGCCGGAACACATGCAGGCCGCGCTGACCGAACAGATCGCCGCGATGCGCCTCGTCGATCGCACGACCCTTGCGCAGGTGGTCGAGGAATTCGTGAACGAGCTCGACCAGGTCGGTCTCGCCTTCCCCGGCGGGATCGAGGCGGCGCTGCAGGTTCTCGACGGCCATATCAGCGCCCAGGCGGCCAGCCGCCTGCGCCGGCTCGCCGGCGCCTCCGGCAAGGTCGATCCGTGGGAGCGGATCGTGCCCATGCCGACCGATCGCCTGATGCCCCTGCTCGAGGCGGAAAGCGTCGAGGTCGGGGCGGTGCTGCTGTCGAAACTGCCCGTGGCCAAGGCCGCCGACATGCTCGGGCGGCTGCCGGGCGACCGGGCGCGCCGCATCGCCCATGCGATGGCGATGACCGGCAACGTCAATCCCGAAACCGTCCGGCGGATCGGCGTTGCCATCGCCGCCCAGCTCGATGCCGAACCCCCCCGCGCCTTCGAGGCAGGGCCCGAGGCCCGGGTCGGCGCCATCCTCAACGTCGCCGCCGCCGCGACACGGGCCGTGGTCCTCGAGGGGCTCGAGGAAGACGACGCCGCCTTCGCCGCCAAGGTCCGCAAGGCAATCTTCACCTTCGCCCATATCCCCGCCCGCCTCGCCGGGCGCGACGTCGCCAAGGTCGCGCGGATCGTGGAGCAGCCGGTCCTCGTCACGGCCCTTGCCGGCGCGATCACGGACGAGGATCGCGCCGCGGCCGAGCATATCCTCGCCAACATGTCGCAACGCCTCGCCCAGGCCCTGCGCGAGGAGATGACCGAACGCGGCCGCGTGCGCCCCAAGGACGCCGAGGATGCGCAGACGGCCGTGGTCGAGGCGATCCGCCAGCTCGAGGGCCAGGGCGAGATCGTCCTGCGCAGCGAGGAGGATGACGACGGCTGACTACACCAGCCGCGCCGGGAACCCCGGCGCGCGCAGGGCCGTGCCCGTCGCATCCTCGAGCAGCCGCACGATGGCGGTCGATTGCGCCTCCATCCCGTAGGCCGCCGCCCCCGCCTCGAAGATCGCCAGCGTCCGCGCGGCAAGGTCAAGCGGCGTATCCGTCGCCGCGCCGATGGCCTGCGCGAACCGCAGGTCCTTCAGCGCCAGCGCCATGGAAAAGCCGACGTCATAGCTCCCGTTCAGGATGAGCTGCCCTTCCGTCTCGTGCACGAAGGAATTGCCCGACGACGCCCGGATCGCCTCCCACGACTGGCGCAGGTCAAGGCCGGCCCGCGCCGCCAGCATCAGCGCCTCGCCATCCGCCACCAGATGGATGAAGGCGAGCATGTTGGTGATCACCTTGATCACCGCCGCCGAACCCAGATCGCCCATGTGGAAATGCCGGCTCGCCATCGCCATCAGCGCCGGCTTGTGGAGCGCGACAAGCGCCTCCTCCCCGCCCGTCAGCACCGTGACCTCGCCCCTTTGCGCCAGATGCACGCCGCCCGTCACGGGCGCCTCGATCATCCGAACCCCCGCCGCCGCAGCAACCCCCGCCAGCCGCAGCACCTCGTCCCGCCCCAGCGTCGAGATCTCGATCCAGCTCGCCCCCGCCCGCGCCCCGGGCAGAAAGGCCGCCAGCACCGCCTCGGACGCCGCGGGCGAGGGCAGGCAGGTGATGACGGCATCGGCGCCCGCCGCCGCCTCGGCCGGGCTGGCCGCCACCGCCGCAAACCCCGCCATCCGCGCCGGATCGCGGTCATGCACCGTTACCGCGAACCCCGCCCGCACCAGGCATCGCGCCAGCGGCCCGCCAAGCTCGCCCAGACCGATGAAGCCGTAACGCATCACATCCCCTCCACCGGATCGCGGAACCGGATCGGCCAGGCCGCGCGCACCGCCGCGTCGATCTCCGGGTCGATCTGGCAGCGCGCCCGCGCAAGGATCGCGTGCTTGCGCGCGATCGCCCGCTCCAGCAGGTCGGGCTTGCCCGCCTCGACCCATTCCTTGGGGCTCATCCGGTTGCCGAGCGACGGATAGACATATTCCGTCTGCATCAGCCGCAACGTCTGATCCGACCCGAGGTAATGCCCCGGGCCCCCGAGGCAGACCGCCCGCATCGTCTCGAGGCTCACCGCATCCTCGCTCACGTCGATCCCCTTCACGCAGCGCAGCGCCTGCCCGAGGATGTCGTCGCCGAGCACGAGGCTCTCGAGGCAGAACCCCAGGAGCGAGGCATGCATCCCGACCGCCTCGTAGATCATGTTGAGACCCGAAAGCCCCGCGAGCGTGTTGGAAATCGCCTGCTCCCACCCCGCCTGCATGTCGGGCAGCTTGGCATCCGCGATCCCCGCAGCCGCCCCGCCCGGCAGCCGGTAGAACTGGTGCATCTGCGCGCAGCCCGCGGTCAGAAGCGCCTGCTCCGCGCTTCCCCCCGACATCGCCCCGGTCCGCAGATCGCTCACGAAGGGCCAGGTGCCGAAGATGCAGGGAAACCCGGGCACCATCGCATTGACATAGACAAGGCCCGCAAGGCATTCCGCCACCGCCTGCACGATGGCCGCCGCGATCGGCGCCGGCGCCGTCGCCCCGGCCTGCCCCGCCGACAGCAGCAACACCGGCATGCCGCCGCGCACGCAGGCCTCCATCGTGATGCAGCTTTCCTCGGCAAACTTCATCGGCGGCACGACGAAGCAGTTGGAATTGCTCACGAAGGGCCGTGCGCGCCAGGCCGCCTCGCCGCCCGCGACACGGTGCAGCAGATCAAAGCAGCCCGCCACATGCGCCGGATCGCTGAAGGATGTGCCCACATGCTTGCCCGTCCCCGCAAGACAGGCATAAAGCGTGTTGATATCCATCTCGAAATTGTCGGTCACATCGCGGCAGACCATGGCCCGCTGGAAGAAATGCACATTGTCGAGATGCTGCACGATCCGCGCCGCGTCATAAAGGTCCTGCGCCGTCGAATCGCGGTATTCGTTCCGCTCGATGTCCACGACATGCACCGCCGCGCCGGCAGTTCCGAAATGCACGGCACTGCCCGTCAGATGCAGGTCGAACCTCGGATCGCGCGCGAAAAGCGTGATGTCCCGCGCCGCCACGGCGATCATGTCCTCGACCAGCGCACGGGGGAACCGGATGCGCCCGTCCGCCCCCAGCACCGCCCCCGCCCCGGTCAGGATTTCCACCCCCGAGGCCGGCGCATTGGCCAGCCCGATCGTCTCGAGCGCATCGAGCGCCGCGGCATGGATCCGCGCCACCCCCGCCTCGCTCAGCGGCCGGTACTGCCCGCCCGGCAGGCCCGGCCGGATCGGGCGCATTGCCGCGGCCAGCGGCGCGGCCCGCTCGGCCACCCGCGCCGCCCGCCCGCCGCGCGCCCGCGCCGATCGCGCCGCCGCCGGTGCGCAGCCCTCCGTCAGAACCTCGTCCATCCCGTCCCCCGCTTCACTGTTCCCCAAATACTCGGCCGGACCGTCCCGCCTGCACCCGGCCGGGTCAAAGCCGCACCCGCTCCGCCTTCGGATCGTACATCGGCACGAGCGAGACCCGCGCCGGCCAGCGCCGCCCGGCGACCTCGATCGCGAAATCCGACCCCAGCACTGCCTCGGCCGTCTCGCCGGCGCAGGGCACATAGCCCAGGCCCACCGCCCCGCCGAGCGCATGGCCATAATTCCCGCTGGTGATCGTGCCGACGATCCGCCCGTCCCGCACGATCGCCTCGTTATGGAACAGGAGCGGCTCGGAATGGTCGATCAGGAACTGCACCAGCCGCCGCTCCGGCCCCGTCTCGCGCCGGCGCAGCACCGCCTCGCGCCCGATATAGCCGGTCTTGGCGCCTGGGGCGGCAAAGCCGAGGCCGGCGTCGATCACGTGATCCTCGTCGGTGATGTCATGGCCCCAGTGCCGGAACGCCTTCTCGATCCGGCAACTGTCCAGCGCATGCAGACCGCAGAGCGTCAGATCCGGCGCCGCCTCGAGCAGCGCCTCGAACACATGCGCCGCCATCTCGGACGGCACGTAAAGCTCCCACCCGAGTTCGCCCACATAGGAAATCCGGTGCGCCCGGGCGAGCGCCATGCCCACCTCGATCTCCCGCGCCGTGGCGTAGGGAAAGGCCGCGTTGTCGAGCGCATCGGGCGTGATGCGGCCCAGCAGATCGCGCGCCTCCGGCCCCATCAGGCACAGCACCGCCTCGGCCGCGCCCATGTCGGTCACCACGGCGAAATCGCCCTCCAGATGCCCGCGCAGCCAGGCCATCGTGCGCGTCACCGTCGCCCCCGGCACCACCAGCAGATAGGCCGCCTCGGTCAACCGCGTCACCGTCAGGTCGGCCTCGATCCCGCCCGCGTCGTTGAGCAGCATCGTGTAGACGATCCGCCCCGGCGCCACATCCATCTCGGCCGAGCAGACGCGGTTGAGGAACCGGCAGGCGTCGCGCCCCTCGACGCGGATCTTGCCGAAGGACGTCATGTCGAACAGGCCGGTGGCGCTGCGCACGGCCATGTGTTCGGCCCGCTGGTTGGCGAACCAGTTCTGCGCGCCCCAGCCATAGCGGTATTCGGGTGCCTGCCCCGGGGCGGCGAACCAGTTCGCCCGCTCCCAGCCCGCGACTTCGCCGAACACCGCCCCGCGCGCGGCCAGATGGTCGTGCAGCGGCGACCGGCGCAGCGCGCGCGCCGTCGTCATCTGCCGGTAGGGCCAGTGGTCGGCGTAGAGCAGGCCGAGCGTTTCCGTCACCCGGTCCTTCAGATAGCGCCGGTTGCGCTGGAACGGCATGGCGCGGCGGATGTCCACCTCCCACAGATCGAAGGGCGGCGCGCCGGTGGTGATCCAGTGCGCCAGCGCCATCCCCGCCCCGCCCGACGACACGATCCCGATGGAGTTGTAGCCGGCCGCGATCCAGTAGCCGCCAAGTTCCGGCGCCTCGCCGAGGTAGTAGCGATCATCGGGGGTGAAGCTCTCCGGCCCGTTGAAGAACGTATGGATCCCGGCGGTCTCGAACAGCGGCATGCGCCGGGTCGCCATGGCGAGGATGGGGGCGAAATGGTCGAAATCCTCGGGCAGGGTGTCGAAGCAGAAATCGGGCCGGATGCCCTCCATCCCCCAGGGCTTGGCCTTGGGCTCGAAGGCGCCGAGCATCATCTTGCCCGCATCGACCTTGTAATAGGCGCATTCGTCCGGCACGCGAAGAACGGGCAGTTGTTCAAGACCGGCAACGGGTTCGGTGACGAGGTAGAAGTGCTCGCAGGCATGCAGCGGCAGCGTCACGCCCGCCGCACGCGCCAGATCCCGCCCCCACATCCCGCCGCAGTTGACCACCACATCCGCCGCGATATGCCCCGCCGCGCCGTCGAGGCCCTGCCAGTCCACGCCCGTCACCCGGCCGCCGGCGCGCGTGACGCCCGTGACGCATACGCCCTCGACGATCCGCGCGCCGTTCTGCCGCGCGCCCTTGGCCAGCGCCATGGCGATGTTCGCCGGATCGCATTGCCCGTCGAGCGGCAGATGCACCGCGCCGACCACGCCCGCGACGTCAAGCAGCGGATACATCCGCTTGACATCGCTCGGGGAAATCTCGTGCACCTCAACATCGAAGGCGCGCGCGACGGTAGCCTGCCGGAGCAGTTCCGTATGCCGGTCGACGGTGAGCGCGACCGAGATCGACCCGGTCTGCCGCATGCCGGTGGCGATGCCGGTTTCCGCCTCGAGGCCGCGGTAGAGATCGGCCGAATAGCGGGCGAGCCGCGTCATGTTGCGGCTGCCGCGCAACTGCCCGATCAGCCCCGCCGCATGCCAGGTGGTCCCGCAGGTCAGTTGCCGCCGCTCGAGCAGGACGATATCGCGCCAGCCTGCCCGGGCGAGATGATAGGCCACCGAACAGCCCGAAACGCCGCCGCCGATGATGACCGCCTGCGCGTGATCCGGTATGTTCGTCATGATCTTGGCTCCGCCTCCTCGCGCATCGCCTGAACCACGGCGGCGATATGCGCCGGCGTCGTCTCGCAGCAGCCGCCGATGATCGTCGCGCCCTGCGCCGCCCAGGCCCGCGCATGGCGGGCATAGAGCGCGGGCGTCATGTCCGGACGCGCCTCGAGCGCGTCCACGGTCGGGCGATCCTTGAGGAAATCCTCGGTGATCCGCTTGAACCCGTTGGCATAGGCGCCGAACGGCAGGCCGAGGGGTGCCAGTGCCGCCAGCGCCGCCGCCATCGCCTCGGGCGCCGAGCAATTGGCCAGCACTGCCGCCGCCCGCCCGCGCAGCACGGGGCGAAGGTCTGCGACCGCCTCGCCTGACCGAAGCCGCGCGCCGTTCGTATCGCCCACCGTCACCGCGAGCCACACGGGCCGCCGCGCGGCCTGCGCGCCCGCCAGCACCGCATCGGCATGGGCGATCGAGGCGACGGTTTCGCACAGGATCAGATCGACGCCGGGCCCGAGCAGCCCCGCGACCTCGGCATAAAGCGGCACCGCCGTCCCGGCATCCGGGTGCACCTCGGGCCGATAGGATGCGACGAGCGGCCCGATCGACCCCGCGATCCGGCCCGATCCGTGGGCCTCGCGCGCCGCCCGCGCCTCGGTCAGCGCCTGGGCGTGCAGGTCGGCAAAGCGATGCTCGATCCCCGCCGCGCGCAGGCGGTCGCGGTGGACGGCATAGGTGTTGGTCGTCGCAACCTCGGCCCCGGCGGCGAAATAGTCGGCATGGACCTGCGCGACGAGGCCTGGGTGGTCGATCATCACCTGCGTGGACCAGAGCGGGCTGGGCGGATCGCCCGACCGGGCGATCAGCTCCTGCCCCATGCCGCCGTCGAGGATGGTCACCGGCCTGCCCGATGCGGTCATCATGCTGCGCTCTCCGGCGGGATGAGGACGCGCTTGCCGGCGGCGCCCGCGTCGAGGAAATCGGCCTGGGCGCGGGCGATGTCGCGCAACGGATAACTGGCCGCGATGCGCGGCGCGATCCGGCCGGCGTTGATGAGGTCCACCAGCGCCGCGAAATCGCCCGGCGCAGGCCGCGTGCAGCCATGGATCGCCAGATCGCCAAGATACACCTGCCGGAGGTCGGTCTCGACCAGCGGCCCCGCGACCGCCCCCGCCACCGCACAGCGCCCGCCGGGGCGCAGCGCCCGCAGCCGCCCGGCCCAGCCGTCGCCGCCGACCACGTCGATCACCACATCGAGGCTCCCCGGTGCGAGCGGCGCACCGCGATCCACGGGCTCGGCCCCCGCCTCGGCCACGCTTTGGGCATGGGCGGCGCGGCACTGCCCCAGCACCCGCGCCCCCGCCAGCCGCGCCAGCTGCACCGCCGCCAGCCCCACCCCGCCCGAGGCACCGGTGACCAGCACCGTCTCGCCCGGCGCCACGGCGGCGCGGCGCACCAGCGTCTGCGCCGCACCATAGGCGCAGGGCATCGCGCCAAGCGCCACATCGTCCAGCGGCGCCGCGGTCACATCATGCAGGTGCCGCGCCGGCACGACGCAGAACTGCGCGAAGGCGCCGTCGTAATCCGACCCGATCGCCCGTGCCGCCAAAGGCGCGCCCGGCGCCGGATCGACCTGCGTCGTCGGGCAGATCACCCGCGCCCCGATCGGCGGCACCGCCACACCCGGCCCATGCGCGACGACACGCCCGCACAGATCCGACCCCTGAATGCGCGGAAACCCGATCGCCCCCGACCATCCGCCCGGCGCATCGGCACCATACCATCCGGTGCGGGTGTTGAAATCGGTCGCGTTCACCCCTGCCGCCAGAACCTGCACCAGTGCCTCGCCCGGTCCGGGCACGGGCACCGGCACATCGCTGCGCCAGACGAGCGCCTCGGGCCCGCCATGGCGCGTGAGCACGACGGCCGCCATGCGGTCCGGCACCGTCATGCCCGGAGCCGCGCATTGGCCGGATCCCAGGCCGGCGCATCGGGCAGGACCACGGCGGGGCAATGCGCGCCGAACACCTCGACCGTGACCGCAGTGTCCGGCACCGCAAGATCGGCCCGCAGCATCCCGAGCGCCAGGCACGCCCCGACCCGGAACCCCCAGGCGGCCGAGGTCACCTCGCCCGCCACCTGCCCGTCATGCCAGAGCGTCGCCATATAGGGCGGATCGCAGTCCGGCGCCTCGACCTTCAGCATGACGAACCGCTTGGTCACCCCCCGCTGGCGTTCGGCCTCGAGCGCGCCGCGCCCGCGGAAATCCTTGCCCCAGTCGATGAACCGCTCAAGGCCCCCCTGCAACAGCGTGTAGTCGGTGGACAGATCCCCCTTCCAGGCGCGGTATCCCTTCTCGATCCGCAGGCTGTTGAGCGCCAGCATCCCGAAGGGCACCGCGCCGCCCGCCACCAGCGCATCCCAGATCGCCGGGATATCCGCGGGGGCGGCATGCACCTCCCAGCCGAGCTCGCCGGCGAAACTGACGCGGACGAGATGGCAGGGCCGCCCGGCCACCCGCGCCGCCTGATGCGTGAGCCAGGACAGCGCAAGGTCCGCCTCCGCCAGCGGGCCGAGCAGCGCCCGCGCCGCCGGGCCGGTGACGATCAGCGTGGACAGATCGTCCGTCCGGTCCGCCAGGGTCAGCCCCGGTGCGAGGTCCCGCGCGAGCCATTCGCGGTCATGGCCCTGCGCGACGGCGGCGGTGATGAGCGTGAAGGCATCCGCACCGCGGCGCATCACCGACATCTCGGTGACGATGCGGCCCCTGTCGTCGGGGAAATAGGCGAGCCCGATCCGCCCCTCGCGCGGCAGCCGCCCGGCAATGCGCGCATCGAGCCAGACCGCCGCCCCCGGCCCCTCGAGGTCGAACCGCGAGAACCCCGGCAGGTCGAGCACCCCGACATGATCGCGCACCGCTGCGCATTCCGCCGCAACCGCGCCGAACCAGGGCCCCGCGCGGCGGAACGTCCGCTGTGCCGCCTCCGACGTGTCGTCGCCGGGCCGGGCGAACCACAGCGCCCGCTCCCACCCGTTATAGGGGGCGAACTGCGCGCCCCGCGCCCCAAGCCGGCCGTGCAGCGGCGAAAGCCTGCGCTCGCGCCCCGCCGGCCAGGCATGGGTCGGGAAATGGATGGCGTATTCGTGGCCATAGACCTCCTGCCCCTTGGCGATGCAATAGGCCTCATCCTCCCAGCCGGTGAAACGGCGCGGATCGCAGGACCACATGTCCCATTCCGTGGCCCCTTCGGTCACCCATTCGGCCAGCACCTTGCCCGCTCCGCCGGCCTGACAGATGCCGAAGGTGAACACGCAGGCCTCATAGGCATTGGGCACCCCCGGCATCGGCCCGATCAGCGGATTGCCGTCGGGCGTATAGGGGATCGGCCCGTTGATGACCTTCTGCAGCCGCGCCTCGGCCAGGATCGGCACCCGTCGCGCCGCATCCTCGATCCACCATTCGAGCCGGTCGAGATCGTCGGGAAAGAGCTGGAAGCTGAAATCCTCGGGCATCGGATCGGCCCCGCCCGTCCAGTGCGCGCGGCCGGGGTTCTCGTAGGGCCCGAGATTGAACCCCATCTTCTCCTGTCGCAGATAGTAGCTCGAATCGACATCGCGCAGCAGCGGCAGCTTGCGCCCCTCCGCCTTCGTCCAGGCCTCGAGCACGGGGATCGTGTCGAACAGCAGATACTGGTGGCTCATCACCATCATCGGCAGGCGCCGCCCGAACATCGCGGCGACGCGCCCGGCGTAATAGCCGGCCGCGTTCACCACGATCTCGCAGGCGACCGCGCCCTTCGGCGTCTCGAGCACCCACTGCCCGCCCGCGCGGCTCACCCCCGTCACCGGGCAGAACCGCTCGATCCGCGCCCCCATCGCCCGCGCGCCCTTGGCCAGCGCCTGCGTGAGCTGCGCCGGGTCGATGTCGCCGTCGTAGGGATCGTAGAGCGCGCCGGCCAGATCATGCGTCTCCACGAAGGGATAGCGGCCGCGGATCTCGTCCGGGCCGAGGATGTCGAGGTCCATCCCCTGATACCGGCCCATGCCGACCACGCGCCGGAACTCGCGCAGGCGCTCGTCGGTATGGCCCAGCCGCACCGAACCCGTGACATGGTAGTTCATCGGATAATCGACCGCCGCCGCCAGCCCGCGATAAAGCTGTGCCGAATAGCGCTGCATGTTCATGATCGACCACGCGGACGAGAAGGTCGGCACATTGCCCGCCGCATGCCAGGTGGACCCGGCGGTGAGCTCGTTGCGCTCGAGCAGAAGCGCATCCGTCCAGCCTGCCAGCGCAAGGTGATAGAGGCACGAGGCCCCGACCGCCCCGCCGCCGATCACCACCACCCGCGCCTGCGTCGGAATCGCGCCCATAACCCCTCGCCGCTTCATCGTTCCCCAAATACTCCCGCCGGAGGCAGGCCGGCCGCCGCGCGACGCCTGCAGCATCGCGCCGCCGCTGCCGCCTTTCAATTCGCTCGAACTGCGGTTATCGATCGGAAAAACCGATCATGGCGGCGATGGACGACCAGCAGCTTTCGACCTTCCTCGACCTTGTGGAGACGGGCAGCTTCCACCGCACCGCCGAACGGCTCGGCGTCACCCAGTCGACCGTCTCGGGCCGCATCCGCGCGCTCGAGGCGGCGGCAGGGGCGGTGCTGCTGACGCGCGGGCGCGGCGGGGCGCGGCTGACGACCGAGGGGCTGCGCTTCGCGCCCCATGCCCGCGCGCTCTTGCGCGGCTGGGCCGAGGCGCGGCGGGCGGCGGCAGGCTCGGGCGCGGTCGCGCTGACGGTGCGGGTGGGCATCCAGCACGATCTGGCAGGGGCGCGGCTCGGCGAATGGCTGGCGGCGTTCCGCAAGGCGCTGCCCGATGCGGGCTTTTACATCGAGCTCGACTACAGCACCCAGATGTGCGCCGACGTGGCCGCCGGCCGGCTCGACTTCGCCGTGCTCTATACCCCCCTCGCCGATCCCGACCTGCATGTCGAGACGCTCGGGGCGATGCGCTATCGCATGGTCTCGAGCCATGCCGCGCGGCTCGCCGATGTCGCGGCCGACCGCTACATCCTCGGGAACTATGCCCCGGCCTTCATGGCGGCGCACCGGCTTGCGCTGCCCGGGCTCAGCGAGGTGGCGCTGGCCTCGGGGCAGAATGCGGCCGTTGCGGGCCTGCTCGCCGCGCTCGGCGGGACGGCTTACCTCACCGACGAGATGGCGGCGGCGCTGATGACGGCCGGGACGGTGCGGGCGGTGGCCGATGCCCCGGTGCTCACCCAGCCGGTGCATGCGGCCATGCCGCTGCGGCTGCGCACGGCGCGGCTGCAGGCGCGCCTGCTTGCCATCGTGCGGGCGCAGTTCGGCACCGATCCGCGAACCCGCGGCAGCTTGCGGTGACGCGCCCCCTCAGCCGCGACGCAGGTAGAAGGCGGTCGCCCCATCCGCCGGCGCGGACCCGAGGAAGGCATGCCCGGCCTCGGCGGCGAAATGCGGCAGGTCGATGGCGGCCATCGGATCGGTCGCGAGCACGCGCAGCACCTGCCCCGGCGCCATGGCCAGCAGCGCCTTGCGCGCCCGCAGCACGGGGAGCGGGCAGAGCAGGTGCACTGCATCGATACTCGCGTCGTGCTCCACGCGCCCTTCCTCCGCCGTGTCAGCCGCCCGCGCGCAGCAGCGCAGGGCGGATCGTGCTCTCGACGATGGCGCGGGTGATCGGCCCGGCATAGCGCAGCACGACGCGGCCTTCGCCGTCGATCACGAAGGTTTCGGGCACCCCGTAGCTCCCCCAGCTGATCGCGACCCGCCCGGTCGTGTCGGCGCCGATGGTCGCATAGGGGTTGCCCAGTTCGGCCAGAAACCCGAGCGCCTTGGCCGGGTCGTCCTTGTAGTTGATCCCGTGCACCGGCACGCCCGAGGCCGCAAGCTCGGCCAGCACCGGATGCTCGGCCCGGCAGGGCGCGCACCACGAGGCCCAGATGTTCACGATCGCTGGCGCGCCCGTGCGCAGCGCCGCATCGGTGAACAGCGGCGTCTCGCCCAGCGGGGCGAGCGCCACCGGCGGCGCCATCCGCCCGACCAGCGTCGAGGGCAGCCCGTCGGGGTCGTCCCGCAGCATCCCGGCGAAGAACAGGCCCGCCAGCAGGCCGAACAAGGCCGGCGGGATGAAGATGAACCAGCGCCGCATCACGCCCCGCCCCCCGGCCGCCCCTGCCGCTCCTCGACCTGCCGCAGCGCCCGGCGCACGCGGGCCGCCCGCCAGAGCGTCAGCCCGACCAGCACCGCGATCAGCGCCAGCGAGGCGCCATAGGCGGACAGCACCCAGACGGCATGGCGGCCGAGATCGGGGATCATGCCGCCCGTTCCCGCGCCAAGAGGGCGGCGAGACGACGCGCCCGGATCTCGGTCCGCGTGCGGATCAGCACGAGTGCGAGGAACATCAGCCCGAAGCCCATCATCGCCACATAGAGCGGCATGCGGAACGCCGCATCCATCCGCTCGCCCGATTGCACCGACAGCGACGCCCCCTGATGCAGGCCCTGGTTCCAGAACAGGAGGGCATAGCGGCTGATGACGGCAAAGACCGTGCCGACAAGGCACAGGATCGCGGTGAGGTCGGCCGCCGTATCGGGGCTCTCCACCGCCTCCCACAGCGCGATGTAGCCAAGGTAGAACAGCGCGAGGATCAGGAACGCGGTCAGCCGCGGATCCCATTCCCACCACGTGCCCCACATCGGTTGCCCCCAGAGCGCGCCGGTCACGAGACCGATCACGGTGAAGGTCAGGCCCACCGGCGCCGCTGCCCGAGCCGCCAGCGCCGAGACATGGTGCCGCCGGATCAGCCAGATCAGCGAGGCGACCAGCATCATCGCCCAGGCGTTGATCGCCATCATCGCGGCAGGCACATGGATGAACACGATCTTGACCGTCGCGCCCTGCCTGAAATCGTCGGGGGTCAGGAAGAACCCCCAGCCGAGGCCGACCAGCATGGTGACGGCCGCGAGCGCGACGACCCAGGGCAGGATCGCGCCCGAGGTTTCCATGAACTTCTTGGGGTTGGCATATTCCCAGATCGACATGCGTGTTACCTAAGCTGTCGCACGCGCCGGCTCAACGCACTATCGTGCGAAGGGCTCAGCGCAGGTTGATGCGGATTGCCGCAGCCGCCGCGAAGGGCAGAAGCGCCGCCGACGCCGCCGTGATCCCCGCTGTCAGCAGCAGCGGCGTCGCGGCATCGAGGCCCGCCGCCCCCCGCGTGACCGCCAGCGCGCCGAAGATCAGGGTGGGCACATAGAGCGGCAGCACCAGCAGCGACAGCAGCAGCCCGCCGCGGCGCAGGCCCACGGTCAGCGCTGCCCCGAAGGCGCCGATCATCGACAGCGCCGGCGTGCCGAGCGCGAGCGAGGCCACGAGCCAGGGAAAGGCCGCGCCCGGCAGGTTCAGCACGATGCCGAGCGCCGGGGCGACAAGCGTGAGCGGCAGGCCGGTCACGATCCAGTGCGCCAGCGCCTTGGCCGCCACCGCCCCCTCGAGCGGGACCGGCGCGGTGGCGATCAGATCGAGGCTCCCGTCCTCCATGTCGAGCGCGAAGAGCCGGTCGAGCGACAGAAGGCAGGCCAGCAGCGCCGCGACCCACAGCACGCCCGGCGCGATCCGCGCCAGAACCGCCGTCTCCGGCCCGACGCCCAGCGGCACGAGCACGACCACGATCAGGAAGAAGGCGAGCGCAAGGCCGAAGCCCCCCCCGGCACGAAAGGCCAGCGCAAGGTCGCGGGCGAGAACGGCCCTCATCGCGCAGGCCCGGGAATGCGGACGGACAGCCGGGGGATCGCCATCACGCGAAGGCCCCGGCATCCTCGCCGCCGAACGCCGGCGCCATGCTGCGCACCCGGTATGCCGCAAGATCGAGCACCGCCGCCTCGGGCAGGCCGAGGTCCACATGCGTGGCGATCACCGCCGCCCCGCCGCGCGCGAGATGGCCCCGCACGACAGCCGCAAAGGTTTCGACAGCGGCCGTATCGAGCGACACGGTGGGTTCGTCCAGCGCCCAGACCGGCCGCCCCGTCACCAGCAGCCGCGCCAGCCCCAGCCGCCGCTTCTGCCCGGCCGACAGGTGCTGTGCCGGCCGGTCCGCCAGCGCGCCGAGGCCGAAGGCCTCGAGCGCGCCCGTCACCGCCCCCGGCCCGGCGCCGAACACCGCGGCCCAGAACCCGATGTTTTCCCCCGCCGTCAGCGTCGGCTTGAGCCCGTCGGCATGGGCGGCATAGGCGAGGCTCTCGGGCGGCAGCGCGACCGTGCCCCCTGCGGGCGGTTGCAGCCCCGCCAGCGTGCGCAGCAGCGTCGTCTTGCCCGATCCGTTCGGCCCGCGCAGGACGAGCGCCTGCCCCGCCGCCAGACTGAACGAAACCCCAGCCAAGAGGCGCACCCCGCCGCGCGCCACCGCCAGCCCCGATGCAGCCAGCAGCGTCACACCGGGATCAGGGCCGCGGCCACGCGGCGCCCCTCGGCAAGGCAGACGTTGTAGGTGCGTGCGGCGGCGGGGGAATTCATGATCTCGACGCCGATCCCGGCGGCTTCGAGTGCGGCGCGAAAGCCCGGCGGGATCGGCGCGATCTCCGGCCCGGTGCCGACGAAGAGCACGTCGATCGCCCCCGCCGCGGCAAGGAACGGCGCCGCATCGCCGCTTTCCCAGGCCGCCGGCCCCGCCGGCAGCACCAGCGCCGCGCCCCGGATCACCGCCCCGCCGATGCGGAAGAAACCCGGCCCGTAGCCGTCGATCGGCACGCCGGTGGGAAACGAAACCTCGGTCAGTCGCATCGCCCTACCCCGTGCCCTGTCCCGCCCATACCGGCAGCCCCGCAACCGCCGCCGCGGCGATCAGCGTCAGCGCCACCGCGCGATACGCCCGCACGCGGCCCGGCTGGAATAGGCGCGATCCGGCCGCATTGGCAAGGCTGAACGGGATCAGGAGCATGAGGCCCGTCGCCACCGCCGCCGCCCCGTATTGCCCCGTCGCCCCCAGAAGGACGACCAGCGCCAGATCGACCGCCACGAGGAACATCGTCAGGTTCGCCCGCACCTGGGCCGGGGGCATGGCGCTCGCGATGTAGTAAAGGATCACCGGCGGCCCGGGCAGGCCGGTCGCGCCGCCCACGACGCCGGACAGGAACCCCGCCCCCGCCGTCGCCGCGCGCCCCCGACCGCCGCGCCAGGCCCATCCCGACACCAGCGCCGCCACTGTTGCGAGCGCAAGAACGCTCACCGCCCAGCGGAACGCCTCGGGCGCGACCCAGACGAGCGCGGCCAGCCCGAGCGGCAGGCCGAAGACCATGCCGGCCGCCAGCCGCCCGATCTCGCGCGGATCGCCCGTGCGGATCGCCGCAGGGATGTTGGGCAGCGGGCCGAGCACATCCATCACCACCAGCGCGACCACCGCCTCGGCCGGGGCGAGCACCGCGCCGGCAAAGGGCATGAACACCAGCCCCGAGCCGAAGCCCGCAAACCCCCGCACCGCCCCGGCCAGCAGCGCCGCAAGGACCAGCCAGCCGAGGCCCGGCTGGTCCAGCGCCGCCGCCAGAGCCGTCACGGACCGTTGCCGAACTGCGTGCCGCCCTCGGCCGCGGGCTTTGACCAGTCGCGCTTGACGCCGAGCCAGAGCACCACGTTCTTGGCGACATAGACCGAGGAATAGGTGCCGATGACGATCCCGAAGGTGATCGCGAACACGAACCCGCGGATCACGTCGCCGCCGAGCACCAGCAGCGCGATCAGCGCCAGCAAAGTCGTGCCGGTGGTCATCACCGTGCGGCTGAGCGTTTCGTTCACGCTCAGGTTCATCAGGTCGCGCAGGGGAGTGGTCTTGTATTTGATGAGGTTCTCGCGCAGCCGGTCGAACACCACGACCGTATCGTTGATCGAATAGCCGAGGATGGTCAGCAGCGCGGCGATGATCGCAAGATCGAACCGGATCTGGAACAGCGCGAAGACGCCGATCGTCACCACCACATCATGCACCAGCGCCACCACCGCGCCGACCGCGAACTGCCATTCGAAGCGCAGCCAGATGTAGACGAGGATCGCCGCCGTCGCCCCCAGCACCGCCAGCACCGCCGACCACAGAAGCTCGCCCGACACCTTCGGCCCGACCGATTCGACCGCCACGATCCGCAAGGCCGGATCGGCCGCGATCAGCGCCGCCTCGACCTCGGCCAGCCGCGCCGGGCTCAGCGCCTCGTCGCCGGCCTGGGCCTGGATGCGGATCATCGCGACATGCCGCCCGGCCTCGAAGGTCGGATCGAAGACCTCCGAGATCACCACGTCGCCGAGGCCCAGCGGGCTGAGCGCCGCGCGATAGACGCCGATGTCGACCGCGGTGGTCGATTCGGTCCGAAGGGTCGTGCCGCCGCGGAAGTCGATCCCGAGGTTTAGCCCGAACAGCAACACCGCAACCACCGACAGCACCACCAGCACGCCGGACAGGCCCACCGTCAGCGGCGCCCAGCGAAAGAAGTCGATGGTGGTCTTTTCCGGAACCAGCCGAAGCCGCATGGCCCTGCCCCCTGCTCAGACGGTGATGGTCTTGGGCCGTTTCCTGTCGAACCAGGTCACGACGAAGAGGCGCGTCACGAAATACGCGGTAAAGACCGAGGTGAGGATGCCGACCCCCAGCGTCACCGCAAACCCCCGCACCGGGCCCGAGCCGACGGCAAAGAGGATCGTCGCGACGATGAAGGTGGTGATGTTGGCGTCGAGGATGGCCGACAGCGCCTTTTGATAGCCGAGCTCGATCGCCCGGGCCGGGCCGCGGGCGGTGCGCAATTCCTCGCGGATGCGCTCGAACACCAGCACGTTGGCATCGACCGCCATGCCGATGGTCAGCACGATCCCGGCGATCCCCGGCAGCGTCAGCGTCGCGCCGATCGACGACAGGATGGCAAACATCAGCGCCACGTTCACGCCGAGCGCCGCCGTCGCCATGATCCCGAACCAGCCATAGCAGGCGATCATGAAGAACACGACCGCGCCCATCGCGACGAGCGAGGCGACACGCCCGGCCGCGACCGAATCCGCGCCGAGTTCCGGCCCGATGGTGCGCTCCTCGAGGAAGGTCATGCCGGCCGGCAGAGCGCCCGCGCGCAGCAGGATGGCCAGCTCCGTGCTCTGCTCGACCGTGAAGCGGCCGGTGATGATCCCCGAGCCGCCCGCGATATGGCTGCGGATCTGCGGCGCCGAGATCACCTCGTCGTCGAGAACGATGGCGAACAGCTGGCCGATGTTGTTCGCGGTATAGTCGCCGAACTTGCGCGCGCCCGAGGGGTTGAAGCGAAAGCTGACAGCGGGGCGCCCGTTCTCGTCGAAGGCGGGCTGGGCATCGACGAGTTCCTCGCCGGTCACGACCGGCGTTTCCTCGAGGATGTAGAACCGCCCCCGGTCCTCCATGTCCGGCAGGATGATATGCCGCGGGCCGGGCGCCTGGGCGCCGTCGGCCGTCACGCCGACGACCGGGTGGAAGGTGAGCCGCGCCGTCGTGCCGATCAGCGCCTTGAGCTCGGCCGCCGACCCGAGGCCGGGCACCTGGATCAGCACCCGGTCGCTGCCCTGCCGCTGGATCGTCGGCTCGCGCGTGCCGACCTCGTCCACCCGGCGGCGGATGATCTCGAGGCTCTGCTGGATGGTGCGGTCGTCGGTCGCCTGCCGCTCGGCCTCGCTCAGCCCGACGACGATCACGTCGCCCTCGCGCCGCACCTCGAGGTCGCTCGACCCGACGCCGGTCAGGCTGACGACCGGCCGGGCGAGCGCGCGCACCACCTGCACCGCACGGTCGATTCCGCCGGGCTCGGACACGGTCACGCGCAATTCGCCGCGCGGGCCGTCCACCCGCCGCACGTTGCCCACCACCGCCCGTTCGGCCCGTAGCGCATCGCGCACCTCGGGCCAGAGCGCCTCCATCCGGCCGGCATAGACATCGGCGACATGCACCTCGGCCAGCAGATGCGCGCCGCCGCGCAGATCGAGGCCGAGGTTGACAAGGCCCGAGGGCAGGAACGACGGCCATGCCGCAAGATCGGCCGCCTGCGCATCGGTCGCAACCCCGCCCTGCGCCGCGATCGCGGCGGCGGCGTCATTGTGCCGCTCCACCGTGCCGTAAAAGAGGTTGGGCATCGCGAACAGCAGCGCCGCCGCGCAGACCGTCCAGATCAGGACGCGTTTCCATGTCGCGATATAGAGCATGCTGCCCCCCTCGGGCCACCGCGCCGTGCGGCTTCAGGCCGCCGGTTCGGTCTTGGTGAGGACCTGCGCGATCGTGCCCTTGATGACGCGGACCCTGACGCCGTCGGCGATCTCGACCTCGAGCTCGCCATCCTCCTTGACCTTGGTGACCTTGCCGATGATCCCGCCCTGGGTCAGCACCTGGTCGCCGCGCCGCAGCGCCTCGACCATCGCCTTGTGTTCCTTGACCTTCTTCTGCTGCGGGCGGATCAGCAGGAAATACATGATCGCAAAGATCAGGATCAGCGGGATGAAGCTCGACAGGGCCGAGGCGGTATCGCCGCTCTGGGCGAAGGCGGGGGTGACGAACATCGGGAAACCTCGTGTTGCGGCCGCAGGTGGCCCCCGGCCGGGAATTGGCACGCAACCTAACCGCGGGGGCGGGGGATGGCAAGGCGCGCAGGGCGGCCCCGGGCCCGCCCCGCGGTGTCGTGACCGCGGCCTGCGGGGGGGGCGATGATCCTTGGCACGGCTCGGCCGGTCCGCTAGCCTGCCGGCATGTGCCCGTGCCCCGCCCCGCGCCGCATCACGACCCCGGCGATGGTGTGTCTTGCGGCGCTCTGGGGCGCGGCGCCGGCGTCGGCCGAAGTCCGGGCCGACGCGGCCGCGTATGGCGCTGCGGCGGGCCTCCGCGCGGCGGCCGACGCAGAAGCCGCGCCGGCGGCGGTCGGCCGCGTGTTTTCCGGCGCGAGCCTGCGGCCCGGGCAGGCGCTCTGCACCGGCACGCTGATCGCCCCCGACACCGTGCTGACGGCGGCGCATTGCGTGCGCGATGCGGTGGACCGGCCGCGGTCGATCCGCTTCGAGGCGGGGCGCGACGGCGACCGGATCGTGGCGGCGCGGGCCGGCAGGGCGGTGATCCTCGCGCCGGCGGATGTCGGCGCGGCGCGGCTTGCGGCCGATGTGGCGCTGCTGCGGCTCGACGGGCCGATCCCGGCCGCGGCCGCCGCGCCGCTTCCCGTGGCAGGGGTCACGGGCAGCGCCTTCCGCCGCTATGGCTATACCCGCCGCGCGCCCGATGCGGCGCTGGCCGCCGACTGCGGTCTTGCGGCGATGGACCGGGGCGTCATCGGCCTCGACTGTGCGGCGGAAAGCGGCCATTCCGGCGCGCCGCTCCTGCAGCGCGGCGGCGCGGGCTGGGTGGTTGTGGGCGTGTTCGTCGCCGCATCGCGCATTGCCGGCGTCGATGTGTCCTACGCCGCCGAAGTGCCGCGCGCCTGGCGCGAGTCGCCCGCGGTCGCCCCGCCCTGACCGGCGCAGGCGGCGCGCCCTTCCCCCGGCACAGCGCATCGGGCATAAGGCGCGGGCAACGACCGAGGCCTGCCCATGCATGACATCCGCGCCCTGCGGGACGACCCCGCCGCCTTCGACGCCGCCCTCGCCCGCCGCAACCTGCCACCACAGGCGCAGGGCCTGCTCGCGCTCGACGAGGCGCGGCGCGCGGCGATCCTGGCGGCCGAAACCGCGCAGGCCGAGGCGAACCGGCTGGCCAAGGATGCCGGCGCAGCGCGCGCCGCGGGCGATGCGGCAGGTTTCGAGCGGCTGCGGGCCGAGGCGGCGGCGCGCAAGGACGCGATCGGCGCCGCCCGGGCCGAGGCCGACCGGCTCGACACCGCGCTGCGCGATGCGCTGATGGTCATCCCGAACCTGCCGGCGGCCGACGTGCCCGACGGGCCGGACGAGACCGCCAATGTCGAGATCCGCCGCGTCGGTGCGCCGCGCGCGCTCGACTTTGCCGCGCGCGAGCATTTCGACCTGCCCTGCATGGCCGGCCTGATGGATTTTTCCGCTGCGGCGCGACTTTCGGGGGCGCGTTTCGTGGTTCTGCGGGGCGCGGCGGTGCGGCTGCACCGGGCGCTGGCGCAGTTCATGCTCGACACCCACATTGCCGAACACGGGCTGACCGAGGTCTGGACGCCTGTCCTCGTGCGGCCCGAGGCGATGCTGGGCACCGGGCAACTGCCCAAATTCGCCGAGGACAGCTATCAGACCACCAACGGCTGGTGGCTGGTGCCGACATCGGAGGTCACGCTGACCAACCTCGTCGCCGGCGAGATGCTCGACGAAGCGGCGCTGCCGATCCGCATGACCGCGCATACCCAGTGCTTCCGGTCCGAGGCGGGATCGGCGGGCAAGGACGTGGCGGGCATGCTGCGCCAGCACCAGTTCGAGAAGGTCGAGATGGTGACGATCTGCACCCCCGACACCGCCCGTGCCGAGCATGACCGGATGACAGCCTGCGCCGAGGCGATCCTGACGAAACTCGGCCTGCCGTTCCGCACCATCGTGCTGTGCACCGGCGACATGGGGTTCGGCGCCGAGCGCACGCATGACATCGAGGTCTGGCTGCCCGGGCAGGATCGATATCGCGAGATCAGCTCGGTCTCGACCTGCGGGCAGTTCCAGGCGCGGCGGATGAACGCGCGCTATCGCGGGCCGGACGGCAAGCCTGCCTTCGTGGCAACGCTCAACGGATCGGGCCTTGCGGTCGGGCGCACGCTGATCGCGGTGCTCGAGAACGGGCAGGAGGCGGACGGGTCGGTGACGCTGCCGGCGGCCCTGGCGCCCTACCTCGGCGGCGCGGCGCGGATCGACGCGGCGGGCCGGCTCGCCTGATCGTGCGATCTGCCGGCGCGGACGGGCGTGCCGGCGTGACAAAAGCCGCCACGGCGCCCATATGCAGCGGACGCCGGCCAGGCCGACGGCGGCCCCGCAGGCGGAGCCAGCCGCCGGGCTCTATCGCAAGGATGCTGCCATGACCGTCTCCCTTCCCCGCCCGGGCCGCGACAATCGCCGGATGCGCGCGATCCTCGTGCTGGTCGCGGCCGTCGCATTTCCGATGGCGGCGGTGGTGCTGCCGCCCTTCACCGGCTATGCGCCCGACGCCTTTCCGGTGCCGCAGCTTCGCCCGCCGGTCCAGCCGGCCGGCTTTGCCTTCTCGATCTGGGGGCTGATCTACCTCGGCCTCGTCGTCCATGCCGCCTTCGGCCTGTTCGCCCGGGGCGATGATGGCGGCTGGGACGCGATGCGGATCGCGCTGGCCGCGAGCCTGATCCTCGGCACCGGCTGGATCGCCATCGCGCTCCATGCGCCGATCCTGGCCACGGCCGGGATCTTCGCGATGCTGGCCCTCGCGCTCGGGGCGCTGCGCCGCGCGCCGCCGGGCGATGCATGGCTGGCGCGCGCGCCGGTCGCGCTTTATGCCGGCTGGCTCACGGCGGCATCCTTCGTGTCGCTCGGGCTGCTGGTGGGGGGCTATGGGCTCGCAGGGTCCGACGCGGGCGCGGCGCTGGCGGTCCTGCCGCTCGCCATCCTCTTTGCGGCCGCGGTGCAATGGTGGCTCGGCCGGGTGCCGGCCTATGCGGCCGGGGCCGGCTGGGGGCTGTTCGGGATCGCGGCGGCCAATGCCGCCTCGAACCTCGCGGTCGCAGGCCTCGCCGGCGCCGGGATCGCGGCGCTTGCGGTCGTGCTCGCAATGGCGCCGGACCGGCGTCAGGCGCGTGTTGCGCAGCCCTGAGCCGCTGCGCCATGATGCACCGCCGGGCATGGGGTGCAGGCCCATGCCGCGGGCCAGCCGCATCGCCAGCCCCGGGGGCCGCGGCGCCCCAGCCCGGCCTGCGAAAGGATCGCCCGGCCATGACCGCCTGGATCACCATCGTCCCCTACGACGACGCCGACGCCGCAACCCGTGCGGCGATGGACGCCACCCGCGGCCCCTTCGGCACGCTCGACAACGTGATGCAGGTGCATTCGCTGCGCCCGAACACGATGGTCGCGCACAAGACGCTCTATCGCGCGGCGCTGCATGACGACACCAACACCCTGCCGCTCTGGCTTCAGGAACTTGTCGGCTCCTATGTCTCGCTGCTCAACGACTGCACCTATTCGTTCACCAACCACTGGGCCAATTGCCGGCACCTGATGGACGATGCCGAGCGTGCCGCGCGGATCGAGGCGGCGCTGCGCGCGCGCACGCCCGAGGCGGCGCTGTCGGGGCGGGACCTTGCGCTGGCGCGCTATGCCGAAAAGCTCACCCTGCACCCCGGCGCGATGGCCGAGGGCGATGTGATCGCCCTGCGCGCTGCGGGGCTCGACGACGGGCAGATCCTCGAGGCCAATCAGATCGTCGGCTATTTCAACTATGCCAACCGGGTGCTGAACGGTCTGGGGGTAAGCAACCGGGGCGAGATCATCGGCTATTACAGCAGCGCGACCCGCGCGTGAGCCGGTCCGGGATCAGCCGCGCGCGCCCGGCCCGCCGCGCTTGTCCAGATGCTTGCGCAGCCGCGAGGGCTGCGCCACCTTTTTGTCCTTGAACGGGTTCTGCCCGCCCTGCCCGCGCAAGGTGATGCGGATCGGTGTTCCGGGCATGTCGAACGCCTCGCGCAGGCCGTTGACGAGATAGCGCCTGTAGCTCTCGGGCATGTCCTCGGGGCGCGAGCACATGAAGACGAAGCCGGGGGGGCGCGTCTTGACCTGCGTGCCGTAGCGCAGCTTGATCCGCCGCCCGCCGGGCGCCGGCGGCGGATGCGCGGCGGTCGCGGCGGCGAGCCACTGGTTGAGCCGCGCGGTCGGCACCCGGCGGTTCCAGACCGCATGCGCCCGCAGGATCGCGGCGTGCAGCCGGTCGAGGCCGCGCCCCGTCCTGGCCGAAACCGTGACCAGCGGCGCGCCGCGCAGTTGCGGCAGAAGCGTGTCGAACTGGGCCTTGATGGCGGCGAGCTTGTCCTGCTTGTCCGCCTCCAGATCCCATTTGTTGACCGCGACCACCACCGCGCGCCCCTCGGTCTCGGCGAAATCGGCGATGCGCAGATCCTGCACCTCGAAGGGGATCGCAGCGTCGAGGAGGACCACCACCACCTCGGCAAAGCGCACCGCGCGCAACCCGTCGGCGACCGACAGCTTCTCGAGCTTTTCCTGCACCTTCGCCTTCTTGCGCATCCCTGCCGTGTCCCAGATGCGGATCGGCGTATCCGACCAGGTCGCGCGGACCGAGATCGCATCGCGGGTGATCCCCGCCTCGGGGCCGGTCAGCATCCGGTCCTCGCCGAGGATGGCGTTGACCAACGTCGATTTCCCCGCGTTCGGGCGGCCGATGACGGCGATCTGCAAGGGTTTGGACGCGGTGATGAGCGGCGCCTCGCCCTCCTCCTCCGACCCTTCGGGCACGTCCACATCGACCGCGGGCGCATAGTCCGCCGCCTTCTCGATGAACGGCGCGGCGAGCGGGCGCAGGATGTGGTAGAGATCGTCCATCCCCTCGCCATGTTCGGCCGACAGCCGCACCGGCTCGCCCAGCCCGAGGCCCCAGGCCTCGGCGGCGCCGCCGTCGGCGGCGCTCCCCTCGGCCTTGTTGACCCCGAGGATGACATGTTTCGCCCGCCGCCGCAGGATATCGGCGAACACCTCGTCAGTCGCCGTCACCCCGGCCCGGCCGTCGATCAGGAACAGGCAGATATCGGCGAGGTCCACCGCCCGCTCGGTCAGCCGCCGCATCCGGCCCTGCAGGCTGTCGTCCGTCACATCCTCGAGCCCCGCCGTGTCGATCACGGTGAAGCGCAGATCGACGAGCCGCGCGTCCCCCTCGCGCAGATCGCGCGTCACGCCGGGTTGGTCATCGACCAGCGCCAGCCGCCGCCCGACGAGGCGGTTGAACAGCGTCGATTTGCCCACATTGGGCCGCCCGACGATGGCAAGCGTGAAGGTCATGGCCGTATCCCCTGTCCGAAGCGGGCGGGATACACTGCGCGCGCCTCAGCGGAAAGCGTGAAGTTGCCCGTTGCCGCTCACGACATAAAGCACCGCGCCCGCAACCGCCGGCGCCGCCGCCGCCCCGCCCGGCAGGTCGATGGTGCGGAAAAGGGTGCCGTCCGCTGCCTCGAACACCCGGATCACGCCGTCGGACGAGGCGATCCAGACGCGCCCGCCCGCGACGAGAGGGCCGTAATGGGCCACGACATCGCGCTGTCGGCCGACCCGCGGATTGGTGAACAGGCCCGCATCCACTTCCCAGATCGTCTCCCCCGTCGCCGCATCGAGCCGCACGAGCCGGCCGAGGTCGTTGACGAGGAACACCGCGCCCGCCGCCGGGAATACCGGCCCCATCGCGCCATGCCCGACGTTCCAGCGCGGCAGGCCCGTGCGCGTGTCGAAGGCGGCCGTGCGCCCGGCTGCCGAGCCGGCATAGGTCACCGGTCCCGCGACAACCGGATCGCCGGTGATGTCGCTCAGCAGCGCCGCCGACCGCCCGATCCGCGGCCCGGCGGCCTGCGCCGCCCAGACCGGCGTGCCGTCGCGGCGGTTGACCGCGATCACCTCGCCGGCCGCATAGGGGAAGAGCACCAGATCGCCCGCGACCGCCGGCGCCGGCGCATTCGCCCGGCCGATCGACTGCGGCACCCCGGGCACCAGCCAGCGCAGCTTGCCGTCCGATGCATCGACCGCATAACCCGCCCCATCGCGCGCCGCGACATAGACGGTGCCGTCGGCGACCGTCGGCGCGCCCGCCACCGGCGCGCCGAACCGCTTGCGCCAGATCACCGCGCCCGACCGCGCATCGAGCGCGAGCAGCTCGCCGAACCCCGTCGTCACGAACAGCCGCCCCGCGGCGACCGCGAGGCCGCCGCCCGCCGCGCTGCCCGCGACCTCGCCCGGCAGGGCCGCATCGGCACGCCAGAGCGCCTCGCCCTGCGTCGAGACGGCGCTGACCTGCGAGAGCGCATCCATCGCATAGACGATCCCGCCCGCCACCACCGGCGCAGCCGTGATCCGGGTGCGCCGCGCATTGCCGGTGCCGATCGGCACCGACCAGATCCGCTCGGCCCCCGGCGACAGGGCGAGGTGGGGCATGGCATGGGTCGGCCCGCCCGCCCGCTGCGCCCAGTCGGCATTCAGCGTCGGGGCGGCGATCGCCAGCGGCACGGCGCGGTTGGCCGGCGGTGGCGGCGGCTCGGACCCGAGCAGCGTATCGACCGGCGTGCGCACGTCGAACCGCGCACCCTGCAGCAGGATCGGGCGTTCGCAGGCCGCCAGACCTGCGAGGATTGCGAGCGCGCCCGCGGCGCGGTTCAGCCTTGCCACCGATCGTCCCCCTGCCTTGCCGCGATCATCCGCCGGGCCCTTCGCCCGAGGGCGGCGCCAGGACCAGCATCATCTGCGCCGCCCGGCGCTGCAACCCCTGCGGCGCGTCGCGGTCGCCCGCAAGGGACCGGTAGATCGCCAGTGCCCCGGCCGCATCGCCGCCCTCGATCAGCGCGAGCGCGATCTGTTCCTGCGCGAGCGCCCGATAGGGCCGCCCCGGCGCCGCCAGCGGGTCGAGCGCGGCGCGCCGCGCCGCCGGATCGGGCGCCGGATCGGCAGCGAGCAGCGCGCGCAGCGCCGCAAGGTCGCGCCATTCCGGGCCGAGCCGGGCATCGGCGGCCACCGCCTCGAACCCCGCGACGGCCTCGGCGCGCGCCTCGGGCGTGCCGACCGCCAGCAGGGACTGCGCCGCGATCATCCGCGCCAGCGCCGCCGCCGCCGGCGTCGCGGCCGGCACCGCCGCCGCGGCCGCCGCCCGCGCCGCCGCATCGGGCGCATCGAGCGCATCGAGCAGCGCATCCCCCGTCGCGCGCGCCGCCGCCACCGCCGATGACCGCTGCCATTCGGTCCAGGCCGCCCAGCCGACGATGCCGACCACGAGGACCGCCGCGATCCAGCCGTAGCGGCGGAAATAGCCGAAAAGCCGGTCGCGCCGGACCTCTTCGGTCACCTCGTCGATGAAACTGTCGGTATTGGCCACGCGCCCTGCCTTCCGCTTCTGGACCCCTGCCGTCAGGCCCCGGCCGTCGGGTCGCGTCTGCTTACACGCAACCGTGCCCGGTTGCCAAGCCCGCGCCGGGCATGGGCACCGGCCGGGCGGCCCGGCGTGGCCTATTGCGCCGCATGCGCCGGCCCTTCCGCATCCTCTGCCCCGCCCGCATCGTCGTCCGACGACTGCCGCGCCCACATCGCCGCATAGCGCCCGCCGCGGGCCAGCAGGTCTTCATGCCTGCCCTCCTCGACGATGCGCCCGGCCTCGAGCACCACGATCCGGTCGGCGTCCGCGATGGTCGAGAGCCGATGCGCGATGGTGATGACCGTGCGCCCCTCGCCCATCTCGCGCAGGCTGTCCTGGATGTCGGCCTCGGTCTGGCTGTCGAGCGCCGATGTCGCCTCGTCCAGCAGCAGGATCGGCGGGTTCTTGAGGAGCGTGCGCGCGATCCCCACCCGTTGCTTCTCCCCGCCCGAGAGCTTGAGCCCCCGCTCGCCCACCTTCGTGTCGTATCCCTCGGGCAGCGAGACGATGAAATCGTGGATGCGCGCGGCGCGCGCCGCCGCCTCGACCTCGGCGCGGCTCGCCTCGGGGCGGCCATAGGCGATGTTGTAATAGACCGTGTCGTTGAACAGCACCGTATCCTGCGGCACCACGCCGATGGCCGCATGCAGGCTCGCCTGCGTGACGTCGCGCACGTCCTGCCCGTCGATCCTGAGCGCCCCGCCCGTCACGTCGTAGAAGCGGAACAGAAGCCGCCCGATGGTGGACTTGCCCGACCCCGACGGCCCGACCAGCGCCACCCGCTCGCCCGCGCCCACGGTCAGCGTCACGTCGCGCAGGATCGGGCGTGCCGCGTCATAGCCGAAATCGACATGATCGAATTCCACCCGCCCGCCATCCACGCGCAGCGCGGGCGCCCCCGGCTTGTCCTTGACCTCGGCCGGCTGGTCGAGAAGGCCGAACATCTCGCCCATGTCCACAAGCGCCTGCCGGATCTCGCGATAGACCGTGCCGAGAAAGTTCAACGGCAGGGTGATCTGGATCATGTAGGCATTGACCATCACGAAATCGCCCACCGTCAGCCGCCCCGAGGCAACCCCCGCCGCCGCCATCGCCATCACCGCCACGAGGCCGCCGGTAATCAGGAACGACTGCCCGAGGTTCAGCAGCGACAGCGAGCGCCCGGTGCGCACCGCGGCGGTTTCGTATTTCGCCATCGCGCCGTCATAGCGCGCCGCCTCGCGCGCCTCGGCGCCGAAATACTTGACCGTCTCGAAATTCAGCAGGCTGTCGATCGCCTTCTGGTTGGCGTCGGTGTCCTGATCGTTCATCTCGCGGCGGATCTTCACCCGCCATTCGGTGATGCGGAAGGTGAAGGCGACATAGAGCGCGATCGTCACCGCCA
>JBKBQT010000025.1:0-47771 GCA_046292445.1 Gemmobacter sp.
TCGACGGCGGGTCCGGTGGTTCCACGCGGGTGCTGGCGCTGGTCTGACCCCGCCGCGCGCCTTCCCCTGCCCCGCTTCATCGTTCCGCAAATACTCCGGGGGTCCGGGGGCAGGGCCCCCGGCGCCCGGGCAGAGGAGATCGCCTTGTCCACCGTCGCACCGCCCGAGAACCCCGAGGCCGACCCCCGCGTGCGGGCGGTCTTCGACGACATCCGCGCCACCCGCGGATCGGACTTCGTCAACAATGTCTGGCGCTATCTCGCTTTCGACCCCGCCCTTCTCGAAGAGGTCTGGCGCGACACCAAGGCCGTCATGGCCACGCCCTCGGCGCTCGATGCCAAGGTCAAGGAGATGGTCTACGCCGCCGTCAGCATCGCCAATGCCTGCGATTACTGCACCCACAGCCATCTCGCCGCGGCCCGCGCCCGCGGGATGACCCCGGCCGAACAGGCCGACCTGATGCGCATCGTCGCCGCCGCCGCGCGGACCAACGCCCTACTGAACGCCATCCGACCGCCGGTCGATGCGGTCTTTCTCGCGCCCGGGGGCTGAGCGGCGCCGCTCAGCCAAGGATGAGCATGCCGGCGTCGATCGCCGCACCATTCGCGATCGAAAGGCTGAAATCCGCGGCGCCATCGCCGTCGAGATCGGCCGACAGGATCCCGGCGGCATGACGCACCTCGCCCGCCGCCCCCGTGAACGCGGCGCCGCCGATTAACACCGGCACGCTGCCCGGCGCGAACAGCGCCGAGAGGTCGATCCGGTCGGCGCCCCGGCCGAAATCGACGATCACGTCGCGCGCGTCGTCGGCGGCGGAATCGCCGCGCTCGAAGACGAAGGTATCCGCCCCGGCCCCGCCGGTCAGCCGGTCCTTCCCCGCCCCGCCCCAGAGCGAATCCCGCCCCGCCCCGCCGCGCAGCGCGTCGCGCCCCGCCATGCCGGCCAGCATGTCGTTCCCCTCGCCGCCGTTCAGCACGTCGCGCGACGCGGTGCCCGAGGCGATGTCGTCGCCGCCGAGCAGGTCGAGCGTCCGGCCCTCGCGCCCCTGCAAGAGGATGAAATCGTCGCCCTCGGTCGGTGTGCCGTTGATCTCGGCCGACCGGTAGCTGCGCATGAACAGGCCGGCGGGCCGATCGCCCCCGGCCGAGGAATACCAGGCGAAGGTGACCCCGCCGTCGGCATCCGCCGCGACGCGCGGAAAGTTCTGCCCCGCCGGCAGCACCGCGTTGACCCGGAACGACTCGCCCAGCGGGGTGCCGTCCGCCGCGTGGCGCTGCGCATAGATGTCGTCGCGCGTGAAGTGATAGTCCATGAACTGCGTCCATGTGACGACGAAGCCGCCGCCCGGCATGGGCGCGACGTCGATGTTGTCCTGGAAGCCCGCCGACGGAAACGGCAGGCCGATCTGGAACTCGCCGCCCCGCGGCGTGCCGTCGGCGCGGAACACCCGGCCCATGGCATGCGGGTTGTAGGCCTGGGTTGTCTGATCGACATAGTCCATCCAGATCGCCACGAACCCGCCGCCCGCCAGCGGCGCGATGCGCGCTGCGTCCTGATGTGAATAGGTCGATTCGTTGACAAGGAAGTTGCCGCCGAACGGTGTGCCGTCGGGGCGAAGGATCTGGCCATAGACGCCATAGCCGCTGCCGTCCTGCCCGCTGTCATCGGTCCAGACGACGGCCATCCGCCCGCCGGCAAGCGCGGCGATCTGCGGGGCGGACTGACGGCCGCCCACCTCCTGGTTCAGGACGCGTCCCCCGGTCGGCGAGCCGATCCCCGCAAAGGTCGCGACGGCCGCATCCCACAGGTTGCCGTCCGCGGCATAGGCGACGGCGAAACCGCCGTCGGCCCCCCAGGGCGCAACCGAGGGGTCGAACTCCCAGCTCCCGCTGCGCACCGACCCGTCCTCGTAGCGCGCGAGAAGGATCGTCTGCGCCGGCCCGGCCGCCGCGCCCGCCGCGTCGAAGACCCGGCCCATCACGTTCCGGCCCGTGTTGTAGCCGTAATTGTATTCGTCGGCCGTCCAGGTGACGACGAAGCCGCCGCCCGGCAACGCGGCGACATCCGGGTCCATCTGCCGCATCGGATTGCCGCCGGGGTCGGTCAACGCCTGGCTGACGCGGAAGGTGCCGCCCTGCGCCGCGCCGTCCGGCCCGATCAGCCGGCCCCAGATGTGCAGGCCCGCATCGCTCCAGGCGTTCCAGACGGCGACGCGGGTCCCGTCCGCCAGCGCGACGATGTTGAGGTTGTCGGAAAAGCCCTCGGCGGCATTCCCGCGGTCCGTCGACAGGACACGCTCGCCGGTCATGGGCTGAATGGTGCGGTCGAACATCGGCATTCCATTCCCGGCACCGGCGCAAGGCCATGCGCCGGCGGCTGCTGCTGCTGCATTGATATGCAGAGAGTGGAATGCGATCGGAAAGGCCGCCTTGATCCAGCGCAAGGGCCGGCCGCGCCGGTCGGCGGCCCGCCTGTTGTCAGGCGGGCACGACCATGCCCTTGCCCTTGGCCAGTTCGCGCATCCGCGCCTGGAGCTTCTCGAAGGCCCGCACCTCGATCTGGCGGATCCGCTCGCGGCTGACGCCGTAGCGTGCCGACAGGTCCTCCAGCGTCACCGGATCGTCCGACAGGCGGCGCTCGGTCAGGATGTCGCGCTCGCGGTCATTGAGCACCGCCATCGCGCGGGAGAGCAGGTCGAGCCGGGCGCCGAGCTCGTCGCGCGCCTCGTAATCGCCCGCCTGATCGGCCCCTTCGTCCTCGAGCCAGTCCTGCCACTGCGTGGCGCTGTCGCCGTCCGATCCGACCACCGCGTTGAGCGAGGCATCGGCGCCCGCAAGGCGGCGGTTCATGTCCACCACCTCGGTCTCGCTCACGTTGAGGTCGTGGGCGATGCGGGCGACGTTCTCGGGCCGCAGGTCGCCATCCTCGAGCGCGCCGATCCGCGCCTTGGCCTTGCGCAGGTTGAAGAACAGCTTTTTCTGCGCCGAGGTCGTGCCGAGTTTGACGAGGCTCCACGACCGCAGGATGTATTCCTGGATCGAGGCGCGGATCCACCACATCGCATAGGTCGCGAGGCGAAACCCGCGTTCCGGGTCGAACCGCTTGACCGCCTGCATCAGGCCCACGTTCGCTTCGGAAATCACCTCGGCCTGCGGCAGGCCATAGCCGCGATAGCCCATCGCGATCTTGGCCGCGAGCCGCAGATGCGAGGTGACGAGCTTGTGCGCCGCGCCCGGATCCTGATCCTCGACCCAGCGCTTGGCGAGCATGTATTCCTCTTCCGGCTCCAGCATCGGGAATTTGCGGATTTCCTGAAGATAACGGTTGAGCCCCTGTTCCGGGCTCGGGGCGGGCAGGGCGGTGTAGGTGGACATCGTGCCTCCTGATCCTCCGGCGTCAGGCGGCGCAGGTATGGAGGGCCTGCGCGGGTTGCAAGTGTTTACGCCGGAAACTTTACCGAGGATGCGCCTTCCCGCGCCCCGCGCAACCACCATGTCAGCGCTATCACGGGCATGTCACCCCGCGCGAGGGGATGTTGCAGAAAAGGCGCCCGATCAGGCTGGCCCGGCATCCCGCAACGCGGCGACAAGGCCCGCCATGTCGGCCGGCAGCGGCGCGACGAACCGCAGGCGCGCGCCGGTCACCGGATGGTCGAATCCGAGCGTCGCGGCATGCAGCGCCTGGCGGGGAAAGGCATCCACCAGCCCCGCGACATCGCCGAGCGCGGCGCCCCGTGCGCGGCGGTGCCCGCCATAGACCGGATCGCCGACCAGCGCATGGCCCGCATGCGCCATGTGAACGCGGATCTGATGCGTCCGCCCGGTCTCGAGCCAGCAGTCCAGCAGCGCGACCACCGGCGGCGTGCCATAGCCCGCCACCACCCGCGCGCGCGTGACCGCGTGGCGCGCGGCCGGGTTGGTCGGGGGTGCCACCGCCTGCCGCTGACGGTCGGACGGATGGCGGGCGAGGTGCGTGGCGATGCGCAGGATGCCGCCCGCCTCCCACGCCGCGCCGGGCACGCCGCGGAGCCGCGGGTCGGCCGCATCGGGCACGCCGTGGACCAGCGCGGCATAATGCCGGTCCACGGTATGGGCCGCGAATTGCGCCGCAAGGCCGTGATGCGCCCGGTCGGTCTTGGCTGCGACGATCAGGCCCGATGTATCCTTGTCGATCCGGTGGACGATCCCCGGCCGCCGCTCGCCGCCGATCCCCAGAAGGCTCTCGCCGCAGTGATGCAGCAGGGCGTTGACGAGCGTGCCCTCGGGATTGCCCGCGCCGGGATGGACGACAAGGCCCGCCGGCTTGTCGATCACGATCAGGTCGGCATCCTCGTGCACCACGGCGAGGGGAATGTCCTGCGGCCGCGCCGGCGCATCGGCCGCCGCATCCACCGTGATCTCGAACACATCGCCCGGCGCGACGGCTGCCTTGGGATCGGTCACCGCCACCCCGTCGCGCCGGACCGCCCCGGCCGCGATCAGCCGCGCCAGTCGCGAGCGCGACAGGGCCGCATCCTCTGGCAGCGCCGCCGCGAGCGCCTTATCAAGGCGCGCGGCGGGCGCTTGGCCCAAAGTGACGGTGACAAGGACGGGACCGGCCATGCGCGAGGACTCCGAGGGCGACGCAGGCCCGCTGCCCCTGTCGGTGCGCGTGCTGCAATGGCTCGTGATCGCGATGACGATCACGATGATCGTCGGCGTCATAACGGTGGTGGCGGTCGTTGTCACCCGGATGCCGCGCCCGGCGCCCTACCCCGCGCTGCCCGACGCCGTCGCGCTGCCCGACGGGACGCGGCCCGAGGCGATCACCTTCGGGCGCGGCTATGTCGCGGTTGTCACTGCCGACGGGCGCATCATCATTCTCGACCGCGAGACGGGCGCGTTGCGGCAGACTGTCACGATCGAGGGCGCCGACTGACGCCGGTTCGCCGCGCTGCTGTCACAGTGGTGTGCAAGCAGACCGCTGTGACCCGCGCCGCGGGCCGTGCTAGGGACGATCCATGATGCGCCTGATCCCCAGTTTCCTGTCCGCTGCCGACGGTCGTGCGGGCGGAGCGCCCGATCCGGTATCGATCCTCGCGACCGCGCGGCGCGTCCTGCGGACCGAGGGCGAGGCGGTGCTGGCACTGGCCGACCGGCTGCCGGCCGATTTTGCGGCCGTGGTGGACCGGATGCTGGCCTGCCGCGGCCGGGTGATCCTGTCGGGGATCGGCAAGTCGGGCCATATCGCGCGCAAGATCGCGGCAACGCTGTCCTCGACCGGCACGCCCGCCTATTTCGTCCATGCCGCCGAGGCGAGCCACGGCGACCTCGGCACCATCACCGCCGAGGATATCTGCCTTCTGCTGTCGAACTCGGGCGAGACGGCGGAACTGGGCGATCTGGTCGCCCATACCCGCCGCTTCGGGATTGCGCTGATCGGCATGTCGGGCCAACCGGGCAGCACGCTGATGCAGGCCGCGGACCTGCGGCTGACCCTGCCGGCCGCGCCCGAGGCCTGCATCATCGGCATGGCCCCCACGACCTCGACCACCATGGCGCTCGCGCTCGGCGATGCGCTGGCGGTCGCGCTGATGGAGGCGCGGGGGTTCCTGCCCGAACATTTCCGCACCTTCCACCCGGGCGGGCAGCTTGCCGCGCGGCTGGCCCGAGTCGGCCAGCTCATGCGCGGGGCCGAGGCGCTGCCGCTGGTGGACCCGGACACGCCGATGGGCGAGACGATCCTCGTGATGACCGCCAAGGGCCTCGGCGTTGCCGGCGTGGTCGCGGGCGGGCGGCTGATCGGCATCATCACCGACGGCGATCTGCGGCGGAACATGGCGGGGCTGCTGGACAAGTCGGCGGCCGATGTCGCCACGCCCGGCCCGCTGACCGCGCCGCCCGCGATGCTCGCGGCCGAGGCGGTGGCGGCGATGAACGCGCGCAAGGTGCACATGGTCTTTGTCGTCGATGACGACGACCGGCCGCTGGGCGTTCTGCACCTGCACGACTGCCTGCGCGCCGGCGTCGCCTGAGATGCGCATCGCGATCGTCATCCCGGCCCGCTGGGCGTCGAGCCGCTATCCCGGCAAGCCGCTGGTGGCGCTGCGCGGGCCGGACGGGGCCAAGACGCTGATCCGCCGGACCTGGGAGGCGGCGCTGGCCGTGCCGGGCATCGCCACCGTCGCGGTGGCGACCGACGATGCGCGCATCGCCGAACACGCCGCGGCCTTTGGCGCCCGCGTGGTGATGACCGCGCCCGACTGCGCCAACGGGACCGAGCGGGTGGCCGAGGCGGCGGCGCAGCTGCCGGCCGATCTCTACATCAACCTGCAGGGGGATGCGCCGCTCACCCCGCCCTGGTTCGTCACCGCGCTGATCGCGGCTATGGCCGATCCGGCGGTGGCCGTGGCGACGCCGGTCGTGCTGGCAGACGCTTCGGCGCGCGCCCATCTGCGCGCCGACCGCGCCGCGGGCCGGGTCGGCGCCACCACGGCAGTGGTGGACCGCGCCGGCCGGGCGCTGTATTTCTCCAAGGAAGTGCTGCCGTTCGGGGATGACGCCGTGCCGGTCCTGCATCACGTCGGCCTTTACGGCTATCGCCCCGCGGCGCTGGCGGCCTATCGCGGCTGGCCGGCCGGCGCGCTCGAGACGGCCGAGGGGCTCGAGCAGCTCCGGTTTCTCGAAAACGGCTGGCCGGTGGCCTGCGTGACGGTCGAGGCGCGCGGGCGCGTGTTCTGGGAGCTCAACAACCCCGTCGATGTCGCGCGGATCGAGGCGGCGCTGGGGTGGCAGGGGTGACGGGCGGGGCGATCGAGCCCGTCGCCATCGGCCCCGTCACGGTCGGCGCCGGCCGGCTCGCCCTGATCGCCGGCCCCTGCCAGATCGAGACGCGCGACCACGCCCGGCGCATCGCCGCCGGGGTGGCCGAGGCAGCGGCGGCCGCCGGCCTGCCGGTCATCTTCAAGGCCAGCTACGACAAGGCCAACCGCACCAGCCTTGCCGCTGCGCGCGGCGTGGGCATGGGGCCGGGGCTGGAGATCCTCGCCGCGATCCGGGGCGAATTCGGCCTGCCCGTCCTGACCGACGTGCATGAGCCGGGGCATTGCGCGACCGTCGCGCAGGCGGTCGATGTGCTCCAGATCCCCGCGTTCCTCTGCCGGCAGACCGACCTTCTGCTGGCTGCCGGCGAGACCGGGCGGGCGATCAACATCAAGAAGGGCCAGTTCCTCGCGCCTTGGGACATGGCCCATGTCGCGGCCAAGGTGGCCAGCACCGGCAACCGGCGCATCCTTCTGACCGAACGGGGCACATCCTTCGGCTACAACACGCTCGTCACCGATTTCCGCGCGCTGCCGCAGATGCGGGAAACCGGCTGGCCGGTGGTGTTCGACGCGACCCATTCGGTGCAGCAGCCCGGCGGCCTCGGCGGGGCGAGCGGCGGGCAGCGCCGGTTCGTCGCGCCGCTGGCCCGCGCCGCCGTCGCGGTCGGGGTCGATGCGGTGTTCATCGAGACGCATAACGACCCAGACCGTGCCCCGTCCGACGGGGCGACGATGATCCCGCTGGCCGATCTCGGCGCCCTGCTGGCCGCGCTCGCCGCGCTCGATGCGCATGTGAGGGCGTCAGGATGACGCTCAAGGTCTATATCGGGTGGGACAGCCGCGAGGATATCGCCTATCAGGTCTGCCGCCAGTCGATCCTGCGCCATGCCGCAGAAGCGCCGGCGATCTACCCGCTGCGCCAGCAGGCACTGCGCGAGCTCGGCCTCTATACCCGCCCGCCCGACCGGGCGGCGACCGAGTTCTCGCTCACCCGGTTCCTCGTGCCCTATCTTGCGGCGCATGACGGCTGGTCGATCTTCGTCGATTGCGATTTCCTCTTCACGACCGACATCGCCGGGGTGCTGGCACTCGCCGAACCCGGCAAGGCGGTGCATGTGGTGCAGCACGATTACGTGCCGGTGCAGGCAGTCAAGATGGACGGACAGGTGCAGACCGCCTATCCGCGCAAGAACTGGTCATCCTTCATGCTGTTCGACGGCCGCCACCCGGCGGTGCGGGCGCTCACCCCGGCGGTGGTCAATGCCGCCACGCCTGCCTTCCTGCACCGGTTCCAATGGCTGCGGGACGCCGACATCGGCGCCCTGCCGCTGGCCTGGAACTTTCTCGAGGGCGAATATCCCAAGCCGGCCGAGACCCCGGCCGCCATCCACTACACCAACGGCGGCCCGTGGTTTCCCGAATGGGCGGATGTGGATTACGCCGACCTCTGGCGGGCCGAGCGCGACCTCTACTGCGCCGCACATTGACCGGCGCCGCCGCCGGCAAGGTTTGGCGCAGCCCCCGCGGCGGCGCGACGCGCCCGCTTGCAGGCGTCATGCAGAAGCGTAGTGTGCGCGCGAGAGCGCGGAGGCGTGCATGGGGCTCGACAGCTGGGATGAGGTTCGCACGGCCTGGGCCGTCGCACGGCTCGGCACTGTTTCGGGGGCGGCCGAGGTGCTGGGGGTCCACCATGCGACCGTGATCCGTCACATCGACGCGCTGGAGCGGCGGCTGGGCGCCAAGCTTTTCCAGCGCCATGCACGCGGCTACACCCCGACCGAGGCGGGGCGCGACCTCCTGCGCGTCGCGCAGGCGACGGCGGACCAGTTCGGCCAGCTTGCCGGGCGCATCCGCGGGCAGGGCGACGCGGTGGCAGGCGAATTGACGGTAACCTCGATCACCGGCATCGCGCCGCTTCTGGCGCCCGTGCTGGCCTCGTTCCAGGCGCTGCACCCGGATGTATCGGTGCGGTTCCTCACCGATACGCGCGTCTTCCGGCTCGAATACGGCGAGGCGCATGTCGCCCTGCGCGCCGGCGCGGCGCCGGAAGAGCCGGACAACGTCGTGCAGCCCTTCGGCCATCTGCGCGCCGCGCTCTATGCCTCGAAGAGCTATGTCGCGGCGCATGGCATGCCGGCCGATCCGCAGGATTTCGACCGCCACCGCTTCATCGCGCCCGAGGGGCCGCCGCTGCGCGCGCCGTCGAACCGCTGGCTGATCGACACGGTGGACAGCGACCGGATCGTGTTCCGCGCGAGCGAGCCGGCGGCGCTGATGGCCGCGCTGCGGGCCGGGGCCGGGATCGGCTTTGCCTCGGTGTTCGAGGCGGGCGGCGACCCCGATCTGGTCGAGGTGATGGCGCCGCGGGCCGAATGGGCCGCGCCGCTCTGGCTCGTCACCCATGTGGACCTGCACCGCACGACCAAGGTGCAGGCGTTCCTGACGCATCTGAAGGATGCCGCGCGCGGCTGGTCGGCGCTGTGAGCCACGGCAGGGTCGGCCGGGTGGCCCCGTGACCGGGGCCGCCCGCGGGCATGCGGCGATGCTCGGCTTTTCGATCTTCGTTGCCGGCAGCTTCAGCCTCGGCGCGCTTGCGGCCAACGAGATCGCGCCCGCCGCGCTCAACGCCGTGCGGTTCCTCATCGCCGCCGCGATCCTCGGCGCCTTCGCCGCCGCCGGGCCGGGGTTCCGCCGCGCGCATCTGGCCGCGCCCTGGCGCTATCTCGTGCTCGGCGCGGTCTTTGCGGTCTATTTCGTTCTGATGTTCGAGGGGCTCAAGACCGCCGCACCGGTATCCACCGCAGCCGTCTTTACCCTCACCCCGGTGATGTCGGCCGCCTTCGGCTGGCTGATGCTGCGGCAGGTGACGACGCCGCGCATGGCCGCGGCCCTGACGGTCGGGGCGGCCGGGGCGCTGTGGGTTATCTTCCGCGCCGATCTGGGCGCGCTGCTCGCCTTTCAACTCGGGCGGGGCGAGGCGCTCTATTTCGTCGGCTGCGTGGCACATGCCGCGTTAACGCCCATGCTGCGCCTGTTCAACCGCGGCGAGCCGGCGGCAGTCTCCACGACGATGGTGATGGTGGGCGGCTTCGTGGTGCTGCTGGTCTGGGGCTGGGGCGATCTGGCGGCGACCGACTGGGCCGGGCTGCCGGGAATCGTCTGGATCACTTTGGGCTATGTCGCTGTCTTTGCCTCGGCGCTGACGTTCTTCCTGCTCAGCTATGCCGCCCAGCGGCTGCCGGCGGCCAAGGTGATGGCCTATACCTATCTTGTCCCGGCCTGGGTGATCCTGTGGGAACTGGCGCTGGGCCGGCCGGCGCCGCCGGCGACGGTGCTCGTGGGGGTGGCGCTGACGGCGGTGGCGCTGGCGCTTCTGCTCAAGCCCGAGGGGGCCGCGCCGCGTTCCGTAACGCCGGGATGAAGTTTCCATGAAACCCGGCGCGGGCTTGATCTGGCGCAACTGCGCGGGCGGCGTTTGACGGCACCCTTTCCGCATCCCCGCCGCAGGAGCCGCCGATGTATGACAACACCGCCCCCCAGCACGCCCCCCAGCACGCGCCGCAGACCTATGTCCACCCGCACGGCCGCAACGCCGAGCCCGTGGTCACGGTGCGCGGGCTCAACCTCTGGTATGGCGACAAGCATGCGCTGATCGACGTCGATTTCGACCTCTACCCCGGCGAGATCCTCGCCTTCATCGGCCCCTCGGGCTGCGGCAAGACGACCGCGCTCAAATGCCTCAACCGGATGCACGACGACACGCGCGACCTGCGCCAGACCGGGACGATCACGCTCGACGGCCGCGACATCCATGCCCCCGAGGTCGATCCGCCGCTGCTGCGCCGCCGCTTCGGCTGGGTGGCGCAAAAGCCCAATCCCTTCCCGCGATCGGTCTACGACAATGTCGCCTACGGCCCGCGCATCCACGGCCTTGCCGAACCGGGCGCCGAGATGGACGCCCATGTCGAGGCCTGCCTGCGCCGCGCCGAGCTCTGGGACGAGGTGAAGGACGACCTGCACGGCCGCGACGGCACCACCCTGTCGGGGGGCCAGCAGCAGCGGCTGTGCATCGCGCGGGCCCTGTCCACCAAGCCGGACGTGCTGCTGATGGACGAACCGACCGGCTCGATCGACCCGATCGCCACGCACAAGGTGGAAAACCTGCTGGTGACGCTCAAGGCCGATCATGCGATCGTCGTCATCACCCATTCGATGATGGAGGCGCGCCGGATCGCCGACCGGGTGGCCTATTTCCACCTCGGGCGGCTGCTGGAGATCGGCCCGACGGCGGCAGTCTTCGATGCGCCGCGCACGGCGGAATGCCGGCGCTTCATTGCCGGGCGCACGGGGTGAGCGGCTAGCCCGTTCCCCGCGCCGGGTCGAGTTCCGCGGCGAGGAACCGCTCGAAGTCGTCGAGGTGGACCGGCTCGAACTGCCCGAACCCCTGCATCCAGACCGAGGCCGCGCGCATCCCGTCGGGCTCGAGCTTGCACCAGATGATCCGCCCGCGCTTTTCCTGGCTGATGAGGCCGGCGGCGGCGAGGATCGACAGGTGCTTGGAAATCGCGGCCAGCGACTGGGCGAAGGGCGCGGCGACATCGGTCACCGCCATGTCATCCTCGAGCAGCAGGGCAAGGATCGCCCGCCGGGTCGGGTCGGCCAGCGCGGAAAAGACGGCATCGAGACGGTCGCCCATGGCGCGAGGCTGCGCCGGCACCGCGGAAAGGTCAACCGGCGGGTTGAATGTTGCAGCGCGGCATGGACCGCCCGCCGCGCCTGCGACAATCCGGCGGCAGTGAATTTCGTTATGTATTTCAGAGCCATGGAGAACGAGGTGCCCACCCGGGGCCGGGTTGACTCGGCGCACGGCCGTCACTAGGTTGCCTCCAGCTTCGGAAGGGGGTGCCCTGATGCCCGATGACCCCGACGCCGACCGGCTTGCCCGGCTCGAGGCGCGGATCGCGGCGGCAAAGGCGGCGGACAGACCCCGGTCCGAGGGCATGCGCGGCGTCTCGCAGGGCGAGGTCGCGTGGCGGATGGTCATCGAGCTGGTGACGGGCATGGCGCTCGGGCTGGCGATCGGTCTGGGGCTCGACACCGTGTTGGGCACTGCGCCGGTGATGATCGTCATCTTCGCCCTGCTCGGCTTTGCGGCCGGCATCCGCACGATGCTGGGCACTGCAAGGTCACTGAACAAGACCATGCCGGGCGATGACCCGGCCGACGACAAGAGGGGCTGACCAGTGGCGACGGACGGGGCTTCGAGCGGTCTTTCCATCCATCCGATGGATCAGTTCATCGTCAAGCCGCTGTTCGGCGGGGCGGATATCGCGTTCTACACCCCGACCAACGTCACGCTGTGGCTCGCCCTCGCCGTGGCCGCGATCGCGGCGCTGTTCGTGCTCGGGACGCGGGCTCAGGATATCGTGCCGGGCCGCGCGCAATCGGTGGCCGAACTCGTCTACGGCTTCATCCACAACATGGTCGAGGATGTAACGGGGCATGAGGGGGCGAAATACTTCCCCTACATCATGACCTTGTTCCTCTTCATCCTGACGGCCAACCTGCTCGGCCTGATCCCGATGAGCTTTACCACCACCAGCCATGTCGCCGTCACGGCGACGCTTGCGCTGCTGGTGTTCGTCGGCGTCACCGCGCTCGGCATCGCGCGCAAGGGCGCGGGGTTCCTTGCGATGTTCTGGGTCTCGTCGGCACCGCTTCCGCTGCGGCCCGTCCTCGCGGTGATCGAGCTCATCTCGTATTTCGTGCGCCCGGTGAGCCATTCGATCCGCCTTGCCGGCAACCTGCTCGCGGGTCACGCGGTCATCAAGGTGTTCGCGGGCTTTGCCTCGGTTGCGCTCATCTCGCCCGTGGCGATCGGCGCGATCACGGCGATCTACGCGCTCGAGCTGCTGGTGGCCGTCGTGCAGGCCTATGTCTTCACCATCCTGACCTGCGTCTACCTCAAGGACGCGGTCGGCGACGCGCATCACTGACGCGCAGCATCCTTCACAGCCATTCCAACCACAGGAGCATCCAATGGAAGGCGATATCGCGGAAATGGGCAAATACATCGGTGCGGGCCTTGCGGCCTTCGGCCTTGGCGGGGCCGGCATCGGTGTGGGCAACATCGCGGGAAACTTCCTTGCCGGCGCCCTGCGCAACCCCTCGGCCGCGCCGGGGCAGACCGCGAACCTCTTCGTCGGCATCGCCTTCGCCGAAGCGCTCGGGATCTTTTCGTTCCTGATCGCGCTTCTGCTGATGTTCGCCGTCTGATCCTGTCCCTGTGACGCCAGGCCGGGGCGGTCGCCCCGGCCCCGACACCTTGCAGGGAGACGACGATGGCGACCGAACCCGGTGCCGCCCCCGCCGTGGGGATGCCGCAACTCGATACCTCCACCTTTGCCAACCAGATCTTCTGGCTGCTGATCGCGCTTGGCGCGATCTACTGGATCCTCACGCGCATCGCGCTGCCGCGCATCGAGGCAATCCTGACCGAGCGCAAGGGGACGATCACGAACGACCTGCTCGCGGCCGAGGAGTTCAAGGGCAAGGCCAAGGCTGCCGAGGCTGCCTACGGCGAGGCGCTGGCGCAGGCGCGCGCCGAAGCCAACCGGATCGTCGCCGAGGCGCGCGCGGCGATCCAGCTGGAGCTCGATGCCGCGACCGCCAAGGCCGATGCCGAGATTGCCGCCCGCGCGGCGGAATCCGAAAGCCGCATCATGGCGATCCGTGCGACGGCAGTCGAGAGCGTCACGCTTGTCGCGAACGACACGGCCGAGGCGCTCGTCGCCGCGCTCGGGGGCAAGACCGATGCGGACACGGTGTCCGCGGCAGTTGCCGCCCGGCTGAAAGGATAACAGATGCGCCTGCTCATCACGCTTGCGCTCGCGCTCGGCGCGGTGCCCGCCGCGGCGGCCTCCGGGCCCTTCCTGTCGCTGCGCAATTCGGATTTCGTGGTCCTGATCGCATTCCTCGTCTTCGTCGGGGTGCTCGTGTACTTCAAGGTGCCGGGCCTGCTCGGCGGCCTGCTCGACAAGCGCGCAGCCGGCATCAGGACCGAGATCGAGACCGCCCGCGCCCTGCGCGACGAGGCCAAGGCGCTGCTCGCCTCCTATGAGCGCAAGTCGCGCGAGGTCAAGGATCAGGCCGAGCGTATCGTGGCCAGCGCCCGCGAGGATGCGATGACCGCCGCCGAGGCGGCCAAGGAAGAGATCCGGCGCAATATCGCGCGCCGCCTGAAGGCGGCCGAGGACCAGATCGCCGCGGCCGAGGCCGATGCGATCCGCGCCGTGCGCGAACAGGCGATTGCCGTCGCCGTCGCCGCGGCGGGCGATGTGCTCGCCCGCCAGATGACGGCCAAAGCGGCTGGCGCCCTGATCGACGATGGCATTGCCGAGGTCGGCGCGCGCCTGCACTGACACCGCCGGGTTGAGCGTGCGCGGGGCGCCCTGCCGGGGCGCTCCGCGCCGTTTGCATGCGGCTCAAAGCGGCCGGATGACGATCTCGACCCGGCGGTTCTGCGCCCGGCCCTGCGGCGTCAGGTTGGTGGCGACCGGAATATCCTCGCCGCGCCCCACTGCGACCACCCGCCCCGCGGGCACCCCCGCACCGATCAGCACCGAGGCGACGGCGCCGGCCCGGCGTTGCGACAGGTCGAGGTTGTAGGCTGCGCTGCCGGTGTTGTCGGTGTGGCCGATCACCTCGACCCGCGTGTTCGGATATTGCAGCAGGTTCGCCGCAACCGCCCGCAGATCCGCCTGAAGGTCGGGACGCACCGCCGCACTGTCGGTGGCAAAGAGGATGTCCTGCGGCATCGTCACGACCAGGGAATCGCCGGTATTCACGATCCCCACATTGGGGTTGCCGATGTCGCGCCGCAGATCCGCCGCCTGCCGGTCGAGCGCGGTGCCGATGGCCCCGCCGACCGCCGCCCCGATCACTGCGCCCGCCGCACCCGCGAGCAGCGGATCGGCCCCGCCCGGCCGCGTTGCCAGCCCGGTGAAGCCGCCGAGCATCGCACCGGCGATCGCGCCCTGCCGGGCGCGGCTCTCGCCGGTCGTGTTCGGATCGGCGCAACCGGCCAGCGCGATCGCACCGGCCAGGGTCAGGATTACAGGGGTTCTCGTCATCATTACTGCCGCCTCGACTGCTACCGCCCTGTCAGGCAGGGCTTGGGCGCAGTATACCGCCGGCGGCAGGCGCGCGAACAGGCCCATGACAGCACGGGCGGCATTCCGCCCATCACAAGCCTGCAACATCGGGCGCCATCGCCTCGGCCCGTGCCGCCTCCCAGGCCAGCATCGCCCGCTTGACCGGCAGACCCCAGTGATAGCCCCCCAGCGCACCCGACTTGCGCAGGGCACGGTGGCAGGGGATGAGAAAGGCGACCGGATTGCGCCCCACCGCCGTCCCGACCGCCCGCGCCGCCTGCGGTGCACCCGCCGCAGCGGCAACATCGGAATAGCTCGCCACCCGCCCCGAGGGAATGCGGAGAAGCGCCTCCCAGACCTTGATCTGGAACGGCGCCCCGATCAGGTGGAGCGATACGCCGCCCCTGCCCCTGTCGTCCTCACCTCTCGAGCCCCCGCCCCCGAACGCCGCCGTTACCAGCGGCGCAACCGCGGCGGCATCGGCGACATACGCCGCCCGCGGCCAGCGCGCCCGCAGATCCGCCGCTGCCTCGGCCACACCTGTCTCGGCGGCAAAGCCCAGCCCGCACAGCCCCCGCCCCGTCGTCATCGCCACCGCCGGTCCGAAGGGCGTATCGACCACCCCCCAGCGGATCGTCAGGCCCGCCCCCCCGGCGGCGTATTCGCCGGGCGTCATCGCCTCCCACCGCAGCATCGCGTCGTGGAGGCGCCCCGCCCCCGACAGGCCCGCCCCGATTGCCGCCTCGAACACCGGAACGCGCGCAGCAAGCATCCGCCGCGCCTGATCGAGCGCCAGATACTGCTGATACCGCTTCGGACTGACCCCGACCCAGGCCGAAAAGGTGCGCTGGAAATGCGCCGCGCTCATGCCCATCCGGGCGGCCAGCGCATCGAGCCCGAGGCCCGGCCCCTCGGCATCGAGGATCGCGAGTGCCCGCGCCATGACGCCATAATGATAGGCCCCCTCGCCGCCGCCATCCGCCATGCCCTGTGCCCCCTTCCCAAGCCCGAGACTATCCCGCGGGGTTCCGGGGCTGCGAACCCCCCGGCGGCCACCGCAGGCGCCACAGCCTGTCTACGCGCCGCACGCAACCCGCGCGACCCGGAACCTGCGCCTTGTTCCCGCCGCCACGGCAAGGCATACCGCGCCCATGCCCGTGCAAGCCGACTTTCATACGATCGACGCGATCTTCGCCCGCCTCCAGGCGGCCAACCCCGAACCGAAGGGCGAGCTCGAGCATGTGAACCCCTTCACCCTCCTCGTCGCAGTCGCCCTCTCGGCCCAGGCGACCGATGTCGGTGTGAACAAGGCCACCCGCCCGCTCTTCGCCATTGCCGACACGCCCGAACGGATGGTCGCGCTGGGCGAGGAGGGGCTCATCCACTACATCCGCACCATCGGCCTCTACCGCAACAAGGCGCGCAACGTCATACGGCTCAGCCAGATGCTGATCGACCGCTTCGGCGGCGAGGTGCCCGATTCGCGCGCCGCCCTCACCGCGCTGCCGGGGGTCGGGCGCAAGACGGCCAATGTCGTGCTGCAGATGGCCTTCGGCCTGCCGGCGCAGGCAGTCGATACCCATGTCTTCCGCGTTGCGAACCGCACCGGCATCGCGCCGGGCCGCGACGAGGCCGCCGTCGAGCGCGCGCTCGAAGACCATGTCCCCGCCCGCTACCTGCCGCATTCGCACCACTGGCTCATCCTCCACGGCCGCTATATCTGCACCGCGCGCAAGCCCCGCTGCCCCGATTGCCCCATCGCCGATCTCTGTGCCTACGAGGAAAAGACCGCATGAAACGCTATCAGGTTGTCGGCATCGGCAACGCCATCGTCGATGTGCTGACCCAGACCGACGATGCGGTTCTGGGCCGGCTGGGGATCACCAAGGGCGTGATGCAGCTGATCGAGCGCGAGCGCGCCGATACGCTCTATGCCGCCATGACCGCGCGGACCGAGGCGCCGGGCGGCTCGGTCGCCAATACCATCGCGGGCTGCGGTGCGCTCGGCCTGTCGACGGCCTTCATCGGCCGCGTGCGCGACGATGCGCTCGGCCGCTTCTACGCCGCCGCGATGGCCGCGGAAGGGACCGCCTTCGTCAATCCGCCCGTTCCGGACGGCGACCTGCCGACCTCGCGCTCGATGATCTTCGTCACCCCGGACGGCGAGCGGTCGATGAACACCTATCTCGGCATTTCCGCGGAACTCGGACCGGCGGATGTGGCCGAAGCGGTCGCGGGCGAAGCGGCGATCCTCTTTCTCGAGGGCTATCTCTTCGACAAGCATCGGGGCAAGGAGGCATTCCTCAAGGCCGCCCGCACCTGCCGCCGCGGGGGCGGCATGGCCGGCATCGCGCTCAGTGATCCGTTCTGCGTCAACCGCCACCGGGACGACTTCCGCCGCCTCGTGCGCGAACTCGACTACGTCATCGGCAATATCCACGAATGGACGGCACTCTACGAGACGGGCGACATCGAGGCCGCCCTGACGCGGGCCGCCGAGGACTGCCCGCTGATCGTCTGCACGAGGTCGGGCGCCGACGTGATCCTGATCCGCGGCAGCGAGCGCGTCGAGGTCCCCGTCCACCGTGTCGTGCCGGTCGATGCGACCGGCGCGGGCGATCAATTCGCGGCCGGCTTTCTCTACGGCCTCGCCACGGGGCAGACCCTTCGCACCGCCGGCCAGATGGGATGCATCGCCGCGAGCGAGGTCATCGGCCATGTCGGCGCCCGCCCCGAAGGCGATGTCCGCGCGCTCTTCGCGCGCGCCGGCCTCACCTGACCCGCAATTGGTCGCGGCGGCGCTCGCAACGAGGCAGGATCCCGGCTTCAACTGTGGTTCGTCTTCGCCACAAACGGGATCGCGCGCGGCGCCGTGCGCCTCCGGCGGGGATATTTGGACCAGCCTGAATGCGCACCTGCGGCAAAATGTCCGGCGGCGCAGAGAGGCTGCGGGCGCCCGTCACCTTCAGGCTGGCAAAAATATCCCCGCCGGAGGCGCACGGCGCCGCGCGCGATCCCGCTGGGGCTTTGGCCTTGACTGGCGCAGGGCCGCGGCGATGAAACCCGATCAGCCGCGTCGGGGGCCGGGGCGCGGGCCGGGCTTGGTCGTGCGGCTCGCGCCGCCGGGGCGTTTGCGCAGCGACTGCGACGGATCCGTGGGATCGGGCGGCGGCGGTTTGGGCGCGCGCGGGGAAAAGGGCTTGGCGCGCATCGGCTTGGCCTCGGGCCCGACGCCATCGCCGCGCAGGGTCTGACGGCGCGGATCGTCCTTCGACCAGCGGCCCTTTTTCGGCGGTGCGCCCGATGCGGGTCCCGTCTCGGGGTTTCGCGGGCGCTCGGGCGAGGCGGCCGGTCTTGGGCCGCGGTCGGCACGGGCGGAGCCGGGACGCTGCGGGCCATCCTGCTGGGCCGCCCGCGGGGGGCGAGGCCTGTCGCTGCCGGGCACGCGGGCGGATCGCGGCGGTCGGTCTCCGGGCCGACCCGTGTCGGGTTTGCGGGGGCGTTCGTCGGCATCGCTGCGCGCGGCATGCGGCTTGCGTTCGGCAGCCGCCGCACGGGTCGGGTAGGGTTTGCGCGCCCGATCATCGCGATCTGCATCGGCGCCTGCGCGCGCGGGCCGCGCATCGCCATGCCCCTGCGGACGGCGGGGGGAGGGGGTAGCGGCGGGATCGGCCTTGCGGGCATAGGGCGCGCGCGGGGTGTCCGCGGCGGCAGAGCGCGGCGCGGGGGTCTTGCGCGGGCCGGCAGTTGCGCCAACCGGCCGGTCGTCGGCGCTGCGGGAGCGCGGGCGCCCTGCGGCGGCGGCATCGCCGTCGCCCCCGAGCGGCGACCAGGTCGGGCCTTGCGGGCGGTCGGCGGCGCGGGGCAGCGGGCCGGACCGGGCGGGCGCGGCCGCCCGCGGCGGGCGGGCGGTCAGATCGGGCTCGCCGGCGAGACGGGTGAGCACCAGCCCCTCCTCGAGCGCCATGCCCGCGCCCAGACCGGCCTCGAGCCGCGCGGCCGCCGCCTCGGCGATCTGGACGTAGCTGCGATCGGCCTGCACCCGGATCGCGCCGATCGCGAGGCGGGTGATCCCGCCGGCGTCGCAGAGCTTGGGCAGCAGCCAGCGCGCCTCGACCCGCCGGTCGTGGCCGGCCGACAGCGTATACCACACCGCCGGGCCGAACTCGGCCCGCTCGCGCACCGGGGCGGGGGTGTCGGCGGAGACCGGCGCTTCATGCAGCTCCTCGGGCGCCGCGCGCCCCGCGCGCCACAGCCGCAGGACGGCCGCTGCCAGCGCCTCCTCGCCGAATGAGGCCAGCCGCGCGACCATCGCCGCCTCGTCCTCGGTCGGCGGTTCGGCCAGCGCGTCATGCGCCATCAGCCGCTCGTCGTCGGCCGCCTGCACCTCGTCGGCCGAGGGCGGCTTGCCCCATTCCGCCGTCACCTTGGCGCCCTGCAGGATGCGCTGCGCCTTGCGGAAATCGGAGGGTGTCACGATCAGCACCGCCTGCCCCTTGGCCCCTGCCCGCCCGGTCCGGCCCGAGCGGTGGAGCAGCGTTTCCGAATTGGTCGGCAGGTCGAAATGCACCACCAGTTCCAGCCCCGGCAGGTCGATCCCCCGCGCCGCCACATCGGTCGCCACGCAGACCCGCGCCCGCCCGTCGCGCAAGGATTGCAGCGCATGGGTGCGTTCGGCCTGGCTGAGCTCACCCGACAGCGCCACGACCGACAGCCCGCGGTTGGCCATCCGCGCCATCAGGTGGCTGACCCCCGCCCGGGTCTTGGCGAACACGATCGCCACCCGCGGCTCCATGAGGCGCAGCAGGTTCAGGACGGCGTTTTCCTTGTCCTTCGCCCCGACCGACAGGGCGCGGTAAGTGATGTCCACATGCTGGCGCGCCTCGCCCTGCGCGACGATGCGCAGCGCATCGCGCTGGAACGTGCCCGCCAGCGCCTCGATCGCCTTCGGAACGGTGGCCGAGAACATCAGCGTGCGCCTGGCGGATGGCGCGGCGCCGAGGATGAATTCCAGATCCTCGGCAAAGCCGAGGTCGAGCATCTCGTCCGCCTCGTCCAGCACCGCCGCCTTGAGCACCGTGAGGTCGAGCGAGCCGCGCTCGATATGGTCGCGCAGGCGCCCCGGCGTGCCGACGACCACTGCCGCGCCGCGTTCGAGCGCCCGCCGCTCGGTGCGCCAGTCCATCCCGCCGACGCAGGATGCGACCTGCGCGCCGGTCCCGGCATAGAGCCATTCGAACTCGCGCCGCACCTGCAGCGCAAGCTCCCGCGTGGGCGCGACGATCAGCGCCGCAGGGGCGGTCGCGAGGGGCAGCCCGTCGCCGATCAGATCCGGCGCGATGGCAAGGCCGAAGGCGACCGTCTTGCCCGAACCGGTCTGCGCCGACACGAGGAGGTCTCGCCCCCGCGCCTCGGGGGCAAGGACGGCCTCTTGCACGGGCGTCAGGGTGGTATAGCCGCGCGCGGCAAGGGCCTGCGCCAGCGGCGCAGCGATGGTATCGATCATGGTCCCGGTCCCATGGGCGCTTGGCGCCCGTGGCCCCGGCCCCGTGCCGGGGTGCTGGACAAGATGCACCCGAAGCGTGCTCCATACGCGCAGCGGCTGGCCATGTCGAGCGGGAACGTCCTTTTCCCACGACGCGGCACTGTCCTACCAGCCGGCCCTGAGCGCCATCCTCGCCGCTACTCCCGCGCCGCCAGCGTCAACGGCGCGGGCCGCGCCGGCAGATCGTCAACCCCAAGGACCGCCTGCGGCCGTGCCAGACGATAGCGGGTCACCCAGACCAGACGCTCCTCTGCCCGGGTGATCGCGACATAGGCGAGCCGCTTCCAGAGCGGAACCCCCGCTTCCTCGCGCCCCGCCTGGGCGGCGGCGTAGAGGTCGGGGGCGAACACCTGGACCGCGGGCCATTGGCTGCCCTGCGCCTTGTGGATCGTCACCGCAGCGCCATGCAGGAAGGCCGCGCCCATCGTGGCGGCGGTGATGATGGCCGGATCGGCCTCGTCGGGTTTTTCGATCTTGATGATCGCGGCGACCGATACCTGCGGCTCTTCCGCGCCCACGACATGGACGCGGGCAAAGCCGCTGCCCCGCCCCTCGCCCAGATAGATCGCCTGCGCCCCCTTGATGAGGCCCCGCGCCTCGAGGTCGATCCGCCGCTTGCGATGCTTGAGCGGCAGTTCGAGCCCGTCGCAGATCAGCGGCTCGCCCGGCAAGAGCGCCGCATCGGGCGCGCCATGCGCCGCGCGGAACGCCGCGATCAGGCGGATCCGCGTCGCATTGCGCCACACGAGGACCGGGGCGCGGGCCATGGCATCGGCATCCACCCGTTCGGCGATCTCGACCCGCGGATCGCGGGCCGCCGCCGCCTCGACCATCCGCTCGAACCGCTCGAAGCGAAGCGCCGGGTCGGCGAGCGCATGGGCCAGGTCGAGGATCGGGTTGCCCTCGGCCTGCCGGTGGATCCGGTCGAGCGTCAGGCGCCGCGCGGGCGGCAGCGTGTCGAACACCATCGCGCCCGACTGGCCCACCGGGGCCAGTTGCGCGGGGTCGCCGAAGAGCACGAGGGTCGGGAAGATCTCCTTCAGATCCGCGAACTGCCGGTCGTCGAGCATCGAGGATTCGTCGACGAAGCCGACATCCAGCGGCTCTTCCCGCCGCTTCCAGCCCTTGATGAAATCCGACCCGCGCAGCCCCGCCGCCGCCAGCGCGCCGGGCACCGAGGCAAGGCCGTCATAGAACGCCCGCGCCCGGTCCAGCGCCGCCTCGCTCAGCCCCTCGATCCCGAGGCCCTCGACGGGCGGGCGCGTGCCGTTGCCCGCGAGCCATTCGGCGATGCGTTCGTATTCGGGGGCGTAGATCGGGGTGTAGAGGATGCGGTGGATCGTCGTCGCCGGCACGCCGCGCTGGCGCAGGACCGAGGCCGCCTTGTTGGTCGGGGCAAGCACGGCGAGCGTGCGGCGGTCCTTGCGCCGGCGGCCCTCGTAGTCGCCCGATACAAGCTCCACCCCCGCCCCGACCATCGCCTTGACCAGCGCGGCGAGCAGCATCGTCTTGCCCGATCCCGCGCGCCCGACCACGGCCAGCACACCGCCGGGCGCATCCCTGTCCGCCGGCGCCAGCATGCCGCCCGCAAGGTCGATCCCCGAAGCCTGCAGGAGCGCCGCGACACGGTCGTGCGCCTCGGCCTGATCGGCGGAAAACGAAAGGGCAGGCATCGGGGCGGACATCGCGGCAATCCTAACGCCGCCGCACCGCCGGCGCCAGAAGGCTCAGCCCTCGCCGGTCTCACGCATCCGGGCGGCGATCTCGGCGCGGGCGATCTCCAGCGTCCGGTCGATCTGTTCGGCCAGCGCCTCCATGCCGTTGAGCTTGGCATAGGCGCGCATGTCGGTCAGGACGTCGATGATCCAGTCGTGCGGCACGGGGAACCCTGCTGGTAAACAGAGTTTAACCCTATCATGGCGCAGATGCGGCGATTACCCGCCGCAACGCGGAAACACCGTTTCCACAGCGGCGGGCGAGTCCTTGCCGACGCATCACCCCCCGCGCGATGCCTCGAGCGTATCCTCGAACGTCCGCAGGCCGGTGCGCGGCGCCTGCACCAGCACCGCCATGTTCCCCGGCTTGTGCTCGTTGCGCAGCATCTTGGTATGCGCAACCGGAATCTCGGCCCAGGGGAACACCTCGGACATGCTGGGGTCCAGCCGGCGCTCCAGCATCAGCTTGTTGGCCGCCGACGCCTGTTTCAGATGCGCGAAGTGCGACCCCTGCAGCCGCTTCTGGTGCATCCACATGTAGCGCACGTCGAAGGTGCAGTTGAACCCCGTGGTGCCGGCGCAGATCACCACCATCCCGCCCTTCTTGCAGACGAGCGAGGAGACCGGAAAGGTCGATTCGCCCGGGTGCTCGAATACGATATCGACGTTCACGCCCTTGCCGGTGATGTCCCAGATCGCCTTGCCGAACCGGCGCGCCTCCTTGAGCCAGTCGTTGTATTCGGGCGTTCCCACCTTGGGCAGTTGCCCCCAGCACTTGAAATCCTTGCGGTTGATCGCGCCCTTGGCGCCGAGGCCCAGGACGAAATCGCGCTTGTCCTCGTCCGAGATCACCGCGATCGCATTCGCGCCGGCGGTGTTGATGAGCTGGATCGCGTAGGACCCGAGGCCCCCCGCCGCGCCCCAGACCAGCACGTTCTGCCCGGGCTTGAGGTCATGCGGCTCGTGCCCGAAAAGCATCCGGTAGGCGGTGGCGAGGGTCAGCGTGTAGCAGGCGCTTTCCTCCCATGTGAGGTGCCGCGGGCGGGGCATGAGTTGCTGTGCCTGCACGCGGGTGAACTGGGCGAAGGATCCGTCCGGCGTCTCGTAGCCCCAGATGCGCTGGCTGGGCGAATACATCGGATCGCCGCCGTTGCATTCCTCGTCGTCGCCGTCGTCCTGGTTGCAGTGGATCACCACCTCGTCGCCGACCTTCCAGCGCTTGACCTTGTCGCCGACGGCCCAGACGATCCCGGCCGCATCCGATCCGGCGATGTGATAGGGCTGCTTGTGCCCGTCGAAGGGGCTGATCGGCTGGCCGAGCGCGGCCCAGACGCCGTTGTAGTTGACCCCCGCCGCCATCACGAGGACGAGCACCTCGTTCGAATCGATCTTCCAGGTATCCACCACCTCGACCTGCATGGCCGTCGCCGGTTCGCCATGCCGTTCGCGCCGGATCGCCCAGGCATACATCTGTGCCGGCACATGGCCCAGTGGGGGCATTTCGCCGACCTCGTAAAGGTCCTTCACCGGCGCGTCATAGGGGACGATGGCGGGCTGGGTGTCGAGGGCCATGGGAAACTCCTTGCCGAAGGCTATGCTGCGGCGCAGAATCGCCGCGTCTGCCGGGTTGGATACAGACGGCCCCGCAACATTGCAATAGTCCGCCGACGCTCCGCGCAACATTCTGTCGCGCGCGCCGGTCGCATGGCCGATCAGCTTGCGGTCAGCGCCACCATTCGGTCGTGTCGTAAAGCGGGCCCGGCGCCTCGAACAGCTTGTCGTATTTGCACAGGACCGGCGCATCGCCCAGCGGCTGCGACACGCCGCCCCGGAACGCCCATTCCCCCCGTGTCGTGGCATCCGCCCGCACGTAGGAACTGATCGCAAAGGCGCGGTCATGCGCCGAGGTGTTATGGGCCGAGCCATGCACCGTCAGCAGGCCCCAGACCGCAAGGTCGCCCGGCTGCATCTCCAGCGCGACGATGTCCGAAGGGTTGATGCCGACGGCGCGCAATTCATCCTCGGCGGTCGCGCCCTTCATGATCGATCCGTCGTCCGACAGGCCGAGATAGCCGCGCCGATGGCTCCCCGGCACGACCTGAAGGCACCCGTTCTCGCGTGTCGCCCGGTCGATGGCGAGGCCGGTCGTCACGGTCGCCTCGGCCACCTGCGCCGCCTCGCCCTTGTCGCGGAACCTCAGGTCCTGATGAAAGCGATAGCCCGACAGCCGCGCGCCCGGCGGTTTCCAGTGGATCTGCTGGGCGATCTGGCGGATGTCGGGGCCGAGAAGGCCGCCGAGCAGGGCGTAGTATCCGGGGCTGCGCCGCAACCGCTCGAATGTCTCGGATACCCACGCGATCCAGTAGGCCTGCACCATGTAGCGTGCGCCGAAGGCCGATTCGGGCAGGATTTCGTAGCACAGGTTGCCATGCCGGTATGTCGCGTGATGGGTCAGCCCCTCGGCATAGATGCGCCGCGTCTCGGCCTGGACCTCTGCGACCTCATCAGGGTCGAGGAAGCCGCGTATGACGGCATAGCCCTCTTCCCGATACTGCTCCTGCGCCGCCCGCGCCGCACGTTCGCTGAGCATGGCTTTCCCCCCTGCCTGACCACCCGATGCTAGCAGACAGGCGCCGGCGTTGCACAGGCGCAACGGCCAAGCTTGCCGCGAACGTCTTGCAATGGCATTCTGCATCGCAGCGCAGTGGCCGTGCGTCACATTCTTCCGCTTGCACTTGCCCTGGAATAACAATATTTCCCGCCCGACCCGCCGGGAAAGGAGACCGCGATGCCGACCGACGCCCGCATGCCGCAGCGCGACAACCCCTGGCTGTTCCGCACCTACGCCGGGCATTCGACCGCCGCCAAGTCGAACGCGCTCTATCGCACCAACCTGTCCAAGGGCCAGACCGGCCTTTCGGTCGCGTTCGATCTGCCGACGCAGACGGGATACGACAGCGATCACGAGCTTGCCCGCGGCGAGGTCGGCAAGGTCGGCGTTCCGGTGGCGCATCTGGGCGACATGCGCACCCTGTTCGATGCCATCCCGCTCGACCAGATGAACACCTCGATGACGATCAACGCCACCGCCCCCTGGCTGCTCGCGCTCTATATCGCGGTGGCCGAGGAACAGGGCGCGGATGTGTCGAAACTGCAGGGCACGGTGCAGAACGACATCATCAAGGAATATCTCAGCCGCGGCACCTATATCGCCCCGCCCAGACCGTCGTTGCGGATGATCACCGACGTGGCGGCCTATACCGGCGTCCACCTGCCCAAGTGGAACCCGATGAACGTCTGTTCCTATCACCTGCAGGAGGCGGGGGCGACGCCGGAGCAGGAGCTGGCCTTTGCGCTGGCCACCGCCATCGCGGTGCTCGACGACCTTCGCGGCAAGGTGCCGGCGGCCGATTTCCCGGAAATGGCCGGGCGCATCTCGTTCTTCGTCAATGCCGGGATCCGGTTCGTCACCGAATTGTGCAAGATGCGCGCCTTCGTGGACCTGTGGGACGAGATCCTGCGGGAGCGCTATGGCGTGGCAGACCCGCGGCTGCGCCGCTTCCGCTACGGCGTGCAGGTCAACAGCCTCGGCCTGACCGAACAGCAGCCGGAAAACAACGTCTACCGCATCCTGATCGAGATGATGGCGGTCACGCTGTCGAAGAAGGCCCGCGCCCGTGCCGTGCAGCTTCCGGCCTGGAACGAGGCGCTGGGCCTGCCGCGCCCCTGGGATCAGCAGTGGTCGCTGCGCATGCAGCAGGTGCTGGCCTATGAGACGGACCTCTTGGAATACGGCGATCTCTTCGACGGCAACCCGGTGATCGAGGCCAAGGTGCGGGCCCTCGCCGATGGCGCGCGCGCGGAACTCGCGCTGATCGACGGCATGGGCGGCGCGGTGCAGGCGATCGAGTACATGAAGGGCCGGCTGGTCGAGGCCAATGCCGAACGCATCGGCCGCATCGAGCGCGGCGAAACCGTGGTCGTGGGCGTGAACAAATTCACCACCACCGAACCCTCGCCGCTCACGGGGGGCGAGGGATCGATCATGGTCGTCGATCCGGCGGTCGAGGCGGACCAGATCGGCCGCCTGCAGGCCTGGCGCGCCGGGCGCGATGCGCGCGCCGTGGCGCAGGCGCTCGAACGCCTGCGGCAGGCGGCCGCGACGGGGGAAAACATCATGCCCGCCTCGATCGCGGCCGCCAAGGCGGGGGCGACAACGGGCGAATGGGGCGACATGGTGCGCGCTGCCTTCGGCCAGTATCGCGGTCCCACGGGCGTTTCCCGCGCGCCCTCGAACCGCACCGAGGGGCTCGAGCCGATCCGCGAGGCAGTCGATGCCGTCTCGGCCCGCCTCGGCCGGCGGCTCAAGTTCCTTGTGGGCAAGCCGGGGCTCGACGGCCATTCGAACGGCGCCGAACAGATCGCCGCCCGCGCCCGCGACTGCGGCATGGACATCCACTACGAGGGGATCCGCCTCACCCCGGCCGAGATCGTGCAGGCGGCGGCGGATCAGGATGCCCATGTCGTGGGGCTGTCGATCCTCTCGGGGTCGCACCTGCCGCTCATCGCCGATGTGATGGACCGGATGCGCACGGCCGGCCTCGGCCATGTGCCGGTGATGGTCGGGGGCATCATCCCGGACGAGGATGCGGTGCGGCTCAAGGCCATGGGGGTCGCGGCGGTCTATACGCCGAAGGATTTCGAGCTGAACCGGATCATGCTCGACATCGTCGCGCTGGCCGATCCGCAGGCACAGGCGGCCGAATAGCGCGCCTCAGCGCGGCGGGATCGAATAGGTCGCCGTCGCCCGCGCCACGACCGGACCCGTCCCCTCGGCCCGGATCAGCACATCGCCCACCGCCAGCACCCGCCCGAGCTTGAGCAGCCGGGCGTCGGCGACCAGATCGCGCCCCGCCGCCGGCTTGCGCATGAAGTCGATCGAGCAGCTGGTCGTGACCGCCAGCGCGACGGGGCCGATCCGCGCGAGGATGGCCAGATAGACCGACACATCGGCCAGCGCGAACATCGCCGGCCCGCTGATCGTCCCGCCCGGCCGCAGGTGCCGCTCGGCGGCCAGAAGCCGCACGGTGATCGCATCGGGCGCCAGCGCCTCGATGCGGAAATCGGCGGCGACCTGCGGAAACGCCTCGGCCATGAACCGGTGCAGGGCGGGAATGTCCATCGCCAGTGCCGGATCGTCACGCATGCCTTCCCTCCGCAGCCGCCGGGGCCTAGGGTTTCGGCAAATGGGGGGAATGGCAAGATGGACACGCTCCTGACACGGACCGATGCGGGCGGGATCGCCATGCTGACGATGAACGCGCCCGAACGGCTCAACGCGCTGTCGGACGGCATGCTCGCGGCGCTGGCTGCGGCCTTTGCCGCGCTGGAGGGCGACCGCGACACGCGGGTGGTGATCCTGCGGGGCGCGGGACGCGCCTTCTGCGCCGGGCATGACCTGCGCGAGATGCAGGCGGGGCGGCAGGCGCCCGATGGCGGGCGGGCCTATTTCGCGGAACTCTTCGCCCGCTGCGCCGCGGTGATGCAGGCCATCCCCCGCCTGCCGCAACCGGTCATCGCCCAGGTGCACGGCATCGCCACCGCGGCGGGCTGTCAGCTCGTCGCCTCCTGCGACATGGCGGTTGCGGCGGAAGGCACGCGGTTCGGGGTGAACGGCGTCAACATCGGGCTGTTCTGCTCGACGCCGATGGTCGCCCTGACCCGCGTGGTACCCCGCAAGGCCGCGTTCGAGATGCTCACGACCGGCCGGTTCATCGACGCCGGCGAAGCGGCGCGGATCGGCCTCGTCAACCGCGTCGTGCCCGAGGCCAGTCTCGCAAGCGAGACGCAGGCGTTGGCCGAGACGGTCGCCGCCAAGCTGGGTGCGGCGGTGCGGATCGGCAAGCGCGCTTTCTACGAGCAGATCGACATGGGCCTTGGCGCGGCCTACGATCACACAGGGGCCGTGATGGTCGAGAACATGCTCTGGCGCGACACGGCCGAGGGCATCGGCGCGTTCCTCGACAAACGCAAACCCGACTGGCAAAGCTGAGCGCGAGCGAAGGATTTTCGGACGAAAATCCTTCCGGGGCGTCCGGTCGAGACCAAGGATTTTCGGACGAAAATCCTTGGTCCTTGTTTCTTACCGGAGGCGCTGGAGCAAATCGAGCGTCGCGTAGCCGTCCGGCGTAAGGCCATGGGCGATCTGGTAGGACCGGATCGCGGCGATGGTCGCCGGGCCGATCTTGCCGTCGATGCCCTCGGTGTCGAATCCGCGCCGGGTCAGACGCTCCTGCAACTCGCGCCGCTCTTCGGAAGCCAGCGCCCGGTCGCCGCGCGGCCATGGGGCCGCGAAGGGACCGGCGCCGCGCAGCCGGTCGGACAGATGGCCGACGGCGATCACATAACTGTCGGCGTTGTTGTATCGCGCGATCACGCCGAAATTGTCGAAGATCATCAGCGCCGGCCCCTTGGCGCCGGCCGGAAGCAGGATGGAGGCCGCGCCCGCGTTCGGGATGCGCCCCCCGCCTGCCCCGCGCACCCCCAGCGCCTGCCAGTCGGCGGGCGATTTCTTCGTGCGCTTGCCGGCGAGGCCATAGTCGAACCCGCGCGGCAGCGTGACTTCGACCGCCCAGGGCTGGCCAGTCTTCCAGCCGTGCCGCGCGAGATAGGCAGCGGTCGAGGCGAGCGCATCGGTCGGGTCGTCCGACCAGATGTCGCGCCGCCCGTCGCCGGTGAAATCCACCGCATAGGCGAGGTAGGATGTCGGCATGAACTGCGTATGCCCCATCGCCCCGGCCCAGGATCCCGTCATGCGCTCGGGCGCCACGTCGCCGGCTTGCACGATCTTCAGCGCCGCGATCAGCTGGGCCTCGAACATGGCGCCGCGACGGCCGTCATAGGCGAGCGTGGCGAGGGCCGGGATGATCGGTGTCGTGCCCTTGTAGCTGCCATAGGACGATTCGAGCCCCCAGACCGAGACGATCACCTCGGCCGGCACGCCGTAGTGTGCCGCGATCCGGTCGATCTTGCCGCGATGCTCGGCCAGCATCCTGCGCCCGTTCTCGATCCGCGTGTCGGAAATCGCGCTGTCGAGGTATTCCCAGATCGCACGGGTGAATTCGGCCTGGCGCCGGTCGCGGGCGATGATGTCGGGCATGTAGCCGACGCCGGCGAAGCTGCGGTCGAAGGTGGCGGGCGTGATCCCGGCGGCAAGCGCCCGGGGGCGAAAGCCGCGCAGCCAGGCATCGAAGCCGGGGTTCGGTGCGGGGGCGGAGACCGGCTGCACCGCCGTCACGGCGCGGGCCGCAGGGCGCGGCGAGGTTTCGGGGCCGGCAAAGCCGCAACCCGCGATGACGCCGGCACCAAGAAGCGCCGGAAGGAGGAGGGCCTGCCGCATGGGTTCACCTGTTCTGCACTGCTCGTGTTTTTCGGCAGTCTAGCGCGGAACGGGCGGTGCGGGAAGTCGAAGATGGGGGCGCTGCCCCCGTCCGCGCCGATGGCGCGGACTCCCCCGGGATATTTGGGCCAGCCTGAAGCCTGTCAGCGGCGCTTGCGGCTGACGGTGCGGGATTTTGCGGCCGGGCGGGACCGGGAGGGCGGGCGGCGCCCGGGACTGCGTCCTGCGGGAAGGGTGCGATCCTCGACCGAAAGGAGTTCGAGCGTCAGCCCCCCCGTCACCGGCACGGCCCCGGCCAGGCGCACCGTCACGCGCTGGCCGACGCCGAGCGTCAGGCCGCTGTCGGCGCCCATCAGGGTCTGGGTCGCGGGGTCGTAGTGGAAGAACTCGCGGCCCACGCTTCGGATCGGGATCAGGCCGTCGGCGCCGGTCTCGTCGAGCTTGACGAAGAGGCCGAAGCGCTGGACCCCCGCGATGCGCCCGGCGAATTCCGCGCCGATCCGGTCGGAGAGCCAGGCGGCGAGGTAGCGATCGGTCGTGTCGCGTTCGGCGGCCATCGACCGGCGCTCGGCCTCGCTGATCTTCTCGGCCGTCTCCTCGAGCATCGCGATATCGGCGGCCGACAGCCCGTCGTCGCCCCAGCCGTGCCCCGTGACCAGCGCGCGGTGCACGATCAGGTCGGCGTAGCGGCGGATCGGCGAGGTGAAATGGGCATACGACCGCAGCGCGAGGCCGAAATGTCCGATCGCGCGGGGGGTGTAATAGGCCTGTTGCATCGAGCGCAGGGTGGTGATGTTCAGAAGCTCGTCGAAGTCGCTGCCGGCGGCCTGGGCAAGGAGGCGGTTGAGATGGGCGGTCCTGAGCACCTGGCCCTTGGCGAGTGTGAAGCCGGAGGCCTGGGCCACCTCGCGCAGGGCATCGAGCTTGGCCGGGGTGGGCTCCTCATGTGCGCGGTAGAGGAGGGGGCGGCGCAGGCGCTCGAGCTCTTCGGCCGCCGCCACGTTCGCCAGCACCATGAATTCCTCGATCATCCGATGCGCATCGAAGCGCTCGCGGAAGGCGACAGACTGCACGCGGCCGTCGTCCGACAGCACGATGCGGCGTTCGGGCAGGTCGAGCTCCAGCGGCTGGCGTTCGGTGCGGGCGCGCGCCAGTGCGGCATAGGCGGCATAGAGCGGCGCGATCACCGTCGCCGTCAGGGACGCGGCCTTGTCGTCCGGGTTTCCGTCCTGCGCCGCCTGCGCCTGTTCGTAGGTCAGCGAGGCGCGGCTGCGCATCATCGCGCGGGCGAAGCGGTGGCCGGTCTTGCGCCCGCCTTCGTCGATGGTCATCCGCACCGCGATCACCGGGCGGTCCACCCCCTCGTGCAGCGAACACAGATCGCCCGACAGCCTGTCGGGCAGCATCGGCACGACGCGATCGGGGAAATAGGTGGAGTTCCCGCGCGCCCGCGCCTCGCGGTCGATCCCGGTCTGGGGGCGCACGTAATGGGCGACGTCGGCGATGGCGACCCACAGGACATGGCCGCCGGGATTGGCGGGGTTGTCGTCGGCATGGGCGAGAACCGCATCGTCATGGTCGCGGGCGTCGGACGGGTCGATCGTGACGAGGGGGAGGTGGCGCAGATCCTCGCGCCCCTCCATGCTTGCCGGTTCCGCCGCCTCGGCCTCGGCCAGCACCGTATCGGGAAAGGCATCGCGCAGGCCGTGCTGGTGGATGGCGATCAGGCTTACCGCCCTCGGCGCCGAGGGATCGCCCAGCCGGGCGAGAACGCGGGCGCGCGGCAGGCCCATGGATTTCGGCCCGGCCTGTTCCGCTTCGACCAGTTCGCCGTCCCGCGCGCCCTGGACCATGTCGCGCGGGACGAGCCATTCGCGATCCTCGCCCTTGTCGATGGGATGGATGCGCCCGCCCTCGGCGGTCTTGCGGAACACGCCGAGGATGCGCCGGGCCGTCGCCTGGATGCGGCGGATGACGCGGCCCTCGTAGGCATGGCCTTCGCCCGCCACCGGGGCGAGGCGCGCAAGGATCCGGTCGCCCTGCCCGAGCGCCGGATCGCCCGGCCGCGTCACCATCAGGATGCGCGGGGCCGCACCGTCGCCGGACCATTCGAGCGGGCGGGCGTAGACATCGCCCTGCGCGTCGGGGGCCAGCGCCTCGATCACCGTGACGGGGGGCAGCGTTCCGGGCGCGCGATAGGTGCGGGCACGGCGGTCGAGATCGCCGTCCGCCTCCATCGCGCGCAGAAGGCGCTTGAGTTCGACACGTGCATCGCCCCGGATGCCGAAGGCGCGGGCGATGTCGCGCCGGGCGGTTTCGGTCGGGTTCCGGGCGAGCCAGTCGAGGATTTCGGCGCGGGAGGGGAGCGTGTCCATGCCTCGCCCCTAGCACGGGGCAGGCGCGGCGTCATGCCCCTGTTCGGCGGTTCAGCCCGCCTGCGCGGCGAGGTCGCGGTAGAGCGGAACGTTCGGGCAGAAGCCGACCGCCGAGGGCGTTGCCGACCCTTCGGCAAAGGCCCGGGCGCAGGTGCGGGCGGCACTGCAACGGGCGCAGCGCCCGAGCGCCTCGAGATAGGTGGGCCGGTCGGCCGCGACACCGGCGCCGGTCACGCCGAACAGGGACGCCATCCGGGTCATGCGGGCGGGGATCGCGGCGGACATGCGCGCAAATTCGGTCATCTCGCTGCGGGACAGGCCGATATCGGCGATGTCGCGGTCGGACATGGCGTCGATCTCGTCGCGCGCGCGGCGCGCCCCGATCAGGTTGCGCAGGCGGTCAAGCATGATTCGGTCTCCCATCCGTCTTGCGCAGGATGGGGTTGCCGCCAGCTTTCGCGCCTTGATCTGGCGCAAGTCGATGCGGCGGCGTTAGGGCGCGGGGGCGGCCGGGGCGGCGGGGGGCGTCGTCGGGGCCGGGGCCGGCGGGGCGGGCGGCGGCGGCGCGGGGCGCGAGAACCGGCCCTCGACCGTCGCGCCGGCCTCGATCACCAGCGTCTCGCAGGTCGCGTCGGCCTCCATCCGCGCTGCGGCGCGCAGGGTGAGCCGTTCGGTCGTCAACTCGCCCGTCAAGGTGCCGCGCAGGTCGGCCTGGTTGGCGCGGACCTTGCCGGTGATCGACCCGTCGTCGCCCAGCAGGAGCGTGTCGGCGGCCACCTCGCCATCGATGCGGCCGTGCACCTCGAGCGCGCCCTCGGTCGCCACGATGCCGTCGATCCGCAGGTCCGAGGCGAGGATGGACCGCTGGCCGCTCGCCGCGCGGCCCGGACGCGGCGCGTTGCCCGGCGCATCCGCGGCGGCGCGATCGTCCTGCGTCTTGGAAAACATCAAAACCTCCCTCGATGCCTCGGACCTCGCCGGCGGCGCCGCACAGTGCAGTTGGGGCGAAGGCCGTGCGGCGGTCAACCCCCCACCGGCGCGGGCGGCGCGGATTCGCGCGCGCCGGGTTGACTATGGACCGCACGGCGCGGACGGTGCCGGCGGCGGCGGCCGCACCCGGCCGGGCGAGGGGCTGGGATGCGCAAGGACAGGATGGATGCGGCCGGGGCGGCGGCGCTGGTGGGGCTCGCACTGCTGTTTGCGGGCAACCAGGTGTCGATCAAGGTCGTGAACGGCGGGTTCCAGCCGGTGTTCGCCGCCGCGCTGCGGTCGGTGCTGGCGGCGGCCTGCATCGTGCTGTGGATGCGAGCGCGGGGGATTTCGATGGCCATCGCGCCGGGGACGGTCCCCGTCGGCCTCTGGATGGGGGCGGCCTTCGCGGCGGAATTCGTCTGCCTCTACCTCGCGCTCGACCACACGACGGTCACCCGGGCGACGGTGTTCATGTATACGATGCCCATGTGGCTGGCGGGGGCGGCGCATGTGCTCATCCCCGGCGAGCGGATCACGGCGCTCAAGGCCGGCGGGCTGGCGCTCGCCTTTGGCGGGATCGTGCTGGCGATGACCGACCGGGGCAGCGTGCCCGATGGGGCGGAGGCGACGCTGCTGGGCGACGGGCTCGCGATCCTGGCGGCGATGGGCTGGGCTGCCGTCGCGCTGCTGGCGCGGGCGGCGGGCGGGCGGGGCGTATCGCCGGAGATGCAGCTTTTGTGGATGGTGGTGGTCTCGGCGCCGATCCTGTTCCTGCTCGCGCCCGCCTTCGGGCCGTTCCTGCGCGGCCCCGGCGCGCTGGAAATCGGGGTGCTGCTGTTCCAGTCCTCGGTGATCGTGGCGGCCGGGTTCCTGGCGTGGTTCTGGCTGCTTGCGCGTTATCCGGCGGGGTCGGTCGCGAGTTTCGCCTTCCTGTCGCCGGTGTTCGGCATCGCGCTCGGCTGGGCGCTGCTGGGCGAGCCGGTGGGGCCGATGCTGCTGGCGGCCGGGGCGGCGGTGGCGGGGGGCCTTGTCCTCATCAACTGGCCGAGGGCTCAGGTGCCGCAGAAGGTCAGCCCGACGACCTGATCGGGCTCGGGCGGCAGGCGGAAGGCGCCGCCGCCGTCGAACGGGGTGGCCAGCGCGGCGTGCAGCGCGTCGAACGGCGCGCGGTCGCCGGCGACGGCCGCCGCGATCGCCGCTTCGATGCGGTGGTTGCGCGGGATGACGGCGGGGTTCACCCGGCGCATCGCCGCCTGCGCATCGGCAAGCGCCGTGCCTTCGGCGGCAAGCCGGGCGTGCCAGTCGGCAGCCCAGGTGTCGAAACCCGCCAGCCCCGGCCGTTCCCCCTCGGCCAGCGCGCGGAAGGTGACGGTGAAATCCGCCTCGCCCGCCGCCATCAGCGCCAGCAGGCGCTCGATCAACGCCCGGTCGCCGTCCTGCGCCGCCGCGAGCCCCAGCTTGGCGCGGAACCGGCCCAGCCATTCGGCCTCGTAAAGCGGGCCGAAGGCATGGACGGCCTCGGTCGCCGCGTCGATGGCGCGGCTGCGGTCCGCGTCGATCAGCGGCAGAAGGCAGGTCGCCAGTTGCGCCATGTTCCACACCGCGATCTGCGGCTGGTTGCCATAGGCGTAGCGGCCCTGATGGTCGATTGACGAGAACACCCGGGCCGGATGGTATGCGTCCATAAAGGCACAGGGGCCGTAGTCGATGGTGATCCCGCCGACATGGGCGTTGTCGGTGTTCATCACCCCGTGGATGAAGCCGAGCGCCATCCACTGCGCCACCAGCCGCGCCTGCGCGGCCACCGCGGCGCGCAGCAGGCCCAGCGCATCGCCCGCATCGGGGTAGTGGCGCGCGATGACCATGTCCGTGAGCAGCCGCAGCGCCTCGGTATCGCCGCGGGCGGCGAAGAACTGGAACGTGCCGACGCGGATATGGCTCGAGGCCACCCGGGTGAGCACTGCGCCGGGCATCGGCCCCTCGCGCCAGACCGTCTCGCCGGTGGTGACGGCGGCGAGCGCCCGGGTCGTCGGCACGCCCAGCGCCGCCATGGTCTCGGAGACGAGATATTCGCGGATCACCGGGCCGAGCCAGGCCCGCCCGTCGCCCGCCCGGCTGAAGGGCGTGCGCCCGGCGCCCTTGAGCTGGATGTCCCAGCGCCGCCCGTCCGGCCCCACCACCTCGCCCAGAAGGATCGCCCGCCCGTCGCCGAGCTGCGGCACCCAGCCGCCGAACTGGTGCCCGGCATAGGCCTGGGCGATCGGCTCGGACCCTGTCGCGATGCGGTTGCCGGCGAGCAGCGCGGCGTCGAGCGAAGCCGGATCGAGGCCCATGGCGCGGGCGAGCGGTTCGTTGAGCGCAAAGAGCCGCGGGGCGGCCACCGGCGTCGGGGCCTGGCGGGCGTGGAACCGGTCCGGCAGGCGGGCATAGCTGTTGTCGAAGGCGATCATGGCGTGTCCTTCCGGGGCCTCGTGCGGATGGATGGCCCCGGGGGTTTCACACCCCCGGACCCCCGTGGGATATTTGGGCCAGCCTGAAGGCCGGGGGAAGGGGCGCAGGGCGAATGGACGTCGGGCGCGTGCGGGCGGTCTGCTGGGGGGGGGCGCTCTGTCCGCGCTGGTCCGTCCGCGCTGGTCCGTCCGGGCCGGGCGCGCCGGGCGGCGGGATCAGAGCCGGGCGAGGCGTTCGGTGAGCAGGGCGAAATACCCGGCAGCGTCCACCCCGCCGAGGAAGAGCGCATTCGCGGGGCGGCCCGAGACGCGCCACCAGTCGGCGACCGTCATGCCGCGGGTGAATTCGCCGGCGAGCTCGATCTCGACGTTGATCTCGCGCCCGGTGAAGAGTTCTGGCGCGAGGAGCCAGGCTATCGTGCCCGGATCGTGCAGCGGGGCGCCGAGGCTGCCGTATTTCTCCTTGTCGAAGCGTTCGAAGAAATTGCACCAGCCGGCGACGGCATGGCCCACGGGCGTGCCGAGGGCGCGCAGCGCCTCGAGCCAGGCGGCGGAGGTCAGCGCCTTGTGCGTGACGTCGAGCGGGACGACGGTGAGGGGCACGCCGGCGCGGAACACGGTGCGGGCGGCCTCGGGGTCCACGTAGATGTTGAACTCGGCTGCCGGGGTGATGTTGCCCACCTCGAAATAGGCGCCGCCCATCAGGACGATCCGCGCGATGCGCGGGGCGATGTCGGGCGCGCGCTCCAGCGCCGTCGCGATGTTGGTCAGCGGGCCGACGGGGCAGAGCATTACGGTGCCCGGCGCCTCGCGCCGCAGCGTGTCGATGAGGAAATCGACCGCATGGGCGGCCTGCAGCGGCATCGTCGGCTCGGGCAGGTCGGCGCCGTCGAGCCCGGTCTTGCCGTGGACATGTTCGGCCGTGACCAGACGCCCCGCCACGGGGCGGTCGCAGCCGGCAAAGACCGGCACATCCGGGCGGCGCGCAAGCTCGCAGACGATGCGGGCGTTGCGGGTGGTCAGCGGCAGCGGCACGTTGCCGGCGACGCAGGTGATGCCGAGCAGGTCGATCTCGGGCGAGGCGAGGGCGAGCAGGATCGCCACCGCGTCGTCCTGGCCGGGGTCGGTGTCGATGATGATCTTGTGGCGCGTCATGCGTATGCCTCTTGCTTGTGCCGCCGGTGTCCTACCGGGCGCGGCCATCGGGTGCAGGAAAGGCCAGCCGGTGCCTGCTGGCAATGCCTCCTGCGCGCGGGCCCCGCGCGGAAGGCGCCCGTTGCGCGGGCGTGCGGGCCTTGCCGGTCAGCTTCCCCGGTAAGTCGCGTAACCGAAGGGCGAGAGCAGCAGCGGGACATGGTAGTGCTGCCCCGCCGCAAGGCCGACGCGGATCGGGATTTCGTCAAGGAACGGGGGGTCTTCGCCGGTCAGGCCCGTGCGGCGCAGATAGTCGCCGGCGCAGAACACCAGTTCGTAGGTGCCCGCGGTCAGCGCATCGCCGGCCAGCAGCGGGGCATCGGTGCGGCCGTCGGCGTTGGTCACCGCTTCGGCGATCCGGCTGCGGTTCTGGCCGTCGAGGCGGTCAAGCGTGATGCGCATGCCTGCCGCGGGGCGGCCGCGGGCGGTGTCGAGGACATGGGTCGAAAGCCTTCCTGTCATGCGCCTTTCCTTCATGCTGCGTCGCCACCCTGCCGCAGTCGCTGGCCGAAGGCGAGGGGGGCTTGCAATTGGCCCCGCACCCCTGCGACGATCCCGGCGGAGGGTCGCGCCGCGACGCCGGTCCGGGGGATGACCGGGGCGGCGGCGTGCCGGAACGCACCGATCCGCAGGGCCGCCCGCACCCGGGCGGTCGTGCCCAAGCCGCCACAGGAGGGCGCCCCGACCGCCATGCACCGCTATCCGCGCGACCTGACAGGCTATGGCGCGAACCCGCCCGATCCCCGCTGGCCCGGGGGCGCGCGGGTCGCGGTGAGCCTCGTGCTGAATTTCGAGGAGGGGGGGGAGAATTCCATTCTCCACGGCGATGCCGCCTCCGAGGCGTTTCTGAGCGACATCGCCGGCGCCCAGCCATGGCCGGGGATGCGGCACTGGAACATGGAATCGCTTTACGATTACGGCGCGCGGGCGGGGTTCTGGCGGCTGCACCGGCTCTTCACCGGGCGCGGCCTGCCGGTGACGGTCTTTGGCGTGGCGACCGCGCTCGCGCGCGCGCCCGAGCAGGTGGCCGCGATGCGGGCGGCGGGGTGGGAGATCGCGTCCCACGGGCTCAAGTGGATCGACCACCGCGACATGGATGAGGCGGCCGAGTCGGCGGCCATCGCCGCGGCGATCCGGCTGCACACCACGGTGACGGGGGCGCCGCCGCGCGGCTGGTATACCGGGCGGTGTTCGGCAAACACCGTCCGGCTGACCGCCGCGACCGGCGCCTTCGACTGGATCAGCGACGCCTATGACGACGACCTGCCCTACTGGATCGGGGCCGGCGCGCGGGATCAGCTGATGATCCCCTATACGCTCGAGGCGAACGACATGCGCTTTGCCACCGCGCCGGGTTATGTCACGGGGGATCAGTTCGGCGACTACCTGTGCGACACTTTCGATGTGCTTCTTGCCGAAGGGGGGCGGATGTTCTCGGTCGGCCTGCACTGCCGCCTCGTCGGCCGGCCCGGCAAGATCGCGGGGCTCATCCGGTTCCTCGACCACGTCCGCCAGCGCGGCGGCGCCTGGTTCGCAACCCGGGGCGAGATCGCCGCGCACTGGGCGCGCGAACACCCCCCCGTCCGGCGCGAGCGGCCCTCGATGCTGGGCCGCGACGCCTTCGTGGCGCGGTTCGGCGGGGTGTTCGAGCATTCGCCCTGGGTGGCCGAACGGGCCTGGGCGCTCGAACTCGGGCCGGCGCATGACACGGCAACGGGGCTGCACAGCGCGCTTTGCCGGGCGTTCCGCAGCGCCGCGCCCGAGGAAAGGCGCGCCGTCCTCAGGGCCCATCCCGACCTTGCGGGCAAACTCGCCGCCGCCCGGCGCCTGACGCCCGACAGCACGGCCGAGCAGGCATCGGCCGCGCTCGATGCGCTGACCGACGCCGAGCGCGCCGAATTCGAACGTCTGAACGCCGCCTATACCGCCCGGCACGGCTTTCCCTTCATCATAGCGGTGCGCGACCATTCGAAGGACACGATCCTGCGCGCCTTCCACAGCCGGATCGGGAACGATCCGCAGGCCGAATTCGCCGCCGCCTGCGCCCAGGTCGAACGGATCGCCGAACTGCGGCTGCGCGCGCTCCTCCCGCATGAGCCGGGCCGATGACGCCGTATTACGCCCCGCCCGGCGGGCTGCCGCCGCAGACCGCGCTGCACACCGGCCGGGCCGTGTTCACCGAATCCTACGCGGTGATCCCGCGCGGCTGTTTTTCGGATATCGTCACGTCATCCCTGCCGGGCTGGCACGGCACGCGCCTTTGGATGATCGCCCGGCCGATGAGCGGGTTTTCCGAGACCTTCAGCCACTACGTGATGGAGCTCGCCCCCGGCGGCGGATCGGACGCGCCCGAACCGGACGAGCGGGCGCAGGGCGTCCTCTTCGTCACCGGCGGCAGTCCGACGCTGAGCATCGCCGATGCGGCCCATCCGCTCGCCCCCGGCAGTTACGCCTACCTCCCGCCCGGCCTGCCCTGGCGCCTTGCCAACCGCGGGGCCGAACCCGCCCGGTTCCACTGGATCCGCAAGCACTGGCAGCCCGCCCCGGGCCTCCGGCCGCCGCGGGCCTTCGTCTCCGCCGACCGCGACATCGCGCCGACCCCGATGCCCGGGACCGAAGGCCGCTGGGCCACCACCCGCTTCGTCGATCCGGCCGACCTTGCCCATGACATGCATGTGAACATCGTCACCTTCCTGCCCGGCGGCCTCATCCCCTTCGAAGAGACGCATGTGATGGAACACGGGCTCTACGTGCTCGAGGGCAAGGCGGTCTACCGCCTCAACCGCGACTGGGTCGAGGTCGAGGCGGGCGACTACATGTGGCTGCGCGCCTATTGCCCGCAGGCCTGCTATGCCGGCGGCCCCGGCCCCTTCCGCTACCTGCTCTACAAGGATGTCAACCGCCACGCCGCGCTCGGCGGGCCCTTCAGCCCCGGATATCGCCCCTGATTTCTTCTGTCTTCAGATATCCCGCGGGGGGCCCGGGGGGTGCGGCCCGCCCCGGTTCCGCCGCGCAGGACAGGCGACCGGCATGACTCCGATCCGCCCCGCCCCGCTGAGCGCCGCCGCTTTCGCGCCGTTCGGCGACGTCCTCGACGCCACCGGCCCCTACCGGCTCATCAACGACGGCGCCTGCCGCCGGCACCACGACCGGGCGCGGCTCGATTTCGCGGGCGGGCGTGCGGGCATTTCGGTGTTCGAGGCACAGCCCCGCCCCCTGCCCTACCGCTTCGACCTGCTCGAACGCCACCCCGAGGGCAGCCAGGCCTTCATCCCGATGACCGCGCATCCCTTCCTCGTCATCGTCGCGCCGGACGCGGGCGGCCGGCCCGGGGCGCCCTGCGCCTTTGTCACGGACGGCGCGCAGGGGATCAACCTGCATCGCGGCACCTGGCACGGCGTGCTCACGCCGCTGCACGCACCGGGCCTTTTTGCCGTGGTGGACCGGATCGGGCCGGGCACAAACCTCGAGGAATACCGCCACCCCCTGCCCTGGACCGTCGCCGCGCTCAGCGGATGACCGGACCGACCGGCGCAAGGCCCGGTGCCGCGCCGTGCACCTGCTCGACCAGTTCGCGATAGAGCTTGCGGCGGAACGCTTCGGGGAAATCGCGATGCGTGCGGGCGAATTCGACAAAGGCGGCGGGGCCGCGGATCACCTCGCGCTCGTAATACCGGGCGATGTCGCTTTCATGCCCTCCGATGGCGAGGCCGTTGACCGTGATTCCCGCCCAGTCCCCGCGCGCATGGACCGACCCCGGATCGGGTCCGACATTGCTCCGCCCGTCGCCCGATACATCGAGCGTGAGCGCGGCGCAGCCCGGTGCCTGCCGCAGCAGCGCCCGCCCGGCGGCAAGCGCGGCGCCAAGGCCGGTGGCCTGCGCGCGCGGGTCGCGCCGATGCGCGGCGATGCGTGCCATCACCGCGTCGATGTCGCCGGTGGATCGGATCACCGTCCAGGGCACGCCGATATCCTGATGCTCCGGCCCGCTCCATTCGTAGAGCGCGAGCGCCACGGCACCGGACGGGTCGAGCAGGGCGGCGCGGATGCCCTCGTCGGCGAGCGCAGCGAGGATGCCGTCGATCTGGATGCGGTAATCGTTGCGATCGACCGAGCGCGACACGTCGAAGGCCAGCGCCAGCGCAAGGCGGCAGGGCGCCTGCGCGGCGGCGGGCGTCAGGGCGGGCGTCAGGCCGAGGGCGAACAGAAGGGCGATCCAGCGCACCGCGGAAGGCTAGCAGGCCGGCGGCCGCCTGTCCTGCGCGGCGTGATGCCGGCCCGGCGGGCGTCACCCGCCCCAGCGGGCGGCGACATCGAGCATCCGGCAGGAAAAGCCCCATTCGTTGTCATACCAGCCGAACACCCGCACGAGGCCGCCGCCCGTCACCGCCGTCTGCGGCAGGGCCATCACGATGCTTTCGTCCCGCGCGCGCAGGTCGGAGGACACGAGCGGCAGGTCGGTCCAGCCGATCACGCCGCCCGCCGCCTGCAGCGCCGCATTGACCGCCGCCGCATCGGCCTGGCAGCGTGTCTGCACCGTGAGGTCGACCGCCGACACGCTCGCCACCGGCACCCGCACCGCCGCGCCCGACACGCGGCCCGCCAGCTGCGGCAGGACCCGGTCGATCAGCCGGGTCGCCGAGGTCGTCGTCGGCACCATCGACAGCGCCGCCGCGCGGCTGCGCGCCGGGTCGCCGCGGGGCGCATCGACCGTGGGCTGGCTGCCGGTGTAGCAGTGGATCGTCGTCATCCACCCGGTCTCGACCCCGAAGGCCGCATCGAGCAACGCGAGGAGCGGGGCGAGCGCATTCGTCGTGCAGGAGGCGTTCGAGACCACCCGCATGGCCCCCGTCAGGCCGGCCTCGTTCGCACCGAGCACGACGGTATGGTCCGCCGCCTCGGACGGGCCCGAGATCAGCACGCGCCCCGCCCCTGCCGCGATCGCCCGGCCGGCCACCGCCGCCGTGTCGGCCCGCCCGGTGCATTCCATCACGAGGTCGATGTCCGACAGGTCCAGCGCCGACAGATCCGCCGCCCGCGTCAGCCGGAAAGGCCGGCCGTCCACCACGAGGGTGTCCCGCTCCAGCGTCACGGCCCCCGGCCAGGGGCCGAAGACGCTGTCGTAGGCAAAGAGATAGACACAATCCTCGGGCGCGGCGATGTCGTTGATCGCCACGATCTCGACCGCGGGCCAGGCCCGGCGCGACAGCCAGGCCCGCAGGACCGTCCGCCCGATCCGCCCGAAGCCGTTGATCGCCACCCGCACAGTCATCGCCGCCCCCCGTGGTTCCGGCTCGCGCCCGGCCTGCGCAACGGCTAGGCTGGGCGCGGGGCGGAGGCAAGGGGGGCCTTCCGCCCCCCTCGGCCCTGCGGGCCTTCACCCCCCCGAGAGTATTTGGGGAACAGTGAAGCAGGGCCTCGGGCGATGCCGCGGGGGCGGCGCCTGCGCCGCGCCGAGGTGCGAGACGGGGTGCCGGGAAGCAAGGCGGGCGGTGACGGGCGGACCGGCGATTGCGGCGCGCGATGCCCACGGTCATGGTGGCGGGGCGATGGAGCGGGAGGCGGGCGATGGCCGGGCCGCTGTGCAACCGGGTGATGCCGGACGGGTCCATCGCCGCCGATCCGGCGCGCGGGCTGTTCACCGGCAACCGCGGCAGCCTGCATGACGGGACGGGGCGGATCGTGCGCGGCTGGACGACGCGGGCCTGGGTGACCTGCCGCCTTGTCTGGAAGGGGCGGCGGCGCGATCCGATGCCGCCGGGACGCTGGACGGCGCTGTTCTTTCTCGACGAGGCGGTGGCGCTCGCCGCCGGGCACCGGCCTTGCGGGGCGTGCCGGCGGGGAGACTATCTGGCGTTCAGGGCCGCCTGGGCCGGCGCGCATGGTGCAGCGCCGCTCGGGCACGACGACGGCCTTTTACATGCGGCGCGGCGGGCCGGGCCGTATGGGGCGCTGGCCGACGCCTTGCCGGACGGGACTTTCGTGATGATCGGGGTGCAACCCCACCTGGTGCTCGGGGACAGCCTGCGGCCTTTCGCGCCCTCGGGATACGGCACGCCCGTGCCGCGTCCGGCCGGGCCGGTCGCCGTGCTGACCCCCGCGCCGACGCTTGCCGCGCTGGCGGCGGGGTATCGCCCGGTCCTGCATCCCTCGGCGCGCGACACCGCCGCCCCGGCCGCTGGCGGGCGCGGCTGAGCGCGGCGGGCGCCCTGCCGGCGGGGCGGCCCGTCAGCCCGGATCGCGCCAGCGGTTGACGATCGGATAGCGCCGGTCGAGCCAGAAGGCGCGCGCGGTCAGCCGCGTGCCCGGCGCCGCCTGGTGGCGTTTCCACTCGGCGCCGTAGAGCAGGCTTTCGACCCGCTTCACGGTCGCCGGGTCGTGCCCCTCGGCGACAAGCTCGGCGAGGCTCGCGTCGCGGTCCACGAGGCCGGTCAGGATCGCGTCGAGCACCGGATAGGGCGGCAGCGAATCCTCGTCCCGCTGGTTGGCGCGCAGCTCTGCCGTCGGCGGCTTGTCGATCACCCGCGGCGGGATCACAGCGCCCGCCGGCCCGGCCATCCACGGCCGGTGGTGGGCGTTGCGCCAGCGGCAGGTTTCGAACACGCGGGTCTTGTAGAGATCCTTGATCGGGTTGTAGCCGCCCGCCATGTCGCCGTAGATCGTGGCATAGCCCACGGCCACCTCGGACTTGTTGCCCGTGGTCAGCAGCATCGCGCCGAACTTGTTCGACAGCGCCATGAGCATCAGGCCGCGCAGGCGGCTCTGGATGTTCTCTTCGGCGATGCCGGGTTCGGTGCCGGCAAAGAGCGGGGCGAGGGCGGCGGCGACGGCGCCGCGCGCGCCCTCGATCGGCACGGTCTCGAGCCGGATGCCGAGCCGGGCGGCGACATCGGCGGCATCCTCGAGGCTTTCGGTGCTGGTGAATTCGGACGGCAGCATCACGCCGGTCACATTGCCCGGACCGATTGCATCGGCGGCGATGGCGGCGACGATGGCGCTGTCCACGCCGCCCGACAGGCCGAGGAGGACGCGGGCGATCCCCGATTTGGCAAGGTAGGACCGCAGCCCCTCGACCATCGCGCGATAATCGGCCTCCCATTCGTCCGGCAAGGCGGCGAGCGGGCCGAGGGCGGCACGCCAGCCGCCGGCTGCCCGCTCGAAATCGACATGGGCGATCGCTTCGTCGAAGGCCGGCATCTGCATGGCGAGTCCGCCCCCGGGGTTGAGCACGAAGGAGGCGCCGTCGAACACCTGATCGTCCTGCCCGCCGACCGCGTTGAGATAGACGAGCGGCAGCCCCGTCTCGACCACCCGCGCGACCATGAGCGCCTGCCGCAGGTCCTGCTTGCCGCGGGCATAGGGGGACCCGTTCGGCACCAGCAGGATCTCGGCGCCCGTCTCGGCCAGCGTCTCGGCCACGTCGGGGTGCCAGGCATCCTCGCAGATCGGGGTGCCGATGCGCAGCGGGCCGATGCGGTAGGGGCCGGCGATGTCGGCCGGGGTGAACAGGCGGCGTTCGTCGAACACGTCGCTGTTGGGCAGGTGATGCTTGCGCACGACAGCCTGCACGCGCCCGCCCGCCAGCACGTGCCAGGCATTGTAGAGCCGCCCGCCCTCGCGCAGGGGCGCGCCGACGCCGAGCGCGGGCCCGTCGGCGCAATCGGCCGCGAGCCGGGCGAGCGCCGCCGCGGCATCGGCCACGAAGGCGGGCTTGAGCACAAGATCCTGCGTCTGATAGCCGGTCAGGAACATCTCGGGCAGGGCCACGAAATCGGCGCCCGCCGCCCTGCCGGCCGCCCAGGCGGCGCGCGCCTTGTCCGCATTCGCGCCGATCGCCCCGACGGTGGGGTCAAGCTGCGCCAGCGTCAGGCGAAACCTCTGTGCCATGCGCCACCCTTTCGCACCCCGCATTCGCGTGGGTTCTAGCAGACGGCGCGGCGGGGGAAAGGCGGCGCGCGTCCGCGCCGCACCCGAATGCGCCGGCCCTGCCGCGCCTTGTCAGGCCGGGGGCTTGGCTTTAGGGTTCGGCGCGCTGGACAAACGGGGGTGCGGGCGTGGCTGGACGGGCGTGGGGCGTTGCGGCGGGCGTGGTTCTGGCGCTGGCGGGGGCTGCGGCGGCGCAGGTGACCGTCAAGCAATACGACGACGGGTCGGTCTACGAGGGCGAGTTCCGCGAGGGCCGCCAGCACGGGCGCGGCACCTACCGGCTGCCGAACGGCTATGAATATTCGGGCGAATGGGTGATGGGCGAGATCCGCGGCGAGGGGGTCGCGCGCTTCCCCAACGGATCGGTCTACGAGGGCACCTTTGCCGGCGGCAAGCCCGAGGGGCAGGGCAAGATCACCTTCGCCGATGGCGGCACCTATGAAGGCACCTGGACCGACGGGCAGATGACCGGCACCGGCACGGCGCGCTATGCCGGCGGCGTGGTCTACACCGGCCGTTTCGCGAACGGCCAGCCCGACGGCGCGGGCGTGATGGAGACGCCGGCGGGCTATCGCTACGATGGCACGTGGGTCGCGGGGGTCAAGGACGGGACGGCGACGATCCGCTATGCCGACGGATCCGTCTATACCGGCGACGTGCGCGCGGGCGTGCGGGAAGGGACCGGCACGCTGACGATGCCCGACGGGATGACCTATGTCGGCCAGTGGCAGAACGGCCAGATGAACGGCGAGGGGCGGCTGACCTATTCGAACGGCGATGTCTACGAGGGGCCGCTGGTCAACGGCGAGCGGGTCGGGACCGGGCGGATGACGCATGCCGACGGCGGGGTCTACGAGGGGACATTCGTCGCCGACCGCCGCGAGGGGCAGGGCATCTGGCGCGCCGCCGACGGCTATGTCTACGAGGGCCAGTGGAAAGAGGGACGGATCGAGGGGCAGGGCCGCGTCACCTATGCCGACGGGGCGGTCTACGAGGGCGCGCTGCGCGACGGCAAGCATCACGGGACCGGCAAGATCACCTATGCCGACGGGTCGTCCTACGAGGGCGACTGGGTTGACGGCGTGATCGAGGGCCGGGGGATCGCGCGCTATGCCTCGGGGCTGGTCTACGAAGGCGAATTTCGCGCCGGGCTGAACCACGGCAGCGGCACGATGGTCTATCCCGACGGCTATCGCTACGAGGGCGACTGGGTCGAGGGGCGGCGCGAGGGGACGGGGGCGGCGTTCTATCCCGACGGGTCTGTCTATCGGGGCGCCTTCGTGGACGGCAACCGCGAGGGGGTCGGCACGCTGACCATGCCCGACGGGTTCCGCTACGAAGGCGACTGGCGCGGCGGCGAGATCGAGGGCACGGGCACGGCGACCTATGCCAATGGCGATGTCTACGAAGGCGAGTTCCTGATGGGCAAGCGCCACGGCCGCGGCGTGCTGCGCTATGCGGGCGGCGAGACGGCCGAGGGCACGTGGAAGGACGGGTTCCTCACCGGGCCGGCCGAAGCGCCGGCGAGCGGGAACTGAGCCGGGCGGCGGGTGCCCGGCCGACGCGCGGTCAGCCGAACCGGTTGTCGCGCGGAAAGCCGCGCGGCGCCATGCGCCCCGCCCCTGCGCGCGGGCCGAGCCATTCGGTCAGATCCGCCTCGTGGCGGGTGCGCCCGGCCGGGTCCTTCCACGACAGCCCCTGCGCGAGGGTCAGCGTGGTGGCGTCCGACAGGCCGCCATCCTTGAACCGCATCAGCCGCACGCCCTTGCCCCGTGCCATCTCGGGCAGATCGGCCAGCGGGAACACCAGCATCTTGCGGTTCTCGCCCACCGCCGCGACGTGATCGCCCCACACCGGGCGGGCCAGCAGCGCCCGCGCGCCGTCGCGGAAGGTCAGCACCGTCTTGCCCGCCTTGGTCTGGGCGAGGCAGTCGTCGGCCGTCACCACAAAGCCGTCGCCATCCGACGAGGCGACCAGCAGCCGCTCGCCCGCCCGGTGCGGCAGGATCGTCACCACCGCCGCCTCCTGCGGCAGATCGACGAGCAGGCGCAGCGGCTCGCCCATGCCGCGCCCGCCGGGCAGTGCCGCGCCGAGGAGCGTATAGAACCGCCCGTTGCTGCCGAAGATCAGCAGACGGTCGGTCGTCTCGGCATGCAGGGCCATGAACGGCCCGTCGCCGTCCTTGTATTTCTGTTCGGCGTCCAGCGGCACATGGCCCTTGAGCGCGCGGATCCAGCCCATGCGCGACAGCACGACCGTGATCGGCTCGCGCTCGATCATCGCCTCGGGCGGCGCCACCTCGATATCGCCGGCCACGGCGAGCGTGGTGCGCCGCGCGCCGCCGGGGCTGGCGGCGCCGAAGCGGCGGTCGGTCTCGTCCAGTTCGGCGCGGATGCGTGCCCATTGCAGCGCCGCATCGCCCAGCAGCGCCTCGATCCCCGCCTTTTCCGCCGCCAGCCGGTCGCGCTCGGCCCGCAGTTCCATCTCTTCCAGTCGCCGCAGCGAGCGCAGGCGCATGTTGAGGATGGCATCCGCCTGCACCTCGGTCAGCGCGCCGGGGCCGGGGCCGGGGGGGCGGTAATCCGCCTCGTCCGCCGCGCGGCGGAATTTCCGCCCCCAGGTCTCGCGCATCAGCGCCGCCTTGGGCTCGGCGTCATAGCGGATGATGTCGATCACCCGGTCGAGGTTGAGATAGGCGGTGATGAACCCGTCGAGCACCTCGAGCCGATGGTCGATCCGGCCGAGCCGGTGGCGCGACCGGCGCAGCAGGACCTCGCGCCGGTGGTCGAGAAAGGCGCGCAGCACCTCGCGCAGGCTGCACACCTTGGGCACGCGCCCGTCGATGAGCACGTTCATGTTGAGCGCGAAGCGCGATTCGAGGTCCGACAGGCGAAAGAGCTGCGCCATGAGCTGCTCGGGGTCCACCGTGCGGGCGCGGGGTTCGAGAACGATGCGCACATCCTCGGCGCTTTCGTCGCGGATGTCGGCGAGGATGGGAAGCTTCTTGAGCTGCACGATCTCGGCGAGCTTCTCGATCAGCTTGCCCTTCTGCACCTGATAGGGAATTTCGGTGACGACCACCTGCCACTGGCCGCGCCCGGTGTCCTCGATGTGCCAGCGCGCCCGGACCCGCAGGCTCCCGCGGCCGGTGCGATACGCCTCGGCCACCACCTCGGGCGGCTCGACCATGACGCCGCCGGTGGGGAAATCGGGGCCGGGCACCAGCGCGGCGAGCGCGGC
>JBKBQT010000026.1:0-37266 GCA_046292445.1 Gemmobacter sp.
CCCGACTGCACCGGCAGGTGCAGATAGGGCATCAGGGCCGGCACCGCGCCATGCGCCGCGATCAGGTCGTCCGACATGTCGTTGGGGTGGCTCGTCGTGTAGCGGATGCGTGCGAGCCCCTCGATCTCGGCCATCGCGCGGATCAGCCGGGCGAGCGTCCAGCCCTCGCCGTGATAGGCGTTGACGTTCTGGCCAAGCAGCGTGATCTCCCGCGCGCCGCGGTCCACCAGAGCCCGCGCCTCGGCCAGAAGCCGGGCGGGGGGGCGGCTGACCTCGGCCCCGCGGGTGTAGGGCACGACGCAGAAGGCACAGAACTTGTCGCAGCCTTCCTGCACGGTCAGGAACACCGATGGCGCGGCGCGCCCGCGCGCCTGCGGCAGGTGGTCGAACTTGTCCTCGGGCGGCATGTCGGTGTCGATCGCGCGCACCCCGGCCGCGACCATCGCGGGCAGGCGGTGATAGGCCTGCGGGCCGACCACCAGATCGACCATCGGCGCACGCCGCAGGATCTCGGCGCCTTCGGCCTGGGCGACACAGCCCGTGACCCCGATCCGCATGTCCGGCCGCGCCGCTTTCAGCGGGCGGAGCCGGCCGAGGTCCGAATAGACCTTTTCCGCCGCCTTTTCGCGGATGTGGCAGGTGTTGAGCAGCACGAGGTCGGCCGCTTCGGGCGTGTCGGTCAGGGTCCAGCCCTCGGCCGCCATCGCCTCGGCCATGCGCTCGCTGTCATAGACGTTCATCTGACAGCCGTAGGTCTTGACATGCAGCCGCTTGCCGTCCGCCATCGCTGCCCCTTTCGTTGCATCCTTGCGCCTACACCCGCCGCTGCTGGCATGCAACGCGGGCGGGCCTTGAACGCCTCGGTTCCTTCAACGATCCTGCCGCATGCCGATCAGCCGGGCGCACAATGGATTATAGCGACCTTTCCCGCTTTCTCGAGGCCGAGCGGGCCATGCTGCGCAAGGGGCCCAATGCGCTCGTCATCGTCGAGGACATGGCGGGCCTGTCCTCGACCCTCGCGCATCTGCTGCGGGTCGGGTTCCGCACGATTGCCGCGCTCTGCCCGCCCGAGCTGCCGATCCCGGTGCAGTTCGCGCAGAGGGTCCACCGGGTCGGGCATGATGTCTATGCCGAGGGCGCGCTGACCGGCGCCGTCAATGCCGCCATCGCCGCCGCGCCCGGCGCGTGGTTCCATTACTGCTACAACGCCGAATACCTCTTCTACCCCTTCGCCGAAACCCGCACGGTGCGCGATCTCGTCACCTTCCACGCCGAGGAGCGGCGGGACGCCATGCTGACCTATGTGATCGACCTCTATGCCGCCGATCTCGAGCGCAACCCCGATGCGGTGTCGCTGCGCGAGGCGATGCTGGACCGGTCCGGCTATTACGCCCTCGGCCGCCCGGATCCGGCGAACCACAACCACCCGCGCGAACGGCAGCTCGATTTCTTCGGCGGCCTGCGCTGGCGGTTCGAGGAACATGTGCCCGCCGCCAAGCGCCGGATCGACCGGATCGGCCTGTTCCGCGCCCAGCCCGGGCTGGTGCTGCGCGCCGATCACACCTTCAACATCGAGGAATACAACACCTACGCCTGCCCCTGGCACAACAACATCACGGCGGCGATCTGTTCGTTCCGCACCGCCAAGGCGCTGCGCACCAATCCCGGCTCGCGCCACGCGATCCGCACGTTCCGGTGGCGCAACTCGGTGCCTTTCGCCTGGAACAGCCAGCAGCTCATGGACCTCGGCCTGATGGAGCCGGGCCAATGGTTCTGACCCGGCCCTGAACGCGGGGCGTCAGACGATCAGCATCTGCGCCTCGACAATGGACAGATCGGACAGGCCGACAAAGACGATCGCCGCGCCCGGCGCGAATTCAAGCGCGGCATGGCGCCCGATCGTCGTGCCGTAGCGATCCACGACCGTCGCCGCGTCGAGCGCCTCGCGGCCCCAGATCGACCGGTGGAGCACGAGCGCATCGTCCTCGCCGAAATCGCGGATGCGGTCGCGGCCGAAGCGGGGGGTGTCGAACACGAACTGGTCCGCGCCCGGCCCGCCCGCGAGCACGTCGCGCCCGCGCCCGCCATTGAGCACATCGTCGCCCGCGCCGCCGAACAGCGTGTCGTTGCCCGCGCCGCCAAAGGCCGTGTCATTGCCGCCCGAGCCGAAGAAGAAATCGTCGCCATCCCCGAACAGCACCCGATCGGCACCGGGCGTGCCGGTGACGCGCCGCCCGGCCGTTGCGTCCGGGTCGAGCTGCGCAACCAGCCTGCGGATCTCGACCGAGGGCTGCGGCACGTCGCCGAAATCGCGCGTCCAGGACACGACGATCCGGCCCTCGGCATCGACCGCGACCGAGGCGTCGCGCAGGCTGCGGCTGGCCGATCCGATCAGCGTCTGGCCGCCGAAGGTCGGCCCGTCGTAGGGCGTTCCGTCCTCGGCAAAGCGGCGGGCGAAGATCTCGAACGTGCCGCCGGCGCCGAACCGCTGCCAGACCACGACGAAGCCGCCATCGGGCAGCGCCGCGACATCGGCATTGCCCACCGAGGCGGGCAGGAAGGTATCGACCGAAAACCCGTCGCCCGCGGCATTGCCCTTGGCGTCGTAGAGCCGGGCGAAGAGGTTGCTGGTCGCCGGCGCGCCGGGGCGGCCGTCGAATTCCTGCCAGAAGACGGCAAAGCCGCCATTCCCGAGCGCCACGACCTTCTGCCCCGTCTCGTTGATCGTTGCGCTGTCCTCGATGGTGATGCGGCGCACGATGCGGCCCGAAACATCGACGATCGCCGCGCCCACGCCCAGATCCCCGCCGCCATCGCGCATCGTATAGGCGACGACCGTGCTGCCCCCCGCAAGCGTGGCGACATCGGGGGCGGACAGGAATTCGCCTGCCATGCGCACCTGCGTTGTTACGGCCGGAAAAGTCGCGGCGGGATCGGCTGCATAGGTCCAGACCGCGATCCGCGAGGCGACGGCGGGGTTCGCCGCCGGATCGAGCCGATAGGCAAGGGTGAAGCCGCCGTCGTCCCGCGCATCGACGCTGCTTTCGGACCGGCTGGTGAAGGACGGCCGCGGGCCGATGTTGATGCCGCGCGTCCCCAGCTCGTCCCAGGTGCCCACAACGAGGACGCTGCGCGACTGGTTCTGCCCGTCGATGATGACCGGGTAGGTGACCCGCGTCGAATAGGCATCGGCAATCGGGATCTCGTCCCCCGCCGCATCGAACCGGCGGCCCGAGACGTTCAGCCCGCCCACGAGGATGTCGGTGCGAAACCGGTTCTCGTAGGGGACCAGACTGGCGTCGTCATAGAACACCACGAACCCGCCATCGGCGAGGGCGGTGATCGACGGCGCCGCCATCCGCTGGTCGGGCCCGCGCCCGTCCAGTGCCGCGACGATGGCCGGTGCATCCAGCGCGATCCCGTCCGCATCGAAGCGACGCAGCCAGATGCGATCGCCTGTCGGCGCCTGTTCGGCCCAGACGACGGCAATGCTGCCATCCACCAGCCGCGCCGATGCGCTCTGGCCCTTCGGGAACCCGGTCGGTGTGCTGGCGGGGACGGGTGATCCGAGCGGAGAAATGCGTGCAGACATGAATGCTCCCTAGACGGCAATGCAAACGATCTGACATGCCGCGCGGTTGCAATCAAGCCTCGGACGGCGCGCGACGGTTTCTGCGGATCAGAGGTTTTCCGGCTGCGGCATCCCGAGGACGTGATAGCCGCCGTCCACGCGCACCACCTCGCCCGTGGTGCAGGCGCCATAATCCGACGCGAGCCAGACAGCCGTGCCGCCGATCGCCTCGAGCGTCGCGTTCGAGCGCAGCGGCGCGTTCGCCTCGGTGTGGCGGAAGGTCGCGCGCGCCCCGCCGATGGCTGCGCCGGCCAGCGTCTTCATGGGGCCGGGGCTGATCGCGTTGACCCGCACCTTCTGCGGCCCGAGATCGTTGGCCAGATAGAGCACCGCCGCTTCCAGCGCCGCCTTGGCGACCCCCATCACGTTGTAATGCGGCGTCACCCGGTGCGAGCCCTCGTAGGTCAGGGTGATGAGGCTGCCGCCGCCGGGCATCAACTCGGATGCGCGCCGCGCCACGTCGATGAAACTGTAGCAGGAAATCGCGAGCGAATTGCCAAAGTTCCCGCGCGAGGTGTTGATGAACCGGCCGTTGAGCTCGGCCTTGTCCGAATAGGCGATGGCGTGCACGAGGAAATCCATCGTCCCCCAGGCCGACTTGAGCGCCGCGAAACAGGTGTCGAGCGAGGCGTCGTCGGTCACGTCCACATCGACGAGAAGTTCCGAGCCCAACGAGGCCGCCAACGGCGCAACGCGCCGCCCGAACGCCTCGCCCTGATAGGAAAATGCAAGCTCCGCCCCCTCGGCCGCCAGCGCCCGGGCGATGCCCCAGGCGATCGAGCGATCGTTGGCGACGCCCATCACGAGCCCGCGCTTGCCCCGCATCAGCTCGGCCATCGCAATTATCCCTGATAGCTTGAAAGGACGAGCGTGGCGTTCGTGCCGCCGAAGCCGAAGCTGTTGGACAGCACGCTGTCGAACACCACCCCCTCGCGCAGGTCGGTCACGATCTCGCCCGGCCGGATGGCGGGGTCGAGCGTCGTGACATTGGCCGAGGCCGCGATGAACCCGCCCTGCATCATCAGAAGCGAATAGATCGCCTCGTGCACCCCCGTCGCGCCGAGGCTGTGGCCGGTAAGCGACTTGGTCGAGGTGATCGGGGGCACCGCGTCATCGCCGAAGACGCGGCGGATCGCCTCGACCTCGGTCACATCGCCCGCCGGGGTCGAGGTGCCATGCGCATTGATGTAGCTGATCCGCCGCCCCTCGGGCAGGGTGGACAGCGCCAGCCGCATCGACCGCTCGCCGCCCTCGCCCGACGGCGCGACCATGTCGTGCCCGTCCGAGGTCGCGCCATAACCCGTGACCTCGGCATAGATCTTCGCCCCGCGGGCGCGCGCATGGTTCAGCTCCTCGAGCACGACGACACCGCCGCCGCCGGCGATCACGAACCCGTCGCGTGTCGCATCGAAGGGGCGCGAGGCCGTTTCGGGCGTGTCGTTGTATCTCGACGACATCGCCCCCATCGCGTCGAAGAGGCAGGAGAGCGTCCAGTCGAGCTCCTCGCCGCCGCCGGCAAAGACGATGTCCTGCTTGCCGAACTGGATCAGCTCGGCCCCGTTGCCGATGCAATGGGCCGAGGTCGAGCAGGCCGAGGTGATCGAGTAGTTCACCCCCTTGATGCGGAAGGGTGTCGCAAGGCAGGCCGAATTGGTCGAGGACATCCCCTTGGTCACGCTGAACGGCCCGATCCGCTTGGGGCTGCCGGTCTCGCGCACGATGGTATGGGCGCGGAAGAAGCTCTTGGTGGACGGCCCGCCCGATCCCATCACGAGGCCGGTGCGCTCGTTCGACACGTCCGCCGGCTCGAGGCCGCTGTCCGCGATCGCCTGCCGCATGGCGATGAAGTTGTAGGCCGCCCCGTCGCCCATGAAGCGCAGATCGCGCTTGTCGATGTTGTCCTCCAGCACGATCCGCGGCGCGCCGTGGACGCGGCAGCGGAACCCGTGTTCGGCATAGTCCTCGGCGAAGACGATGCCCGACTTGCCCGTGCGGAGGCTGGCCGAAACCTCGGCCGCCGAATTGCCGATGGGCGAGACGATGCCGATCCCGGTGATGACGACGCGGCGCATTGGTTTTCCCCCTGCCCTCGGCGGACCCGTTCAGTCCGTGAACAGCCCGACCTTCATGTCGGTCGTGACATAGATTTCCTTGCCATCCGCCAGCATCCGCCCGTTCGCAATCCCGAGCTTGAGCCGGCGGTCGATGACGCGGGTGAAATCGACGTGGTAGGTGAGCATCCGGGTGCGCGGTGTCACCATGTCGGAAAACCTGACCTCGCCCACCCCGAGCGCACGCCCCCGCCCCGGCATCCCGCGCCAGCCGAGGTTGAACCCGGTCAGTTGCCAGAGCGCATCGAGGCCGAGGCAGCCGGGCATGACCGGATCGCCGGGAAAGTGGCAGGCAAAGAACCACAGCTCGGGCGTGATGTCGAATTCCGCCACCACATGGCCCTTGCCGTGCAGGCCGCCGTCGGCGCTGATCTCGGTCACCCGGTCCATCATCAGCATGGGCGGCTCGGGAAGCTGGGCATTGCCCGGCCCGAACAATTCGCCGCGCGCGCAGGCCAGAAGCCCGGCCTTGTCGAAGCTTGTCGGATAGTCCGGCACCCCTGCCACCCCCGTCGATCGCCGTTTCCGGGGCATAACACCGCCGTCCGCGCCCGCGCAAGGCCGCCCGCCGCGGCGGCGGGCCGGGCCTGCTTGCCGCGGGGGCGCAGGAACGCATTGAAAATCCGTGCCTGTGGGGCTAAGTTCCCGCCATGGACAGCAGCAATCTTCCGATCGCCGACGATGCGCAGGGGCGCGGGACGGCATGGCTCGCGCTCGGCGGGCTGCGGCCGACGCGGCAGCGCCTCGCGCTGGCCGCGCTTCTCGTCGGCGATGGCCGGAACCGGCATGTGACGGCCGAAAGCCTCTTTGCCGCCAGCCAGGCGGCGGGCGAGCGGGTTTCGCTGGCCACCGTCTACAACACGCTGCGCGCGTTCTGCGATGCGGGCCTCATGCAGGAGGTGACGGTGGACGGCGCGCGCAGCTATTTCGATACCCGCGTGGACGAACATCCGCATTACTTCTGGGAGGAATCGGGCGCGCTCACCGATGCCCCGGCCGAAGGGATGCGGATCGTCGGCCTGCCGGATGCGCCTGCGGGAACCGAGGTCGCGCGGGTCGATGTCGTGATCCGGCTGCGCCGCATGGCCTGACCCCTTTCGCCGCGCCGCAAGACGTGCCAGCGTTTGCAGCATGACCATCCGCGCCGTCGTCTTCGATGCCTATGGAACGCTGTTCGACGTGGCTTCGGCCGCGCGGCATGCGTTTGCAGACGATCCCGCGATGCAGGCCGTCTGGCCGCGCCTTGCCGAGGACTGGCGGCGAAAGCAGCTCGAATATACGTGGCTGCGGGCGATCATGGGGCGGCACGCCGATTTCCGGCAGGTCACGGCCGATGCGCTTGACTGGGCGCTGGCGGCGCAGGGGGTTTCGGCGGACCGCGACCGCCTGATGGCGCTCTACGATACCTGCGAGGCCTATCCCGAGGTGCCGGCGATGCTGTCGGCGCTCGATGCAGCGGGTCTGCCGGCCGCGATCCTGTCGAACGGCTCGCCCGCGATGCTGTCCGGCGCGATCGCGGCCGCAGGGTTGCAGGGGGCCATTGCCGCGGTGATCTCGGTCGAGGAGGCGGGGGTGTTCAAACCCGACGCCCGGGTCTATGCGCTCGTCGAGCCGCGGCTGGGCCTCGCGCCGGCGGATGTTCTGTTCGTGTCGTCCAACGGCTGGGACGCCTGCGGGGCGGCGCTGTTCGGCTTCGAGACCGTCTGGATCAACCGCAGCGGCGCGCCGCCCGACCGCCTGCCGGCGGCGCCGGCGCGGACGCTGGCCGGTCTGGCCGACCTTCCCGTGTTCATCCGAGGCCGCGATGCAGACCTTCACGACCACTGACGGCCTGCGCCTTGCCTATCACGCGCAGGGCGACGGCCTGCCGCTGCTGTGCCTGCCGGGCCTGACGCGCAACATGGCCGATTTCGAGCCGCTGATGGCGGCGCTGGACCGCCCCGTGCGACTGATCCGGCTCGATCCGCGCGGGCGCGGGGCGTCCGAGCACGCGCCCGATCCGATGACCTACAACCTCGTGCGCGAGGGGCAGGACGTGCTCGAACTGCTCGACCACCTCGGGCTGGGGCGGGCGGTGTTCCTCGGCACCTCGCGCGGGGGCCTTGTCACCATGCTTCTCGCGCCGCTGCACGGGGCGCGGATCGCGGGGGCGATCCTCAACGACATCGGGCCCGATCTCGACCCGCGCGGCCTGTCGCGGATCATGGACTATGTCGGCCGCCCGCCGGCCGCCCGCACGCTGGACGAGGCCGCGGCCGTGACCGCGACGGCCATGGGGGGCGAGTTTCCCGGCCTGACGGCGGCCGACTGGCGCCCGCATGTCGCGCGCTGGTATGTCGAAGGGGGCGGGCGGCTGCACCTGCGCTATGACCCGCGGCTGCGCGATGCCTTGATCGCGCAGGGCGGGGCGGGGCCGGCGCCCGACCTGTGGCCGTTCTTCGACGCGCTGGCGGGGCGGCCGCTGGCGGTGATCCGGGGCGGAAATTCCGATCTGCTGGCGGCAGGCACGCTCGAGACGATGGCCGCGCGCATCCCCGGCCTGATCGCGGCGACAGTGCCGGGCCGGGGGCATGTGCCGTTCCTCGACGAGCCCGAGGCGCTGGCCGCCATCCGCGCCGTGATCGACCGCTGCGCCGCGGCAACGCGGTAACAATCCTCGCGTCGCTGCACGGCGCCGTAACTGCCGCGCTACATGCACGTATTGTATGGGGCCGCACCGGAGATCGACATGACGCGCCTTGCCCTGTTCCTCGCCCTCGCCCTCGCCACGGGGGCCGCGATCTGGGCGCTGCGGGGCACCCCGCTCGACCTCGATGCGCTGCGCGGCCATGTCGCCCGGCTCGAAGCCTGGCGGGCCGGCCAGCCGGTGGTGGCGGCGCTGATCGCCTTTGCCGCCTATGTTGCGGTGACCGCGCTTTCGCTGCCGGTGGCGGTCTGGATGACGCTGGCGATCGGGGCGCTGTTCGGGTTCTGGACCGGCCTTCTGATCGTGTCCTTCGCCGCGAGCATCGGCGCGACCCTCGCCTTCCTTGCGGCGCGCTACCTTGCGCGCGACTGGGTGGCGGCGCGGCTCGGCGCGCGGCTGCGTGCGATCGACGACGGGATGAAGCGGGACGGGGCCTTTTACCTCTTCACGCTGCGGCTGATCCCGGCGGTTCCGTTCTTTGCCGTCAACCTGTTGATGGGCCTCACCGCGATCCCGGTGCGCACGTTCTATCTTGTCAGCCAAGCGGGCATGCTGGCGGGCACGGCGGTCTATGTGAACGCCGGCACGCAGCTCGGGCAGCTCGACAGCCTGTCGGGCATCGTCTCGCTGCCGCTGCTGCTGTCCTTCGCCGCGCTCGGGCTGTTCCCCTGGGTCGCGCGGCTGGCGATCGGCATCCTCCGGCGGCGCCGCGTCTATGCCCGCTGGACGCGGCCCCGGGCCTTCGACCGCAACCTGATCGTCATCGGGGCGGGCGCGGCGGGCCTCGTTTCGGCCTATATCGCCGCCGCCACCCGGGCGAAGGTGACGCTCGTCGAGGCGCACCGGATGGGCGGCGATTGCCTCAACTACGGCTGCGTGCCGTCCAAGGCGCTCATCAAATCCGCCCGGATCGCGCACCAGATGCGCCATGCGGACAGCTACGGCCTCGCGCCGGTGGCGCCGACGGTCAGCTTTCCGGCGGTGATGGAGCGGGTCCACCGCATCATCGCCGCCATAGCGCCGAACGATTCGGTCGAGCGCTATACCGCCCTCGGTGTCGAGGTGCTCGCGGGCCATGCCCGCCTGATCGACCCCTGGACGGTCGAGATCGCCCTGCACGGCGGCGGCACGCAGCGGCTGACGGCACGGGCGATCATCCTCGCCACGGGCGCGGCGCCCTTCGTGCCGCCGCTGCCGGGCCTCGATACGGTCGAGCCGCTGACCTCCGACACGCTCTGGGACCGGCTGCGCGGCCGCGAGGCGCCGCCCGAACGGCTCGTGGTGCTCGGCGGCGGGCCGATCGGCTGCGAGCTTGCACAGGCCTTCGCCCGGCTTGGCAGCACCGTGACGCAGATCGAGCAGGCCGACCGCCTGCTGATCCGCGAGGACGATGCGGTTTCGGCCCATGCCCGCGCCGCGCTCGAGGCCGACGGGGTGCAGGTGCTCACCGGGCACAAGGCGGTGGCGGCCGGGGTGCTGAACGGCGAGAAATGGATCGAGCTGGACGGGCCGGCGGGCCTGCGCCGGATCGTGTTCGACGACATCCTCGTTGCGGTCGGCCGGGCGGCGCGGATCGAGGGCTACGGGCTGGAAGAGCTCGGGATTCCGGCGTCGCGGGTGATCGAGACCAATGACTATCTCGAGACGATCTATCCCAACATCTTCGTCGCCGGCGATGCCGCCGGGCCCTATCAGTTCACCCATGTCGCCGCGCATCAGGCCTGGTATGCGACCGTCAACGCGCTGTTCGGCACGGTCCGGCGGTTCAAGGCGGATTACCGCGTCATCCCCGCGGCCACCTTCATCGACCCCGAGATCGCGCGCGTCGGGCTGAACGAACGCGAGGCGCGGGCGCAGGGCGTGGCCTACGCGGTGACGACCTATGGCATCGACGAGCTTGACCGCGCCATCGCCGACGGCACGGCGCGGGGTTTCGTGAAGATGCTCACCCCGCCGGGCAAGGACCGGATCCTTGGCGTGACCATCGTGGGCGAGCATGCGGCCGACATCATGGCGGAATTCGTGCTGGCGATGAAGCACGGGCTCGGCCTCGGCAAGATCCTGGGCACGATCCACACCTATCCGACGCTGAGCGAGGCGAACAAATACGCGGCCGGTGCATGGCGCCGCGCGCATATCGACCCGCGCGCCCTGCGCATCGGCGCGCGGTTCCATGCCTGGATGCGCGGGCGCGGGCAGGGATGATCGACCGCTACCTGATGCCGCTGGTCGCACGCGCGCTGGGTCCGCCGGCGCGCGCGCTCGCCGCGCGGGGGGTGACGGCCGACCAGATCACGCTGGCGGGCTTTGCGGTCGGCTTGATGGCGCCGCTCCTGCTCTGGGCGGGTTGGATGGGGGCGGCGCTGGCCGCGATCCTCGCCAACCGGATTGCCGACGGGCTCGACGGGATGGTGGCGCGGCACCGGGGGCCGACCGACCGGGGGGCGTTTCTCGACATCGCGCTCGATTTCGTGTTCTACGCCAGCGTTCCGGTCGGCTTTGCGCTGGCCGATCCGCCGGCCAATGCGCTGCCGGCGGCGATCCTGATCTTTGCCTTCGTCGGCACGATGTCATCCTTCCTCGCCTTCTCGGTGATCGCGGGACAGCGGCAGATGCGCGCGGCCGATTATCCGACCAAGGGCATCTACTACCTCGGCGGCCTGACCGAAGGCGCCGAGACGATCGCGGTCTTTGCCGCGATGTGCCTCTGGCCCGGGCTGTTTCCGATCCTCGCCTACGGCTTTGCCGCCGCCTGCGCGGTCACCACGCTGACCCGCTGGCACATGGGCTGGCATGCCTTCGGCGATCGGCGCTGAGCCCCGTTGCGCTCTACCGCCCGAACACACTACCAACGGCAGGGCAAGGGGCGCCAAGGGGGAAACGGGACATGATCCGGATCGCGGACGAGGGCGGGCTGCGCCTGGTCACGCTCGACCGGCCGGACAAGGCCAATGCGCTCACGCGCGCGATGCTGGTGGCGCTGGCCGATGCGGCCGAGGGTGCGGCGGGGTGCCGGGCCTTCGTGCTGACCGGGGCGGGGCGCGCCTTTTCGGCCGGGATGGACCTTGACGCGGCGCGGGAGGGCCTCGCGACCGATCCGGTCTGGGAACGGCTGTCGGGCGCGATCGCGGCGTTGCCGTGCCTGACGATAGCGGCGCTGAACGGCACGCTGGCGGGCGGCGCCATCGGCATGGCGCTGGCCTGCGACATCCGGCTCGCCGTGCCCGCGACGCGGGTGTTCTACCCGGTGATGCGGCTGGGCTTCCTGCCGCAACCGTCCGATCCGGCGCGGCTCGCGGCGCTGGTCGGGCCGGCGCGGGCCAAGCTGATCCTGATGGGCGGGGCACGGATCGAGGCGGGCGAGGCGCTGGCCTGGGGCCTTGTGGACCGCATCGTCGAGCCGGCCGACCTTCTGCCGGCCGCGCGGGCGCTGGCGGCCGATGCGCTCGCCGCCGATCCGGCCCATGCCGCGGCCATCAAGCGGATGGTGCCCGCGCGCTAGCCCGATCCCGCCAGTCCGACACGGAGGCGCCATGACCCCCGACGCCATCGCCGCCCATTTCACCCGCGCGGACGGCACCTATCTCTGCGCCCGCTGGCGCCGCCCGATCGTGCCCGTGGTGTTCGGCGTCGAGACCGAGAGCCTGCCGGTCCTAAAGGGCGCCTTCGAGGCGGTCTGCGCCCTCGCCGGTCACGCCATGGCCGAGACGGATGCCGAGATGGGCGCAAACCTGATGGTCTTTTTCGTTCGCGACTGGGCGGAATTGCGCGGGGTGCCCGGCCTGGACCGGCTGGTCGAGGGGCTTTATCCGCTGATCGAGCGACTGACGGCGGCCGGGGCCAACCAGTATCGCGTGTTCCGCTTCGATCCCGACGGGGCGATCCGCGCGGCGGTTGTCCTGCTGCGGATGGACGAGCACCTGCGGGCGGTGCCGGCCGACGTGCTTGCGCTCTCGCAAGCGGTGCAGACGATCCTTCTGTGGTCCGACCGGGCGTTCACGGAGGCCTCGCCGCTCGCCGTGGTCGGTGGCACGGTCATCCTGCGGCCCGAGATCGGCGCGCTGATCCGGGCGGCCTATGATGCCCGCCTGCCGGTGATGGCGACCGATCCGGCGCATGCGCTGCGCCTTGCGGCCCGGATCGCGCCGGCGCAGTGACGCCCCCGGGCGTCAGAGCCGCCCCGCCGCGATGATCCGCTGCAGGAAAGCCTGGGTGCGCGGGTGCTGCGGCGCGCGCAGCAGGGCGGCGGGCGGGCCTTCCTCGACGATGCAGCCGCCGTCGAGAAAGCACACCCGGTCGGCCACGTCGCGGGCGAATCCCATCTCATGCGTGACGATGACCATGGTCATCCCCCCCGCCTTGAGATCGCGCACGATGCCCAGCACCTCGCCGATCAGCTCGGGGTCGAGCGCCGCCGTCACCTCGTCGAGCAGCAGCACATCGGGGTTCGTCGCCAGCGCCCGCACGATCGCCACCCGCTGCTGCTGGCCGCCCGAAAGCTGTTCGGGATAGCTGCGGGCGAAGGCGGCGAGGCCGAACCGGGCGAGCAAGGCCGCCGCCGTCGCCTCGGCCTCGGCGCGCGGGGTGCCGTGGACGCGGCGGGGGGCGAGCGTGACGTTGCCCATCACCGTCAGATGCGGGAAGAGGTTGTAGGCCTGGAACACGATCCCGATGCGCCTTTGCAGGCCGGTCCGCCCGAAACTGGGCCCGTCCACCGGCGCGCCGTCGAGCAGGATCGACCCGTGGTCGATCGGCTCGAGGCGGTTGATCGTGCGCAGAAGGGTCGATTTCCCCGACCCCGACGCACCGATCAGGGCCACCACCTCATGCGCGGCCACGGTCAGGTCGATCCGGTCGAGCACGAGGGTTCGCCCATAGTATTTGGTCACCCCCGTCAGGGCCAGCTTGGCCGTCATGCGACACGCGCCGTGCGCCGGGCGCGGTCGCGGCGCGCGACCCAGTCGGCCAGCCGCGCCATCGGCACGGTGGCGGCGAGGAACAGGATCGCCGCGACGATCAGCGCCGAATAGTTGAAGGTCTGCGCCGTGTAGATCTGCGCCTCGCGCACCGCGTCGCGCACGCCGATGATCGACAGGAGCGCGACATCCTTCTGCAGCGCGACCACGATGTTCATGAGCGCCGGGGCGACGTTGCGCAGCGCCTGCGGGATGATCGCCCAGACCAGCGTCTGCGCCTCGGACAGCCCGAGCGCGCGGGCGGCCGAATACTGTCCCTCGGGCACGGAGTCGATCCCCGAGCGGTAGATCTCGGCGACATAGGCCGCATAGCTCAGCACCATCGCCACCGCGCCCCAGAACAGGCCCGAGGACGGCAGGCCGGGAAGGCGCAGCGCCGGGATGCCGAAGCCGAACAGCAGCACCAGCAGCAAAGCGGGAAGCCCGCGGAAGAGGTCGATATAGAGCGTCACGAACAGGCGCGCCGGTGTGAACACCGGCCCCCGCAGAGCCCGCAGGAAGGCGAGCACAAGGCCCCAGACCGCGATGCAGGCGAGCACCGTCACCCAGATGCGCAGGTTCACGAGGAATCCCTGCCAGACGCGCGGCGCTGCCGCCCGCATGTCGTCGAGCGAAAAGAAGGTGCGCTGGATCAGCGGCCAGTTCGGCGCCGAGGCGATCCACCAGGCCGCGGCGCCGAACACGGCGATCACGCTGGCGGTGGCGATCAGCGTCGGGGCCAGGGCGACCTTCCAGTCGCCCCGTCTGGTTCGCGGCGGGGGCGGCGGGCCACGGCCCTCCGTGGCCGCCACCCGTGTCGTCTCGGTCATTCCGCGATGATCGGCAGGTTCGGGTCGGCGATGAGGTATTTGGCCTTGAGCGCCTCGACCGTCCCCTCGGCGATCACCGCGCTCAGCGCCTCGTCGACCCATTCCACCAGCGGGTTGTCCTTCTCGAACAACAGGCCATGGCCGCGGTCGTTCTTGTCGGCCGGCAGGATCGCGACGATCCTGGCCTCGGGCACCTGCACGGCGGTCGCGAACAGGGCGGTCGGCAGGGCGACCACGGTCGCGTCGATCTGGCCCGATTTCAGGGCAAGGAACACGCCCGCCTGATCGTCGTAGACCGCCGCATCCGGCACGCCGAGCACGGTTTCGAGATAGGTGAGGTCGGTCGTGCCGACCACCGCGCCCCAGCGGGCCGGGCGCAGGTCGGCGAAGGACCGGGCGCTTGTCACCACGCTGTCGGGCAGGGCGACCACGGCCTTGTCGGGCTGGAAATAGACCTGGCTGAAGGTGACGACCTGCGCCCGCGCCTCGGTCACCGAGATCTGCTGGATGGCGAAGTCGAAGTTCTTGTTGCCCGGCGCGATGGTCTGATCGAAGGTGTTGCCGGTCCAGACCACATCCTCGGGTGCAAAGCCCATCTTGGCGGCGAGCGCGTAGACGAGCCCGTTCTCGAACCCCTCGCCGCCCGCCGGATCGTTGTTGAGCATCCACGGCGGATAGACCGGATTGCCGGTGCCCACGGTGAGCTTGCCGGGGGTCATCAGGCGGGGGTCCATCGGGGTCTTTTCCTGCGCCAGAGCGGGCAGGGCGACGAGGGCGAGCGCCGCGGCGGCGGCAAGGGTGCGGAGCGTTGTAAGGTGCGGCATCGGCGTGTCCTCTTTCGGGGCTGTCGGTGTCGAAGTGCCCGCACCCTAAACATGCCGCCGGACAGGGCAAGGGCTTCGGTGCCCCGGACCCGCCAGCGCGGCCGGCGGATGTCTGAATTCTGGGCAATCGGTCGCGCTTTCCCGCAACGCGCCGGCACAGGGGCCGCGGGTTTCCGCCCGCCCGCAGCGCGCTTGCCGTGGGGTGCCGGGGCAGGGATAGTGTCGCGGTGCCACGAGGGACAGCCCATGCCGCCGCATGTCTTTCCGATCCGCGTCTATTACGAGGACACCGATCTTGCCGGGATCGTCTACTATGCCAATTACCTGAAGTTCATCGAGCGGGCGCGCAGCGAATGGGTGCGCGGGCTCGGGATCGACCAGGTCAGGCTGAAGGCCGAGGCGGGCCTTGTCTTTGCCGTGCGGCGGATCGAGGCTGACTATCTGTCGCCGGCGCGGTTCGACGACATGCTCGAAGTGCGCACCGTGCCGCGCGGCATGACCGGGGCGCGTATCATGCTGGATCAGGCGGTCTGGCGGGGGGGCGATCGGCTGTTCGATGCGGCGGTAACCCTGGTCGCGCTGACCGCTTCGGGCACCCCGGCACGGCTGCCCCCGGCGCTTCGTGCGGCTTTCGCCGCCGCATGACGCCGCGATGTCGGCGAACACACGCGGATGTGGTGGCGCTCGGGTCGAAATCGCGGTAGAACCGTGGCAATGCGCCGCGTCAGACGGTGCCCCGACACACGAGCAGGCCCATGGACACCACGACCCTTGCCGCGGCGCAAGAGATCGACTTTTCGCTTTTCGCGCTGTTCGCCCGCGCCACGCTGACGGTGCAGGTGGTGATGCTGCTGCTGCTGGCCATGTCGGTGTGGTCCTGGGCGATCATCATCACCAAGCATCTGCAGTATCGCGCGGCGCGCGTCGATTCGGCGGCCTTCGATGCCAAGTTCTGGTCGGGCGAGCCGCTCGACGAGCTGTTCGAGACGCTCCCCCCCGAACCGGCCGGGGCCTCGGAAAAGGTGTTCGCCGCCGGCATGGCCGAATGGCGCCGCAGCCACCGGCAGGATGGCGCGCTGATCGCCGGGGCGCAGGCGCGCATCGACCGCAGCATGGACGTCGCCATCGCCAAGGAGGCCGAGCGGCTGACGGCCGGGCTGTCGTTCCTTGCCACGACCGGCTCGACCGCGCCGTTCATCGGCCTGTTCGGCACGGTCTGGGGCATCAAGCATGCCTTCGAGCAGATCGCGATCAGCCAGAACACCAACCTTGCCGTCGTCGCCCCGGGCATCGCCGAGGCGCTGCTGGCGACCGGCATCGGCCTTGTCGCCGCGATCCCGGCGGTGGTGTTCTACAACAAGCTGACCGGGGATGCCGAACGGATCACCGGCGGTTACGAGGCTTTCGCCGACGAATTCGCCACCATCCTGTCGCGCCAGCTGGACGCGGCCTGAGATGGCGGGCGGGGTCGTCCAGTCGGGCGGCGGCGGTCGGCGGCGCGGGCGGCGCCGGCGCGCCGCACGCCCCATGAGCGAGATCAACGTCACGCCATTCGTGGACGTGATGCTCGTGCTGCTCATCATCTTCATGGTCGCCGCGCCGCTCTTGACCGTGGGCGTTCCGGTGGAGCTGCCGCGCACTGCTGCCCAGGCGCTGCCGGCCGAGCAGGAAGAGCCCTTGACGATCACGCTGACCGCGGACGGCCTCATCCTGATCCAGACGTCCGAGGTGGCGGAGGGCGAGCTCATCCCGCGCCTTGCCGCCGTCGCGGCCGAGCGGCGCAGCGACAAGGTTTTCCTGCGCGCCGACAGCGCCATTCCCTACGGCCGGGTGGCGCAGGTGATGGGGGCGCTCAATGCCGGGGGCTTTCGCAACATCGGGCTGGTGACCGATACCGACGGGCCGCGGTTCGGCGCGCCGCCCGCGGCGGCGCCGCGCGGCTGAGGCGCAGCGATGCGCGGGGGCGCGATGCAGCCGGGCCTGATGATCTCGGGTCTGGTCCACCTCGGGGCGATCCTGTGGATCGCGCTCGCGGGGCTGTTCTTTCCGCGCGAACCGGCGTTCGTGGTCAATACGACCGAGGTGTCGCTGATCTCGTCCGCCGAGTTCGCGGCGCTTGCCGCCGCCCCGGCGCCCCGGCCCGATGCGGCCGACGCCGCCGCTGCGCTGCCCGCGCCCGTTGCGCCGGAGCCGGCCCCGGTGGCCGAGCCGCCGCCTACCGCGCCAACGGCGCCCGAGCCCGCCCGGCCCCCGCCCGACGCGGCGGCCGAGCGGTTGCCCGAAGCGGTTGCTCAGCCCGACCCGCAGCCCGAGCCCGCCCCACCCGCTCCCCCCCCGCCCGTCGCCGAGCCGGCGCCTGCGCCGCTGCCGATCGTCAGCCCGCGCCCGGCCCCCCGCCCGGTCCAGCGCGTTGCGCCCGAGCCGACACCGGCCCCGCCCGAGGATGCGCGCGTCGCGCAGGACGCGGCCCCGGCCGTGACGCCGGAACCGGCGCCTGCCGCGCGCCCCGAGCCGCCGCAGGAGGCGAGGGCACCGGAAGAGGCGACCACCCGGATCGTGACCGAGGCGACGCGGACAGCCGAACAGGATGCCCCGCCCCCTGCGGCCCCGCCCCCGACCGAAGTGGCCAGCGCGGCCCCCGCGGTGTCGCAGCGCCCGCGCGCGCGTCCTGCCGCCGCAGCCGCGCAGCCGGGGGCGGATGCCGTGGCCGATGCCGTATCGGCTGCCGTCGCCGCCGAGGTTGCCGCCGCCCGGCCCGCCCCGGCCGCCAGCGGGCAGGGGACGGGCGGCGCGGGCCGGGCCGCCGCGGGGCCGCCGCTGACGGCGGGCGAGATCGACGGCATGCGCCGGGCGATCAGCCAGTGCTGGTCGGTCGGCAGCGCCTCGACGGACACGCTGCGCTCGGTGATCCTCGTTGCGATCACGATGAAGCCGGACGGCGATGCCGAAGCGGTCCGGCTGATCCGCGCCGACGCGCCGACCGAGGCGGCCGGGCGCACCGCCTATGACATCGCGCGCCGGACCATCCTGCGCTGCGCCCGCAACGCCAACCTGCCGCCCGAGAAATACGAGACCTGGCGCGAGATCGAGATGGAATTCGACTACAACGGGATGCGGCTGCGATGAGACAGGCCCACGCGATCGTGAAACCGCGCGGCATAGAGCCCGGCCCGAACCGCGATATCAGGGAGAGAGTGGTGACGAGGGGACGGGGAATGCGTGGGATCGCGGCTGCGATGATGCTCTGTCTTGCGGCATTGGCGGCGCTGCCTGTCGCCGCGCAGCCGCTGCGCATCCAGATCACCGAAGGCGTGATCGAGCCGCTGCCGCTGGCCGTGCCGACCTTCGTGGACGAGGGCGGGGCAGGGCAGTTCGGCCGCGACATCGCGCAACTGGTCGTCGCGGATCTGGTCGGCTCGGGTCTCTTCCGCGAGGTGCCGGAAAGCGCGCATATCGCCCGCATCGCCGATTTCGGCGCGCCGGTGGCCTATGCAGACTGGCGCGCGGTCAATGCGCAGGCGCTGGTGACGGGCGCGGTCAGCCAGCAGGGCGGGCGGCTGGTGGTCAAGTTCCGCCTGTTCGACGTGTTCTCGGGTCAGCAGATGGGCGAGGGGCTCCAGTTCGCGGGCACGCCGCAGGGCTGGCGCCGCATGGCGCACAAGGTGGCCGACGCCGTCTATTCCCGCATCACCGGCGAGGGCGGCTATTTCGACAGCCGCGTGGTCTTCGTGCAGGAGACAGGGCCGAAGAACGCCCGCGTCAAGCGGCTTGCCGTGATGGACTATGACGGCGCGAACCTGCAGCCGCTGACGGACGGCGCGCATATCGTGCTCGCGCCGCGCTTCTCGCCGGCGGGCGACCGGATCCTCTACACGTCCTATGAAAGCGGCTTTCCGCAGATCGTGCTGATGGATGTGGCGACCGGCGCGCGGCGGGGGCTTGGCGAGCAGCCGGGCGAGATGACCTTTGCCCCCCGCTTCTCGCCCAACGGACAGACGGTGGTGTTCAGCCTCGCGCAGGGCGGCAATACGGACATCTATGCGCTCGACCTCGCCAGTCTGCGCCGCACCCGCCTGACCAGCGCGCCGTCGATCGAGACCGCGCCATCCTATTCCCCCGACGGCGCCCGGATCGTGTTCGAGAGCGACCGCGCCGGCACGCAGCAGCTTTACATCATGCCCGCGGGCGGCGGCGAGCCGCAGCGGATCAGCCGCGGCGAGGGGCGCTATGGCACCCCGGTCTGGAGCCCGCGGGGCGATCTGATCGCCTTCACCAAGCAGCTCGGCGGGCGGTTCCACATCGGCGTGATGCGCACCGACGGGAGCGAGGAAAGGCTTCTGACGGCGAGCTTTCTCGACGAGGGGCCGACCTGGGCGCCGAACGGGCGGGTGGTGATGTTCACCCGCGAGGTGGCGGGCGAGGGCGGGCTGCCCGGGCTCTACATGGTGGATATCACCGGGCGGGGCGAGCCGCGCCGGGTTCCCGTGCAGGGCGGCGCCTCCGACCCCGCCTGGTCGCCGCTGCTGCCCTGAGGGGCGATTCCCTCTCGCGCCGCAAGATGCTATGATCGCACCAACCAAGAGCATAACGAGGACGAGCAGCATGACCTTCCTTCCCTCCCGCGCACTTCTGCTGATGGCGGTGCTGGCGCTGGCCGCCTGCAACAACCCCGGCCGCTTCGGCGCCGGCGACGGCACCGGCGCCGGCACGGGCGGCATCGCCGGCCCCGGCATCACATCGGGCCCCTTGGGCGATCCGTCGAACCCCGCCTCGATCGCCTATTTCAACGCGACCGTGGGCGACCGGGTCTTTTTCGCCGTCGACCAGAGCACGCTGAGCGCCGAGGCGCGGTCCACGCTCGCCGGTCAGGCGCAGTGGCTGAACGCCAACACCCAATACGGCATCATCGTCGAAGGCCACGCGGACGAACAGGGCACGCGCGAATACAACCTCGCCCTCGGCGCCCGCCGCGCCTCGGCGGCGCAGGATTTCCTCGTGTCGCAAGGCGTGGCACCCGGGCGCATCCGCACGGTCAGCTACGGCAAGGAACGGCCCGTCGAGGTCTGTTCGACCGAGGCCTGCTATGCCCGCAACCGCCGCGCGGTGACGGTCCTGTCGCTCGGCGCCGGGGCCTGACGTGATCCGGGCGCTCGCGCTGGCCCTTGCGATGGTCTGGCCGCTGGCCGGCGCGGCGCAGGACCGGGCGCAGACGCTTGCCGACATCCGGGCGGAATTGTCCGCGCTCGGGTCCGAGATTGCGGCGCTGCGGTCCGAAATGGTGGCGTCGGGCACGCTCTCGGCATTCGGCGGCGTCTCGGCGCTCGACCGGATGGACGCGATCGAGGCGGCGTTGACCTCGCTCAACGCGCGGACCGAGGCGCTGCAACTGCGCATCGAGCGGATCGTGGCCGACGGGACCAACCGGATCGCCGATCTCGAATTCCGCCTGACCGAGCTCGAGGGCGGCGACATCGCCGCCCTTGGCCAGCCCGCGCCGCTCGGCGCGCCGACCCCGGCCGGGCCCGCCCCCGGCCAGCCCGCCCCCGCCCAGCAGGGCGCGGCGACGGGCGCGCAGGCGGATCTTGACCGGGCCCGGGAGGTGCTCGGTCAGGGTGACTTTCGCGCCGCCCTCGCGATCCTTGAGGCCTTTGCCGCGGCCCGCCCGGGCGATCCGCTGACGGGCGAGGCGCAGTTCCTGCGCGGCGAGGCACTGAGCGGGCTGGGCGAGACGGCCGCGGCGGCGCGCGCCTATCTCGACAGCTTTTCGGGCGATCCGGCGGGGCCGCGCGCGGCCGATGCGCTCTACCGGCTGGGCCTCGCGCTCGGCACGCTCGGCCAGCGGGCCGAGGCCTGCGTGACGCTGGGCGAGGTCGGGACGCGCTTTCCGGGCAGCATGGCGGCGGGCAATGCGGCGGCGGCGGCGTCGGCGCTCGGCTGCGGGTGACGCTGGCGGGCACGGTCGCGGCTGCGCTGGGGCCGGGGCCGGTCGGCATCGCGGTGTCGGGGGGCGGCGATTCGGTCGCGCTTCTGGTCCTCGCGGTGCGGGCGGGCGTGGCGGTCGCTGCGGCGACGGTCGATCACGGATTGCGCGCCGCCTCTGCCGCCGAGGCTGCGGGGGTCGCGGCGCTTTGCGCGCGGCTCGGGGTGGAGCACAGCATCCTGCGCTGGCACTGGGACGGGCGCGGCAACCTGATGGAGGCCGCGCGCGACGGGCGCATGGCGCTGCTGGCGGAATGGGCGCGGGGGCGTGGCCTGCCGGCGGTCGCGCTCGGCCATACCGCCGACGACGTGGCCGAGACGTTCCTGATGCGCCTTGCCCGCCGGTCCGGGGTGGATGGCCTTGCCGCGATGGCGGCGCGGCGCGAGGCGATGGGGGTGACGTGGCTGCGCCCGCTGCTGGGCGTCCGGCGGCCGGCGCTGCGCGCGATGCTGCGGCGCGAGGGGATCGGCTGGGTCGAGGATCCGACGAACGACGATCCGGCCTTCGGGCGCACACAGGCGCGCCGGGCGCTTGCCGCGCTCGCCCCGCTCGGGATCGGGGCCGAGACGCTGGCGGCGGTGGCCGGGCATCTGGCGCAGGTGCGGGCGGCGCTGGAGGCGCAGACGGCGGCAGCGGCAGGGCTGGTTTTCCGCGAGGCGGGCGGCGCGCTTGCGCTCGACCGCGCCGCGCTGGCCGCGCAGCCCGAGGAGGTGCGGCGGCGCCTGCTCGACGCGGCGTTCCGCTGGATCGGCGGCACCGCGCACGGGCCGCGCCGGGCCGATCTGGCGCGGGCGGCGGCGGCGATTGCCGGCGGCGGGGCGGCGACGCTGCACGGCGCGCGGGTTCTGCCGGGGGCGGGGTGGATCGTGCGCGAGTTGCGGGCGGCCGGGGGCGCCGTGCCCGTCGGGGCGGTCTGGGACGGTCGGTGGCACGTGACGGGGCCGCCGGCGACGGTGGCTGCGCTCGGGGCCGCGGGCCTTGCCGACTGCCCGGGCTGGCGGTCGATCGGCCTGCCGCGGGCGGTGCTGCTTGCCTCGCCCGGGGTCTGGGACGGCGCCCGTCTGCTTGCCGCGCCGGTCGCAGGCCGGCCCGGCGCCTGGCGGGCGACGATGGACGCGGGCTTTTTCGCCACAGTCAAGGCGGATTGAACGTCCCCCGGTTATCTCTATCTTAACGGCAAGGCCGCAACGATGCGGCGCCCGGTTCAAGGAGTTTCTCGTGGGCAACATGCGGAATATCGCCTTCTGGGTCGTGCTGTTCCTGCTCATCCTCGCGCTGTTCAACCTGTTCAGCGGCGGGCAGAGCACGTCTTCGGCCCGGTCGATTTCCTACTCCGACTTCATCAGCCGGGTGGACAACGGCACCGTGTCGTCGGTTGTGCTCGACGGCGAGCGGGTCATCATCCGCTCGCGCGACGGCGGGCAGTATGTGGCCATCCGCCCGGCGGGCGAGAATGTGGCCGACAGGCTGATCGCGCGGGGGGTCGAGGTGCGGGCCGAGCCGCAGGAAAGCTCGGGCTTCCTGTCGGCGCTGTCGCTGTGGTTGCCGTTCCTCGTGCTGATCGGAATCTGGATCTTCTTCATGAACCGCATGCAGGGCGGCGGGCGCGGCGGGGCGATGGGTTTCGGCAAGAGCCGGGCGAAACTGCTGACCGAAAAGCACGGGCGGGTGACCTTCGACGACGTCGCGGGCATCGACGAGGCCAAGGAAGAGCTTGAGGAAATCGTCGAATTCCTGCGCAACCCGCAGAAGTTCAGCCGCCTCGGCGGCAAGATCCCCAAGGGCGCGCTGCTCGTCGGCCCGCCCGGCACCGGCAAGACGCTGCTCGCCCGCGCGATCGCGGGTGAGGCGGGCGTGCCGTTCTTCACCATATCGGGTTCGGATTTCGTCGAGATGTTCGTCGGCGTCGGCGCGAGCCGGGTGCGCGACATGTTCGAACAGGCCAAGAAGAACGCACCCTGCATCGTCTTCATCGACGAGATCGACGCGGTCGGCCGGGCGCGCGGCGTTGGCATCGGCGGCGGCAACGACGAGCGGGAACAGACGCTCAACCAGCTTCTGGTCGAGATGGACGGGTTCGAGGCGAACGAAGGCGTCATCATCGTTGCGGCGACCAACCGCAAGGACGTGCTCGACCCGGCGCTGCTGCGCCCGGGCCGGTTCGACCGGCAGATCCACGTCCCCAACCCCGATATCAAGGGGCGCGAGAAGATCCTTTCGGTCCATGCCCGCAAGGTGCCGATCGGCCCGGATGTCGATCTGCGCACCATCGCGCGCGGCACGCCCGGCTTTTCGGGGGCCGACCTTGCCAACCTCGTGAACGAGGCGGCGCTGACGGCGGCGCGCGTGGGCCGGCGTTTCGTCACGATGGACGATTTCGAAAACGCCAAGGACAAGGTGATGATGGGGGCCGAGCGGCGCTCGATGGTCCTGACGGCCGACCAGAAGGAAAAGACCGCCTATCACGAGGCCGGCCACGCCATCGTCGGCATGAACCTGCCCAAGTGCGATCCGGTCTACAAGGCAACCATCATCCCGCGCGGCGGCGCGCTCGGCATGGTGGTGAGCCTGCCGGAGATGGACCGGCTCAACATGCACAAGGACGAGGCCAAGCAGAAGATCGCCATGACCATGGCCGGCAAGGCGGCCGAGATCATCAAGTATGGGGAAGAGGGCGTTTCCTCGGGGCCGGCCGGCGACATCATGCAGGCGTCGAGCCTGGCGCGGGCGATGGTGATGCGCTGGGGAATGTCGGACGTCATCGGCAACATCGACTATGCTGAGGCGCACGAGGGCTATCAGGGCAATGCCGCCGGGTTCAGCGTCTCGGCCGAGACCAAGCGGGCGATCGAGGACGAGGTGAAGCGTCTGATCGACGAAGGGTATGAGACGGCACGGCGCATCCTCCTCGAGAAGTCGGAGGATTTCGAGCGGCTCGCCAAGGGCCTGCTGGAATACGAAACGCTGACGGGCGACGAGATCCGCAAGGTGATCGCGGGCGAGGCACTCGACAGCGACGATCCGGGTGACGACAAGCCGAAGGGCGGAGGGATCCCGAGCCTCGTCAGCATCCCCAAGACGCGGCCCAAGAGCGTCAAGCCCGAGGGCGGGCTTGAACCGGAGCCTTCGGTCTGACGGTGCGGCGGGGCCGGTTGCGCGCCGCGCTGTCGGCCCGCGCCCGGATCGGCAGGACGTGCCGCGACGGCGCCGGCCGCGTGGCAGGCCCGTTTGGATCGGGCCGGGCGGCGGCCTCGGGCCGGTGCCAAAGGCCGGTTCCGCGATGCCTGCGTTGACGCCAACGGCATGGACCGGCAGGATCGTCTGGCTTGGCCGGGTTGACAGCCGCATGGCCGGTCTGCGCTCCATGCCGGTCGCCTCTCTGACGCTGACCTTCGCCGGCCCTTCGGGCGAGGCGCATTCAGGGCTGACACGCGCATCCTGCTCGCGCGTGGTCGCACAGCACCCGAGGGGCACGCCGATCCGCAACACGCGACAATTGTCGATCCTGTCGGCCGAGGAACTCGCGGCAATCGCGGCGGCCATGGGCGTTGCCGCGCTGGACCCCGCGTCGGTCGGGGCGACGGCAGTGATCGCGGGCATCCCGGACCTCACGCATCTGCCGCCGTCGTCCCGCCTCCAGGCCGAAGACGGCGCGACGGTGGTGGTGGATATGCAGAACCTGCCCTGCAGCCTCCCGGCACGCGAGATCGAGCGCGACGCCGGCGGCGTCGGCGCCCGGTTCAAGGCCGCCGCAAAAGGACGACGGGGCGTGACCGCCTGGGTCGAGCGCGAGGGGACATGGCAGGTCGGGGGCTCGGTCCGACTGCATGTGCCAACGCAGCGGGCCTGGCAACCGGACGTCTGACCACACCGGGCCCGCCGTTCGGCTGGCGTGCCCGACAGCCATGCGCCACCGCGGGCGCCCCTGCGCGGCAAGGCCGCCACCCCGGCGCCATCGACGCAACGGTCATCGGCCCGCGCACCGCTGCGCCGGTGCGGATCCACCGCGCGCGGCGCGATCGGACCGGATCGTGTCGCAAAAACCGCTTGTCCGCGCGGATCGGGACGGTAGCACAACAGGCGGGGGCGCCTGCCCCGCGAACCGGGGGGACAACATGACCGCGAAAAGCGATATCGAGATCGCGCGCGCCGCAACCAAGCGGCCGATTGCCGCGATCGGGGCGGCACTGGGCATCCCGCCTGAACATCTCGTTCCCTATGGCCACGACAAGGCCAAGATCGCGGCACCCTTCATCGCCGGAATCCAGGACCGGCCGCAGGGAAAGCTGATCCTCGTGACCGCGATCAACCCGACCCCCGCCGGCGAGGGCAAGACGACGACGACCGTCGGGCTCGGCGACGGGCTGAACCGCATCGGCAAGCGCGCGGTCGTCTGCATCCGCGAGGCGTCGCTCGGCCCCAACTTCGGGATGAAGGGCGGGGCTGCGGGCGGCGGCATGGCGCAAGTGGTGCCGATGGAGGACATGAACCTCCACTTCACCGGCGATTTCCACGCGATCACGGCGGCGCACAACCTGCTCGCGGCGATGATCGACAACCACATCTACTGGGGCAATGCGCTCGACCTCGACGAACGCCGGATCACCTGGCGGCGGGTGATGGACATGAACGATCGCGCCCTGCGCGACATCGTGGTGTCGCTGGGGGGCGTGGCGAACGGCTTCCCGCGGCAGACGGGGTTCGACATCACGGTGGCCTCCGAGGTGATGGCGATCCTGTGCCTCGCGCGCGATCTGGCCGATCTCGAGCGGCGGCTGGGCGACATCATCGTGGGCTATTCCCGCGACCGGCGCCCCGTGACCTGCCGCGAGTTGAAGGCCGACGGGGCGATGACTGTGCTCTTGCGCGATGCGATGCAGCCCAACCTCGTGCAGACGCTGGAAAACAACCCCGCCTTCGTCCATGGCGGTCCCTTTGCCAACATCGCCCATGGCTGCAATTCCGTGATCGCAACGACGACGGCGCTGCGGCTGGCCGATTATGTGGTGACCGAGGCAGGTTTCGGCGCCGACCTCGGGGCCGAGAAGTTCATGAATATCAAATGCCGCAAGGCGGGCCTCGCACCCAGTGCCGTGGTGCTGGTGGCGACGATCCGGGCGCTCAAGATGAACGGCGGCGCCGGCAAGGGCGACCTCGGGCGCGAGGATGTGCCGGCCGTCCTGCGCGGCTGCGCCAACCTCGCCCGGCATATCGAGAACCTGCGCGGCTTCGGCGTGCCGGTTGTGGTGGCCATCAACCATTTCGGCACCGATACGGCCGCCGAGATTGCAGCGGTCGAGGCGCGGGCAGCCGAGCTCGGGACCGAGGCGATCCTCTGCCAACACTGGGCCGAGGGCGGCGCCGGGATCGAGGCGCTGGCGCATCGCGTGGTGGCCCTGGCTGACGGGCCGTCCGCCTTTGCCCCGCTCTATCCCGACGCCATGCCGCTGTGGGACAAGATCGAGACCATCGCCACCCGCATCTACCGCGCCGGTGCCGTGACGGCCGACAAGGCGGTGCGCGACCAGCTCGCGGCATGGGAGGCGGCGGGGTACGGCCACCTACCGGTCTGCATGGCCAAGACCCAGTATTCGTTCTCGACCGACCCCACATTGCGCGGCGCGCCCGAAGGGCACACGGTGCCGGTGCGCGAGGTGCGGCTGTCGGCCGGGGCCGGTTTCGTCGTGGCGATCTGCGGCGAGATCATGACGATGCCCGGCCTGCCCCGCGTGCCCTCGGCCGAAGTGATCCGGCTGAACGGTGCCGGCGAGATCGAGGGGCTGTTCTGATGGCGCATCTGATCGACGGCAAGGCCTTTGCCGCAACCCTGCGCGCCCGGATCGGCGCGGCCGTCGCCGCGCTCCCCTTCCGCCCCGGCCTCGCCGTCGCGCTGGTGGGCGAGGATCCGGCGAGCCAGGTCTATGTGCGCAACAAGCACGCCGCGACCCTCGAGGCCGGCATGGCCTCGTTCGAGCATCGCCTGCCCGCGGATACGGATCGCGACACGCTGATGGCGCTGATCGCGCGGCTCAACGCCGATCCGGCGGTGCATGGCATCCTGGTGCAACTGCCGCTGCCGGCGCATCTGGATGCGACGGCGGTCATCAATGCGATCGACCCGGCCAAGGATGTGGACGGGTTCCATGTTGTCAATGCCGGGCGGCTGGCAACGGGGCAGGCCGCGATGGTTCCCTGCACGCCGCTCGGTTGCCTGATGCTGCTCAAGGGCCATCTGGGCAGTCTCGCCGGGGCCGAGGCGGTCGTGGTCGGCCGGTCGAACATCGTGGGCAAGCCGATGGCGCAGCTTCTGCTGGGCGAAAGCTGCACGGTGACCATCGCCCATTCGCGCACCCGCGATCTGGCCGAAACCTGCCGCCGCGCCGACATCCTGATCGCGGCGGTCGGGCGGGCCGAGATGATCGGGCCGGCGCATGTGCGCCCCGGCGCGACGGTGATCGATGTGGGCATCAACCGCGTGACGCGCGACGGCAAGGCGCGCCTCGTCGGCGATGTCGATTTCGCGGCCGTCGCGCCCCTCGCCGGGGCGATCACGCCGGTTCCGGGCGGGGTGGGGCCGATGACGATCGCCTGCCTGCTGGCCAATACGCTGACCGCCGCCGCCCGCATCCACGGGATCGCGCCGCCCGCCGGCCTCGGGCGTTGACTTCATCGTTCCGCAAATACTCTCGGGGGGAGTCGGGGCATCGCCCCGACGGGGGGCGGACAGCCCCCCGCCTCAGGGCCCCTCTCCTCAGGGATCGACCGGGACCATCGTGCCGAGCAGCGCGGCCACCATCCTCTCCTGTCCCTCGGATGCCGCGAACACATCCGCCCGCACCACGATCAGCCGCCGCCCCGCCTTCAGCACGGTTCCGCGCGCGATCAGGGACGCGCCGACCGCGGGGCGCAAAAGGTTGATCTTGATCTCGGCCGTCATCACCTCCACCGCCCCGGGCAGCATCGTGAGCGCGGCGTAACCGGCCGCCGAATCGCCGAGGGCAAAGGCGAGGGCGGCGTGGCCCGCGCCGTGCTGCTGGGCGACCGCCGGCGTGATGGGCGCAGCAAGCGTCACGGCACCGGGCGCGATGGCCTCGAGCCGCGCCTCAAGCGTCGCCATCATCCCCTGCCGCGCGAAACTCGCCCGGATGCGGTCCTCGAGCGTCACGCCTGCCCGCCCGCGATCTCGATCGCCTGCCCGCTCACGCTGTCCGACCCCGGCCCGCAGAGCCAGAGCGCGGCCGCCGCGACCTCGGCCGGGGCGATCAGGCGGCCGTGGCGGTTGGCGTCCACCATGATCTTGAGCGCGGCGTCATGGCTGATGCGCGCGCGGGCGGCGATGCTCGCGGTGTTGCGGGTGACGATCTCGGTCTCGACATAGGCGGGGCAGAGCGCATTGGCCGTGATCCCGCTGCCCAGCATATCCTCGGACACGGCCCGCACGAGGCCGATCATGCCATGCTTGGAGGCGGTATAGGCCGGCGCGCCCTTCAGGCCGCGCAGCCCCGCGATCGACGATACGGCGATGATGCGCCCCCAGCCGGCCTCGCGCATCGCCGGCAGGCATTCGCGCATCGTCAGGAACGCGCCGTCGAGGTTGATCGCCATCATCTGCCGCCAGAAGGCGAGATCGGTCTTGGTCAGCGACCGGCCCTCGGCGATGCCGGCATTGGCGATGCAGATCGTGACCGGCCCGCGGGCCGAGGCCGCCGCCGCGATCCCGCCGGTCACGCTGGCCTCGTCCGCGACATCCATCGTCAGCGGATGGAGGCCCGCCGTCCCCTCTGCCGCCGCGGCGAGCACATCCGCCCGCCGCCCGGTGATCGTCACCGCAGCGCCGGCGCCCGCCAGCGCCTGCGCGATGGCAAGGCCGATCCCCGTCCCGCCGCCCGTGACCAGCGCATGGCGCCCCTCGAGCATGATCTTCCCCCCGTTCCGATTTGCCGCAGTCTTGCCGTCATGCGCAGCGGATACAAGGCGCGTGGAGGTGCGGCATGCGCATGACGCTCGACTACCCGCCGGTGTGGCTCGCCGGCTTTGTCGCCATCGCCTTCGTGCAGGCGGCGGTGCTGCCGCTCGGCGGCCCGGGAATCGCCTATTGGCCGGGGACGCTGCTCGTTCTGGCCGGGGCGGCGTTGATGTTGGCTGCGGTGCGCCGGTTCGTTCGCGCGCGCACGACGATCGTCCCGCACGAGACGCCGCGCGCGCTCATCACCACCGGGGTCTACCGGTTGTCCCGCAACCCGATCTATCTGGGCGATGTGCTGGTGCTGGCGGGCCTGTGCCTGCGCTGGGGGGCCTGGCCGTCGCTCGTGCTGGTGCCGGTTTTCGTTGCCGTCATCACGCGGCGCTTCATCCTGCCGGAAGAGGCGCGGCTGCGCGCCGCCTTCGGCGCCGCCTACGAGGACTGGGCATCGCGCGTCCGCCGATGGATCTGAGACGCGCGGCATCCGGTTGTCGCCGCTGCGCGGCATCCGATGCCGCAGGCGCTTGTGCAAGATTGTTGCGCGGTGCTAGAGGAGCACGCAAGGGAAGAGGCCCGGGACTGCCGGAATGACAGCCACGAGGGAGAACCGCCTGTGAAGATCGGCGCACCGAAAGAGATTTTCGAGGGCGAGGCGCGCGTCGCCATGACGCCCGACTCGGCCGTCCAGCTGATGAAGCTGGGCCATACCTGCGCCATCGAGGCGGGGGCGGGGGCGAAGGCCGGCTTTACCGATGCGGCCTATCGCGCGGTCGGGGTCGAGGTGCTGCCGGATGCCGCCGCGCTCTGGTCGTCGGTCGATGTGGTGGTCAAGGTGCGCGGGCCCGAGCCGCATGAGGCCGAGCATCTGCGCGCGGGGCAGACGCTGATCTCGTTCTTCTGGCCGGCGCAGAACCCCGATCTGCTCGAGCAGTGCAAGGCGCGGGGCGCGACGGTGATCGCGATGGACATGGTCCCCCGCATCAGCCGCGCGCAGAAGATGGATGCGCTGTCGTCCATGGCCAATATCGCCGGCTATCGTGCGGTGATCGAGGCGGGCAGCAACTTCGGCCGGTTCTTCACCGGGCAGGTCACGGCGGCGGGCAAGGTGCCCCCGGCCAAGGTGCTGGTGGTGGGCGCGGGGGTTGCGGGCCTCGCCGCGATCGGCACGGCGGTGAGCCTCGGCGCGATCGTCTATGCCTTTGACGTGCGGCCCGAGGTGGCCGAGCAGATCGAATCGATGGGCGCGAATTTCGTGTTCCTCGAATTCGAGGACAAGCAGGACGGCGCCGCCACGGGCGGCTATGCCGCCCCGTCCGCCCCGGAGTTCCGCGAGAAGCAGCTTGCCAAGTTCCGCGAGCTTGCGCCCGACATGGACATCGTCATCACCACCGCGCTGATCCCGGGCCGTCCGGCGCCCAAGCTTTGGCTGGCCGACATGGTGGCGCTGCAGAAGCAGGGATCGGTGGTGATCGACCTTGCGGCCGAGCGGGGCGGCAACTGCGATCTGACGGTGCCGGACCAGAAGGTGGTCAGCGACAACGGGGTGACCGTGGTCGGCTATACCGACTACCCCAGCCGGATGGCGGCGCAGGCCAGCACGCTCTATTCCACCAACATCCGGCACATGTTGACGGACCTGACGCCGAAGAAGGACGGCGTGATCGTCCATAACATGGAGGATGACGTGATCCGCGGCGCGACCGTCGTTCACCAGGGCGAGATCACCTATCCGCCGCCGCCGCCGAAGATCCAGGCGATCGCCGCCGCCAAGCCCAAGGAAAAGGTCAAGGAGCCGACGCCCGAGGAACGGCGCGCGCAGGAAAGGGCGGCCTTTGCCAAGCAGACGCGTGATCAGGTGACGCTGCTGGCCGTCGGGGGCGCGCTGCTGCTGGCCGTGGGGCTGGTGGCCCCTGCAAGCTTCATGCAGCATTTCATCGTCTTCGTGCTGGCGGTCTTCGTCGGGTTCCAGGTGATCTGGAACGTCTCGCACAGCCTGCACACGCCGCTCATGGCGATCACGAATGCGATCTCGTCGATCATCATCCTCGGCGCGCTGATGCAGATCGGGTCGGGCAACCTGCTGGTGATCCTGCTTGCCGCGCTGTCGGTGTTCATGGCGGGGATCAACATCTTCGGCGGCTTCCTCGTCACCCGGCGCATGCTCGCCATGTTCCAGAAGTCGTAAGGAGACGGGGCAATGGATTACGGCTTCACGACCGCCGCCTATGTTGTTGCGGCGATCCTTTTCATCCTGTCGCTCGGCGGGCTTTCGGGGCAGGAGAGCGCCAAGCGCGCGGTCTGGTATGGCATGGCCGGGATGGCGCTGGCGGTCGTCGCCACGCTGATCGGACCGGGTGCGGGCCTCTGGGGTGTGTCGATCATCCTGATCGGCCTCGGCGGTGCCATCGGCTGGACCATCGCGCAGCGCGTGCAGATGACCGAGATGCCGCAGCTTGTGGCGGCGATGCACAGCCTCGTGGGTCTTGCGGCCGTGTTCGTCGGGTTCAATGCCGATATCGAGCTCGGCCGCGTTCTGGCCATGGACGATGCGGCGCGCACGGGGCTTGACGGCTTCGCGGCGGTGCTGGCCAAGAAGACGGGCGTCGAGGTGGCGATCCTGCGGGTCGAGGTATTCCTCGGCGTGTTCATCGGCGCAGTGACCTTCACCGGATCGGTGATCGCCTTTGGCAAGCTGGCGGGCAAGGTCGATACGGCGGCGAAAAAGCTTCCGGGCGGGCACATGCTCAACGCGGGGGCTGCCGCGGCGTCGGTGGTGCTCGGGGTGCTCTACTTCAACGATGCGGGCATCTGGACGCTGATCCTGATGACGCTGCTTGCGTTCTTCATCGGCTATCACCTCATCATGGGGATCGGCGGCGCGGACATGCCGGTGGTGGTGTCGATGCTCAACAGCTATTCGGGCTGGGCGGCAGCGGCGATCGGGTTCAGCCTCGGCAATGACCTCTTGATCGTGGTGGGTGCGCTGGTGGGCTCGTCGGGGGCGATCCTGTCCTACATCATGTGCAAGGCGATGAACCGCAGCTTCATCAGCGTGATCCTCGGCGGCTTCGGCGGACCGGCCGGCCCTGCGCAGGCGATCGAGGGCGAGCAGATCGCCATCGACACCGAAGGCGTGGCGGCGGCGCTCAACGATGCCGACAGCATCATCATCGTGCCGGGCTATGGCATGGCCGTGGCACAGGCGCAGCAATCGGTGAGCGAGCTGACGCGCAAGCTCCGCGCCAAGGGCAAGACGGTGCGCTTTGCGATCCACCCGGTCGCGGGGCGACTGCCGGGTCACATGAACGTTCTTCTGGCCGAGGCCAAGGTGCCCTATGACATCGTGCTGGAAATGGACGAGATCAACGAGGATTTCCCCTCCACCGATGTCGCCATCGTCATCGGGTCGAACGACATCGTCAATCCGGCGGCGCAGGAAGACCCCAACAGCCCGATCGCCGGCATGCCGGTGCTCGAGGTGTGGAAGGCCAAGCAGGTTTTCGTGTCCAAGCGCGGTCAGGGCACGGGTTATTCCGGTATCGAGAACCCGCTGTTCTACAAGGAGAACACGCGCATGTTCTACGGTGATGCAAAGAAGAGCCTCGATGCCCTCCTGCCGCTGATCGACTGATCGCGCCCGAAGCGCCTGCGGGCGGCCCCGCTTGCAGGGCCGCCCCGCGCCGTATACGCCGGTATTCTTATAAACCCTTCCGCTGCAACGCTTTTCCCAGTTGCCAAGGCGGCGCTGCCGGCGCATCTTGCCCGCCACAGGCCGGGAGACCACGATGCCGCCGCTCGAAGACCATCCGCAACGCTACGCTCTGGTCAACGAGCTTCATGCGCGGCCGTTCCCGTCGCTCGAAGCGCCGTGCCATGCCGTCTATCTGGCGATCAAGGAACCCGTGGATGCCGCGAACCGGGACAGGGCGCTCGACCGGGCGCATCTGATCGCGCTTCTGGACCGGCACGGCGCGGCACATCCGCAGCCGGGCGCGACGCATTGGTCGGGCGATCTCGGGCGCAGCACGCTCAAATGGGAAAGCCATACCGAATTCGTTACCTATTCGGCCTTCGCGCCCGGTCTGCCCGAACGGCCGTTCGATCCGGTCAAGGCCGAGGTCTTTCCCTCTGACTGGCTGAGCGTGGCGCCCGGACGGCGCCTCTGTTCGGTGCTGGTCCGGGTGGAGCACATGCCCGATGACGAGGATCAGATCGTCCGCAACCTCGAGGACTGGTTCGTTCCCGAAAGCCTCGCTGCGTCCTGGGTGATCGACGGGCAGGCGATCGTGGCGGGCGATTTTCGCATCGATCCGGCGGGGCACATGCGGTTCGCGGTCTTTGTGCGCAAAGGGATCGGCGCGCGGCGGATCGGGCGGATCGTTCAGCGCCTGTGCGAGATCGAGACCTATCGCGCGATGTCGATGCTTGGCCTGCAACGCGCGCGTGCCCTGTCGGCGCGGCTCAACGCGCTGGACCCGCAGTTGACGGCGCTTGTCGGCGCGATGCAGAGCGACGGGCGCAAGGCCGAGGATACGCTCCACGAACTGCTGCGCATCTCGTCGGAGCTTGAATCGCTCGCGGTTCAATTCGCCTTTCGCGCCGGTGCGACGGCGGCCTATGAGGCGATCGTGAACGAGCGGATCAGCGTCATGCGCGAGGCGCGGTTCGGCGGTCGGCAGACCTTCGGCGAGTTCATGCAACGCCGCTACGATCCCGCGATGCGCACCGTCAAGTCCGCCGAGCGGCGGCTGGGCCAGATGGTGGATCGGGCGGCGCGGGCTGCGGAGTTGCTGCGCACGCGGGTCGATGTCGAAAGGTCGGCGGAAAACCAGCTTCTCCTCGCCAGCATGGACCGTCGCGCCGATCTGCAGCTCCGGCTGCAGCGGACGGTCGAGGGGCTGTCGGTGGTGGCGATCAGCTATTACGCGGTGAACCTTGCGAGTTATCTCGCCTATCCGGTATCCGAGCCGCTGGGGCTGTCGAAGGGCGGGCTGACGGCGGCGCTCACGCTGCCGGTTGTGCTCGCGGTGTGGTTGCTCGTTCGCCGGATCCGGCGGGCCATGCACTGAGCAGGCGGTTGGTCGCCAGCGCCCCGGCGACGATGGCGGCGAGGGCAAGGGCGGCGGCGGTGGACAGCGTCGAGACACCCGACAGGCCGGCGCCGACGGTGCAGCCGCCCGCGAGCACCCCGCCGACGCCCATCAGCACCCCCCCCGCGAGGTATCGCCCCGTTTCGCGTGGGGTGGAAAAACTGACCCAGGCGAAGCGGCCCGACAGAATTTCGGCGCCCGCGCCACCGGCCAGCGTGCCGAGGATGAGGCCGATGCCGAAGGTCGGCGCGACCGCCGTCGCCGCGATTGCCCAGAACAAGGTATCGGCATGCGGTCCGGTAAAGGCCAGCGCCTCGACCGCGATCGGATCGAAATCGTCGCGCAGGACGAGGCCCGTGCCGATCCAGGCCAGCGGCACCAACAGGCCGATAGCCACGCCGCCGGCGATCCCGCGAAGGCCGGTGCCCGCACGCAGGGCGAACCACAGGGCTGCCGCCGTGCCGGCCAGCGCGATGCCGGTCGCGCCGCCCGGAAGCGCGGCGAGGCTCGTAAAGTCCCCGAGCGGCACTGTCACGCTCGCAAGCGCGCTCCGCAGGGGGGCAAGGACGCCCTTCATCGTCGCATGCGCGGCCAGAGCGAGAACGACAAGCACACTCAACGCCCGCAGGTTTCCGCCCGCCGCAAGCACCGTAAGCCGCGAGGCGCAGCCGCGGGCCAGCACCATCCCCGCCCCGAACATCGCCCCGCCGGCGAGGATTGCGAGGACCGGCACTTCAGGGCTGAGGAAGCGGTGTCCTGCGAGGTCGATCAAGCCCAGAACGACGGCACCCTGCGTCCCGACGACCGCCGCCGCGAGGGCGACGAGCCACAGGCCGAGCGCCGGTCGCCGTTCGCCCGCAGGCCCGACCAGTCCGCGGCGGAGGCAGAACCGAGTGACGGCGGCGAGCGCACCGAAGACAAGGCCGAGCGCGAGGCCGAACCAGACGCTCGCTGCGCGGGGTGAAATCTCGAGGCCGAGCGTTTCGAACATGCTGCACACCGGTTTGGAACAGAGTTCCAGTTGAGGTAGCCTGGGGTGCAGATCAAGGCCCCGGGCCGCGCGAATACCGGCGGGGAACGGAACGATGTTCCGAAGCTGCGCCATTGCAGGACGATCTTCCGCTGCCCGCGCGCGCTGCCGGAACGGAGCGTCGCCTCCGGCCCGAGGCATGGCGACGGCGTTCCTATTTCGCGCTTTCCCGCTGGCGCGATGTCAGCGCCCGCGGATACGCGGGTCGAGCGCATCGCGCAGCCCGTCGCCGATGTAGTTGGCCGACAGCACGATGAGGCTGATGGCCAGCCCCGGCCAGAACACCCGTTCGGGATAGTCGCGGATATAGTCCACGGCATCGAACAGCAGTCGCCCCCAGGTGGGGAAATCGGGCGGGAAGCCGAGGCCGAGGAACGACAGCGCCGATTCGGTGATGATCGCATTGGCGATGCCGAGCGTGGCCGAGACCATGATCGGCGAGAGCACATTGGGCAGGATGTGGCGCGACAGCATGCGCCGGTCGGGCGTGCCGATGGACCGGGCCGCCAGCACGAATTCCCGTTCCTTGAGCGCGAGCACATCGCCCCGCACGATGCGGGCCGTCTGCATCCAGGATGTGATGCCGATCGCCACCACGATCAGGAGGAAGATGCCCGTCTCGGGGCCGAAGCGGCTCGACAACGGCTCGCGGAAGAAGAGCACCATCACAAGCAGCAGCGGCAGCAGCGGCAGGGCCAGGAACAGATCGGTGAGGCGCATGAGCGGCCCGTCGAGGCGGCGGAAATAGCCCGCCAGAAGTCCGATGAGCGTGCCGAGGATGACCGAAAGGGCCATCGCCGTCATGCCGACCGCGATCGAGACCCGCCCCCCGGCCATCATCCGGGCCAGCATGTCGCGGCCGAGCTGGTCGGTGCCGAGCGGGTAGGTCCAGCTCATCCCCTGGTTGCGGGCGCGGATGTTGATGTATTTCGCATCCACGCCCCAGATCGCCGGGCCGATCGTGACGAAGAGGACGATGCCGACGAAGACAACCAGACCGACCATCGCGCCCCTGTGGGTGCGGAACTGATCCCAGACATCGCGCCACTGGCTGGGCGGCGGGCGGGCGGCGACGTCACTCATAACGGATCCTCGGGTCGAGCATGCCGTAAAGGATGTCGGCAATCAGGTTGAAGAGCACGATCAGCACCGCGAAGATGAAGGTCAGCGTCATCACCATGGGAATGTCATTGCCCTGGATGGCGATGATGAGGAGCTGCCCGAGGCCGTTCACCTTGAACACCTGTTCGGTGATGATCGCGCCGCCGAAGATGCCGGGGATGCCGAGCGCGATGACGGTCACCACCGGGATGAGCGAGTTGCGCAGGACGTGGACGAGCACGACGACCCGTTCGCGCAGGCCCTTGGCCCGGGCGGTGCGCACATAGTCCTGCATCAGGTTGTCGAGCATGGCCGAGCGCATGAACCGGCTGATCTGCGCGGCGTTGAAGAGCGCAAGCACCATGACCGGCATCGCCATCTGGCGCACCTGTTTGGTGAAGCTTTCCCAGTCCGTGACCCGCAACGTGGTGTCGTAGATCGAGGGGAACCAGCCGAGGTTGACCGAGAAGATGACGATCAAGAGGACACCGGTGAAAAATGTGGGGACCGAATAGCCGATCATCGACACGAAGGTGCCGATCTGGTCGAACCATGAATACTGCCGGTAGGCCGAGATGATGCCGATCGGCAGTGCGATCGCGACCCCGACGAGGTAGGCAAAGCCGACGACGGTCAGCGTCTGGGGCACCCGCTGGGCAATGGTGTCGAACACGGGGCTGCGCGACTGGAAGCTGATGATGCGCTGCTGCCCCTCGGCGAAGGTCGTTCCGAAGGTGGCATCGAACCAGACCATCGGCTCGGTCACGAAGAACGCCTTGAGCCAGAGGAGATAGCGGATGTGCACGGGCTCGCCGAGCCCGAGGCTCTGCCGGATCTTCTCGCGCACCTCGGGCGGGATCGTGAGCGGCATGTCCGCCACCGGATCGCCGGGCGCGAGTTCGAGCAGAAGGAAGATCACGAGGCTGATGAAGATCAGCGTCGGGATCGCCAGAAGGACGCGGCGAAGGGTGTAGATGAGCATGTGGGCAGGGGCCTCGGCGTCCGGGGGTTGCGGGCGGCGGCGGGGGGGGGGGGGGGGCCCGCCGGGGGGGGCGCCCCCCCGCC
>JBKBQT010000026.1:37276-41849 GCA_046292445.1 Gemmobacter sp.
GGGGCTTGGGGGGGGGGGGGGGGGGGTTGGGGGGGGGGGGGGGGGGGGGGGGGGGGGCCCTGCCGTCGGGGCCGCCCGCGAAGCATCACGTCACTTGACGCGATACCAGTCCGCGACGTTCCACAGCTCGCTGTCCCAGGTGTTCAGGATCACGCCCCCGAGGCTGTTGGAATGCGCCGACACCCGGCCGCGGTCCACCAGAGGAATGATCGTGTTGGACTCGACCGTCAGCATGTTGTTGAGCTTTTTGGCGATCGCGCCGCGCGCCTCGATGCCCGCGGTGCGCCCCAGCTCGAGCAGGAGCGCATCATAGGCCGGGTCGCAGAACCGGTTGATGTTCTCGCCCTGCCACTGCGTTTCGGGCCGCGGAGCCTTGTCGCATTTGTAGGCCGACAGATAGGACTCCGGGTCGGTCCCGTCGAAGTTGTTCGCGTACATCTCGACGTCGGCATAGAATTTCTGGAACGTGTCGGGCGAGCCCGGATCGCCGCCGAAGAACACCGAGGCCGAGATGTTCTTAAGCTCTGCCTCGACGCCGATCTCGGACCACCACTGCTTGATGAGCGCCTGGAAGTCCTGGCGCACGGCATTGGTCGAGGTCTGGTAGAGCATCGAGAGGCGCACGCCGTCCTTGGCGCGCACGCCGTCCGCGCCGCGCAGCCAGCCGGCATCGTCGAGCAGCTTGTTGGCGCCTGCGATGTCCTGCTCGAAGCAGGATGTGTTCTTGGCCGCAAAGGCTTCGGGGCCGGGAACGAGGTCGCAGGTCGGGCGGCCGGCGCGGCCGTAACCGATCTCGACGAGTGTCTCGCGGTCGATCGCCATCGACAGCGCCTTGCGCACGGCCGGATCGGTCAGGAACGGGTGCGGATGCTTGGCGGTGGACCGTTCACCCTCGGGCAGCGACGGCGAGGGGTTGGTCATGTTGGTCTCGATCCGCTCGACCAGCGTGCCGAAGGCCGAAACCGCCTGGCCCTTGCCGGCCGCGACCATCCCGTTGATGACGTCGGGGGCGAGCTGGAGGTTCCAGGCGTAGTCGAATTCGCCGGTTTCCAGAACCGCCCGGCCGGCCGCCGCGGCATCGCCGCCGCCCTTGAAGGTGACGGTGGCAAAGCGCGGCTTGGCCGGATCACGGTAGTTCGGGTTGGCCGCCATCTGGATGACGTCGTTGGTGCGGAAATCGGTCACGACGAAGGGGCCGGTGCCGATCGGGCCGAAGTTGGCGCTGGTGCATTCCGGCGCGCGGGCGCCGAGGCAGTTCTCGAACTGCGCCTTCTGGATGATCGGCGACTGGCCGCCGACGAAGGGGCCGTAGGGCACTGGCTTGGGCGCGTCGAACGTCACCTTGACGGTGAGATCGTCCAGCGCCTCGACCGTCTGGACGCCCGAGAACTTGGCCGATTGCGCGCAGCCGCCTTCGGGATGGGTGCAGTATTCCCAAGTGAACACGACATCCGCCGAGGTTACCGGCGTGCCGTCCGACCACAGGAGGCCCGGCTTGAGCTTCCAGGTGATGGTCGTCAGATCGGCCGAGATGCCGCCGTTGTCGACGGTCGGGATCGACTCGGCCAGATAGGGCACCAGCGCGCCGGTGTTGTCGTAGCGCGCGAGCGGCTCGATGATCATCGAGGCGCTCTCGATATCCTTGGTCCCGCCGGAGAGGTAGGGGTTCAGGATCGACGGCGCCTGCCAGTAGATGATGTTGACGTGGCCGTCCGCGCCGCGCTCGGCCAGCGCCATGGGCGCGAGGGCAAGCGTGGCCGCGGCGCCCAGAAGGGCGGTGCGAAGTGTCATGCAGGTTCTCCTTGTTGGATCTGCCCGGATATCCCGGTCTGCGGGGCCTCGGTGCCGCCGGTTCGGCCGGCGGTCGGGATTGTCGGATCGTGCAGGTGGCAGGCCGCCATATGCCCCGGCGCGATGGCGCGGATCGCGGGGCGCGCGGTGCGGCAGATCGGCATGACCTGCGGACAGCGGGTGGAAAAGGCGCAGCCCGGCGGCGGGTTCGCGGGCGAGGGCACATCGCCCGTCAGGATGATACGCCGCCGCGTCGCCTCGATGCGCGGATCGGGTTCGGGCACGGCCGACAGCAGCGCCTGCGTGTAGGGGTGCTGCGGGCGACCGTAGAGTGCATCGCGCGGGGCGATCTCGACGATTGCACCGAGATACATCACCGCCACGCGGTCGGCGATATGGCGCACCATCGAAAGATCGTGGCTGATGAAGAGATACGTCAGCCCGAACCTGTCCTGAAGATCCTCGAGCAGGTTGACCACCTGCGCCTGGATGGACACGTCGAGCGCCGCGATCGGCTCGTCGCAGACGATGAATTTGGGGTTGAGCGCCAGCGCCCGCGCAATGCCGATCCGCTGCCGCTGGCCGCCCGAGAATTCGTGCGGATAGCGGTTGGCAAAGGCACGGTTGAGGCCGACCGCGTCCATCAGCTCGTGGATGCGCTCGAGTCTTCCCGCGCGGTCGAGGTCGGTGTGTTCCCGCAGCGGCTCGCCGATGATCGCGGCGAGCGTCATGCGCGGGTTGAGGGATGCCTGCGGATCCTGGAAAACCATCTGCATCATCGGGCGCAAGCGGCGCAGCGCGTCGGGCGCGGCCGAGGAAACCATGTGCCCGTCGATACGCACCGTCCCGGCTGTCGGCGTGTAGAGCCGCAGGATCGCCCGGCCGCAAGTGGATTTTCCACAGCCCGATTCGCCGACAAGGCCCAGCGTCTCGCCCTGTGCGATGGTGAAGGACACGCCGTCCACCGCCTTCACATCGCCGGTCTTGCGCCGCAGCAGGCCCGAGGTGATCGGGAAATACATCTTGAGGTCCTGCACCTCGACCAGCGGCGTCGCGGCGGGCGCGGGATCACGCATGCGCTGCCTCCCGCGGCGCGGCGGTGTCTTCCGCGCGGTGGCAGGCGACGTCATGCCCCGGCTCCAGCGTCCGGCGCTTGGGGTTCTCGGAAGCGCAGCGCGGAATCGCCAGCGCACAGCGATCGCGGAACGGGCAGGCGGCGGGCGCGGCGCGCATGATCGGCGGCTGGCCGTCGATCGACTTGAGCCGCGCCTCGCGCGGGCCGCGCAGCGCCGGGATCGTCTCGAGCAGGGCTCGCGTGTAGGGGTGGCGCGGACGGGCGAACAGATCGGCCACCGGCGCCATCTCGACCACCTGCCCGCCATACATGACCATGACGCGGTCGGCGATGCCGGCGATCACGCCGAGGTCGTGGGTGATCCACACGATTGCCATGCCCAGTCTGCGCCGCAGATCGCGCACGAGTTCGAGGATCTGCGCCTGGATCGTCACGTCGAGCGCGGTCGTCGGTTCGTCCGCGATCAGAACCTTGGGATCGCAGGACAGGGCGATGGCGATCATCACGCGCTGGCGCATCCCGCCGGAAAACTGGTGTGGATAATCGTCAAGCCGCCGCCGCGCATCCGGGATTCCGACGAGGTCGAGCAGTTCGGCCGCGCGCCGCGCCGCGGCGGTTCGCGACAGGCCAAGATGGCGCCGCAGCGGCTCGCGCAACTGGAAGCCGACGGTGAAGACCGGATTGAGTGATGTCATCGGGTCCTGAAAGATGAACCCGATCCTGCCGCCGCGGACCGACCGCAGATGCTCGGGGCCGGCGCGCAACAGATCGGTGCCCTCGAACATCACCGTTCCGCCCCGGTTTTCCGCAGGCGGCGACGGGAGCAGGCCGAGCAGGGACATCATCGTGACCGACTTGCCCGACCCGCTCTCGCCGACAACACCGAGAAGCTCGCCGGGGGCAAGCGCGAAGCTGACATCGTTGACGGCGTGGATCTCGCCGCCGCGCGTGCGGAAAACAGTCTTGAGGCCCCTGACATCAAGGGCGGGCTCAGCCCTGTCGGGCATGCAATGCTCCCCGTGCGTAGTCTTGTTGGCCTCGGATCGGCGTGTCCGTCCGCGCATTGCCGGTCAGTGTTAGCAAAAAAATCCAGCCGGGCAATATGGTTTCGGGCAGCCGAACAAACGGGGGGGGGCGGCCGCGGCGGGATCGCGCGTCGGCCGGCCGGATCGAATCGCCGTGCCCCGAACTGCGGGCTCGCGGGGTGTGCCGACCCTCAGCCGCAGCGCCGAGCGGCGCCGCAGGGGCCTGTGCGATGCCTTATCCACAGCAAACTCCCGCCGACACGGCGCCCGCCGAGGCAAAAGGCACAATTTCATGACGACGGCCACTTTTCCGCTTGCGGCCGCCGTGCGTCGAGACTAAACCACGCTTCACCGAAACGACGGTAGCGTCGGGACGGCAAGCGCGCTGCTCAACGGGCTGCGCGATAAATCAGGAGGCTAAGCGGGCTGTGTCGCTGGGAAACCGGCGCTTCGTTCTGTTTTGTTTCCGGGCTCTTTGACATTGATGATGATGAAGGGATATGCGGGCGGCTTGGCTGTTATCGGCGGCGAGTACGTTTGCATATCGGCCTGCTAGGGGGACGTGAGTTCTCTGATGATGCGGGTGTCAGCTTCACTGTTTGTCGGGTGCGGCGCGAGCTGCATTGCGACGAGCAGGACTGATCTGTGCCTGAGGGTGCAGACAGATGTGCGAGGTGCTTTC
>JBKBQT010000027.1:0-40033 GCA_046292445.1 Gemmobacter sp.
CCAGCGCGGCATCCACCACGGCCGCCACATCGGCCCGCGGGCGCCCGCGATACCCGTCGAGGCGCGGCCAGAGGCGCAGCCGGCGCAGGGCGGCCTCGATCTCGGCCGCGCCGACCGGGGCGACGAGGGTGACGGTATCGGCCAGCAGCTCGGCCTCGATCCCGCCGAAACCGAGCGTCAGCGTGAGCCCGTAGACCGGATCGCGCATGGCGCCGATGAGGATCTCGGCGATGGCATCGGTCACCATCTCTTCCGCAAGATAGGCCGCGGCGCCCGGCATCGGCGCGACCGCCCAGGGTTCGGCCCGCAGATGCACCGCGCCGGCCTCGGTCTTGTGGGCAAAGCCAAGGCCCTTGATCGCCAACGGGCGGGCCAGCGGCGCCGCGCTGACGGCCAGTTGTGCGAGGTCGGGGGCCGTCACGCCGCGCGGCACCGGCAAGCCGGCCGCGGCGAGCACCGCCTTGGCTTCGTCCTCGGGCAGCGGCCGGGTGGCGCCGCGGGATGCGGCCGGCAGCGGGCGCCAGCCGGCGGCGCCCGGCGGCGTCTGGGCGGCGCGGATCGCTGCCAGCGCCGGCTCGATCCCCGCCAGCGGGACGATCCCGCGGGCCATCATCGTCTCGGCCATGACCTCGGGCAGGTTTTCGGGCAGGCTCGCCACCGGCAGGGCCGGCCTGCCGGTGGCCGCCTGGGCCGCGGCGATGGCGGCGAGGGCGGGATCGTAGGACGCCGGGTCGCAGCGGTCGGCCCGTGGCGGGTCGATGATGAAGAGGCCGGCGTCATAGCCGGCGAGCATCGTCGTGAACACCGCCGTCGTCCGGGGCCCGTCGCCCCAGATGAACGTGTGGTAGTCTAGCGGGTTGGCGATGGCGACGATCGGACCGAGCGCTTCGGCGAGGGCGGTGCGCTGCGCGGCGTCCGGCGGCGGGAAATCGAGGCCGAGCGGGCCGGCGAGGTCGGCCACGAGGCCCGCCTCCCCCCCCGAGCAGGACAGCGAGCAGAGCCGCCGGCCGAGGCCCGGCCCGTGCACATGCAGCAGCTTGAGCGCCTCGATCAGTTCCGCCGGGCTTGCCACCTCGGCCACCCCGCATTGCGCAAGGAACGCCGAGGAGGCCGCGCCGCCCCCCGCCAGCGCGGCGGTATGCGAGGCGGCGGCGGCCCGCGCCTGCGCCGTCTTGCCCGACTTGATCGCCACGATCCCCTTGCGCTGCGCGCGCGCCGCCTCGGCCAGCGCGGCGAAGGCCGGCGCATCGCCGATCCCCTCGACGTAAAGGCCGAGCGCCGTCACCCTGTCATCCGCCAGGAGGGCCGCGCCAAGCTCGGCCAGCCCGACCTGCGCGGCATTGCCGAGACAGGCGACATAGGCGACCGGCAGGCCGCGCCGCTGCATCGTGAGGTTGATGACGATGTTGGACGACTGCGACAGGAGCGCGACGCCTCGGTCCACCCGCCGCCCCCCGTGCTGGTCCGGCCACAGGAGGGCGCCGTCGAGGTAGTTGATGAACCCGTAGCAGTTCGGCCCGAGGATCGGCATCGTCCCCGCCGCAGCGACGAGGCGGGCCTGAAGGCCGGCCTCGCCCGCCTCTTCCCAGCCCGAGGCAAAGAGCGTCGCCCCCCCGGCCCCCATGGCGGCGAGTTCGGCCACCACATCGAGCGTGGCATGCCGGTTGACGCCGACGAAGACGGCATCGGGCGGGTCGGGCAGGTCGGCAAGGCGTCGCAATGCGGGGATGCCGGCGACGGTGTCGCGCACCGGGTGGACCGGCCAGACCGGGCCGGGATAACCCATCCGCAGGCACTGCTCGACCACATTGGCCGCCCAGCCGCCGCCGAGGACAGCGATCGAGCGGGGGCGCAGGAGGCGGGTCAGGTCGCGCGGCACCGATCGCCCCCGCAGCCAATCTTGCGGCGCGGCCCGGCGGCCGGACGCCGCTTGTTGGCCGCCGCAGTCGCGGCGGCGCAGGGGGGCCTTCCGCCCCCCTTACCCGCCCACCGCCCGCAAGAGTTCGCGGGAAATGATGTGCCGCTGGATCTCACTCGTCCCCTCCCAGATCCGCTCCACCCGCGCATCGCGCCAGATCCGCTCCAGCGGCAGATCCTCCATCAGGCCCATGCCGCCGTGAATCTGGATCGCGGCATCGCTGATCATCGCCAGCGCCTCGGTCGCGGCGAGCTTGGCCATCGCCATGTCGCCGTCCGTAGCGGTGCCCTGCGCGTGTTTCCAGCCGGCTTCCCAGGTGAGCAGTTCGGCCGCCTTGAGCGCCAGCGCCATGTCGGCGAGCTGGAAGCTCACGCCCTGGAACCGCCCGATCGGCTGGCCGAACTGCCGCCGCTCGGCCGCATGGGCGATGGCGAGCGCAAGGGCGCGGTCGGCGCGGCCGAGGCAGGTGGCGGCCACCTGCAGGCGCGTCGCGCCGAGCCAGTCGCTTGCGACCTCAAAGCCGCGGTGCGGTGCGCCGAGCACGTTTTCGGCCGGCACGCGGCAGTCGTCGAACTCGAGGATGCAGTTGGAATAGCCGCGGTGAGAGACGTTGCGATAGCCCGGGCGCACGGTGAAGCCCGGCGTGCCCTTGTCCACGAAGAACGCGGTGATGCGCTTTTTCGGTCCCTTGGGCGTTGCCTCCTCGCCGGTCGCCATGAAGGCGATGGTGAACCCCGCGATGTCGGCATGGCTGATGAAATGCTTGGTGCCGTTCAGCACCCAGTCGGTGCCGTCCTGCCGGGCGGTCGCCTTCATCCCCCGAAGATCGGACCCGGCGCCGGGTTCGGTCATGGCAAGGCAATCCCAGGTCTCGCCCCGGATGCAGGGCAAAAGGTAGCGCGCGCGCTGGTCGGGCGTGCCGGCCAGAAGGATGTTCGACGGGCGCGCCACGCAGGTCCAGTGCAGGGCATAGTTGGCGCGGCCGAGCTCGCGCTCGTAGAGCAGCCAGGACAGGGTGTCGAGGCCCGCGCCGCCCACCTCGGCCGGCATGTTGGCGGCATAGAGGCCCGCCGCCATCGCCCGCGCCTGCAGCATGCGCACGACCTCCATCCGCAGTTGCCCCGTGCGTTCAACCTCGCCTTCGTGGGGGTAGAGCGCGGTTTCGACGAAGGCGCGCGTCGTCTCGACGATCATCCTCTGCTCGTCGGTCAGGGCAAATTGCATCATTCCCTCCGCTGGCCGACATGGCGCCCCGCGCCCGCGGGGCGCGGCAGGGCCGCATGCGCGGCGGCGATGGGTTCGAGCCGGTCGAGGACGCGGCGGGGCGCCGGGCAGGCGCGGCCCGCCTTCATGTCCACATGCAGCAGCATCTGCTCGATGGTCGCGATCACGTCATCCCCCCGCGCGATCCGCACCCAGACATGCAGCCGCTTGTCGTCCGCCTGCAGCACCTGCACCGAGCCTGCGATCCGGTCGCCCTGCCGCCCCTCGCCCAGGTGGCGGATGTGGGTTTCGGCGGAATAATAGCTGAACCCCTGCGCCACATGGTTCAGCCGCGCGTCGAGCATGTCGAGGAAGGCGTCGGTCGTCATCGAGCAGGCATGCAGATAGCGCGCCTCGGTCATGTGCCCGTTGTAGTCGAGCCAGTCGGGCAGCACCGTCATCGCGGCCGTCACCAGCGGCGCATCGAGCGGGTCGGGCAGCGCCGGCACCGGTGGCCGGCGCGCGGCGTCCCAGGCGTTGAGCACCTGCCCCGCGCCCCAGTCGCGCGCCTTGAGCACGCGCAGGAACCCCACGAGGTTGCCGTCGCGGATGCGTTCGAGATCGCGGATCGAATGCGCGCCCGACTGCGCGTCCGACTGGGCCGCGATGGCATCCATCAGCGCATCGTCGAGGTCGGGCACATCCATGAGCCGCGTCCAGGGCCAGGTCAGCGTCGGGCCGAACTGGGCGAGGAAATGCCGCATCCCGCCCTCGCCCCCGGCGATGCGATAGGTCTCGAACAGCCCCATCTGGCCCCAGCGCAGGCCAAAGCCCATGCGGATGGCCTCGTCGATCTCGGCCGTCGTCGCCACCCCGTCGCGGACCATCCACAGCGCCTCGCGCCAGACCGCCTCGAGAAACCGGTTGCCGAGGAAGGCGTCGATCTCGGTCCGCAGGATCAGCGGATACATGCCGATCGCGCGGATGGTTGCCGCGGTTTCCTCGATCGTTTCAAGCGGGGTGACGGGCGAGCCCGCGATCTCCGCCAGCGGCAGGAGATAGACCGGGTTGAACGGATGCACGACGATGATGCGCCCCGGCACCGCCGCACCCGCCTGCAGGTCCGAGGCCTTGAAACCGCTGGTCGATGACGCGATCAGCACGCCGGGCGCGGCCTGCTGGATCTGCGCATAGACGCGATGCTTCAGCTCCAGCCGCTCGGAGACCGATTCCTGCACGTGATCGGCGCCCGCCACCGCCTCGCCCATCGTCGCGGCAAAGCGCAGCCGCCCCTCGGGCGGCAGCGGCACATCGGCCAGTGCGGGCAGCGACCGGCGGGCGTTGTCCAGAACGGCGGCGATCTTGCGCGGCGCCTCGGGGTCGGGGTCGAACACCGCCACGTCCCAGCCGTTGAGCAGGAACCGCGCCGCCCAGCCGCCGCCGATCACGCCGGCGCCGATGATGGCGGCCTTGCGCCGCGTCATCGCGCCCCGCCCCGCAGCGCGCAAGGGCGGCGATCCCGCGCGCCGCGGCAAGGCGCCGCCGCGGACGGGCCGAGCATGCCGCCACCATGGGTCGCTGCGGCATCAGCGGGCATGGGCGACCGGGATCAGACGGCTGACGTCATAGCCGTTGGCGGCCAGCACCGCGCGCGCCGCGGCCCGCTGCGCCGGCGGCATCACGGAACTGCGCGCGAGGATCCAGCCCGACGTGCCCTGCGGCACGCCGACCACCGCCGCCGAATAGTCCGGCGCGACCCAGAGCACCCAGTAGGGCGCGCCGAACGGGATCGCGCCGAGCCGCACGGTGAGTCGCCCCGGCCCGGCCACGGTCGCGCTGCCCGCGATCTGGCGCAGCGGGCCGTCCGGCGCGCCCTGCCGGCAGCGGTTGAGCACGCTGAGGGTCTGCCCGTCGATCACGCCGTAGGTCGCCGTCGTCGCCTCGCACCCGTCCTGAAACCGCACGGGGAACCGCTCGATCTCGTACCAGGTGCCGGCATAGCGGACGAGGTCCACCGGCACCGCCCGCATCGCCACATCCGTATCGCGATAGCTGGCGCAGGACGCGAGCGCGAGCAGCGCGAGCGCGGCGAGCGCCCTCACAGCGGCGCCCGCTTCGCGAGGGCAAGCCGCGCCCGCACCGCATCCGGGCCGACCACGCGCGCGCCCATGCCCTCGATGATCGTCACCGCCCGCTCCACCAGTTGCGCATTTGTCGCCAGCACACCCTTGCCCAGCCACAGGTTATCCTCAAGCCCCACCCGCACGTTGCCCCCCGCCAGCACGGCGGCGGCCACATAGGGCATCTGGTGGCGGCCGAGACCGAAGGCCGACCAGTGCCAGCCCGCGGGAACATTCGCGACCATCGCCATGAAGGTGTGAAGGTCGTCCGGCGCCCCCCAGGGCACGCCCATGCAGAGCTGCACCAGAACCGGCGCGGGGATCACCCCCTCGTCCACCAACTGGCGCGCGAACCACATATGCCCGGTGTCGAAGGCCTCGATCTCGATGCGCACGCCGGCCGCGACCATCCGCGCCGCCATGTCGCGCAGCATGCCGGGGGTGTTGACCATGACGTAATCGGCCTCGGCAAAGTTCATCGTGCCGCAATCGAGCGTGCAGATCTCGGGCCTGCAGTCCACCACATGCGCCACCCGTTCCGCCGCGCCGGCCATGTCGGACCGCGGCGACATCCGCCCCATCGCCTCGGTGCCGTCGAACAGCATGTCGCCGCCCATGCCGGCGGTCAGGTTGAGCACGACGTCCGTGCCGCTGTCGCGGATCCGCTCGGTCACCTCGCGGTAGAGCGCCCGATCGCGCGCCGGGCGGCCCGTCTCGGGGTCGCGCACATGGCAATGCACCACCGCCGCACCCGCCCGCGCCGCGTCGATCGCGCTTGCCGCGATCGCGGCCGGGCTGCGCGGGACATGGGGCGAGCGGTCCTGCGTCGCGCCGGCCCCGGTCACGGCGCAGGTGATGAAGACCTCGCGGTTGATGGCAAGCGGCACGGCCGGGCTCCTTCGCAGCCTGCCGAGCATAGCAGGCTTGCGCGCCGCGGCTTGCCCGAATACGCAAGGCACATGACCGAAAGCGCAACGATCTTCGCCCCGGACCCCGCGCCGCTGACGGTCGCGGCGCTGGTGCTGCCGCAGGCCTCGATCCTCGAGGTCGCCTCGGTGCTCGATCCGATGCGCGCGGCCAACCGGCACCTTGGACGGGCGGCCTTCGCCTGGCGCGTGGTCTCGCCCGACGGCGCGCCGGTTCCGCTGACCTGCGGGATCGAACTGCCCGCCGCGGGGGCGCTCGAGGCGGCGGCGGGGGCCGATGCGCTGATCGTGATCGCCGGCTTCGGGCAGGCGCAGCGCAGCGATCCGGGCCTGCTGCGCGCGCTGCGCCTCGCCGCGCCGCGGCCGCGCGCCGTGGCGGGGATTGACGCCGGGCCCTGGGTGATGGCGCGGGCGGGGCTGCTCGACGGCTATCGCGCGACGCTGCACTGGGAGGATTGGGAGGATTTCGCAGCCGCCCATCCGCGCGTCGATCTCGTGCCCGACCGCTTCGTGATCGACCGCGGCCGCATCACGGCGGGCGGCGCGGGGCCGGCGGCCGACCTGATGCTGCATCTCATCCGCGCCCGGCATGGCGCCCAGATCGCCGCCGCCGTTGCGGCCAGCTTCCTGTCCACCCCGCGCCCGGGGCACGAGCCGCAACGCGCCGCACCACAGCCCACCCCGGCGCTGACCGCCGATCCGCGGGTGGCGGCGGCCATGGCGCGGATCGCCGCGCGGATCGACACGCCCGAACCGGTCGCCGCCACCGCCCGCGCCGTCGGGCTGTCGGTGCGCCGGCTCGAAGGGCTCTTCCGCGCCGAACTCGGCCAGCCCCCCGGCGCCTGGGGGCGCGAGGCGCGGCTGCAGGCGGCCCGGCGCATGGTGGTCGAAGGCGGGCACGGCCTGCAGGACATCGCCCTGCGCACAGGCTTTGCCGCCCCCTCGGCACTCAGCAGGGCCTTCCGCCGTCGCTTCGGCCTGCCGCCGAGCCGTCTGCGGCGCCCGCCTGCCCCGACCGGACCGCCCGCCGGCGGCGCCCCGGGGGGCCAGCCCGCGCCGTCTGCGGGGTGGCGCGCCGGCGGGCCTGCACTGCAACTGGACGCGCCCCCGCCCGGCTGATTAACTGCCAGTCGATCAAGGGGAACAGACCATGGCATTCGGGCGCGAGATCCGCACCTTCTTCGACGGGCACTGGCATGAGGGCGACCTGCCCGTGATGCGGGCGGCCGACCATGGCACATGGCAGGGATCGAGCGTGTTCGACGGGGCGCGGATGTTCGACGGCCGCGTGCCCGACCTTGCGGCGCATTGCGCGCGCGTCAACCGGTCGGCAGAGGCGCTGATGATCACGCCGACGCTGGCGGCGGACGAGATCGAGGGGATCGCGCGCGCGGGCCTGCGCGCCTATGCGCCCGGCACGGCGGTCTATGTCCGCCCGATGTACTGGGCGATCGACGCATCCCCGCTCGGGGTTGCGCCGGCGCCGGGGCGGACCGGGTTTGCGCTTTGCCTCGAGGCGGTGGCGATGCCCGATCCCGATGCCTCGACCACGCTGACCACGACCCGCTTCCGCCGCCCCGTGATGGAGGATGCGGTCTGCAATGCCAAGGCCGGCTGCCTCTACCCCAACAACGCGCGCATGCTGGTCGAGGCGCAGGCCAAGGGGTTCGGCAATGCCCTTGTCGCCGACGCCCTCGGCAATGTGGCCGAGGCCGCGACGGCAAACGTGTTCATCGTCAGGGACGGCACGGTGCTGACCCCGATCGCCAACGGCACCTTCCTTGCCGGCATCACCCGCGCGCGGCACATCGCGAACCTGCGCGCGGCCGGCCATGCGGTGCACGAGGCGGTGCTGACCTTCGACGACGTGCGCGCGGCGGACGAGGTGTTCCTGTCGGGCAATTTCGCCAAGGTCACCCCGGTGCGACAGTTCGACGACGTGCATTACCAGATCGGCCCGGTCACGCGGGCGGCGCGCGCGCTCTACTGGGACTGGTCGGCATCCCATCCGCTGTGACGCGCGGTTGCGCCCCGCCCCGGCGCACGGCATGATCGCCCCCGGGGGTGGGTGATGCGCAAGTTCCTCGTCGTGCTCGACGACAGCCGCGAATGCCTGAACGCGATGCGCTATGCCGCGCTGCGCGCATCGCATACGGCCGCCGGTGTGGTCATCCTCTCGGTCATCCGGCCGGAGGAGTTTCGCGGCTGGATGGGCGTGGACGACATCATGCGGGCCGAGGCGCGCGAGCGGATCGAGGCGCATTTCGAGGTCTTCGCCAAATGGATGCGCGACAAGCACGGGGTCACGCCGGAACTGGTGATCCGCGAGGGCGATCCGGCGGCCGAGATCCTGGCGCAGGTGCGCGACGATCCGTCGATCGGGGTTCTGGTGCTGGGGGCGGGCACCGACAAGGCCGGGCCGGGGCCGCTCGTCACGCATCTGAGCCGCAATTCCGGCAGCCTGCCCTGCCCCATCACCATCGTGCCGGGCGAGATGTCCAAGGAACGGCTCGAGGCGATCACGTGACCCGGACGCTGGCGGGTGCATGCCCCCCGCCGGGGACGCGCCCGTAACCCACGCGCGGCGGAGAGCCTTTCGGCGCCGCGCGCGGTCACCCGGGCGGGAAGGCACCGCCCGACGTGGGGGTGATGACCGTCACCGCCTCGCCGGCCTCGAGCACGGTCTGCGCGCAGGCGGGCAACACCTCGACGGTGCCGTCAAGCCGGCGCACCTCGGTGCGCCCGACCTCGCCCGCGCCGCCCCCCGCGAGGCCCGCGGGCGGGCGCAGGCGGTGCGAGGACAGGATCGCCATGTCCATCCGCTCGAGGAACCGGATCGTGCGCCGCGTGCCGTCGCCGCCCCGATAGGCCCCGCCACCGCCCGAACCGGGGCGCAGCGCGAAATCCTCGAGCAGGACGGGAAAGCGCAGCTCCAGCACCTCGGGGTCGGTCAGGCGCGAGTTGGTCATGTGCACATGCACCCCCGACGTGCCGGCGAAGGCGCGGCCATCGTTCATCACCCCCGCGGGGCTGCCCGAGCAGATCGTCTCGTAATACTGGTGCGCCGCATTGCCGAAGGTGAGGTTGTTCATCGTACCCTGCGCGTTCGCCATCACGCCGAGCGCCTGAAAGAGGGCGTTGGTCACATGCTGCGACGTCTCGACATTGCCCGCCACCACGGCGCGGGGGTAACGGGGCGCGAGCATGGACCCGTCGGGGATGACGATGCGGATCGGGCGCAGGCAGCCGGCGTTCATCGGGATCGGCGCCTCGACCATCACGCGAAAGACATAGAGGACGGCGGCGCGGGTGACCGGTTCGGGCGCGTTGAAGTTGTTCTCCTGCGCCTCCGACGTGCCGGTGAAATCCACCGTCGCCGCGCGCCGGGCGCGGTCGACGGTGATGCGCACCCGGATCACCTGCCCGGTATCGGTCGGGTAGTCGCAGGCGCAATCGCCGAGGCGGCCGATCAGGCGGCGCACCTCTTCCTCCGCGTTGTCCTGGACATGGCGCATATAGGCCTCGACCACCGGCAGGCCGAAATCGGCGACCATGCGGCGCAATTCGGCCGCGCCGCGTTCGTTGGCGGCGACCTGGGCCTTGAGGTCGGCGACGTTCTGCGCGACGTTGCGCGCGGGCCACGGGTGATCGGTGAGCGCCGCGCGCAGCGCATCCTCGCGGAACATGCCCCCTTCGACCACGCGCAGGTTGTCGATCAGCACGCCTTCCTCGTCCACCGTGGTGGCGAGCGGCGTCATTGACCCCGGCGCGGTCCCGCCGACATCGGCATGGTGCCCGCGCGAGGCGACCCAGAACAGCACCCGCGCCCCGGCATCGTCGAACACCGGCGAGACGACCGTGATGTCGGGCAGGTGCGTGCCGCCGTTGTAAGGCGCGTTGAGCGCATAGGCATCGCCCGGCCGGGCACCGGGGTTGAGGCGGATCACCGTTTCGACCGACCGGTCCATCGAGCCCAGATGCACCGGCATGTGCGGCGCGTTCGCCACCAGCGCGCCGGCGGCATCGAACACGGCGCAGGAGAAATCGAGCCGTTCCTTGATGTTGACCGAATGGGCAGTGTTCTGGAGCGCGACCCCCATCTGTTCGGCGATGTTCATGAAGAGGTTGTTGAACACTTCCAGCAGGATCGGGTCGGCGCGGTCGGTGCCCGCCGCCTGTGCGCGGACCATGGGGGTGTGGCGGCGCATCAGGATGTGATCCTGTGCGGTCAGGTCCGCCCGCCAGCCCGGTTCGACGACGATGGTCTGGTTCGCCTCGATGATGAGGGCGGGGCCGGTGATGCGGGCGCCGGGGGCAAGGCTTTCGCGGCGCAGGACGGGGGCCTCGTGCCATCGGCCTTCGGTGTAGAGCGGGGCGGTCTCGTTGGCACGGGCGTCATGCGGCACGGCATCCGGGGCGGGCGCGGGTTCAGCGACGGGGCGGCGGGCGTCGGCGGCGCGCAGGTCCACCGCCTCGACGGTGATGGCGCGGTCCGCATGGGCGAACCCGAACTGCGCCCGGTGCGCGGCCTCGAAGGCGGCCCGGGCGGCGGGGATGTCGCGGGTCTCGAACCGGACCGGCAGCGCGGTGTCGGTGCCGTCGTAGCGCAGCATCAGAACGGGGGTCGCGGCGATGGCGCCGTCGGGGACGCCCTGTGCGGCAAGGTCGGCGCGGACGGATGCCTCCAGCGCCGCGATGGCGGCGTCGAGCGCCGGGCCAGCGCCGTCCAGCGGGCAAAGCAGCGCCTGCTGCCGGCTGGCCGCCACGCGCGCAAGGCCGATGCCATAGGCCGACAAAAGGCCCGAGAGCGGATGGATCAGCACCGCCTCCATCCCGAGCGCGTCGGCCACCGCGCAGGCATGCTGCCCCCCCGCCCCGCCGAAGGCATTGAGCAGATAGCGGGTGACGTCATGGCCGCGCTGGACCGAGATTTTCTTGACCGCATTCGCCATGTTCTCGACAGCGATGCGCAGGAAACCCTCGGCGACCGCCTCGGGCGTGGGGCCCTCGCGCGCGGCGATGGCGGCGAAACCGGCCGCGACCGCATCGCGGTCGAGCGGCTGGTCCTGGCCGGGGCCGAAGATGGCGGGGAAATGCGCGGGGTTCAGGCGGCCGAGCATGACGTTGGCATCCGTCACTGTCAGCGGACCGCCGCGGCGGTAGCAGGCGGGGCCGGGGTCGGCCCCCGCGCTGTCCGGCCCGACGCGAAACCGCCCCGGATCGGCGTGCAGGATCGAGCCCCCGCCCGCCGCGACGGTATGGATGCGCAGCATGGGCGCGCGCATGCGCACGCCCGCCACTTCGGTATCGAACGCCTGTTCGAGATCGCCCGCGCAATGCGCCACATCGGTCGAGGTGCCGCCCATGTCGAACCCGATCACCCGGTCGAACCCCGCATGCCGCGCGGTTTCCACCATGCCGACGACCCCGCCCGCCGGCCCCGACAGCACCGCATCCTTGCCCTGGAACGCCGCCGCCGCCGCCATCCCGCCCGAGGACATCATGAACTGCAGCGTCGGCCCCGGCTGGCCCGGGGGCGTCGCGCCGAGCGCGCCCGCCACGCGGGCGACGTAGCGGCGCAGGATCGGCGAGAGATAGGCATCGACCACCGTGGTATCGCCGCGCCCGATCAGCTTGATGAGAGGCGAGGCCTCGTGACTGACCGAGACCTGGGCGAAACCCATGTCCTGCGCGAGGGTTGCAAGCGCCTTTTCATGCGCCGGGTTCTTCCACGCATGCATCAGGACGATGGCAACCGCGTCGATCCCCGCCTCGCGCGCCGCCGCAAGATCTTGACGCAAGGGATTGATGTCGAGCTGCTTTTCAACGGACCCATCGGCCCGCACACGCTCGTTCACCGCGATGACGCGGCTGTAGAGCTGTTCGGGCAGGATGATCTGTTTGGCGAAGATGTCGGGCCTTGCCTGATAGGCGATGCGCAGCGCGTCGGTAAAGCCGCGGGTGATGAGCAGCAGGACCGGCGCGCCCTTGCGCTCGAGCAGGGCATTGGTGGCGACGGTGGTGCCCATCTTGACCGTGCCGATGCGGGCGGGGTCGATGGCGCCGCCGAGCAGGCGGCGGATCCCCTCGATCGCGGCGTCGTCATAGGCACCGGGGTTTTCCGACAGCAGCTTGAGCGGATGCAGCCCGCCATCCGGCGCGCGGCCCACCACATCCGTAAAGGTGCCGCCCCGGTCGATCCAGAAATCCCAGGGCCCGCAATGATCCTGCATCCGCCTGCCTCGCTCTGCCGTCCCCTTGGCTGGCAGGTTCCCGCGCCGGCCGCAAGGGCCGCGCCGGCCCATGAGGGCGCTTGACGCACGCCGGGAAAGCCCCTAACCCACCGACCTGCGGCGGGTTGGCGGAGAGGTTACGCAGCGGATTGCAAATCCGTGTAGGCCGGTTCGATTCCGGCACCCGCCTCCAGCCCTACCGTATCCCCGCGCGCATGAAGCTTTGCACGAAAGCGCGCTGGAACAGCAGGAACGCGACCAGCAGCGGGGCCGAGGTCGCGAGAGACGCGGCCGAGATCACCGTCCAGTCGATGCCCTGATCGACGCTGGCAAAGACCTGCAGGCCCACGGTGACGGGGCGCGTCGAGACCGAACTCGTGACCACCAGCGGCCACAGGAAATTGTTCCAGTGGAAGCTGACCGACACGAGGCCATAGGCGACATAGACCGGCTTGGCGAGGGGCACGTAGACGCGCATCAGCACGGTAAACCACCCGGCCCCTTCCATCACCGCGGCCTCTTCCAGTTCCTTGGGCACCTGCCGGAAGGTCTGGCGCAGTAGGAAGATGCCGAAGGCCGAGGCGACGTAGGGAATGGCAACGCCGGCAAGGCTGTCCACCAGCCCCAGCCGCGCGATGGTGGCGTAGTTCTGCACCATCAGCACCTCGGGCGCGACCATGAGCTGCACCAGCACCAGCGCGAAGAGGATGCCCGCGCCCGGAAAGCTCCAGCGGGCGAAGGCATAGGCGGCGAGAGTGCAGAGCACGAACTGCGCCGCGAGGATACCCGTCACCAGGATCGCGGTGTTGAGCATGTAGCGCCCGAAGGGCGCGGCGGCGAAGGCGCGTTCGAAATTGTCGGTGGTCAGCGGGGCGAACGGGTCGAACCCCGTGAGGTATTCGGGCGGATGCACCGCCGCCCAGACCGCGAACAGGATCGGCAGCAGCCAGAGCGCGGCGAGCAGCCAGGCCGCGACTGCCTCGAGGCTCGGCGTGCGGTCCGTCATCTGTAATGCGTCCGCCGCTCGAGCAGGCGGAACTGCACCGCCGCGATGAGCCCGAGGATCGCCAGCAGCAGCATGGTGAGCGCCGAAGCCTGCGCGGTATCCCAGAACTTGAAGCCGACTTCCCAGATATGGAACAGCAGCAGGTTGGTGGCGTTGTTCGGTCCGCCGAAGGTCATGATGAAGATGTGGTCGACCACCCGGAACGCGTTGATGAGCGCGTTGACGGCCACGAACAGCGTCGTCGGCGCGACCAGCGGGATCAGCACGCGGCGCACATAGGTCCAGCGGCCGCAGCCCTCGATCCGCGCCGCCTCGGCCAGCGACGGCGGCACGGCCTGGAAGGCAGCGAGGTAGAAGATCATGAAGAACCCCGCCTCCTTCCAGACCGCGACGACGATCACCGCCCAGAGCGCGGTCCGGTCCGACCCGAGCCAGTTGGTCGAGGGCAGGCCGAACACGCCCGACAGGATCTGGTCGAGCAGGCCGAATCCGGGGGTGTAGAAGAACAGCCAGATGTTCGCCGCCGCCACCATCGGCAGGATGGTCGGGGTGAAATAGGCCAGCCGCGCAAGGCCCCGGCCCGGCAGGCGGGCATTCACCCAGAGCGCCATCAGGAAGGCGAGCACGATCGAGGCGGGGATCGTGGCGCCGGCATAGACCGCGCTGTTCCACAGCACCTTGGCCAGCACCGGATCGGACAGCATCGCGGTGTAGTTGTCGGCCCCGACCCAGACGGCGGGCCGGCGGCCGCGCGGGGTGGTGTAGAGGCTTTGCACCAGCGCCCGCAGCGCCGGCCAATGCGTGAAGGCGACCAGCAGCACGAGGCCCGGCGCGATCAGCAGGTAGGGGGTCAGGGGCAGGCGGCGCATGGGCTTGGCGGGCGGGGCCGGTGGCGGCCCCGCCCCTTTGGCTTAGCGGTAGGCCGCGAGGATACGGTCGGCCTCGGCCTGCGCCTCGGCCAGGGCCGCGGCGGGGGTTTTCTGGCCGAGCAGCGCCGCTTGCAGCGCGTCGTTCAGAACCCGCGTCACGCGCTGGTTCTCATGCGTCGAAAGCTCGGCCACGGCAAAGGCGAGCTGGTCGCGGGCGACCGTGGCGGGCGGGAATTCGGCCGCATAGGCCTTCATCGCCGGGGTTTCCCAGGCGGCGGGGCTGACCGCCACATAGCCCGTCCTGATCGACCAGTCGGCGGCCATTTCCGGCGAGGTCACCCATTTGGCGAATTCGAAGGCCGCCTTCTGCACATCCTCGGGCACGGTATTGAAGATGAAGAGGTTCCCGCCACCCGTCGGGGCGCCGCGGGTCTTTTTCGCCGGCAGCATCGCAACGCCAAACGGGAAGGGCGCATTCTTGCGCACGTTCGTGAGGTTCCCAGTCGTCGTCCACATGATCGCGTTCTCGCCCTCGAAGAACGCCTGCGGGGTCGCGCCCCATTCGATGACGCCCGGCGCCATGATGCCGTGATCCCGCGACAGCGACACGAGATATTCCAGCGCCTCGATCACCTCGGGCGCGTCGAAGAAGGTCCGGTTGCCCTCGGCATTGGCGAGGATCGCGCCGTTCGGCGTGGTCAGGCCCTGGAACAGCCAGTAGGGAAAACCGGCCGTCGGGATGCGCACGCCCCAGCGGGTGACGTTGCCCGCGGCATCGCGCTTGACCAGTTTCTTGCCCATCTCGACCATCTCGTCCCATGTCGCGGGCGGCACCTCGGGGTCGAGGCCGGCCTCGGCGAAGGCGGCCTTGTTCCAGTAGATCACAGGTGTCGAACGCTGGAACGGCAGCGACCAGACCTTGCCGCCGACCTGACCGTTGGCGAGGAAGGCGGGGAAGAAATCGGTCAGCATCGCGCGGTCGGCGTCGGTCGTGGCAAGGTCGTCGAGCGCGACGAGCACGTCCTCGTCGTAAAGCGTGAAGGTGTCGGTCGACAGCAGCACGGCCATGGCCGGGCTTTCGCCGCCGCGGATCTGGGTGAGCGTGCGGGCGATCGTGTCCTGGTAGCTGCCGGTATAGACCGGGGTCACCTTGATGCCGGGATTGGCGGCGTTGAAGGTGGCGGCGTATTCGTCGATGATCGCGGTCACCGGCCCGCCGACGGCGACGGGAAAGTTGAACACAACCTCGGTCTGCGCAAGGGCGCCGGGGGCGATCCCAAGGGCAAGCGCGCCGGCAAGGGCGATGCGGGTCAGGGTCATCGGGCGTATGTCTCCATGACAGGGTCGGGTCGGACGGGGGCGGCCTCGATGCGCGTGTCGTCGGGGCCGAAGAAATGGGCAGCGCCGGGCGGCCAGGCGAGGTGCAGCGCGGTGCCGGGGGCCGGCGCGCCCGCGCCGGGCAGGCGCAACGCAAGGCGCGTGTTGCCCGCGCGGCACAGCGCCATGGTTTCCGCGCCAAGGTAATCCTGCGCCTCGACCGTCACCGGCAGGCCCGCGCTGGCCACCGCCAGCGCCTCGGGCCGCAGGCCCATGAGGGCGGCGCCGGCGGGCGCGCCGGGGGCGAAATCGGTTCCCGCCACCACCGGCCCGCGCGGCCCGGCCACCAGCGGCAGCATGTTCATCGGCGGCGCGCCGATGAACCGCGCGGCAAAGGCGTGTTCGGGGCGGGCATAGAGCGTTTCGGGGGTCGAGACCTGCACGATCCGCCCGGCCTGCATCAGCACGATGCGGTCGGCCATGCTCATCGCCTCGGCCTGGTCATGCGTGACGAACAGCACCGTCAACCCCAGCTTGCGCTGGAGCGCGCGCAGCTCGTGCCGCATCTCCTGCCGCAGAAGGGCGTCGAGGTTCGACAGCGGCTCGTCCATCAGCAGGATCGGCCGTCGCGCCACCACCGCCCGCCCGAGCGCCACCCGCTGCTGCTGCCCGCCCGAGAGCGCCGCCGGCTTGCGGTCGAGAAGGGCCAACAGGCCGAGAAGCTCGGCCGCCTCGGCCAGCCGCGCCGCCATCTCGGCCCGCGGCGCGCGGCGCACCTGCAGGCCGAAGAGGATGTTGTCGCGCACCGTCAGATGCGGGAACAGCGCATAATTCTGGAACACCATCGCGATATCGCGCGCCTCGGGCGCGGCGCGGGTGACGTCCTTCCCGTCGATCAGAACCCGCCCCCGCGTTGGCTGGTCAAGCCCCGCGAGCAGGCGCAGCGTAGTGGACTTGCCGCAGCCCGAGGGGCCGAGCAGCGCAACGAACTCGCCGCGCGCCACGCCCAGTGACACGCCCGCCACCGCGGGCTGCGCAGCGCCGGGCCAGGATTTTTCGAGATTGTCGAGCGACACGAACATGCGCCGTGTCATGGCCTGAACGCTTAACAGGCTTGCAAAGCCCAGGTAACACTTTCAAGACGCTTGCGCGCGGCGCGGCAATCGCCGCCCCCGCCCCGCCGCTTCAGAAGTTGACGGTCACGCCCGGCAGGTCGAGCGTATGCATCAGGTCGCGCAATTCCTGACGCGCCGCGATGTTCGAGAGGTTGAGGCTCTCCACCCCCACATCGCGCAGGTCGAGCAGCGTGAGCCCGCGCGGGAAAAGCTCGCGGAAGATCACCCGTTCGGAAAACCCCGGCGCAACGCGGAACCCGATGCGGCGCGCAAGGTCGGTCAGCGCCGCGCCCACCTTGCGCTTGTTGTGCATCTGCTGCGCGCCGAGCCGGTTGCGCAGCACGATCCAGTCGATCGGCCTGACCCCGGCCTGCGCCCGCATCTGCCGCGCCTGCCAGACCATCTCGGCATAGATCGACGGCCCCTTGATCTTGCCCGTGGCCGGATCGGTTCGCGCCAGCAGGTCAAAGTCGATGAAGCTGTCGTTGAGCGGGGTGATGAGCGTGTCGGCCAGCGAATGGGCGATCTGGCTCAGCCGCGTATGCGATCCGGGACAGTCGATGACGATGAAATCCGACACAGGCTCCAACGCCGAAAGGGCGACGGCGAGGCGCTGGTCATAGGGGTTCTCGCCCGGGGCCAGCCGCTCGGGCTCCGCCTCGGGCAGGTCGCGGCAATCGGGGGTCGGCAGCGTCACGCCCGCCTTGGCGGCAAAGGCAACCCGGTTCTCGATATAGCGGGAAAACGATCGTTGCCGCAGGTCGAGGTCGAGCGCGCCGACCCTGAACCCCAGCCGCGCCAGCGCCGTGGCAACATGCATGCAGGTCGTGGACTTGCCCGATCCGCCCTTCTCGTTGCCCACGACGATGATGTGAACCATGCAGACCGGCCCCCGGAAGAATCAGAAAGGCGCGCCGGATCGGCGCGCCTTCACCATATGTTGTGGCCCCGCAAAGGGGAAGCACCAGAGCGTCAGAAGCCGAGGCCGGCGTATTTGTTCTTGAACTTCGACACGCGGCCACCGGTGTCCATCAGCTTGGCGCTGCCGCCGGTCCAGGCCGGATGAGCCAGCGGATCGATGTCGAGCGCCATCTGGTCGCCTTCCTTGCCCCAGGTGGTGCGCACCTGAAACGTCGAGCCATCCGTCATCTTGACGGTGATCATGTGATAGTCGGGGTGAATACCGTTTTTCATGGCCCTCACGCGTCCTTCGCCTTGTAGGTGGTGTTCTCGGAGATCCGGGCCGATTTGCCCCGGCGGTCGCGCAGGTAATAGAGCTTGGCGCGGCGCACGCGGCCGCGGCGGACGACCTCGATGCTGTCGATGTTGGTCGAATAGAGCGGGAACACCCGTTCCACCCCCTCGCCGAACGAGATCTTGCGCACCGTGAAGGATGCCGCCAGCGTCGCGCCGCCCTTGCGGCTGATGCAGACGCCTTCGTAGTTCTGCACCCGGCTGCGGGTGCCCTCGGTCACCTTGTAGCCGACGCGCACCGTATCGCCGGCGCGGAAATCGGGGATGGTCTTGCCGAGGCCGGCGATCTGTTCCGCCTCGAGCTGCGCGATCAGGTCCATCGCGGTCTCCTTCCATGCTGTCGCGGTTGGCCCGCAACTGTGATGCCGCCTCAGCGCTCTTGGTCTTCGTCCGGGTCCCTACCCTGCGCCGCAAGGTAAGCCCGCCAGAGATCAGGCCTGCGTTCCTTCGTCAGCCTTTCGGCCATGTCGAGCCGCCAGGCGTCGATGCGGGCGTGGTTGCCCGACAGAAGAATGTCGGGAATGGCACGGCCCTGCCAGCTGGCGGGTTTGGTATACTGCGGAAACTCCAGAAGACCACGGGAAAAGGATTCCTCCTCCGTGGACACCTGATTCCCGAGCACGCGGGGTATAAGCCGCACGGTGGCGTCGATCAAGGCCTGCGCCGCGATCTCGCCCCCGGTCAGGATGAAATCGCCAAGGCTCACCTCCTCGACCGCAAAGGCCTCGAGCGCGCGCTCGTCCACCCCCTCGAACCGGCCGCAAAGCAGCGTGATCCCCTCGGCCGCAGCGAAACGCCGCGCCATCGCCTGATCGAAGCGGCGTCCGCGCGGCGACAGATAGACCACCGGCCAGGCCGTCCGGTCAGGCGGCGTGCCCTCGGCGGCCTGCGCCAGCGCGCGGGCGACCACATCGGCGCGCAGCACCATCCCCGCCCCGCCCCCCGCGGGCGTGTCGTCCACGTTGCGGTGCCGCCCCTCGCCGAAGGGGCGCAGGTCGATCGGCTCGAGTGCCCAGAGCCCGAGGTCGAGCGCGCGGCCCGTCAGCGACAGGCCGAGCGTGCCGGGAAAGGCCTCGGGGAACAGGGTGATGACCCTCGCCCGCCACGCACCCTTCACCCGCGGCACGCCCTCCATCAGGCTGCGCGGCGTCAGGCTGACGCTTTGCGCAAGGCGGCCGTGCGAACGGGGGGCGGGACCTGTCATTCGACCGCCTCGGGCGGATCGGCAACGATGCGGCGGGCCGCAAGATCGACCGTCGGCACCGCGGCGCGCGTGAAGGGCAGCAGGATCGTGGCCGCAGGCCCCGCGACCTCGAGGATGTCCGAGGCGCCGTGGTTATGCACCGCCTGCACCGACCCGAGCGGCGCGCCGCCGGTGTCGAACACCGGCAGGCCGATCAGATCGGCGTGGTAGTATTCATCCTCGTCCACCGGCGGCAGGCGGTCGCGGTCGGCATAAAGGCGCAGCCCGCGCAGGGCATCGGCGGCCTCCTTGGTGGTTACCCCGGCGATCCGGCCGACCAGCGCGCCCGGCGCCTGGCCCGTCAGGCGCAGCGTGAAGGACCGCGCCCCGTCCTCGGACCAGAGCGGGCCGTAATCCGCGATCGCCTCGGGCACGGTGCAGAAGCTCTTGATCCGCACGTCGCCCCTCACGCCGAAAGCGCCGGCAAGGGCGCCGACGCAGATCCGTTGCCGCGCATCCCCGGCCATCGCCCTACCCCCGCCGGCCCGCCACGCGCAAGCGGCCCCCGGACGGGGGCCGCCCGCCTGTGCCTGCCGCGATCACGCGGCGGCGGCCGCGGCCGCTTCGGCCTTCTTGGCCTTCTCGGCCGCGCGGGCCTTGGCCTTCTTGCCCGGCTCGGCCGCCTTGGGGTTGTTGCGCGCGGTCTTTTCCATCACGCCGGCCGCCTCGAGGAACCGCGCCACGCGGTCGGTCGGCTGCGCGCCCTGCGCGAGCCAGTGCTTGACGCGGTCCAAGTCCATCTTGATGCGGTCCTCGCTATCCTTGGCGAGCAGCGGGTTGTAGGTGCCGAGCTTTTCGATGAACCGTCCGTCGCGCGGCATGCGGCTGTCCGCGGCGACGATGGAGTAATAGGGGCGTTTCTTCGAGCCCCCGCGGGCAAGGCGGATCTTCATGGACATGACAAGTCTCCTTCAAAGGTCATGGTTTTGCGGCATCTGCCGCGTGCTTCTCGTGGTGGCGGATCACTTCCGAGATGATGAAGCGAAGGAATTCCTTCGCAAATGCGGGGTCGAGGCCGCTGTCGGCCGCCAGCCGTTCCAGCCGGGCGATCTGCGCCGCCTCGCGCGCCGGATCGGACGGGGGCAGCGCATGGGCGGCCTTGAGCCGGCCGACGGCCTGCGTGTGCTTGAACCGCTCGGCCAGCGTGTAGACGAGGATCGCGTCCAGCCGGTCGATGGAGGCGCGATGCGCGGCGAGCGTTGCGGCGGCGTCGGTCATGGCGGGTTCGGGCCCCTGGCTGGCGGTGTCCTGCGGGGCGGTCATGGGCGGCCTGCCGGGTGGCGGAACACGATGTCGCCCGGGTCCTGCGGCACCGCGCCGGTGTCGCGCGCCGCGCCCTGCCGCTCGGCAAGACGGATCGACGGCGCATTGGCGGAGTCGATGTAGCTGACCAGCGCGGGAAGACCCTGCGCGAAGGCCCAGCCGCGCAGGGCCGCCGCAGCCTCGGCGGCATAGGCCGTCCAGTCGCCAGGCCGCATGGGGCGCAAGACGAGGCGCGGGGTGGCAAGCGTGGGGATCATGCCGCGCAGGCCTCGGGGGCGGGATGGCGCCAGATCTGGAAGCGGCCGAAATCGGGGTCCGCGAAGTCGCCATCGGGCGCCGCGCCGAGGCGGCGGGCAAGCGCGATGGACCGGGCGTTATCGGGCGCGATCATGCTGACGACCGTCGTCCAGCGAAGCGTGCGGTAAACCCAGGCGCGCGCTGCCAGCGCCGCCTCGAACGCCACGCCGCGCCCCTCGGCACCGTCGAACACCGACCAGCCGATCTCGGGTTCCGGCCAGCCCACCGGCATGAACGGGCCGACGACGCCAAGGGGCGCGTCGGTGGCGCGGTCGGCCACCATCCAGCGGCCATAGCCGCGCATCTGCCAGTGCCCGGCGATGGCGCAAAGCTGCTGGAATGCCTCGCGCTCGCCATAGGGCCCGCCGACGCTGCGCGCCCGGTCCGAGGCGCGGAAGGCGGCGAAGGCCGGGAAATCGGACGCGACGGGCGCGCGCAGGACAAGGCGCGCCGTCTCGATCCGGGGGATCGGCAGCGTGGTCACTTCTTTTTCCCCAGACCGAGGCCCGACAGCCCCGACGGCAGGCCAAGGCCCTTGCCCATCCCGCCCAACCCGCCCGGCAGCGACAGGCCTCCCGGCATCCTGCCGGCCTGGCTCGCCGCCGCCTTGAGCATCGCCGGGTCGATCTCGCCCGGCGCCGCGCCGCCCTTGCCCATCATCTGGGCCATCGCCTGTTTCATCATCCCGCCCTTGCCCATCTTCTTCATCAGATCGGCCATCTGGCGGTGCTGCTTGAGAAGGCGGTTGAGGTCGGCCACCTCGAGCCCCGCGCCGGCGGCGATGCGCCGCTTGCGGCTGGCCTGCAGGATGTCGGGGTTGGCGCGTTCCTTCTTGGTCATCGAATTGATGAGCGCGATCTGCCGCCGCAGCATCCGGTCGTCGATGCCCGCCTCGGCCGCGGCCGCCTTCATCTTGGCCGCGCCGGGCATCATGCCCATCAGGCCCTGCATGCCGCCCATCTTGAGCATCTGGTCGAGCTGCGCCTTGAGGTCGTTCATGTTGAAAAGGCCCTTCTGGAACCGCTTCATCATGCGTTCGGCCTGCTCGCGCTCGAACGTCTCCTGCGCCTTTTCGACCAGCGCGACGATATCGCCCATCCCGAGGATGCGGCCCGCAACCCGATCGGCATCGAATTCCTCGAGCGCGTCGGTCTTTTCGCCCATGCCGACGAAGCGGATCGGCTTGCCGGTGATCGCCCGCATGCTGAGGGCCGCGCCGCCGCGCCCGTCGCCGTCCATCCGGGTGAGCACGACGCCGGTGATCCCCAGCTTGCCGTCGAATTCGCGCGCGACGTTGACCGCGTCCTGCCCGGTGAGGCCATCGACCACCAGCAGCGTCTCGCGCGGCTGGGCGATGTCCTTCACCGCCTGCACCTCGTCCATCAGGACGTCGTCGATGTGCAGCCGCCCGGCGGTGTCGAGCAGGATGACATCATAGCCGCCGAGGCCTGCCTGCGTTTTCGCCCGCCGGGCGATCTGCGGCGCGCTTTCGCCCTTGACGATGGGCAGGGTATCGACGCCGATCTGCTGACCGAGGATGGCGAGCTGTTCCATCGCGGCCGGGCGGTTGGTGTCGAGGCTGGCCATCAGCACCCGCTTGCCCTCGCGGTCCTTGAGGCGGCGGGCGAGCTTGGCCGTCGTCGTCGTCTTGCCCGAGCCCTGCAGGCCGACCATCAGGATCGGCGCGGGCGGGTTGTCGATCTTGAGCCGCCCCGCGTCCCCGTCCCCGGCGAGCACGCGGATCAGCTCGTCATGCACGATCTTGACGACCATCTGCCCGGGCGTGACCGATTTCGTCACCGCCGTGCCGGTCGCCTTGTCCTGCACCCGCTTGATGAAGTCGCGCGCGACGGGCAGCGACACGTCGGCCTCGAGCAGCGCGGTGCGCACCTCGCGCAGGGCGGTCACCACATCGGCCTCGGTCAGCGCGCCCTGCTTGGTGAGCCGGTCGAAAACGCCGCCGAGGCGTTCCGCGAGGGTCTCGAACATGCCTGGTTCCTTTCGGCCCGTTTCCGTCCAGGCCCGAACATAAGGGCCGCGCTGCCAAACGCCAACGGCGCCCACGGGCGCAACGCGCTGGCGGGCGGCGATCCCCCGCATGGCCGGGGGACCGAAGGCGGCTAGACCTCCGGCGGTGGTCGGGCGATAGCGGCGGGGGGGCAAAGTGTCAAGCGGTGGCAAGGTGCGCGCCGGGCGGCGGGACCGCGCCAGCCCGGTGCAGAGCGCCCGGCACGATGCTAGCCTGCATGCGGGGCGCAGCGACGCGGCGCGGCGCGCGAACCCGGGAAGGGGGGGGCGACATGGGATTGATGGACAGGCTGGCGGATGCCGTCGGCGCGGCGCAGGTGCTCACCGGGGCGGAGGCGGCGCGATACGGGCGGGACTGGACGGGGGCCTATGTCGCGCAACCCCTCGCGGTGGCGCGGCCCGGATCGACAGCCGAGGTCGCGGCGGTGGTGCGGGCGGCGGCGGCGGCGGGCGTGGCGGTCGTGCCGGTGGGCGGCAACACCGGCCTTGTCGGCGGCACGATGGCCGCGGGGGCCGTGATGCTTTCCCTCGAGCGGATGAACCGCATCCGGGCGCTGAAGCCCGCCCCCCGCGTGGTGGTGGCCGAGGCGGGCGTGGTGCTGCAGCGCATCCACGAGGCGGCGGCGGCCGAGGGCCTCTATTTCCCGCTGTGGTTCGGCGCGCGCGGATCGGCCATGCTGGGCGGCGCGCTCGCCACCAATGCCGGCGGGTCGAACGTGCTGCGCTACGGGTCCACGCGGTCGCTGTGCCTCGGGGTGGAGGTGGTGCTGGCGGACGGGCGGGTGCTCGACCTGATGCGCGAGGTGCACAAGGACAATTCCGGCTACGACCTGCGCGATCTGTTCATCGGTGCCGAGGGCACTTTGGGCATCATCACCGCGGCCGTGATGCGGCTGGTGCCGCTTCCCGCCGCGCATGCGACGGCGACGCTGGCGGCGCGCAGCCTGCCCGATGCGCTGGTGCTGCTCAACCGGCTGCAGGTCGCGACCGGGGGCGCGGTCGAGGCGTTCGAGTTCATGCCCGCGTCCTACCAGCGGCGGCTGGCGGCGGTGCGGCCCGACATCGGCCTGCCCTTCGCCGACATCCATGACGTGGTGATCCTCGTCGAGGTCGGCGCGACGGCGCCGCGCGATGCCGCGCCGGGGCCGGACGGCGCGGTGCCGGTGGCGCGCCTGCTGGAGGAGACGCTGGGCACCCTGATGGAAGAGGGCCTCGTGCGCGACGCCGTCATCGCCCGGTCCGAGGCGCAGCGGCGCGCGATGTGGGCGCGGCGCGAGGCGGCGGCAGAGATCACCTTTGCCCGCAAGCCCTTCATCGACACCGATGTGGCCGTGCCGCTCGACGCGGTGGCGACGTTCCTCGACCGCATCGCGGCGCGGCTGCCGGCGCTCGATCCAGGGGCCGAGACGGTGACCGTGGCGCATCTGGGCGACGGCAACCTGCATTTCGCGGTGTTCCCGACCGCCGACGACCCGGGCGGCGCGCACAGGCAGGCGATCCTCGCCGCGATCGAGGATACGGTGGCCGAGCTCGGCGGGAGTTTCTCGGCCGAGCACGGGGTCGGCCTGTCCAAGCGCGCGAGCATGGCGCGGCGCAAGGATCCGGTCGCACTGGACGTGATGCGCGCCCTCAAGGCGGCGCTCGACCCGGCCGGCACGCTCAACCCCGGCAAGGTGCTCCCCTGACGGCAGGGCGCGCAGGCGCTTGACGCGGGCGGGCGGCGGCGCGACGGTGGCACCATGTCGCGCCTGCGCCTGATGGCCGCCCATCCGCCGGTCCTGCTCATCCTCGCCACGGTGCTGGGCGGGGCATGGGTCGTCGCTTCGGCGGGGCAGCCCTGGCTCTGGTCGCTTGCCCTCTTCGGCGTGCCGGCGCAGATGGTGAACGAATACCTCCTGCACCGCTTCGTCTTTCACATTACCCCGCCGCGGGCGCAGTGGGCGTTCGATCTGCTCTATCGCGCGCATTACGGGCACCATGATTTCCCGACCAACCCGCGTCTGTTCTTCGCGCCCGGTTTCGTGGTTCTGCCCGTGCTGGCGGGCAACCTCGCGGCGGTCTGGGGCGCGCTCGCGCTGCTCGGCCTGCCCTGGTCGGTGCCGGGGGCGGCGGCGGTGGTGGCCGTGGGCGGGGGCGTGACGTTCCTCGCCTACGAATGGTTCCACACCACGGCCCATCTGACGGTGGACAAGACGGCGGTGGAGCGGCACGTCACGCGCCTGCATGCCGCGCATCATTTCCGCGATACCGAGCGCTGGTTCCATGTCACGGCCGGGGGCGCGGTAATCGATCGCGCCTTCGGCACGGCGATCGACCGGGCGGACCTTGCGGGGCAGGCGCGGACGGCCTTCATCCGCACGCTGGGGATGCGCCCCGACGATCCGCGGCTGCTGGCGGCGCGGGCGCGGTTCGCCGGGCGTTACGGGCTGGGCGCGGCGGACATCGCCCGCGCCGCGAAGGGTTAACGGGGGAGACCAGGATGGAGACGATGCAGCGCGTGGTGCTGGCCGCGCGGCCCGAGGCCGAACCGACGCTCGATCACTTCCGGCTGGAAGAGGCGCCGATCCCCGTGCCCGGACCGGGCGAGGTGCTCACCCGCACCCTCTGGCTCTCGCTCGATCCCTACATGCGGGGCCGGATGAACGCGGGCCGGTCCTATGCCGCGCCGGTCGAGGTCGGTGCAACCATGGTCGGGCAAGGCGTGGGCGAGGTGATCGCCTCGAACGATCCGCGCCATGCGCCCGGCGATCTCGTGGTCGCCCCGTCAGGCTGGGCCACGCATGGCGTGGCGCCGGGCGCGGCGCTGATGCCGGTGCCGCCCGGCATCCCGCCGCAGGCGACGCTCGGCGTGCTGGGCATGCCGGGAATGACCGCCTGGACCGGCCTAACGCGGATCGCGGCGGCGCAGGCGGGCGAGACGGTCATCGTCTCGGCCGCGACAGGGGCGGTCGGCAGCGTCGCCTGCCAGATCGCGCGGGCCCGCGGCATGACGGTGATCGGGATCGCCGGCGGTGCCGAGAAATGCCGCATCGCGGTCGAGGAGATGGGCTGCGATACCTGCCTCGACCACCGCGGCGCCTCGGCGCGCGACCTCGGCCGGGCGATCCGGGCCGCGGCCCCGGGCGGGGCGCAGGTCTATTTCGAGAATGTCGGCGGCATGGTGCTCGAGGCGGTGCTGCCCAACATGGCCGATTTCGGACGTATCGCGCTCTGCGGCACCATCGCCTGGTATTCCGGCAGCGAAGGCGGGCCGAGCGCCGCCGCGCTCTGGCGCGGGATCCTCACGATGCGGCTGCGGGTGCAGGGGTTCATCGTGACCGAACACTGGGAGCATTTCCCCGCCTTCCTCGCCGAGGTCGCGCCGATGGTCAGGGACGGCCGTCTGCGCTGGCGCGAGACGGTGGCCGAGGGCCTTGCCGCGGCGCCAGCAGCCTTCCTCGCCATGTTGCGCGGCGGCAATCTCGGCAAGCAGCTCGTCCGGGTCGGCTGACGCCGGTTTTCGAACGAAAACCGGCGCTTGCCGCATGCAAGTAGAGGGCACCAGAATTCTTCGCCGAAGAATTCTGGTGCCACGCCCAAAATCCTTCGAACGAAGGATTTTGGGCCCCTAGCGCCAGGAAAAGAACCCGGGCCCCCCCTGCCCCAGCAGCCGGTCGGCCAAAGCGTGGCCAAGCGCGGCCGCATCGGCCACCGCCCCCTGCACATCGCCCGAAACTGCGGCAGACCCGTCCGGGCGCAGGATTTCCCCGCGCAGCCAGATCGCGCCGCCCTCAAGCACCGCTAGCCCCGCGATCGGCGTCTCGCAGGATCCGTCGAGCCTGGCGAGGAACGCCCGCTCGGCGGCAAGGCGATGCCCGGTCGGCCCATCGTGAATCGGCGCCAGCAGGGCCGCCGTGGCGGCATCGGCGCCGCGCCGCTCGATGCCGATCGCCCCTTGTGCGACCGCGGGCAGCATCTCTTCCACAGGGATCGGCGTCTGACCGACATCGAGGCCGAGCCGGTTCAGCCCGGCCATGGCAAGAAACGTCGCCTGCGCCGCGCCTTCCTCGAGCTTCTTCATCCGTGTCTGCACGTTGCCCCGGAAATCGACCAGCCGAAGGTCGGGGCGGCGGTTGGCCAGTTGCGCCCGTCGCCGCAGCGAGGACGACCCCACGACAGCCCCCTGAGGCAGGTCGGCAATCCGCGCGCCCAGCGGCGAGACGAACGCATCGCGCACATCCTCGCGCGGCAGGTAGCAGTCTAGGACGAGGCCCTCGGGCTGCTGGGTCGGCATGTCCTTCATCGAATGCACCGCGATGTCGATGCCGCCGGCCAGCAGCGCCTCCTCGATCTCACGGGTGAACAGGCCCTTGCCGCCGATCTCCTTGAGCGGCTTGTCGAGGATCTGGTCGCCCGTCACCTTGATGACCACAATGGCGAAAGCGGCCTCGGGGAGGTCATGGGCGGCCATCAGCCGGGCGCGCGTCTCATGCGCCTGGGCCAGCGCGAGCGGCGAGCCGCGCGTGCCGATGCGGAGCGGGGCAGCGGGGGTGGGAAGCGTCTGTGTCATGGCGCAGGCTTACCGGTGTCAGGCGCGGCTGACAACGGGGTGGTGTCGGGGTTGGCGGCGGGTTGACATCGCGCGCCGGGCGCGGGACGTCAGGCACAGCACGGAGGCCCAGATGACCGACAAGACGATCCTGCGCGCCCTGAAGGGCGAGCGCCTGCCCTCGCCGCCGATCTGGATGATGCGCCAGGCCGGGCGCTACCTGCCCGAATATCGCGCGACGCGGGCGCAGGCGGGGGATTTCCTGTCGCTCTGCTATGCGCCGGAACTTGCCGCCGAGGTAACGTTCCAGCCGATCCGGCGCTACGGCTTCGATGCGGCGATCCTGTTCGCCGACATCCTGCTGATCGCGCAGGCCCTGGGGGCGGACCTGTGGTTCGCCGAAGGCGAGGGGCCACGCCTTTCGACGGTCACCGATGCGGCGGGCGTCGCGGCGCTTCGGCCCGCCGAGGCGATCCACGAGACGCTCGCGCCGATCTACGAAACCGTGCGCATCCTCGCCGCCGGCCTGCCGCGCGAGACGGCGCTGATCGGTTTCGCCGGGGCGCCCTGGACGGTGGCGACCTACATGGTCGCCGGGCGCGGCACCAGGGACCAGGGGCCGGCGCATGACTTCATCGCGCGCGACCGGGCGGCATTCGCCGATCTGATCGCGCGGCTCGAGGCGGCGACGGTAGAGTATCTGTCGGCACAGGTCAGCGCGGGGGCCGAGGTCGTCAAGCTGTTCGACAGCTGGGCCGGCTCGCTCGAGGGCGCGGATTTCCGCGAATTCGCGGTCGAGCCGACGGCGCGGATCATCGCCGCGCTCAAGGCCCGGCACCCCGGCCTGCCGGTCATCGCCTTTCCGCGCGAGGCCGGCGAGGGCTATGTTGGCTTTCACGCCGCGACCGGGGCCGATTGCGTGGCCATCGACAATTCGGTGACCCCGGAATGGGCGGCGGCGGCGGTGCAGCCGGGCGGCTGCGTGCAGGGCAACCTGGACCCCATCCACATGGTCACGGGCGGCGAGGCGCTGGTGCGCGAGACGCGGCGGGTGGTCGCGGCATTCTCGGGCGGGCCGCATATCTTCAACCTCGGGCACGGGATCACCCCGGATGCCGACCCGGACAATGTCGCGCGCATGATCGACGCGGTGCGCGGCGCCTGAGCGAAAATGCCGTGGCACAGCCCCGGTCCTCGCGCTCCGCGAGGGCTTGCCGGGGATATTCGTAGAACGAACCAGCGCTGCGGGTTCAGTCCGGCGCGGAATGCTGCCATGTTCTGACTGATGAAGGGGGGCGCTTATGCTCGACATCCGGCCGGTGACGGCGAACATCGGGGCCGAGGTGCGCGGGCTGCGCCTGTGGGAAGAGATCACGCCGGCGCTGGCCGACGCATTGCGACAGGCGCTGGCGACGCATGGCGTGATCTTCCTGCGCGACCAGCGGCTGAACATCGCCGGCCTCAAGGCCGCAACGCGCGCGTTCGGCGCGCCGATGGTGCTGCCCTATGTGCGTGCCGTCGAGGGCGAGCCCGAGATCATCGCCGTGCGCAAGGAGGCGGATGAGCGCGGCGGCGTGTTCGGCGGCGACTGGCACACCGATTTCAGCTTTCTCGAGGCGCCGCCTGCCGGGTCGATCCTGACCGCCGACGTGATCCCGCCCGTGGGCGGCGACACGATCTGGGCCAGCGGCGCCCGGGCATGGGAGACGCTGCCGGGCCCCTTGCAGGCGCTGCTGGCGGGACGCGATGCGATCCATGTCGGCAAGCCCTACGGCGTGAAATGGGCCCCGCCGGTCGTGGAACGGGCGGGCGGCTCGATGGTCATGGCGCGGGGCGATGCGGGCGCGGATGCCGAGCGGGCGCATCCGGCGGTGCTGCGCAACCCCGTGACGGGACGGGCATCGCTCTTCCTCAACCCGCTCTACGTCGTCAGGCTCGACGGGATGAGCGAGGCCGAGAGCCGGCCGATCCTCGACCTGATCCAGCGCCATGCGACTCGGCCCGAGTTCACCTGTCGCTGGCGCTGGCGCGAGGGGGACGTGGCGATCTGGGACGATCTGTTCACCCAGCACTATGCGGTGAACGATTACGACGGATACCGCCGGCTGATGCACAGGGCGACCTTTGCCGGCGGCGTCCCGCGCGACCTCGCGGCATTCGTGCCCGTGGAATAATTCGGCTTGCCCCTCGGCTTGCCCCTTGTGCATGGCGCCGCAATGGCGCATACATACCGGGCGACGTTTACGCTCTATCGCTTTCTGTTCCCTTCGCTGGCGGCAGTTCTCGATGACGATACTGACTGCGCCAGGCTGCCGCGTCTTGTGGGCAGCACCAAGAAGGAGTGATCACGATGGCCACTGGCACCGTGAAATGGTTTAACGCAACCAAAGGTTTCGGCTTCATCGCCCCGTCGAATGGCGCGCGTGACGTGTTCGTGCATGTCTCGGCCATGGAACGCGCAGGCATCGCGCGGCTCGACGAAGGTCAGGCCGTGTCGTTCGACATCGAGCGTGGCCGCGACGGCCGCGATTCGGCGATGAACCTCGTTCTCGCCTGATATCCATCGCCTTGCGGCGACAGAAAACGGGGGCGGCCGCAAGGCCGCCCCCGTTTGCGTTCACATCACCAGCGGGACGAGCGAAAGGACGAGCAGGCCCGCCATCGCCGCATTGAACGCCCGCAGCCGCGCCGGCGCCGCGAGCCAGCGGCGCAGGGCCGTGCCCATCAGCGCCCAGGCCGAGACCGCGGGCAGGTTGATGGCCCCGAACACCAGCGCCACCCACAGCACCGCCCAGGGCTCGCGCCCCGGCGCATAGAGCGTGACGGCGCCGAGCGCCATCGCCCAGGCCTTGGGGTTGACCCACTGGAACAGCGCCGCCTGCGCGAAGCTCAGCGGTTGCCCGCCCGCCTGCCCCGGCCCGGGCGGTGCGGCGCGGGCGATCTTCCACGCGAGCCAGAGCATGTAGGCCACGCTCGCACCGGTCAGGACGAGATGCGCGGCCGGCACGCGGTCGAACAGCGCCATCGCGCCCAGCCCGACCCCGACCACCATCGCGACGAACCCGATCCCGACGCCGAGCATGTGCGGAACCGTCCGAAAGAAGCCGAAATTGGCGCCCGATGCCATGAGCATCAGGTTGTTCGGCCCCGGCGTGATCGAGGTGACGAGCGCGAAAAGGGCGAGAGCGGCGAGGGTTTGCGGTATCATGGCACAAGATTACGCCGCGCCTCGCGCAACCGGGTTGCAAAGATTGTTCTGAATCGTGCTATTGCACAATCCATGAACGATATCGATCCGATCAACGCGCGCATCTTGCGCGAATTGTCGCGCGACGGGCGGATCGCGAACACCGAACTGGCCGCGCGGGTCGGCCTGTCCCCCTCGGCCTGCCTGCGGCGGGTGCAGGATCTCGAGCGCCGGGGCGTGATCGCAGGGTATCGCGCAAGGCTCGACCGCGGGCGGCTCGGGCTCGGGTTCGTCGCCTATGTGACGGTGGGTCTCGGCCGGCACACCAAGGCGTCGCAAGAGGGTTTCGAACGGGCAATGGCGCGGGCCGCCGAAGTGACCGAGTGCCACAACGTCACCGGCGCGGTGGAATACATCTTGCGTGTCGAGGCGGCCGATCTGGCGGCCTACAAGCGGTTCCATACCGACATCCTGGGGACCGCACCCGATGTCGTCGCGATCACGACCTATGTCGTGATGGGATCGCCCAAGGACGAGCGCGCCTGAAACCCCGCGACCGTCACGGCCCCACGGTAAAGCAGGCGACGGCCCGCGCGGCGAGCCGGCGGCAGGCGAGATCGGCGCCATCGCGCGTGAGGCCGGTGAAATGCGCCTCATACCCGCCGCCGCGCGGCACCACCTTGCGCAGGGCTGTGCCGAGCGTCTGCGCCTCGGCCAGCCCGGTCTGAAGCAGCGCCCGTTCGGCAGTCCCGCGCGAGGGGAAGCGGCCGAGCGTGACGGCCCAGTGCCGCCCGCCCGACGTCGAGATGCGGGTGACGATCTCGGCCGGGGCGGGGTCGGTTCCGGTCGCGGGGCCGTCGGCGGCGACCGTCAGGACGATGCCGGGCCGGGGCGCCGGCGGCACGATCGACGGCGCAACGGCGGCGGGCAGTGCAGCGGGGTCTTCCGCCGCCTCGGCCATCGCTTCCATCGGCAGGCCCTCGTCGCTGTCGAGGGGTGCCGCGTCCGCCATCGCGCCGGTGTCGGGGGGCAGGGTCTCTGCCGCTGCCCGGACCGGAAGATCGGGCATGGCGATACCGTCCACCGCAGCCGTTGCGGCGACCGCCTCGACGCTGCCGGCCGCGCCATCGGCTGCGGCGGCCGGGCCGGGGTCGGCAGCGGCCGCAAGCCGATCCTCGGGGCGGGGCGGGGGCGCGGCGACGATCTGCACGGCACCGGACGCCGCGGCCGGATCCGCTTCGGCCGGGGCTGCCGCGACAGCTGCGGGTGGCTCGGCGCCGGGGCCAGCATCAGAGGCAGTATCGGATGCGCCCGCCGCCAGCGCCGCGGCCACGGCGGCGTCAACCGCCTCGGCGGGTGTTGCAGCATCGGGACGGGGGCGCGGCGGTGCCATGGCGGCGGGCGCCGCTGCGGCGGTTGCATCGGCGGCGGCCATGCCGTCCACCGCCTCGCGCAGTTCGGTATCGATGGCCGCCTGCACCGCATCCGGCACCGCGGCAGCGAGCGCGAATGGCAGGTCGGCGGGTGCCGGGTCCGCGCCGGGCCGTTGCGCCGGCCGCGGCGAACGGGCCGGCGCGGTCACGAGGCGGATCGTCTTGGCCGAGGCCAGCGGCACCGCCGCGGCAGCGGCCACGGGCGCCGCCTCGGCCGGTTCGGACGGCGTGCGCGGCAACTCGACCGGCGCCGGCCGGCGGGTTGCGACCTGGGCCGGCGCTGCGCCGAAGCCGATGTCGAGCAGCTCGGCCATGCGCGCATTGCGCTGCGCGGTCGAGGTGCCGCCGAACACCGTCGCGATCAGCCGCTTGTTCCCGCGTTCGGCCGAGGCCGTCAGGTTGAACCCGGCGGCATTGGTGAACCCGGTCTTGATGCCGTCCGCGCCGCGATAGCTTTCGAGAAAACGGCGGTTGGTATTGGCCACCTGCGCCACGCCGGCATCGACCGTGATGCGCGAGAAAAGCGAATAATACTCGGGGAAATCGTAGAACAGCCGCCGCCCGAGGATCGTCATGTCCCGCGCGGTGGACAGATGGCCCTGTGCCGTCAGGCCATGGGCGTTGCGAAAGGTGGTGTTCTTCATCCCGAGCGCCTGCGCCGCGGCGGTCATGCGCCGGGCGAAGGCGGCCTCCGAGCCGCCCACCGCCTCGGCGATGGCGGTGGCCGCGTCATTGGCCGACCGCACGGCCGCGGCCCGGATCAGGTTGCGCATCGAGATGCGCTGCCCGGCACGCAGGCCAAGGCGCGAGGGCGGCTCGGCCGCCGCCTTGGCCGAGACCGTCACCATCGTGTCGAGGCTGATCTCGCCCCGCCGGATCGCATCGAAGGTGACGTAGAGCGTCATCATCTTGGTCAGCGATGCCGGATGCAGGCGCGCGTCGGCGTTCTGGGCATGCAGCACCTGCCCGGTGCGGGCATCCATCACGATCGCGGCAAAGGGCGCGGCAAGCGCGCCGATCGGGGCGAGCATGAGCGCCAGGCACACGCATGCGAATCGGGCGAGTTGCCCCGGACGTCGTTCCACGTCGGTCTTCCTTGCCTGCCGGCCCCAGACGGGGGCGATACTGCCTCGCCGCGCGGTCTGACGCCACGCTGGCCCGTTGGATACTAGCAGACTGGGAGTCGCGAAAAAACCCGGAATCCAGAATCTTCCGCGTTTTCCCTCATCCGGCGCGCGGATCCGGGCCAGCGCAGGCGGACAACAACATCTTGTGGCCTCGCCCGCAGCCGCGCGTCATCGCTTGGGCCGCCGCCCGCACGCAACGCGTGTCAGCCCGCGTTGAGCGCCCCGACCAGCGCCGGCAGGCCCGCCAGATCGGGCACGGTGCGAAACCGCGGATGCTCTGCCGGCGGCTCGGCCTCTTCGACCGCCCAGGTCAGCGCATGGGGCACATGCACGCCCCACCCCCCCGCCGCGAGCACCGGCAGCACGTCCGAGCGCAGCGAATTGCCCGCCATCAGCGCCCGTTCGGCGCCATCGCCGTGGCGGGCAAAGACGGTCGCATAGACGGCCGGGGTCTTGTCCGACACGATCTCGACCGCGTCGAAAAGATCGCCGAGGCCCGATCGCGCCAGCTTGGATTCCTGGTGCAGCAGGTCGCCCTTGGTGACCAGCACCAGCCGGAAGCGGCCCGCCAGCGCCTCGACCGCCGCGCGCGCATGGGGCAGAAGCTCCACCGGATGGGCGAGCATGTCGCGCCCCGCCGCGACGATCCGCGCGATCACGGCGGCCGGCACGCGGCCCTCGGTCACCTCGATCGCGGTCTCGATCATCGACAGGGTGAACCCCTTCACCCCGTAGCCGTAATGCGCGAGGTTGCGCCGCTCGGCCGCGAGCAGCCGCTCGGCCAGATGGTCAGGCTCGGCAAAGCCGTCCAGCAGGCCGGCGAAATGCGCCTGCGTCATCTGGAACAGCGCCTCGTTCTGCCAGAGCGTGTCGTCGGCATCGAGCCCGACAGTCGTGATTGACGGCATTGGCACCCCCGCCGGGTCTTTTCCTGTGGCCCCCTTCCGCTATATGCTTGCCATGTTTTCCTCAAGCTCCGACTCTGAAAGGGCTGTGTCCGTGTTCCTTCCCCTCATCAGCATGACCGACCGCAAGGACGGGACGGGGTCCGAGACGGGCGTGGTCACCAAGACGCGCCCCAAGACGCAGCGCCCGCCGCTCTACAAGGTTCTGTTGCTGAACGACGACTACACGCCGATGGAATTCGTCGTGCATGTGCTCGAGCGGTTCTTCGGGCTCAGCCATGCGCAGGCGTTCGAGTTGATGCTGACGGTGCACAAGAAGGGGCTGGCGGTGGTCGGCGTGTTCTCGTTCGAGGTGGCCGAGACCAAGGTGGCGCAGGTGATGGATTTCGCCCGGCGCCACCAGCATCCGCTGCAATGCACCATGGAAAAGGAATAGGGCCCCGCCGGGGCCGCCCATGCGATCGGTCAGGCTGGCCCATGCGCTTGCCACCGCTGCGGTGCATCTGCCCGATGCCGGCCGCATCGCGGTGCTGCGCCCCGCGGCGGGGGATGACCTGTCGCCCCTGCCCTGCGCGCGCCTCGATATCGTGACCGGGTTCCGCCCTGCCTGGGATCATTTCGCCGCGCTCGGCCTGCCGGTCCACCGCACCGTGCCGCCGGGCGTGGCCGCCAGCCTCGTCTGCCTGCCGCGCGCCCGCGCCCTCGGCGAGGCAATGGTGGCCGAGGCCGATGCCGCGACCCTGCCGGGCGGGCCGGTGATCCTCGACGGCGCCAAGACCGACGGGATCGAGGCGATGCTGCGCGCGCTGCGGCAGCGCGGCGCGGCGCCGGGCGACATTGCCTCCAAGGCCCATGGCAAGACCTTTGCCTTCGCCGCCGGCACGGCCGACCTGTCCGGCTGGCAGGCGCGGCCGTCCAAGACGCCCGAGGGCTTCGTGACCGCGCCGGGCCTCTTTTCGGCCGACGGGATCGACCGCGGCTCCGCCCTGCTCGCCGCCGCCCTGCCCGACCGGCTCGGGCCGTCGGTGGTCGATCTCGGCGCCGGCTGGGGGTTCCTTGCGCAGGCGGCTCTGATGCGGGCCGGCGTTACGGCGCTGCATCTTGTCGAGGCCGAGGCGGATGCGCTCGATTGCGCGCGCCGCAACGTGACCGACCTGCGCGCGGCCTTCCACTGGGCCGATGCGACCACCTTCCGCCCAGCCCGCCCGGTCGATTGCGTCCTGTGCAATCCGCCGTTCCACAGCGGCCGCACGCCCGACCCCGCGCTCGGCCTCGCCTTCATCCGCGCAGCGGCGGGCATGCTCGCGCCGGGCGGGGCGCTCTGGCTCGTCGCCAACCGACACCTGCCCTATGCCCCCGCGCTCGATGCGCTCTTTCGCGAGGTTGCCGTGGCCGGCGGCGATGCCACATTCGCGGTCTGGCGCGCCGCCCGCCCCGCCGCGCCCGCCGGGGCGCGCTGAAACGCCCGTCCCCGCCCACACCACCAGCCCGAGGTTCGCGCCATGTCCTATTCGATCACCGGCAAGACGGCCATCGTCACCGGCGCCGCCCACGGGATCGGCCGCGCCATCGCGCGCCATTTCCTCGACCGCGGGGCCAATGTGATGTGCGCCGATGTCGATGAGGAGGCGCTGCACGACGACATCGGCGCGGATGCCGCCGCCGACGGGCCGCTGCGCGTCTTCGGGGGCGATCTGCGCGAAAGGCTCACGGTGACCAACCTCATCGCCGCCACGATCGACGCCTTCGACCGGGTGGACATTCTGGTGAACGCCGCCCGCGCCATCGCCACCTCCGACCCGCTCGGGGTGGGCGACGACGCGATGGAGGAGATGCTCCAGCACAACCTGCTCACCAGCCTGCGGCTGAGCCAGCAGGTCGCCCGCCGGATGATCGCCCAGGCCGGCCGCGCGGGCGAGGCGGGCAACGGCGCGCCGGCCGCCCCGGCGGGCGCGATCGTCAACATCAGCTCCATCGCCGCCCGGCGCACCCAGCCCGAACTGCTTGCCTATTCGATCTCCTGCGCCGCTCTCGACCAGATGACCCGCTCGATGGCCGTGGCGCTGGCGCCGCGCCGGATCCGGGTGAACGCCGTCGCCTTCGGCAGCGTGATGAGCGCGAGCCTGCAGGCCCGGCTCAAGGACCAGGGCGATCTGCGGGCCGAGATCATCGACCACACCCCGATGGGCCGGATCGCCGCGCCGGCCGAACTGGCCGAGGCGGTGCAGTTCCTCGCCTCGGATGCGGCCGGCTTCCTGACCGGCCAGGTGGTGACGGTCGATGGCGGGCGCACCCTCATCGACCCGGCCTGTGCGCCGGCGCACTGACCGCCGGCCCGTTCGGCAGGCCCCGTCAGCAGACGTAGTCAGCAGACGCGGTCAGCCGCCCGGATACTGCACCCGGCAGGCCGCGACGACCCGCTCGGCCTCGCGCGCCTTGCGCGCCCGCTCGGCGCGGCTCGAGGCAAGGATGCGCCGCTCGGCGGCCATGTCGATGGCCCGCGGCTGCTCGACGGTCACCGCCTCGTCCCGCCAGCAGAAGCGCGGGCCGTCATCGACGATCCGCCGCGACCCGTCGGCAAGGGTCACGACCCGCGGGGCGAAGGCACAGGGCACGAACCGCGTCTCGGTCGTCGTCACCGGCACCAGCGCATAGCCGCGCGCGATATTCGCCTCGGTCTGTGCGATCAGGCGGTCGAGCACGCGCAGATCGCGAGTCGCCGCCGCGATGCAGGCTTCCTGCGGCGTGGCGCAGGCGCCGAGGGCAAGGGCGACGAGAAGGACGGCCATGCTGCGCATCGCGCAAGGATAGCGCAGGGCCGTCGCCGGCGAAAGGGCCCCGCTGCCCCGCCCGACCGTGCTCCCTCGCGCGCCGCCGACCGGCCGCTGCGCCGCGGCCGCGCCTGCTCGGGGGGGATCCGCCCGCCCCGAACCACGCGCTGCCCCGATGCTTCAGGCTGGCCCAAATATCCCCGCCGGAGGCGCACGGCGCCGCGCGCGATCCCGCCGGGTCTGCGCGCAAAGCGCCCTGTGGCGGCGCCCGCGCGATGCTGCTAGCCTGCGCCCGACCCGCCCGAGGAGACCCCGATGACCGATCAGTTCGACGCCCGCAAGACCCGTGCCGCCGCCTGGTTCCGCACCCTGCGCGACCGGATCGTGGCCGCCTTCGAGGCGCTCGAGGATGCGCAGACCGAGGGTCCCATGGCCGACCGTGCGCCGGGGCGGTTCGATGTCACGCGGACGCAGCGGCAGGGCGAGGCAGGCGAGGATGCCGGCGGCGGGCTGATGAGCGTGCTGCGCGGCGGGCGGGTGTTCGAGAAGGTGGGGGTCAATGTCTCGACCGTCCACGGCAGCCTCGGCGCGCGGGCGCAAGCGGCCATGGCCGCCCGCGGCGTGCCGGGGATGGACCGCGATCCGCGCTTCTGGGCCAGCGGCATCAGCCTTGTCGCCCATATGCAGAACCCGCATGTCCCGGCCGTCCACATGAACACCCGGATGTTCTGGACCCCCGGCGCGGCCTGGTTCGGCGGCGGGGCCGACCTCAACCCCTGCATCGAATACGCCGAGGATACCGCCCATTTCCACGCCGCGCTGCGCCGGGCCTGCGAGGCGCATCACCCCGATTACTACGCCCGCTTCAAGGCCTGGGCGGACGAGTATTTCTTCGTGCCGCACCGCGGGCGGGCGCGCGGGGTGGGCGGCATCTTCTACGACGATCTCGACACCGGCGACTGGGAGGCCGATTTCGCCTTCACCCAAGGTGTCGGCGCGACCTTCCTGCCCGCCTATCTTCCGCTCGTCGAACGTCGCCGCACCCTGCCCTGGGGCGAGGCGGACAAGGACGCGCAGCTCGTCCACCGCGGCCTTTATGCCGAATACAACCTCGTCTACGACCGCGGCACGAAATTCGGCCTCGAGACCGGGCATGACGCCAACGCCGTGCTCATGAGCCTGCCGCCGCTCGCCAAATGGGTCTGATCAGCGCCGCAGCCGAGCGATGGCCAGCGAGACGCCGAAGGCGATCGCCGCCACCGCGATGATCGACGGGCCGGCGGGCGTGTCGAGCCGCAGCGAGGCGGCCAGCCCGCCGAGCGCGGCCAGCCCGCCGATCGCCGCCGCGCCCGCCGCCATCCCCTCGGGGCTGCGCGACAGCGCGCGGGCGGCGGCGGCCGGGATGATGAGCATCGCGGCAATCAGCAGCGCGCCGACCACCTTGAGCGCCACCGCCACCACCACCGCCAGCGCCAGCGTCAGCACCAGCCGCTCGCGCCCCGGATCGATCCCGGCGGCATGGGCAAGATCGGCGCTCAGCGTCGCGGTCAGAAGCGCCGACCACCGCCAGGCCAGCAGCGCCACCACCATGACCGCCCCGCCCCAGATCACCGCGAGATCGGCCCGCGACACCGCGAGGATGTCGCCGAAGAGCAGCGCCGTCAGATCGACCCGCACCCCCGGCAGGAACGACACCGCGACCAGCCCGAAGGCCAGCGCGCCATGCGCGAGCACGCCCAGCGTCGTGTCCATCGCCCAGCCCCGCCCGGCCAGGGTGGACACGGTCGCCGCCATGGCCAGCGCCACGATCAGCGTGCCGGCCGCCACCGGCAGGCCGGAGGCCAGCGCCAGCGCGACCCCGAGGATCGCGGCATGCGCCGTCGCATCGCCGAAATAGGCCATCCGCCGCCAGACGACGAAGGCGCCCAGCGGGCCGGTCGCCGCCGCCGTGCCGATGCCGGCCAGCGCGGCGCGGGCGAGGAAATCGTCAAGCATCCCGCGCGGCCCATGGCGCCGGGCAGGCGGCAGGACCGTCGCCCCGCCCTGCACCGCTCCCCGCAACCTGCGCGGCGCGCGGCTCCGGGGCAAGGTCGATGGTGCACTCGGCCTGCGGGTCGTGCCCGTGACCGTCGTCCTGCAGGGGGTCATGCGCATGGTCATGCGCGTGCCGGTAGAGCGCCAGCGCGCCCTGCGCGCCGAACCCGAACAGCGCGCGGTATTCCGGCGCGGCCGCCACGACCTCGGGCGTTCCCTCGCAGCAGATGTGCCCGTTGACGCAGACCACCCGATCCGAGGCCGCCATCACCACATGCAGATCATGGCTGACCATCAGCACGGCGCAGCCCGTTCGGTTCCGGATCGCGTCGATCAGCCGGTAGAACCCCGCCTGCCCGGCCTGGTCGAGCCCCTGCGTCGGCTCGTCGAGCACCAGCAGCTCCGGCGCGCCGATCAGCGCGCGGGCCAGCAGCACGCGCTGCATCTGCCCGCCCGACAGATCGACAACCTGCTGCGCGCCGACCTCCGGGGGCAGGCCGACCTCGGCGAGCACCGCCGCCACGACGCCGGGTGCCTGCCGGACGGGCAGCGACAGAAGGCGCGATGCGGTCATCGGCAGGCTGCGGTCCAGCGCCAGCCGCTGCGGCACATAGCCGATGCGCAGGGCGGCGCGCCGGTCCACCCGCCCGGCAGCCGGCGCCACGATGCCAAGCAGCGCGCGCAGAAGCGTCGATTTGCCCGATCCGTTCGGGCCGACGACCGTGACGATCTCGCCCCGGTCGATGTGGAAATCGACCCCCCGCAGCACCGGCGCGCGGCCATAGCGCACCGCAAGCCCGCTCGCCGCCATCAGCCGCTCGGTCATGCCGCGCCCTCGCCGGCGCCTGCGCGGCAGGCCGCGCAGAGCCCCATTGCCTCGACCGTCACCCGCTCGGCGACGAACCCGGTCGCGGCGACCGCCGCCTCGAGCGCGGCGCGCACGCGCGCGCCCGGCGCCTCGGCCACGGCATTGCAGCTGCGGCAGATGAGGAACGCCGGCTGGTGCGCCTCGCCCGGATGCATGCAGGCGGCAAAGGCATTGAGCCGCGCGACGCGGTGCGCAAGCCCGGCATCCACGAGGAAATCCAGCGCCCGGTAGACGACCGGCGGCTGGCGGCCGAACCCGTCGGCCGCCAGCCGGTCGAGCACCTCGTAGGCGCCGAGCGCCTTGTGCGCCTCGAGCAGGATCTCGAGCGTGCGCCGCCGCACCGGCGTCAGGCGAAGCCCGCGCGCCGCCGCCACCGCCTCGGCCCGCG
>JBKBQT010000028.1:0-36091 GCA_046292445.1 Gemmobacter sp.
CGGGGCCCCGATGACAGCCGGTCAGCCGAACGCGGGACGGATCGAGGTCCGGATCGACGCCGAGGAGGCAAGCCGGGCGCGGCTGCGCCGCATCGAGAATGTGGCGAAGTGGGTTCTGCCCTTTCTTGTTCTCGCGGTCGGGCTAGTGGTCTGGGACCGGATCGTGGCATGGAACAACATCCCCCATTACATCCTGCCCTCGCCGGGACGGGTGCTGCAGACGCTGATCGCTGATTGGCCGATGCTGCTGGACGCGCTGCTGGTCACGCTGCAGATCACGCTGATGGCGCTGGCGGTGGCGGTGATCGGGGGGGTAGGTCTTGCCGTCCTCTTCACCCAGTCGAAATGGGCGGAGATGAGCTTCTACCCCTATGCGGTGATCCTGCAGGTCACGCCCGTGGTCTCGATCGCGCCGCTGATCTTCATCTATGTCGAAAGCCGCACCGTGGGGCTGCTTCTTTGCGCCTGGATCGTCGCGTTCTTTCCCATCCTGGCGAACACGACACTGGGCCTCAACTCGGCCGATCACAACCTGCGCGACATGTTCCGCATCTATGGCGCGACGCGCTGGCAGCGGCTGCGCTATCTGCAGCTGCCCTCGGCACTGCCGTATTTCCTCGGCGGGCTGCGCATCGCGGGGGGCCTGAGCCTGATCGGTGCGGTGGTGGCGGAATATGTGGCGGGCACGGGCGGCATCGGGTCGGGCCTTGCGTTCCGCATCCTCGAGGCGGGCTACCGCCTCAACATCCCGCGGATGTTCGCGGCGCTGCTGCTGATCGCGGCCTCGGGGGTTGTCATCTTCGCCGGCCTGTCGTTCCTGAGCCATATGCTGCTGCGCAAATGGCACGAAAGCGCGATCAAGCGGGAAACATGAACGATTTCATCACCTTACCCGCGGCGCCTGCGGTGCGCCTGACGCAGGCGACCGTGCCCGGCTGGCTGCTGGGCAGCGGCGAAAGCCTCGTGCGCGCCGATCTGGCGCTCGCGGGCGCGCATCTGGCCGATCCGGCGGCGCTCGCGGATGCCCCGGCGGTGGACCTGCGGGGGGCCATGGTGTTCCCCTGCTTCATCGACATGCACACTCATCTCGACAAGGGGCATATCTGGCCGCGCAGCCCGAACCCGGACGGCAGCTTCATGGGCGCGCTCGCCACGGTGTCGGACGATCGCACGGCCCGCTGGACGGCCGAGGATGTCGCGGCCCGCGCCGATTTCGCCCTGCGCTGCGCCTTTGCGCATGGCACGCGGGCGATCCGCACCCATCTCGACAGCATCCCGCCACAGGATGCGATCACCTGGCCGGTGTTCGAGCGGCTTCGCCGCGACTGGGCCGGGCGGATCGAGCTTCAGGGCGCGTGCCTCGTCGGCGCCGAGGGGGTGGAGCCTTCGGGGGACGGCGCCTTTGCCCTGACGGCTGACATCGTCGCGGCGAGCGGCGGGGTGCTCGGCATGGTCACCTACCCGTTGCCCGATCTCGAGGGCCGGCTGCGCGCCTTCTTCCGCCTTGCCGCCGACCGTGGGCTCGCGGCCGATTTCCACACAGATGAAACGCTCGATCCGACATCCAACACCCTGCGCCTGATCGCGCAGACGGTGCTCGAGACGGGGTTCGACGCGCCGGTCACGGTCGGGCATTGCTGCTCGCTTTCGACCATGACCGAGGGCGAGGCACTTGACACGCTCGATCTTGTGGCGCGGGCCGGGATCGGCATGGTCAGCCTGCCGATGTGCAACCTCTACCTGCAGGACCGCGCGCCCCGCCGCACCCCGCGCCACCGCGGCATCACGCTCGTGCACGAGGCCAAGGCGCGCGGGATCAGCGTCGCCTTCGCCTCGGACAACACGCGCGATCCGTTCTATGCCTACGGCGATCTCGACATGCTCGAGGTGATGCGCGAGGCGGCGCGGATCGGGCATCTGGACCACGCCGACCGCGACTGGACGCGCGCCGTGCTCGCCAATCCGGCGGCGCAATGCGGCCTGGCGGCGCCAAGCCTCGCCCCCGGGGCGCCGGCCGACCTCGTCATCACCCGCGCCCGGAACTGGACCGAGCTTTTCGCCCGCCCGCAGTCCGACCGCGTGGTGATCCGTGCGGGGCGCGCCATCGACCGCACGCTGCCTGATTACGCCGAACTTGACCCGTTGATGAGAGTCTGATGCACGCCAGTTCCGCCGCCGCCCTCGCCGCCCTGTCGCATCTCGAAACCGATGCCAACCCGGCCTCCGTGCGGGCCAAGAGCCGCGATTTCTTCTGGTATTCCCCGGTGCTCAAGGCCCGGCTCGACCATCTGTCGGGCGATTTCGTCGTCGCGCCCTGGTCAGAGGCCGAGGTGATCGAGGTCTTGCGGACCTGCCATGCCCATGACGTGCCGGTGACGGTGCGCGGGGCGGGGACGGGCAATTACGGGCAGGCGATGCCGCTGGCGGGCGGCTGCGTGATGCATATGAAGAACATGACGGCGATCCGCCAGATCACCCCCGGCCGGGTCGTCTGCGAGCCGGGCATTCTCATCAAGGATCTCGACACCGCCCTGCGCGCCGAGGGCCAGGAACTCAGGATGCATCCCTCGACCTGGGCGACCGCGACCATCGGCGGGTTCATCGCCGGCGGGTCGGGCGGCATCGGCTCGGTCACCTGGGGGGCGCTGCGCGATCCGGGCAACATCATCCGGCTGCGCGCCGTGACGATGGAGGCCGCGCCGCGGGTGATCGAATTCCACGGCACCGACCTGCACCGCATCAGCCATGCCTATGGCACCAACGGTGTCATCACCGAGATCGAGATGCCGCTGGCGCCGGCCTATGACTGGATCGAGGCCTTCGTGACCTTCACGGATTTCGACATCGCGGCGCGTTACGCGATGGACCTCGCCAACGAGGACGGCATCCTGAAGAAACTGGTGACGGTGATGGAGGCGCCGACGGCGAAGGACTATTTCCAGCGTGTCGCCCCGCATGTCGGCGCGGGCGACCATATCCTCGCCCTGATGATCGCGCCCCATTCGTCGGACGCCTGGGAGGCGCATCTGGCCGCCTACCCTGGCCGGATCGTCTATCGCTCGGACCGGCCGCTGGTCTGGGATCGCGAACCGGGGCATGTGTTCGAATATACCTGGAACCACACCACGCTGCGCGCGCTCAAGGTCGATCCGGCCGTCACCTACCTTCAGGTGGCCTATCCCTATCCGTCCTTTCACGAAACCGTCGCCAAGGTGCGCGCAGCCTTCCCGGGCGAGCTGCTCCAGCATCTCGAGGTGATGCGTTACCGGGGCAAGTGCTATTTCGCGGGCCTCAGCCTTGTGAAGTTCACCACCGAAGCGCGGCTCGACGAGATCGTGCAGATGCACGAGGCGATGGGCGCGCCGATCTGGAACCCGCATCGCTATACGCTCGAGGAAGGCGGGCGGCAGACGGTCGATGACCTTCAGCTCGCCTTCAAGCGCGAGGCCGACCCCAAGGGCCTTCTCAACCCCGGCAAGATGATCGCCTGGGACGCGCCCGATTTCGACTACAAGGGCGTCTACGTCTACAAGGGCATGCGGGCGGCGGAATGACCGGCGCGGCCCGAGCTCGGCGGCTGCTCCGCGTCACGCCACGGGGCGCTGCCCCGGACCGAGAGTCTTCGCGGGTGCGGAGCGGCCCGGCATGACGCGCGCGCTCGTCCTGTTCGCCCATCCTTGCGACGAGAGCTTTTCGGCCGCGCTGCATCGCGCGGTGGTCGGCACGCTGCGCGCGCGCGGCTGGGATGTGGACGATTGCGACCTCAATGCCGAAGGGTTCAGCCCGGTGCTGACGGCCGCCGAGCGCCGGGCCTATCACGACACGCAAAGCAATGCCGCGCCGGTCGCGGGCTATGTGGACCGGCTGCGTGCGGCCGAGGCGCTGGTGCTGGTCTTTCCGGTCTGGAACTTCGGCTTTCCGGCGATCCTCAAGGGGTTCTTCGACCGGGTGTTCCTGCCCGGCGTGTCGTTCCGGCTGGAGGATGGGAAAGTGCGGCCGAACCTGCGCAACATCCGCCGGCTGGCGGCGGTGACGACCTATGGCGGCACGCGGATGCGGGCGGTTCTGGCGGGCGATCCGCCGCGTCATGTGGTGACGCGGGCGGTCTGGCATGTCTGCCGGCCCGAGCGGATGCGCTACCTTGCGCTCTATGACATGAACCGGGCGACGGATGCGCGGCGGGCGACGTTCCTCGCGCGGGTGACGGGCGAGATGGGGCGGCTGTAATGCGGGCGCTGGTGGTCTATTGCCATCCGATGGCCGGGAGTTTCACGGCGGCGGTGCGCGATCTTGTTCTGGCGCGGCTGGCCGCGGCGGGGGCCGAGGTGCGGCTGCGCGATCTTTACGCCGAGGGCTTCCAGCCGGTGCTGACGGCCGAGGAATGGTCGGGCTATCTCGACAGCCCCGCCAATGCGGCGCCGGTCGCGGGCCCGGTGGCCGACCTGCGCTGGTGCGATACGCTGATCTTCGTCTATCCGACCTGGTGGTACGGGCTTCCGGCGATTCTCAAGGGTTGGCTCGACCGGGTGATGCTGCCCGAGGTGGCGTTCCTGATGCCCGATGCCGCCAACCGGACGATCCGCCCGGGGCTTTTGCATATCCGGCGGCTCGGGGTGTTCACCACCTGCGGCGCGTCCTGGTGGCTGACGCGGATCATCGGGGCGCCGGGGCGGCGGACGCTGATGCGCGGGGTGGGGGTTCTCTGCCATCCGCGGCGGCGCACGGCCTTTTGCGCGCATTACCTTATGGACAGTTCGACCGATGCCAGCCGCGCGGCGCATCTGGCGCGGGTGGGGCGGGCGATGGACCGGCTCTTGCGGCCGTGGCGCGCAGGGCGATGACGCGCCGCGACGGGCGCAGGTGTCATCCGTTGGGATCGGTCGCGGCGAAAAGCTTGGCGAGCACGCGGCGGAATACCGCATATTCCTGTGCCGTCATGGCGGACAGCAGCCGTTCCTCGACCTCCTGCGCCTGCGGGCTGATCGCGCGGGTGATGCGAAGCCCCTCGTCCGTTACGGTGACGACGACGCGGCGCTTGTCGGCCGGGTCCTGCTCGACCGTGATGAGGCCCAGATCGGCCAGCCGCCCCTGCGCGCGGCTGACCCTGGCCGGGTCCATCGCGGTGTGGCGCACCAGTTCCAGCGACGAGCAGGGCGAATGGTAGACCAGCGTGGCGAGGATCCGCCATTCGGGGATGTGCAGGTTGAATTCGGTCTCGATCAGGCGGGCCACCGCCTGGCTGACGCGGTTGGCGACGACGGCGAGCTGGAAGGGGAGGAATTCGTCCAGCCGGACGGTGGTTTCCTCTGCGCTGTGGCGCCGCTCCGTGTCCTGCATCCCGCCCGTCCCGGTCACAGCCCCAACAACCGCGCCGCGGCGGCGAAGCCGGCCGCCGGGTCGCGCACATCGAGATGCACGACCTTCATCCCGACCGCAAGCGCCCCGTCGGCGTTGCGCTTCTGGTCATCGACAAAGACCACATCGCCGGCCGCGACCCCGAGCGCGTCGAGCGCGAGGCGGTAGGCCTCGGGCGCGGGCTTGAGGATGCCGGTATGGGTGCCGTCGATGACCGCCGCCATGTGCCGCATGACCGGCAGATCGTCCGCCCAGCCGGGGCCGTAGAACAGCTCCAGCTCGTTCGACAGCACGGCACAGCGCCGCCCCGCCGCAACCGCCCGTCCGACCAGCGCCAGCGCCTCTGGGCGGAGCAAGTGCTCGGCCGGCATGGTCAGGCGGGTGCGGGTGAGGAAGGTCTGCACCGTCCACCCCGTCTCGCCCAGCGCCTCGGCCACGGATGCAACACGCATCGCCCAGTAATCCCGTTCGGTGATCGCGTCCGCCTGCATCGCGGCCCAGAGCCTGTCGCCCACGGGGTCGAACGGGCCCATCCAGTCGAGCGTTCCCGGCGCCAGACCGAGCGCAATCTCGCTGGCCCGGTGCGTCTCGAACGGGGTTTTCGAGATGACCCCGCCGAAATCGAGCAGCAGGACGGATGCCGCCATCAGCCCGCCCGCTTGAAGATGGTCACGATCCCCCGCGTGCCGTCCACCTCGATGTCGTCGCCTTCCGCGATCGCGGATGTGGCAAGGCCGGTGCCGACGACGCAGGGCAGGCCGTATTCGCGGCTCACGATGCTGGCATGGGTGAGCGTGCCGCCGTTGTCGCAGACGCAAGCGGCGATCTTGGTGAAGGCGGGCGTCCAGGATGGCGCGGTCCCCTCGCAGACGAGGATGTCGCCGGGGTTCAGCAGATGCAGCGCGCCGGGGTTGTGCATCACCCGCGCCCGGCCCCGCGCCACCCCGCGCGATGCGGGGACGCCGCGAAGCTCGCGCACTTCGGCGCCTGCCCGCTGCGCGGCGAGGAAATGGCGATGCAGGCCCACGATCTCGATCAGGATCGGGTCGCCGACCGCCTCGGGCACGGTGCCGAGCACCTTGGGCATCCGTTTGCGCAGGCCGAGCCAGTGGTCGTAATAGGCGCGGCGGTCGGCGACGAGGGGGCGATAGTGCGACCAGGGCCGCGCGCCCTGCGCCGCCTCGACGAGCTCGGTGTGAAACAGGAACACCCCGTCCTCGGGGTCGTCCGCGCCGCAGGCGGCGGCGATGGCCAGCGCCGCCTTGCGCTGCGGGATGGTCGCCTGCATGTCGATGAGGGTGTTGTGATCCTCGTTCCACCAGCTGAAATTGGCTGACCGGCAGGTGGCGAGGGCGGCATCGAAGGCCGCCTGTTCGCCCCGCGACAGGCGGCTGCGCGCCCGGTCCACCGCCGCGTCCCGCTCGCGCGCCGCCTCGGCGAGGCCGCCGGCGAAGTCATGCGCGACCGGCTTGCGCAGGAAGGTGGCGAGCATGTCGAGCACCGGCGCCGGATCCTCGATCCAGGGCCGCTCGAGCGGATCGGCGATGCCGTTGGTGCGCCAGCCGCGCCGCGCAAGGAAGGCATCGAACCGCGCGAGCCAGGCCGAGCCGTTCGGCCCTGCCCCATCCAGCGCCGCGCGCACCCCGCCGCCCGTCGCGGCCATCAGCGCATCGGCCACGCCAAGGTCGCGGGCATCCTGCGCGAGGGCCCAGAGCTCCATGTCCGTCTCGATGATCTTGGTCTTTTCGCCCTGCAGGAACTTGGCGATCTCGCCCGGTTCGATCTTCAGCTCGCTGCACAGCCCGTAGAACCCGGCGTAATTGGCGAGCAGCGGATACATCAGCCCGAAGTGGACGCACCAGGCGAATTTCTGGAAGGCGCGGGCGTCGGTAGCGAATTGCGCAAGGTCCGCGCGGCTAGGCCTGGCAGTGTCGAAATCGCGGAAATAGGCGAACCCGGCTTCGAGTTCCGCCGCACGTTTCGCCCAGATCACATGAAAGTTGTTCAGGAAATCGCCAAGGTCATGGCCGATGCGCAGGCTGCGGAACCCAGGCTCCCACTCGGACCGCAACAGCGCCTCGCCGCCATAGGCATGCGTGCCGGCGAACCGCAGCGCAAGGCCGTTGGACGGCGGGAGCGGCAGCGTCGTGGCCGCAAGCTGCGTCGCATAGGCATAGCCGTCCTCGAAATAGGACATGCCGAGCGGGGTCGATCCCTTGGGCCAGTGGAAATCGAGGAACCAGAACCGCGCCTCGTCCTCGGGGCGAAAGCGGGACACCGGCTCGGCGATCCAGGGGCTGTCGAAGAAGCGCGGCTCCCACCCCGGATAGCCCGTGTCGCGCGCGAATTCGTCGAGGGGGATGACGGTGCTCATGGGCTCTCCTCAGGCAATGGCGGCCGCGCGGATCATCGCGGCGGCCTTCTCGGCGATCATGATGACGGGCGCGTTGGTGTTGCCCGACACGATGGCGGGCATCACGCTGGCATCGACCACGCGGAGCCCCTCGGTCCCGGTCACGCGCAGGTCGGGCGTTGTGACCGACAGCATCGCGCAGGTGCCGACGGGGTGATAGACGGTGCGCGCCTGCGCACGGATATAGGCATCGAGCGCGGCGTCGTCCTGGACCGCGTCGCCAGGGGCGATCTCGCGCAGGCCATGGGGGCGGAACGGGGGGGCGGCGAGGATCGCGCGGGCGATCCGCACGCCCCGGCGCAGCAGCGCGGCATCCTCGGGGTCGGCCAGCAGGCCGAGGTCGATCAGCGGCGGGCCATCGGGGCGGGCGGGGTCGAGCGTGACCGACCCGCGGGACCGGGGGCGCAGGATGCAGGTATGCAGGCTGACGCCATGGCCCCATTCGACCATCCGGCCCCGATGGCTTTTCCGGCCTGGGATGAAGTGGAACTGCAGGTCGGGTCGGTCGGCGGCGGGCGAGGACCGGACGAACCCGCCCGCCTCGACCATGTTCGACGCGAACATGCCGCCCCGGGCGATCAGGTAGTGCAACACGTCCCATCCCCGCGCGGGCAGCGCCGGGATCGAGAGGCCATAGGCGGTCCGCGTCGCGGTTGCGGCGATGGTCATCACATCGACATGGTCGTGCAGGTTGCGCCCCACACCCGGCAGGTCGAGCACCGGCGCGATGCCGGCCGTCCGAAGCGCGGGCGCCGGCCCGATGCCGGACCGCAGGAGCAGGTCTGGCGAGCCGATGGCCCCCGCCGCAAGGATGACCATCCGCGCCGCATGAACCGTCACCAGCGATCCGTCCGGGCGGGCGAGCGTGACGCCGGTGGCGCGGCGCCCGTCCATTGCGACGCGCAGGGCGCGGTGGCCGGTGAGGATGGTCAGGTTCGCGCGGGCCTTGACCGGGTCGAGGAATGCCGTCGCGGTGGACTGGCGCCGCCCGGCCTTCTGCGTGACCTGGTAGATGCCCATGCCCTCGGGCTCGGCCGTGTTGAAATCGTCCGTCGGGCCGTATTGCAGCGTCGCGGCGGCTTCGACGAAAACCTGGTCCATCGGGTTCGGCCGAGCGAGGCGCGTCACGGACAGCGGCCCGTCCCGCCCATGCAGCGCATCGTCCAGCGCGGCGTCGTCGTTCGCCTCGGACGCCTTGAAATACGGCAGCACGTCGTCCCAGCCCCAGCCGGTGCAGCCCATGGCAGCCCAGCTGTCATAATCCGCCCGGTGGCCACGGATGTAGATCATGCCGTTGATCGCCGACGACCCGCCCACCACCTTGCCGCGCGGCACCGACACGCGCCGTCCGCCGAGGCCCGCCTGCGGGGTGGAGGCATAGAGCCAGTTGAACCGCGGCGCCTTGGCCAGCCACATCACGCCCAGCGGGACGTGCACGGCCGGATGGCGGTCGGCCGGGCCCGCCTCGACCAGCACGACGCGGCATGCGGGGTCGGCCGACAGGCGGTTCGCCAGAACTGCCCCGGCCGACCCTGCCCCGACGATGACGATATCGGCCTTCACCCGCCGAGCCCGTATTTGCTGGCATAGGCCAGTGGGCTCCAAACCGGGGCGGCGGCTTGCGGCGCGGCCGCCGTGACGGGGCGGACCTGCACGAGCGCCGGCGGCTCGCCCGCGCGGCGGCCGCGCGGGATCACCCATTCGACATCGACCGGCCCGCCCTCGGCATCCTCGACGGCGAGGACCGCGCGGGCGATGGCGACGGTTTCGTCATCCGACAGCACGGGGGCATCGCGGAACAGGGGCGGACAGGGCAGTTCCACCACGCGGCCCGCGGCGGCGTCGAATACGGACACCACGGTCTTGTGCGCCACGCTCTGCGACAGGATGCGCAGGTCGGCCTTGTCCACCTCGGCCCGGTCGGGCGTCACAACGCCCTGCACGACCGATTCGCCCCAGCCCCAGTTGCCCTCGATCACCACGCGGTCACGCCGCCCGCTCAGCGGGTCCAGCGAAAAGGCGACGCCGGCCGAGCGCGCCTCGACCAGTTCGAGCACGACGACCGCCATCGGCGTTTCCGCCACATCGCGCCCCTGCCGCAGGCGATAGGCCAGCGCGCGGGCGCCGAAAAGGCTTGCCCAGACCAACGCGACATGGGCGCGTACCGCATCCCGCCCGGCGATGCCGAGCCAGCTTTCGAACTGCCCGGCGAAAGACGCATCGCGCGCATCCTCGCCGATGGCCGACGATCGGACGGCAACGCGCAGGTTCAGCGTGCCGGTTGTCATGCAGAGCCGGTCATAGGCATCGTTGATGGCGGCGGTCAGTGGCGCGGGCATCGGCGCCGCCGTCACCGCAGCGGCGATCCGGACGGCGGCCGCGGCGAGACCCGCATCGTCATCGGCGGCGAGTCCCGCGATCGCCGACCGCACCACGGGCCAGAGGCCGGCGCCATCCATGAAGCCGCGAAAGGCTTCGGCGGTCACGACAAAGCCAGGCGGCACGATGGCGCCGTGGCGGGCGAGCGCGCAGAGCCGGGCGCCCTTGCCGCCCATCACCGCCTCGTCCCCGGCCGTGCCGAGCGTTGCAACCAGCCCCGATCCCATCGCCATAGCCCCCGCGCCTGCCGGTGCCGACCCTAGGTGTGGCGGCTCCGGTGTCAAACAAAAAGTATCGTATGAAATGAAATCGTGTGACGGGCGGGCGCGGCGCGGCCGGTCCGCCGTCCCGCCGCACGCCGCCCGTTTGACGCCGCCCCGTTGCACTGGCGGTGGCGGCGGCGGCATGCCACCTTTGTCCCCGGCAGCCACAGCGCAGCCGGCGCGTGTCCGCTTGCCGGCACCCTTTGCGGGAGGAAACCGAACGCCATGACACCCCTTGTCCTTATTCCCGGCATGATGTGCGATGCTCGCCTCTACGCCCCGCAGATCGCCGCGCTGAACCGCCGCCCGGTCATGGTCGCGCCCTGCACGGAAGGCGACAGCATGGCCGGGCTCGCCGCCGCGGTGCTCGCCGCCGCTCCGCCCCGCTTTGCCCTCGCGGGGCTGTCGATGGGCGGGATCGTCGCGATGGAGGTGGTACGGCAGGCGCCGGACCGGGTGGAACGGCTGTGCCTGATGGATACCAATGCCAAGGCCGAATCCGACGCGATCCGCGCCACCCGCGGGCCGCAGGTGGATCGGGTGATGGCGGGGGGCCTCGAAACGGTGATGCGGGACGAGATGATGCCGGCCTATCTCGACCCCGGCGCCGACCGCCCGGACATCCGCGATCTGTGCCTCGACATGGCGCTTGCCCTCGGGCCCGAGGTTTTCGCGCGCCAGTCGCAGGCGCTCGCCACCCGGCCCGACCAGCAGGCGACGCTGGCGGCCTGGACTGGGCCGGCGCTGGTGCTGTGCGGCGCGGCCGACCGGCTCTGCCCGCTGCACCGGCACGAGGCGATGCATGCCCTCATGCCGCAATCGCGGCTCGCGGTGATCGCGGGCGCGGGCCACCTGCCGACGCTGGAACAGCCCGAGGCAACCACGGCCGAGATCCGCGCCTGGCTCGATGCCTGACCGGCCGGGGGTGATCCTAGCCGGCGGCCGGTCGAGCCGGATGGGGCGGGACAAGGCGCTGGTGCCGCTTGGCGGGAGGCCGATGATCGCGGCGGTGATCGCGCGCCTCGCCCCGCAGGCGGCGCCGCTGGCGATCAGCGCGAACGGCGATCCGGCGCGCTTCGCCGCTTTCGGCCTGCCGGTGCTGCCGGACGCCGTTCCGGGCCATCCGGGGCCGCTGGCGGGTGTTCTGGCGGCGATGGACTGGGCGGCGGGCCTCGGTGCAGATGCCGTGGTGACGGTGCCGGTCGATGTGCCGCTGATCCCGGCCGATCTTGTGGGCCGGCTGGCTGCGGCCGGCCCCTTCGCGCTGGCGCGAACGCCGGGGGGCTGGCAGGGCGCCTGCGCCCTCTGGCCGGTGGGACTACGGGCGCGGCTGCGGGCCGATCTCGGCGCGGGCATGCGGCGGCTGACGGACTGGGCGCGGGCGCAGGGCGCGGTGGCGGCGGATTTCGACGACGAGGCGGCCTTTGCCAACGTCAACACGCCGGCCGACCTGGCCGGGGCCGAGGCGGCGATTGCCCGATGAGGCCCGATGCCGTCCTGATCGTGGACTGGTCGGCGGCCGCGCGGCCGACCCCGCCGCGCCCTTCCGCCGATGCGATCTGGATCGGGCGGGCGGACGCGCGCGGGGTCACGGCCCGCTATCACCGCACCCGCGCGGATGCGATGGCGGCGCTGTCGTCCAGCATCGATGCCGCCGTGGCAGCGGGGCAGCGGCTGCTGATCGGGGCGGATTTCCCCTTCGGCTATCCGGCCGGCTTTGCCCGCGCGCTGACCGGGCGGGACGGGGCGCTGGCGGTCTGGGACTGGCTGGCGGCGCAGGTCGAGGATGGGCCGGACAATGCCAGCAACCGCTTTGCCCTCGCGGCCGCGATCAACGCGCGGCTTCCGGGTATCGGCCCGTTCTGGGGCCGTCCCGCCGGCCTTGCCCTGCCCGACCTGCCCGACCGCGGCACCCTGCGGCATGGCCACGGGATGACCGAGCGGCGGATGGTGGAGCGCCGCCTGCCCCGCGCGCAACCGGTGTGGAAGCTCTACACAACCGGGTCGGTCGGCTCGCAGGCGATCCTCGGGATCGCGGCGCTCGCACGGCTGCGGGCCGCGTATCCCGGCCGCATCGCGGTCTGGCCCTTCGAGGACTGGCGGGCAGCGCCGGTGGTGCTGGCCGAAGTGTGGCCCTCGCTGCTCGATGGCGCGGTCAGGGCGGCGATCGCGGGCGGCGCGGGGCCGGTCAAGGATGCGGTGCAGGTGACGGTTCTGGCATCGCACCTCTATGGCCGCGATCTCGGGCCGATTCTCGCGCCCGACGCGCCCGCCGAAACCCTCGTCGAGGAAGGCTGGATCCTCGGCGCACCCTAGGTGCGCGCGGCAAGCGTGCGGGCGAGCAACCACGAAAGGCCGGCCATCACCGCCGCCGTCCCGAGGCAGAGCGGCAGGCCGCCGACCTGATAGCTCACCCCGGACAAAAGCGTGCCCAGAAGCCGCCCCGCGGCATTCGCCATGTAGTAAAAGCCCACATCCATCGTCACCCGATCCGCCCGCGTCAGCGCGAGGATGAGGAAGGAGTGAACCGATGAATTGACCGCGAAGACAAAGCCGAACACCAGAAGCCCGCCCACCAGCACCGCCGTCAGCCAATCCGCCGGCCCGGGCGAGGCCAGCGCGGCGAGCGTCAGCGCGGCAGGGATCAGCGTCAGGATGCCGGCCCAGCGGCTCGCGATGCGGGCGACGTCGGCCAGCGGCTTGCCGGTCGCCCTGAGGATCGCCGGCGCGCTGGCCTGCACCGCGCCGTAGAGGATGATCCACACCGCCATGAACGCGCCGATGATGAAGAACGCGGTGCGGCGGCTTTCGTCCGTCCCGTCGGTAAGAACCGCGTAGAAATAGATCGGGATGCCGACCACGAACCACACATCGCGCGCGCCGAACAGGAACATCCGCGCCGCCGACAGCCGGTTGATCGCCGGGTTTTTCGAGAACACCTCGGAAAACTTGGTGTCCTTCTTGCCCGGCGGCAGACCGGGCGGCAGGAACAGCGCGACCGCGATCAGGATCGCCGCAAGGATCGCCGCCATCCCGAGGACCGAGGCGGTAAAGCCGAACAGCGCCAGCAGCGCCGCACCGAGGAGAAACCCGAGGCCCTTGACCGCGTTCTTGGACCCGGTCAGCGCCGCCACCCAGCGGAACAGCGCCCCGTCGCGTTCGGGCGCGAGCACCTTGACGGCCGATTTCGACGACATCTTGGCCAGATCCTTGGCCACGCCCGACACGCCCTGCACCGCCATCACGAACACCACCGAGGCGACGACGGGCCAGCCCGGGTCGAAGGCCGCCAGCGCCAGCAGCGCCCCGACCTGGAGCACGAGGCCCGCGTAAAGCGTCGAGGCAAGGCCGAACCGCGCCGCGATCCAGCCCGCAGCGAGGTTCGTCGCGATCCCCGCAACCTCGTAGAGCAGGAACAGATAGGCCAGCTGGATCGGCGTGAAGCCGAGGATGTTGAACTGCAGCAGCACCAGCATCCTGAGCGCGCCGTCGGTGAGCATGAAGGCCCAGTAGGCCGCCGTGACGGCGGCGAAGGCGCGCAGGCCCTGCGGGCGGGACGGGGCGGTGTCGGTCACGTCGCGGCCCTTCCGGCAGCGCCCCAGATCGCCGCCGCACCAGACAGGTGCAGCGCCGCGACGCCGAGGCCGGTCACGATATCGGGCCAGCCCGACCCGGTGGCGAGCACCATCAGCCCCGCCACGATCATCGCGACATTGGCCAGCGCATCGTTGCGCGAAGACAGCCAGGCGGCGCGCAGGCCGAGCCCCACCGCCTCGCCCGCGCGGCGACGGGCGGCGAGGATCACGGCGGCGGTGACGAGGTTGGCGGCCAGCGCCAGAAGCGCAACCCCCGACACCACGAGCCCCGGCGGCGGCGCGCCCGAGGCCAGTTGCCGCACCACCTGCACGAGCGCGACGATCCCCGGCAGCGCCATCAGACTGGCGATGACGCGGCCCAGCCGCGCCTCGACCGCCTGCGCCTTCGCGTTCATCACGAGGATCAGCGCGTAAAGCGCCGAATCCTCGACGAAGTCGATCGCATCGGCTGCCAGCGCCACCGACCGGGTGATCCAGGCCGCCACAAGCTCCACCACCGCCAGAGCGGCGTTGAGGACCAGCGCGATCCACAGGGCGCGCCGTTCGGTCACAGCGAAGCCCCGACCATCAGCGCGATATCGGCCATGCGCAGCGCATAGGCCCATTCGTTGTCGTACCAGGCGTAGACCTTCACCTGCGTGCCGTTCACCACCATCGTCGAGAGCGCATCGACAATGGCCGAACGCGGATCGTTCAGGTAGTCGGCCGAGACCAGCGGCCGGTCCTCATACCCAAGGATCCCCGCAAGCGGCCCCTCGGCGGCGGCGCGGAAAAGGGCGTTGACCTCGTCGACCGAGGTCGCCCGCTCCACCTCGAACACCGCATCGGTCAGCGAGGCGTTGAGCAGCGGCACCCGCACCGCATGCCCGTTCAGCCGGCCCTTGAGCTCGGGGTAGATCAGCGCGATCGCGGTGGCCGAGCCCGTCGTGGTCGGGATCAGCGATTGCAGCGCGGACCGCGCGCGCCGCGCGTCCTTGGACGGGCGGTCCACCATGGTCTGGGTATTGGTCACATCGTGGATCGTCGTGATCGACCCGTGCCTTATGCCGAGACCTTCGTGGATCACCTTCACCACCGGCGCAAGGCAGTTGGTGGTGCAGGATGCCGCCGTGACGATCCGGTGCCGCGCGGGATCGAAAAGGTGATGGTTGATGCCATAGACGATGTTGAGCGCGCCGCCGTCCTTGACCGGCGCAGAGACGACCACATGCCTCACCCCGGCCTCGAAATAGGGGGCGATCCTGGCGGCATCCTTGAACACGCCCGTGCAGTCGAGCACGAGGTCGATCCCATGCGCGGCGAGCGGCAGATCCTCGATCCGCCGGACCTGCGCCAGGGGCATCCGGTGGCCGTTGACCGTCAGGCCTTCGGCGTCGTGGGCGAAATCGGCCGGCCAGCGGCCGTGCACGCTGTCGAACTCCAGCAGCAGCGCATGCTGGCCCGGATCGCCCGCCGGATCGTTCAGCAGCGCGATCTGCCGCGCCTCGCCGCGTTCGACAAGGTTGCGCAGGACAAGCTTGCCGATCCGGCCGAGGCCGTTGATGGCGATGCGGGGCATGGCGGTCACTCCGTGGCGATGGCGTCAAGCTGCGCCTGCAGCGAGATGCGGTCAAGCGTCTCGAAGGGGAGCGCGGTAAAGGCCATGATGCGCCGCCGCATGGCCGAATAGACGCTGTTGAAGGCATGGGCCTTTTCCGCCGCCGTCCCCTCGACCTTCACCGGGTCTGGCAGGCCCCAGTGGGCGGTGACGGGCTGGCCCTCCCAGGGCGGGCAATCCTCGGTCGCCGCGCGGTCGCAGACGGTGAACACGAAATCGAGCCTCGGCGCGCCCGGCCCCTGGAATTCGGCGACGCTCTTGGACCGCAGGCTGTCGATGTCGTGCCCCGCGTGCTGCAGCACCGCCAGCGCGATCGGGTTGACCTCGGGCGAGGGATGCGTGCCGGCCGACAGCGCGTTGAACTTGCCCGCGCCTTCCTTGGCCAGGATCGCCTCGGCCATGATCGACCGGGCCGAATTTCCGGTGCAGATGAAGAGGACGTTGTAGGTTTTCGCCATGATGGGGCCTTCGCGGCTAGGTTGGGGAACGGTCACGCGGCCGCGGGCGCAGTCGAGGGCGACATAGGATGCAAGGCCCCCGATCCGGTCCGTTTCGGCCCGGTAGAGCACCGCACGCCCGGCGCGTCGCGACGACACCAGCCCGGCCCGTTCGAGCCCGCCGAGATGCGCGGCGAGCGTGGACGGGCGCAGCCCGGTCACCTCGGTGATTTCGCGCGGGCGCATGCCGCCCGGAAGGCGGCGCACCAGAAGCCGCAGGACCGCAAGGCGGTCCGGGTGGCCGAGGGTGTCGAACAGGCTCGCTGCCGATGACAGTTCCATGTTTCGCGAATACCCGAACGATGTATCGGCGGCGTGACGCAGCCGCCCCGCCCCTTGGCCCGGATGCGACGCGGCGGGGCGCATTCGGGGTATCGCGGCGCTGCGCCTGCTGCTAGGCGCCCGAGGATGCGCGATCTTGTGACCGCCGGTTTCTGGCGACGGACCCTGCCCGGCCTTGGCATCGCCGCCTGCGTGGCGGTGACGGCGCAATTCCTGTCGGACCATTACGGCGCGCCGGCGATGCTGATGGCGATCCTTCTGGGGATCGCGCTGAACTTCCTCGGCGAGGATGCGCGCACCGCGCCGGGGGTGGAGTTCGCCGCGCGCGGCATCCTGCGGCTCGGCGTGGCTCTGCTGGGCCTCAGGATCAGTGCAGGCATGTTCGCCGATCTCGGGCCCGCGCCGGTGGTGCTGGTGCTGGCCGCGGTGGGGCTGACGATCGGGTTCGGCCTGCTTGTGGCGCGCCGGTTCGGGGCGCCGCGGGCCTTCGGGTTCCTGACGGCCGGATCGGTCGCCATCTGCGGCGCATCGGCGGCGCTGGCGCTCGCTGCGCTGCTGCCCAAGGGCGGGCGGGCCGAGCGTGACCTCGTGTTCGCCGTCGTCGGGGTGACGGTCCTTTCGACGGTGGCGATGATCCTTTATCCGCTGCTCGCCGCCGCACTCGGCCTCGACCACCGGCTGACGGGGATCTTTCTCGGCGCGACGATCCACGATGTGGCGCAGGTCGTCGGCGCGGGGTTTTCGGTCAGCGACGAGACGGGCAAGACCGCGACGCTGGTCAAGCTGATCCGCGTCGCGCTGCTCGCGCCGGTGGTGCTGATCGCGGCCATCGTGCTGCGGGGGGCCGCCGCCGGGCCGCGGCCGCCGCTGTTGCCGGGGTTCGTGGCGGCGTTCCTCGTGCTGGCGACGGTCAATTCGGTTCTCGCGCTCCCCGCCTGGGTGACGGAGGCGGCGGTGGCGGCATCGCGCGCGGCGCTGCTGCTTGCGATTGCGGCGGTCGGGATGAAGACCTCGCTCCAGCGGCTGATGCAGGTCGGGGGGGCGGCGATGGCGCTGCTGGTCGCCGAGACGGCTTTCCTTGCGCTGGTGGTGCTGGGCGGGCTGGCGCTGATCGGCTAGGGACGGATCTGGGGGCGGATCAGGATCTGGAGGTCCGCGACATTGGTGCCGGTGCCGCCGGTCATCAGAAGGTCGCCCGAGGCGGCGAGCGCAGGGTGGCTGTCGTTGGCGGCCAGCGCCGCCGAGGGGTCGATCCCCGCCGCGCGCATCCGGCCGAGGCTGTCGGCATCGACGATCCCGCCGGCCGCGTCGGTCGGCCCGTCGCGCCCGTCGGTGCCGCCTGACAGGAAGCACCAGCCGTGCGCCCAGCCCGCCGCCTCGGCGAGGATCGCCACGCGCAGCGCGAGTTCCTGGTTGCGCCCGCCCTGCCCCGCCCCACGCAGCTGCACCGTCGTCTCGCCGCCCCAGAGGCTGATCCCCGGCCCGCCCGCCGCGACGATCCGCGCCGCCGCCTCGGCCACGTCGCCTGTCAGCGGCCGGGCGTCGATCCGCGCACCGGGTGCGGCGGCGGCCATGGCGGCGAGCGACAGCGCGTTCGATCCGATCAGGCGGTTGTCCGCCTCGGGCACCGGCGCGGCAGCGGGGGCAGAGGCCAGATGCGCCCGCACGCTTGCCGGCGCCGCCTCCCAGATACCATGCGCCCGCAGCACCGCCGCCGCTGCAGCGGCATCGCCCAGCGGCGGCGCTGTCGGCCCCGAGGCGATGGCACGCAGATCGTCGCCCACCACATCCGACAGGATCAGCGCCGTCACCCGCGCCGGATGCGCCAGCCGCGCAAGGCCGCCGCCCTTGAGGCGCGACAGGTTCTGCCGCACGAGGTTGACCGCCTCGATCGGCGCACCCGAGGCCAGCAGAAGCCGGTTCACCGCCGCCTTGTCGCCGAGCGACACCCCCGCCACCGGCGCCGGCAACAGCGCCGAGCCGCCGCCCGAGACCAGCGCGAGAAGCGCATCGTCGCGGCCGAGCGCGCCGGCGGCGGCGATCACCGCCTCGGCCGCCGCCAGCCCGCGCGCATCGGGCACAGGGTGGCCGGCCGCGAGGACCGTCGCGCCGGAAAGCGGCGCGGCATTCTCGTCATTGGTGATCACCAGCGCCTCGGCCGGCCCCAGCGCATCGAGCGCCGCGCCCGCCATCCGCCCGGCCGCCTTGCCGAGCGCCACGATCAGGAGCCGGCCCCCGGGCCGGTCGAACCCGGACAAGGCGAGGCGCACGGCCGCATCGGGGTCGGCGGCCGCGATGCCGGCCCGAAAGAGCCCTGCCGCCCATGCGCGCCTGCCTGCGTCCATGACTGTCCCGCCATCCTGCCGAAACGCGAGGGGCCGCGACGCTAGCGCCGCGGCCGCCCCTAGTCCGTGACCCTCACGGGTTGTCAGCCGAACATGTCGGCGGTGATCCCGGCATACCAGCCGAGCGATTCCTCGTAGGTCGCCTTGCGCAACGCCGCATCCTCGCCCTTCTGGCTGACAAAGCTTTCCACGCTCGCGATCTTTTCCGGCGTCGGCTCGTAGCTCGCCCCGACCTTGACCCCGTCCTCGGGCGCCAGCAGCGACCAGCAGGTGTTGGAATACTTGGCCGGGAAGATGCGGCTGCCGGTCAGCTCGCCCCGGATGACGTTTGCCGCCACCTTGGCCTGGCTGTTGGCCGAAAAGCCCGATTTGGGCATGTCGCCCTGCTGCGTGGCATCGCCGAGCACAAAGACCGCCGCATCCGCCTTGGACGCCATCGTCGCCGGATCGACCGGCGCCCAGCCCGCATCGTTGGTCAGGCCCGCGAGCGCCGCGATATTGCCTGCCCGCATGCCGGGAATGACGTTGCAGGCATCGACCTTTTCGGCATCGCCGTCGATCACGACCTCCATCGTGGCGGGCCGAACCTCGATCGCCTTGCCGCCCATGTCGGGGCCGATGCGGGTGACCATGCCGGCATAGTGCCGATCCCAGGCCTCTTCGAACAGGCCCTGCTTGGAGAAGCTCTCCTTGGGATCGAGCACAAGGATCTTGGCCGTCGGATTGGACTGCTTGAGCAGATGGGCGACCATCGACACCCGCTCGTAGGGGCCGGGCGGGCAGCGGTAGGGATTGGGCGGGGCGACCATGGCAAAGACGCCGCCCGCGGGCATCGCCATCACCTGCGCCTTGAGGAGTTGCACCTGCGTGCCGCCCTTGTAGGCATGCGGCATCACACCCTGCGCCGAGAGATCCCAGCCGGGCACCGAGCCGTCCTTGAAGTCGATCCCCGGCGCCACGACAAGCCGGTCATAGCCGAAGGTCGCGCCCGACCCGGTGGTGACCATCTTCGCGTCGCGGTCGACCCCGACGGCGAATTCATGCACCACGTTGATGCCGTAATCCGTCGCGAGCTTGCCATAGCCAAAGCCTGTCTTCTCGTAGTCCCAGAAGCCCCCGAGATAGAGGTTCCCGAAGAAACAGGTGTTGTAGGTGCGCTGCGGCTCGATCAGCGTGACGTCGATCGCGCCGTTCGAATCCTTGGCCAGATAGCGCGCGACCGTCGCCCCGCCGCAGCCGCCGCCGATTACCACGACCCGCGGCCGGCCCTGCCCCAGCACCACCGGCGCCGACAGCGCCGCCGTGCCGGCGGCCATGACGCCCATGAACGTCCGTCTGTTGAAACCCATCGTTCCCTCCCCTTGGCGGGCGTTGCATCGCCCGCGATCGTGGCGCATCCGGGCCGCGCCGTGAAGCCCTTGGCGAAGAACGGATAACCCGAAACTCTGCCGGTTCTCGATCCGCCATCCCGCAAGTGGCCGGCGGCGGGGGAAGCCGTCCTTGCGGGCGGATTCCGGTCTGTCGTGCCGCGTCAGTCGATCTGCGCGAAATAGGCCGCCAGGGCGGCAATCTCGTCATCTGCGAGCCGCTTGGCCATCATCTGCATCACCGGATGGGGACGCAATTCGACCTTATAGGCATGCATGGCGATCACGAAATCCTCCTCGGGCCAGCCGGTGATCGCCGGGATACCCTGGTCGGACCCGTCGCGCTGATGGCAGGTCGTGCATTCGGCGGCGAGGTATTCGCCATATTCCACGTCGCCCTTGATCTCGAGCACCGCAGGATCGATCCCCGGCGGCGTCTTGCGGGCGGTCGGGGCGCTTTCGGGGATGTTCTGCGGCATGGCGGAAAAATCGCGCAGATACGCGATGATATCCGCCCGGCCCTGCGGATCGCGCAGGCCGCGATAGCTCATCCGTGTGCCCGAGACGAGCGCGCGGGGGTTCTCGATGTAGGCGTCCAGCGTCTCGAGCGTCCAGCGGAGTCCGTCGTTGCCCATCCGCACCATCCCGCGCGAATAGACCGCCCCCTCGAGCACGCCGGCCTTGCGGTCGAAGATGCCGTTGAGATGCGGGCCGACACGGTTGCGCGCCCCCTCGCCGACCTGATGGCAGGCGGCGCATTGTGCGGCAAAGATCACCGCGCCTTGCGCCGGATCGCCGATCCGCTCGGCCGCCGCGACGGGCGCGGCGGCAAGCATTGCGGCGGCCAGCATGCCCCTCATTCGACCTGCGCCGCGAGAAAGGCGATCACCGCCGCCCGCTCGCTGTCCCGCTTGAGGCCGGCAAAGGCCATCTTGTTGCGCGGCATGTAGCCCTTGGGATCGGCGAGGAAGGCATCGAGCGCCGCGACATCCCACACCAGGCCCCCCGCCCCGGCATCCTTGAGCGGCGCCGAATAGGCAAACCCTTCCACGCCGCCCGCAACCCGCCCCACGACGCCGTTGAGATGCGGTCCGGTGCCGTTGCGCGCTCCTTCGCCGACCTTGTGGCAGGCAGCGCATTTGCGGAACGCTGCCGCGCCTTCCGCGAGCAGGGCTTCGTCGCCCGCAGGCGCCGCTGCGGCAACCGCCGCGGACGACGCAGCAGGCGCCGGATCGACCGCCGTGACGGCCGAAGCCTGCACGAATTCCGGCACCGTCCCGGCGGGCCGCCCGTCCGGGTCGGTCGGCGTCACGGCGAGAAGCGCGGCGCGCTTGGTCACGGTGACGGGAGCGATGCAATTCTCCATGCACGGCTCGCCCGAGAACAGCGGGTATTCGGTCTCCGGCCGGTCGTCGGGCCGGAATCCACCCGCGTTCGGCAGGGTGATCTCGGTGAAGTTCTCGTGTGTCAGCACGAAGTCGTCGTCCACGATTCCGTTGGAGTAGAGAATATATGCAACGATGGCATATGTTTCATCGACTGTCACCGTCTGTGCCGCACCGAATGGCATGGAGCGGTGGACATAATCCCAAACGGTGGAGAGATAGGGCCAGTAGGATCCGACCGTCTTGACCGGCCGTGCGTCGGTGAGCGAGCCGATCCCGCCCGCAAGCACCGGCCATTGCCCCAGCCCCTCGGCGAAATCGCCGTGGCAGGACGCGCATTGGGCGATGAACACCTCCTCGCCATCCTCGACGCTGCCCGAACCGGGGCGCAGGCCCGTGCCGTCGGGCAGGACGGCAACGTCCCAGGCCGCGATTTCCTCGGGGAGCGCGGGCCGGCCGAGGCCGAGGCGGGTGGTGCCCGGGGCGGCCGGCGAAGCGGCAGCAGGCGCGGCGACAGTCTGCGCCGAAGCGGCCGTCACGACGGCGTATTTCTCCAGTTCGATCTGCGTGACGAACATCGGCGCCAGCGCCACCGCCGCGGTCAGCGTGCCGCCGACCAGCACGCCCGCGCCGAACAGCAACGCGGGGAATTCAGGCAACTTCGACATTCTCGACCTCCCCGTCACCCTTGACCAGCCAGGTCTGGATCCCGTTGTTGTGATAGACATTGTTGAGCCCGCGGATCGCGCGCAGCGCGTCCTTGGTCGGCTGGACATAGCCGGTTTCGTCCATGGCGCGCGATTGCAGCAGCATCTCGGACCCGTCCCAGTCGATGTCGAGGTGGAACCGCGTCAGCGCCTTGGGCTTGGCATCGCCCGAAATCCGCGCCGTGCGCCAGTTCACGCCGCCGTCGGTCGAGACATCGACGCGGGTGATCCGCCCGTTGCCCGACCAGGCTAGGCCGGTGATGACCAGCGGCCCCGCGCCATGCCGGATCGGCACCTGCGGGCTGGGCGAGGTGATGACGGATTTGGCATCCATCACCCAGGTCCATTTGCGCGCCGTGCCGTCGGCCATCAGGTCGGTGTATTTCGACGTCTCCTCGCGGCTTTCGACGGCCGCGTGATAGACGCCGATGCGGCGCAGCCATTTCACCCACATGTTGCCTTCCCAGCCCGGCACCACGAGCCGCGCGGGATAGCCGTGTTCCTTGCGCAGCGCCTCGCCATTGGCCCAGAGCGCCACCATCACGTCGTCGAGCGCCTTTTCCAGCGGGATCGACCGGCCGTTGGACGAGGCATCGGCGCCCTCGACGTAGATCCACTTGCCCTCGGGCTGCACCCCCGCCTCGGCGAGCAGATCGCGCAGCATCACGCCGGTATATTCCATGTTGTGTATCATGCCTTGGGTGAACTGGCACCCTTCAAGCTGCGCCCCGCCCCATTCCATCCCGCCGTTGGCCGCGCATTCGCAGAAGGCGGTCAACACGCTGCGGGGGAAGCGCTCGAGATCGGCGAAGGTGAACACCAGCGGCCGGTCCACGAGGCCGTTGATCATCAGGCGGTAGTCCGCCTTGCTGAGTTCGATGGCGCCGGAATGGTGCCGCTCGAACGCGCAGCCCTGCGGCGTGATGGTCCCTTCCAGCGCGTGGATCGGCGTGAAGTTGATCGAGGACACCGGGCTTTCGGTCAGCCATTCGACATTGCGCCGCACCACGTGGCTTTCGAACCGGATGGGCATGCCGTAGGGGGTCGCGTCCACCGGATCGCCGAAGGACGAGGCCCAGTCCTGCACCTCGGTGATGAGCGGATCGGGTCCGGTTGCGCTGGCGGCCGTCGCCGCCATGGCGGCGCCCCCGGCAATCCCGGCCCGAAGGAAGCCGCGGCGGGTGGTCTCGTCGGTCATGATGCCTCCTGAATCGTCAAGTGCCGGTCACGACGACCGACGTGTTGGGTTCCAGCCGGACGGTGCCGAGCTTGCGCACATGCGCCTCGACCACGTCCCAGATCTGCGGGCCGGTCGTGCCTTCGTTGACGCTGGCCCAGCCGGCAACGGTATAGGTTCGGGCGGGGTCGATCGGCTCGCCCGTGCGCAGCAGCGTCATGTTGCTGATCCGCTGGCCCATGGGGCGCGAGACGTCGATGTGGTAGCCCATGCCCCCCACGCGCACCATGTCGCCGCCCTGCTGGTAGTAGGGATCGGGATTGAAGATGTTGTCGGCGACGTCTTCCATGATCGTGGCAAGCGTCTCGCCCGTCATCTCGGTGCGGTAGCAGGCGCCGTAGGTCATCGAGGTGACATTGTGGATCGCCTCGCGCGTGATATCGTCGCCGGGCAGCAGCGACGCGCCCCAGCGGACCCCGGGCGAAAACGCGATTTCCGCATCGCGTTCGGACAGGATCGCCTCGCAGATCAGATCGTCCCAGGTGCCGTTGAAGTTCCCGCGGCGGTAGAGCAGGCTCTCGGTCCGGCCGATCACCTCGCTCAACTGTGCCTCGAAGGGCGCGCGGGATGCGTCGATCAGCGCCGCCATGTCGGGATCGGGCGCGATCACATCGGCGAAAACCGGGACAAGGCGGTGGCGGAACCCCATCATCCGCCCGTCACGCACATCCAGATCGAGCCGGGAGACGAACTTGCCATGGCTGCCGCTGGCGATCAGCAGCGTCTCGCCCACGATCACGGGCTCGGGCAGGGCGTCGTGGGTATGCCCGGTCAGGATCACGTCGATCCCGCGCACCCGGCCGGCCATCTTGCGGTCCACGTCGAAGCCGTTGTGCGACAGCACCACGACCAGATCGGCCCCCGCCGCGCGCACCTCGTCCACCATCGCCTGCATCCGCTCGTCCCGGATGCCAAAGGAATATTCGGGGAACATCCAGCCCGGGTTGGCGATGGGCATGTAGGGGAAGGCCTGGCCGATCACCGCGATCCGCGCCCCGCCGCGCTCGAACATCGCATAGGGCTCGAACGCCGGCTCGTTCCATTCGGCCTCGAAGATGTTCTGGCCGAGGAAGGGAAAGGGCAGCCCCTCGACGATCTCGTTGACCCGATCCGAGCCGAAGGTCCATTCCCAGTGCGAGGTCATCGCCTCGACCCCGAGGGCGTTCATTACATCGACCATGTCCTGCCCCCTGGTCAGGAGCGAGGTCATGGACCCGTGCCAGGTATCGCCGCCGTCGAGGATCAGCGCCCCAGGTCGCGCCGCGCGGATCGCCTTGACCACCGTCGCCACCCTGTCCATCCCGCCCATCCGGCCGTAGGTGCGGCCAAGGGCGGCGAAATCGTCGTAGGTCAGGGCATAGGCCTCGGGCGTGCCGGGTGCGATGCCGAACATTTTCAGGAAATCGCGCCCGACGACGTGCGGCGGCTTGCCCGCCACATCGCCGATGCCGAGGTTGAATTCCGGCTCGCGGAACCAGACCGGGCGCAGTTGCGCGTGCACGTCGGTGATGTGCACGAGCGTGACGTTGCCGAAATCCTCGAAAGCCAGAAGCTGATCCTGCGTCAGCGCCTGCTGCGCGGCCAGCCGAGACCAGTTGCCGAGGCCCGAGGCGCCGACGATGGCCGATGCGGCCAGCGAGGCCTGAAGAAATGTGCGCCGCGTGGTCATGCGCCGTCTCCTGCGAGGTCACGCACCCTTCCCGGCCTCCGCCATGGCAGGAATGCAAATGCCTGATGTCGTTGTCAGAGTGCGAAAGGCGCCCCGGTCGCGGGGCGCCCCCGATGTGATGCGGTCAGTGGCGCACGCCCACGCCCTCGACCGACAGGCCGTTGCCGCGCGAGGCCACGTAGAGTTCCAGCGCCTTGAACTCGTCCGACCCGGCCTTGAACGTCTCGGCCCGCGTATCGCGCACGCAGCCGACGAAACGCTGCTGCGCCGAAACCACGCCCGCGTCCTTGAGCCGGTAGACGGGCATCCCGTTGATCTGGCCCTGGCTGAGGTGGTCGGACCGGATGTTGTAACCGGAATACTGCTCATGACAGTTCGAACAGGCCATCTCGAGCTGGCCGAAGCGGGTGTAGTAGATCTCCCGCCCCTTTTCCCAGAACGGCGCCGCCGCACCGTCGATGGCGACATTCACGATCGCGCCCCGCGACTGGTGCGAGATGAGGGCGAGCATGTCCTTCATCGGGTTGGAGGTCACGCCCCAGGCATCGGCCTGCATGCGTTCGGTCCGGCAGGTGTTGATGTAGTCTTCCATGATCATCAACTTGCCGGTCTTGGCATCGACGCGCGGCGTGACCGCGCGCAGACCCGCCATGCTTTCGGGCCCCTCGTGGCAGGACGCGCAGGATTTGCCCGCCGCGCCGTCCACCGCATTCCAGCGGTCGAGCCCGCGATCGACGAAGACCATGCCGGGGTTGTCGAAATCGTCCCGCTGAAGCGCGCGCGTCTCATCCTCGCGGTAGCGCCAGCCGGAATAGATCGTGTCGAACACGCCCTTGAGGTGATCCGGCGCCGGCGCGGCGGTGACGAGGTGCAATTCGCCCTCGATCACCAGCTCGTCGTCCACCGGATCGGCCAGCGCCGACCCGGCAAGGACGACGACCAGCGCCGTTGCGGCAAGTGCCGCGGCTTTGAGCGTCATCATGCGTTCCTCCCCGAAATGCATGCGCGTCAGGCCAGCTCGATCGGCTTCACGTCCTCGTAGACGGAGCCGTCATCGTCATACCAGGTGAACTTGAAATCGCCGGCCGCATCCACCTTGGCCTCGAACTCGAAATAGGGATTAGTCGAGATCGCCGGATCGAGATGGATGTCCACGATCATCCGGCCGTTCAATTCGGCCGTGAAGCGGTTGATGATCGAGCGCGGGATGATCTCGCCCTTGCTGTCGCGGCGCTGGCCCGATTCCATCGGGTGGCTGATGAGCGTCTTGAGCAGCACGACCTCGCCGGCCTTGGCCGACTTGGGGGTGCGGACGCGGGGTTTGACGTCGTTTGCCATGGTGTCTCTCCTCTCGCCTCAGCCGCCGCAGCCGCCGATGGTGACTTTCACTTCCGTCTCGGCCCGCGCGAAGGAACCGTCGGCCATCTTCGCGATGGCGACGACATTCTGCGTCGAGGCAAGGCGGATACGGGTGGCGAACATATGCGCGCCGGCCGCCTCGCCGAACGAAGCCATGCAGACGCCCGGGGTCGGGTTGCCGGATGCGAGGATCAGGATCGCGGTCGCGCCGGGCGCATCCACCTGCACGGGCACGGTATTGCCGTTCTCGGCGATCTCGGGCGCGGTGAGCGTCACGCCCCCCTGCCCCACGGCGGCGCCGCCGGTGAAGGTGTTGATCGCGTCTTCGATCTTGGCCAGGGCCGGCAGCGGGATCGCAGCGGCGGCAGCGGCGCCGATCGCGAGCGCGAGCGTGTCGCGTCGGGAAAGGGTCATTGTCGGTTCTCCTTGGTCAGGTCGGACGCAGGCGCCCGTCGGGGTGTCGGTTCGATCAGTCCTTGAGCGTCATCAGGTAGGCGACGACATCCTCGACCTGCTGCGCGGTCAGAATCGGCGGCATGTCGGCCGGCGCGGCGGTGCCCTTGTAGCCGTCGCCGGGGCGGATGAAGCCGGTCGTCTTGTAGAAGGCCGGCATGAAGCTTTCGTCGAAAGTCATCTTGGCGTTCACGACGATGCCGCGCAGTTCCGCCTCGCTCCAGCGGTCGGCGACGCCGTCGAGGGGCGGGGCGATGTTGCCCTGGAACGGGTAGGCGCCAAGCGCCTCGGACTGGTGGCAGGCAAGGCAGTTGCCGAGCGCCGCCGTCGTCATCACCTTTTCGCCCGCGACCGGATCGCCCGGCACACCGGTGAGCGATTGTTCGATCGCGCCATCGTGAAATGCGACCTCGGTCGGCGGCGTCTCGGCCGCGCCGGCAAGCGAGGCGGCGGCAAGCGCAACCGCTCCCGTCACGATGCCCAGTATTCCCTGACGCATGATCGGTTTCCTCCCTCACGTCCTCCGAGTCGCAGGGTAGTCGATGCATGCCGCGGCATGCAACATGAAATTCCAATCCGTGCATGTATCATTCCCGAGCCGCCGCCCGGGGATGCGCCGCAGCGCCCCCTGTCGCGTCAATCGGCCGCACCAGCCAGCGTGCGGGCAAGGTATTTCTGGAAATGCTCGCCCGACTCATACCCGTGGTCGCGCACCCATTCGAGCAAGGCCCGCGTCGTGCCCGGCCCGAATGCGCCCGGCATCGTGACGACCGCGGCGCGGCCCGCCGTGGTGCCCTCCGGCACGGCTTCGGGCAGGAACATCAGCGTCGGCGTGAACACCACGCCCCAGCGCAGCGCCATCGCCTTTTCCGGCAGGACGGTGCCGTCGAAATCGGTCACCTCCACATCGCCGAAAAGGTTCATCTGCACGACGAAGTAGTGATCGCGGATGAGCGCGTCGATCTCGGGCTGCGGAAAGACCTGCGTGTGCATCCGCGTGCAGTAGATGCAGCCGCGCTGTTCCCAGAGGATCAGCAGGCGCTTGCCCTCGCCATTCGCCTCGTCGAGGTCGTCGCGCAGGTCGCGGAATGTCTCGCGCAGCCAGGTCGGCTTGTGCAGGCCGTCGTCGCCCGTCTCGACGGCGGCGGCGGGCCAGGCGAGGGCAAGGGCCAGGCCGATGGCGGTCAGGGTTCGCATCATGGCATCCTCCCAAGGGTCAGCGCAGCGTGGCATCCCAGTTGATCGTTGCAAGCAGGAATTCGGCGATCAGCGCGACGCTGTCGGTGGCGATCAGGGCGGCGAACACCAGCAGCATCACGCCCATCGCCTTTTCCACGATCCCGAGATAGCGCCGGTTGCGGGCCACCCAGCCGAGGAATGGCCGCGCGAAGGCCGCTGCCACGACGAAGGGCAGCGTCATCGCAAGGCCGTAGACCATGAGCAGCGCGCCGCCCCGCCACATGTCGCCCATGCCCGAGGCAACCATCAGGATCGCCGCCAGCGCCGGGCCCACGCAGGGCGTCCAGCCGAAACCGAAGGCGAGGCCCATCACATAGGCGCCGACCAGCGTCGCGGGCGCCGCCTGCGCGTCGATCCGCGCTTCGCGGTAAAGCAGCGGAATGCGGATGAGCCCGAGGAAATGGAGGCCAAAGACCGCAAGGATGGCGGCTGCGAGCCAGGCAAGCTGGGCCTTCCACTGGATGAAGAGCGACCCGGCCGCCGTCGCGCCGAGGCCGAGCAGCACGAAGACCGTCGTCACGCCCAGCGCGAAGGCCATCGCCGAAACGACCAGCCGAGCCTGCGCCCCGCGCGCGATGGCACCATCGCCGCGCAATTCCTGCATCGACAGCCCGGCCATGTAGCACAGATAGAAGGGCACCATCGGCAGGATGCAGGGCGACAGAAAGGACAGAAGTCCCGCCACCGCGGCGCCCCCGAAACTGATGTCGAGCATTCCGGTCGTTCCTCCCCCGACAACGCTTGCGTTTTCGCCGATACACATTACGATCTTTGGATGTTTACGGAGCCGCGTCAACATGCGCCGACTGCTCGCCTGCCTTGCCCTGATCCCGTTCCTCGCGCTGCCAGCACAGTCCGAAGGCTTGCGCCTGATGATGGTCGAGCAGCCGGGCTGCATCTATTGCATCCGCTGGGATGCCGAGGTGGGCGATGCCTATGCGCTCACGCCCGAGGGTCAGGCGGCACCGCTGCTGCGCCACCGGCTGCGTGCCGCGTTGCCAGACGGCGTGACCCTGACCCGTCCGGCGGTATTCACGCCGACCTTCATCCTGCTCGATGCGCAGGGGCGCGAAACCGGGCGGATCGAAGGCTATCCGGGCGAGGATTTCTTCTGGGGCCTGCTGGGGCGGCTGCTTGAGGACGCTGCGGTGACGGTGCCCGCGCCCGGCGCCGCGGGATCGAGCGGCTGACGCCGCGGCTGCGGCGCAACGGTCCGGGCGGCAGCGGCGGCGGGCGACTCCCCCCGCGTTCCACGTTGTGTTAAAAAGCAGGGTGCGAATTGTGTCGCGCGCGCAACAGGGCTGCAGGATCGCGGTTCTTCAGGCCGGAAAAGGGCAGGCTGCCCGGCGAAAGGAGAGGCGATACCATGGAAAACGACCCCGACCGCTCCATCTTTAGGCGGCGAACCGATGATGCAGGTGCAGACGCCATGCCCCGCGACGAAACGATCCTCGCTACTGTGCCGCGTCTGAGCGGCCCGATCCATGGCCACGACTGCGACCAGCTCGCCCCGCCCGACATGCTGGCGCAGGCAACGGCCGCGTCGAACTTCCTCAAGGCGCTCGCCCATGAAGGGCGGCTGATGATGCTGTGTCACCTGATGGCCGGCGAGCGGTCAGTGTCCGAACTCGAGACGCTTCTGGACTCGCGACAGGCGGCGGTGAGCCAGCAGCTTGCGCGCCTTCGGCTCGAGGGGCTGGTCGCGTGCCGCCGCGAGGGCAAGACGATCTATTACTCGATCAACGATCCGAAGGTCAGTCGGACCATCGCCCTCGTCTACGACCTCTTCTGCAAGCCCGCCTGATCCCGCCCGCTACCAGCGCAGCAACCGCGCGCCGAGCAGACCGCCCAGCAGCGTGACGGTCAGGATCCCGGTTCCATACCATGCGGCAAAGAACAGAGGGCTGTCCTCGGGACAGTGCAGCGAATAGATTGTCGCCGACAGGGCCCCTGCCCCGACCCCGGCGGCAAGGCCGGCGCGCGCCGGTTCGATCGGCGCCCCGCGCCGCAGCGCCCAGAGCGTGGCCGCGAGCACCGGCACGGCCAGCGCCGGGATGAACGTGATGCAGTAGACCATCGTCTCGCCCATCAGCAGCGTTCGCCACTGCGCCGACGGCTGCGCGGCAAGCGTCAGCACCACCAGCGCCGCCGTAACCGCCGGCACCAGCCAGAGCAACCAACCCCCGAAACCCGGACGGCCGGTCGGACGCGCGAGGCGCAGCGCGACGTATAGCCCGCCGAATGCCAGCACCGCCGGCAGGATCGACTTGACCGAGACCATCGGATCGCGCAGCGCCGCCGTCAGGTCGGGTCGCAGGCCGAGAGTCAGCAGCATGATCGCGACGCTCAGCGCAACCGCCAGCGAGACAAGTGGCCAGAACACCCGCACCGGCGGCACCGCCGGAACAGTGTCGGCCGACAGCGCGGCAATGAGATCGTCGGTGTTCACTCCACATACCTCCGGCGCAACTGCGCAAGCTGCCTCAGCCCGCGGTGCAGGGCGACGCGGACCGCCCCTTCGGTCATGCCGAACCGGGCGCCCGTCTCGGCGATCGACGCCCCGTCGAGCCCGATCCCCCGCACGATCGCCGCCGCCCGCGGCTCGAGCTTGGCCAGCATCGTCTCGACGTCGCGCCGCTCGGTCGGGTCCGGTCCCTCGGGCGCCGGCAGGCTGTCGGCGAAATCCTCGACCGGGACATCGACACGGCGGCCGCGGGCGCGGAAGGCATCGACCACCTTGTAGCGCGCGATGGCATAGAGCCATGGCCGAACCGGTTCGTCCTCGCGCCAGGTGTGACGCTTGAGATGGATCGCCAAAAGAACCTCCTGCACGACATCCTCGCAGCCCGACTCGCCCAGCCCGCCCAGCCCCCGCGCCCGCACCACACCGCGCAGCACAGGGGTCACGGCCCGCAGAAAATGGGCATAGGCCGCGGCATTACCCGCGTTTGCCGCGCGCAGGAGCGCGGCAAGATCGGCCGGATTGGCGTTGCAGGCCTGCTCGGTCATTCACAAGTCCCTTCGCCGCGCATGTCGGAAGGTTACAGCACGCGCGCGAAAAGTGCCGCGACGGCGGGCCCGCAGACACGCCGCCGTGAACGGCTTGCCGTCCCGGGCGCTGCAGGCGCAGTCGCGCCCCATTACCGGAGCAGCACGATCTCGGCCCGCAAGCCGCCGAGCGCCTCGCTCTCGCCGAGGCGGAAGCTGCCGCCATGACTGCGCGCGACATCGGCGGCGATGGCAAGGCCGAGCCCGACACCGCCGCCCCGGTTGGGGTCGCGCGCCGCATCGAGGCGGGTGAACGGCCGGAGCGCCTCGTCGCGCCGGTCGCGGGGAATGCCGGGGCCGTCATCCTCGACAACAATGCGCACCCACCTGTCGGTTACCTGCAGCGTCACGGCAGCATGCGCCGCATGCCGCGCCGCATTGGCCAGAAGGTTCGCCACCGCCCGCAGCACCGCGTCGGACCGCAGCGGCAACACCACGGCATCCGCGGGCGGGTCATAGGCGACCGACTGGCCGAGACGCCGGGCATCGGCCACGGCCTGCCGTATCAGCGCGGCGGCATCGGTCGGCACGGGCTCTTCGGTCGCATCGCCGCGCGCGAAGGCGAGGAAGGCGTCGATCATCCGCTCCATCTCGGCCACATCGCGCAGGAGCGCCGCGACCTCGGGATCATCATCGAGCATGGAAAGGCCAAGCTTGAGCCGCGTGAGCGGGGTGCGCAGATCGTGGCTCACCCCGGACAGAAGCAGCGTGCGCTGCTCGATCTGCCGCTCGATCCTTGCACGCATCTCGAGAAAGGCCGCGCCGGCCGCCCGGACCTCGGCCGCGCCGCGCGGGCGGAAAGGGACGGTGCGGCCCTTGCCGAAAGCGTCTGCCGCCGCCGCGAGCCGCGCGATCGGGTCGAGCTGCGCGCGCAGGAACAGGAAAGCGATGCCGGTAAGGATAAGCCCCGACCAGAACATCAGGACAGGCACCTGATGCGGGTTGTTGGCCGACACCCGGTCGCGCGGGATGGTGACGAGCAGATCCGCCGGCTCGGGCCCGATCAGGACGAGCACCGCGCCATCCACCGACTGCACATCGACCCCGCGCAACCCCGGTATGTGCCAGCTGAGCATCTCGATCACCACCCGGCCCGACAGGTCGAGCAGATCGCGCCGGTTCCCGGGCCGGGCATCGGCCGGCGCCGCCGTCACCACAAGGTCGAAGGCCGCGCCCGCCGCCGCCGCTGCCGCCACGGGATCGGCCGCCCCCTCGGCCGCGCGCAGCACATGGGTCAGCTCGAGCTCGATCCCGCGGACCATCTGCCGCGTGACATCGTCGAAATGGCGCTGGCCGAAGAACACCGATACGATCAGCAGCACAGCCGCGATCGGCGCCACGAGGATGAGCGCGGCGCGGCCGAGCAGGCCGCGGGGCAGACGGGGCTTTAACCAATGCGCCATGGCGCGAACCTAGACGGCAGCGGTGCGGGGGGGAAGGCGGATGTCTGAGGCGGTGGCACCGGGGGTGACGCGGATCGTGGCGCCCAACCCCTCGCCCTTCACCTTCCGCGGCACCAACACCTATCTTGTGGGCCGGCGCGATCTGGCGGTGATCGACCCGGGGCCGGACGACCCGACGCATCTCGCCGCGATCCTCGCCGCCGTGCCGCCGGGCGGCCGGATCGCCCATGTCGTCGTCACCCACGCGCACCGCGACCATACGGCCCTTGCGTCGCGTCTGTCGGGGGCGACCGGCGCGCCGGTGCTGGCCTTTGGCGATGCTGCGGCCGGGATCGACCCGACCATGGCGAGCCTCGGGGATATCGGCGGCGGCGAGGGCGTCGATACCGCGTTCCGCCCCGACGCGCTGCTGGCCGATGGCGATGCGCTGGCGGGCGCGGACTGGCAGCTGCGCGTGCTGCACACGCCGGGGCACATGGGCAACCACATTTGCCTGGCGATGGACGGGCTGTTGTTCTCGGGCGATCACGCGATGGGTTGGGCGACCTCGATCGTCTCGCCGCCGGACGGCGACATGGGGGCCTACATGGCCTCGCTCGACCGGCTGATCGCGGAAGGGCCGGCGCGCCTGCTGCCCGGGCACGGCGACCCGGTGGAGGACGCCCCGGCCCGCCTCGCCGCGCTTCGCGATCATCGCCGGGGGCGCGAGGCGGCGATCCGCGCCGTTCTCGCCGAGCGGCCGGCGACGGCAGAAGATCTGGTGCGGCGGCTCTACCTCGACGTCCCGCCGGCGCTGCATCCGGCCGCGGTGCGCAACGTGCTGGCCCATCTGCTGGACCTCGTGCGACGCGAGCTCGTCGAACCCGTCGGCCCCCTCGGCCCGGCGGCCACCTTCCGCCGGACCATGCAGCGATAACGAAAGGGGGCTGGACGCCCCCGCATGGCATTGCTATGAGGGCCCGGCGTGTTCCGGCGTAGCTCAGCGGTAGAGCAGTTGACTGTTAATCAATTGGTCGTAGGTTCGATCCCTACCGCCGGAGCCATATATCTTGCCTATACCGCTACGCTCGCGGGCAAGATCATGAATGATACCAATAAAATCAACGCGCTACCTTAAACGCGTGGTTGGTCATTCACCCGTGCAGACCCGACAACACGTTTGACTTAGCGGTCAAAACTCGGTCAAACGCAGGGGTTGCTCATGCCACACCAGAAGATCACGCAGGCCTTCGTTGACGGCCTGCCCTATCAGGATTCCGGGACGCTCTGGGGCCACGACACGGAACTCGCAGGGTTCAACCTGTCCATCGGTCAGCGCACAAAAACCTACTATGCCACAGGCGAGCATGGGAACCGTTTCATCCGCGTGAAGATCGGCCGCGCCGACGTGACCAAGGCGAACGAGGCGCGCGCGGTTGCCCGTGACGTGCTGCTGCCGGAAATCCGTCGCGGCGTCGATCCGCGCGCGAAGCAGCTATCGGACGACGACCAGGCCTATGCGCGCATCCTCGCTGGCATCCGCGAGGCCCGTCCCGAAGACCTGTCAGACCAGATGGCGCGGCGCATCATTCGCGGCAAGGCGAAGCGGCGCGCAGATGAACTTACGGTTGGCCAGGTCTGGGCGATGTATGAGGAGTATAAGCGCGCTTCGATCCTTGAGGAGCAAGGCCCGGAGAAAGCGCGGCGGGCGGAAACCCATCTCACCCAGCAGCGGCGCTATCTCGGGGGCGCAGACACCTACGGCAAGGACGGCCCCTATGCCTCCTCGCTCGAGTGGTCGAAAGGTTGGTGGGATCGTCCCATCACGGACATCACCCCGGAACTCTGCGCGACGACGTGGGGCAACCTGAAGGCAAGCTGAACTGCATCGCGTTCGCACGGTCAGCAATCCGCTGCTTCGTGATGTTGAACGCGAGGAGGCGCGCGCCGTCACTCGGGCTGAAGGTATCGAGTTCAATATCCGTCTGCTTGTTGATCCGGGTCATCCCTGTGCCTCCAACCAGTCATCCAAATCCTGCTTCCGATAGCGCACCAACCGCTGCCCGATGCGTTTAAACGCGGGGCCCTTCCCGCGCGTGCGCCAAGCGTTGAGGGTGTTGGGAGAAGTGTCGATGTAGCGAGCGGCGGTCTCCTCTGACTGCCACTCCGGCCACTCGGGCAAAACGCGTGACTGAACTGTCATGCTGATCTCCTTGAGGTTGCGTTCTAACATCACGTTACATCGAGAGCGATATGAGGACAGCGAGCAAACGAAGGTGGAGGTCGGCTTTCTGAGGTGCTGCGCACTTGCACTTGGCCGACGCTGCCCGCGAATAGCTTGTTTACGACGGCAACGCATAACGCTACATGTTGAATCTGGTTACCAAAAAAATTGAGAATCTCGATGGCAACGGGGATCAACGCAAGCGAACGGCTTAGCCCAGAGGCGCAGACGGCGGCTGTGCCTCATCGCAGCGGACTCCCGATGCCTCCTGCTTCTGCGACGATCAACTTCGCCTACGAAGGCCGCGCAAGCATCGACCAAGTTCTGGCCCTGCAACCCGCCCCGCTTGTTCGCTGGCACAACGACACATGGCAGGCCGCACAGATTGAACCGAACGGGATCGCTCTTTGCGACAACCTCGGTGGTCTGGCCGCCCTTGCTGCATCATCGCACAGGGCACGGCTGATCTACTTGGACCCTCCCTACAACACAGGCCTCGACTTTCAGTCGCGCGGCTTGCAGCACGCCTATAAGGACGACCGAACGACTGCGACCTAGGTCGAGTTCATGCGTCGGCGTCTGATCCTTGCGCGCGAATGCCTGACCGAAGACGGGTCGATTTACGTCCATATCGGCCACCAGATGCTTGCTCATCTGAAAGTCGTGATGGACGAGATATTCGGAGAACGAAACTTCCGAAACATCATTTCCCGCCGCAAGTGCAGTTCAAAGAATTTCACGACCAACCAATATGCAAACCTTAACGACTACCTCCTGTTTTACACGAAGTCGCCCGCCTACGTCTGGAATCAACCTGGGCAAAAGCTTAGCGGCGAATGGATCGACAAGGAGTATCCGAAGTTCGACGCGCGAGGGCGGTATAAACTGGTTCCCGTTCATGCCCCCGGCACGCGGAACGGTGAAACGGGCCAACCTTGGCGCGATATGAATCCGCCTCCCGGCAAGCATTGGCAGTATGCGCCGTCGAAACTCGAACAATTGGACAAGGACGGCTTCATTCACTGGTCGAAGACCGGCAACCCGCGTCGCAAGGTTTATTTCACCGACGACAAAGCCATTCCCTACACTGACAACTGGGATGGGTTCCGGGACGCGCATCACCAGAGCATTGAAGTGACGGGCTACCCGACTGAGAAGAATCTCGACATGCTCAAGGGCGCCTCGAAAAATTGCTTTGACCGGGCCGCTGGGATAGAAGGCAGGGGGCATTCGGCTGCTGAGGTGTAGTGATGGCGCAGATGGGTTTCTTTGATCTTTCAGACCGCTATGCGAG
>JBKBQT010000029.1:0-27625 GCA_046292445.1 Gemmobacter sp.
GCGGGCGACATCTTCCAGGTCGTCCCCTCGCAGCGCTGGGCGATGGATTTCGCGCTGCCGCCCTTCGCGCTCTACCGGTCGCTGCGCCGGACGAACCCCTCGCCCTTCATGTTCTTCTTCAACTTCGGCGGCTTTCAGGTGATCGGGGCGAGCCCCGAAATCCTCGTGCGGCTGCGCGGCGGCGAGGTGACGATCCGCCCGATCGCCGGCACCCGCCGCCGCGGCGCGAGCCCCGAGGAGGATCGCGCGCTCGAGGCCGACCTGCTTGCCGACCCGAAGGAACGGGCCGAGCATCTGATGCTGCTCGACCTCGGGCGCAATGACGTGGGCCGGGTCGCGCGGATCGGCACGGTGCGCCCGACCGAGGAATTCGTCGTCGAGCGCTACAGCCATGTGATGCACATCGTCTCGAATGTCGTCGGGCAGATCCGCGACGGCGAGGATGCGCTGTCGGCGCTTCTGGCCGGGCTTCCGGCCGGGACGGTCTCGGGTGCGCCCAAGGTCCGCGCGATGGAGATCATCGACGAGCTCGAGCCGGAAAAGCGCGGGGTTTATGGCGGCGGCGTGGGTTATTTCGCCGCCAATGGCGAGATGGACTTCTGCATCGCGCTGCGCACGGCCGTGCTCAAGGATGCGGTGCTCTATGTCCAGGCGGGGGGCGGCGTGGTCTATGACAGCGACCCTGAGGCGGAATGGCAGGAAACCGTCAACAAGGCCCGCGCCCTGATGCGCGCAGCCGAAGAGGCGGGCCGGTTCGTGCGGGATGGCAACGTCTGACGCGAAGCATCTGACAGGCTTGCAGAAAGACCGGCTCTTCACATATTGCGCGAAGCCGGGCGGATAGCCGGCTCAGATCCGTTCGGTTCCCCACAGGGCAGCCAGAATCGCATCCAGCCCCTCGGTCAGTGCCGCCGGGCCGGGGGCGAGGATCAGCGGCGCCTTGATCTCGTGGATGCGGCCCGACGCGACCGCGGGCACCGCGGCCCAGCCCGGGCGCGCGGCGATGCGCGCCGGCACCACCTTCTTGCCGCACCAGGACGCGATGATGACCTCGGGCGCGCGGGCCGCCACCGCCTCGGGCGCAACGATGCGGGCGGCGGCGGCGCGGGCGCGGGAAAGGTCGGCAAAGACGTCATCGCCCCCGGCGATTGCCACAAGTTCGGACACCCAGCCGATACCGGCGATCAGCGGGTCGTCCCATTCCTCGATCCAGACGCGCGGCCGGTGCGGGCGCGGCACCGCCGCCACCGCGGCCAGCCGCCGGGCGAGTCCCTCGGCCAGCATCTCGGCGAGCGGCGCGGCATCGACCAGTGCCCCGAGCGTGCGGATCATGGCGAGGATGCCGGCCACATCGCGCTGGTTGAACGCATGCACGGCAATCCCGTCGCGGATCAGCGCGGCGGCGATATCGGCCTGCAGGTCGGAGAAGGTGAGCACGAGATCGGGCTCGAGCGCGCGGATTTTCGGCAGATCGGCGCTCGTGAACGCCCCCACCCGCGGCTTTTCCCGCCGCACCCGCGCCGGGCGCAGGGCATAGCCGGTCACGCCGACGATCCGCGATTCCGCCCCCAGAAGGTAAAGCGTCTCGACCGTTTCCTCGGTCAGGCAGACGATCCGCTGCGCGCCGGTCATTCGAGCACCGCCACCGGCTGGATCACCGGGCCCTCGGCGCTGTCGAGCATCACCGCCCGGATGCCGAACACCGCCGCCAGCGCCGCGCCGGTCAGCACCGCGGGCGCCGGCCCGTCGGCGACGATCCGCCCGCGGTGCATCATCACCAGCCGCGTGCAATGCCGCGCGGCCAGCCCGAGGTCGTGGATCGACACGACGACCCCCCGCCCCTCGGCCGCAAGCTCGCGGAACACCCCCATCGTGCGGATCTGATGCGCCGGGTCGAGCCCCGCCGCCGGTTCGTCCGCCATCAGCAGCGGCGCCTCCTGCGCCAGCGCCCGGGCGATGAGCGCGCGCGCAAGCTCGCCCCCCGAGAGTTCCGTGGCAGGCCGGTCGCGATGCGGCCCGAGGCCCATGCGCGCGATGGCGCGGTCCACCGCGCCGCCAGCGTCCGCACCCCCCTGCGCGAGCCGCCCGAGCGCGACGAGCGCGGTGACGCTCACCGGCCAGGCGACCGCCCTGCCCTGCGGGATAAAGGCCGCCGCCCGCGCCCGCGCGCCGGGGTCGAGCGCGGCGAGCGAGGATCGCCCCTCATGCGCGATCAGGCCGAGCGCGGCGCGCATCAGCGTCGTCTTGCCCGCCCCGTTCGGCCCGATCAGCCCGACCACCTCGCCCGGCCGCACCTCCAGCGTCGCGTCATCGACGACCGGGCATCCCGCCCGCCGCACCGTCAGCGCCTCGAGCCGCAACAGCGTCATGCCTCGCGCCCCCGGCTGGCCCAGACCATGCGCAGGAAGAAGGGCGCGCCGACCAGCGCGGTCAGCACGCCGAGCTTGAGGTCGCGGCCCGGGGCGATCAGCCGCACCGCAAGATCGGCCGCCAGCACCACCGCCGCCCCGCCGAGCGCCGAGGCCGCAAGCAGCCGCGCGGGGCGCGCGCCGACCGCGCGGCGCAGCAGATGCGGCACCACCAGCCCGACGAAGCCGACCGCCCCCGCCACTGCCGTCGCCGCCCCGACCATCGCCGCCACGCCCAGCACGACGGCCGTGCGCGTGCGCGCCACGTCGATGCCCATCGACGCCGCCGCATCCTCGCCCAGCGTTAGCGCATCGAGCCCCCGCGCCGACGTGGCTACCAGCGCCGCGCCCGCCGCCATGAAGGGCAGCGCCAGCGCCACATGGCTCCAGGACCGGTCGGCGAGCGAACCCATGAGCCAGAACACGATCTCGGCCGCCGCGAAGGGATTGGGCGAGAGATTGAGCACAAGGCTCGTCATCGCCCCCGCCAGCGCCGAGAGCGCCACCCCCGCGAGGATCAGCGTCAGCGTCCCCCCCGGACCGGCCAGCAGCACCAGAAGGCCGACCGCCCCGCCGGCAAAGGCCAGCGCCATCACCGGCAGCGCCAGCGCAAAGGCCGCCGCCAGCCCGGTCTGGAGCGCGATCACCGCCCCGAGCGCGGCCGCCGGCGCCACCCCGATCAGCCCCGGTTCGGCCAGGGGATTGCGCAGGAAGCCCTGCAAGGCGGCCCCCGACAGCCCCAGCGCCGCGCCGACCGCCGCCGCAAGGATCGCCCGCGGCAGCCGGATTTCCCACAGGATCAGCCGCGCCGCCTCGCCCCCGCCCCCGGTGAGCGCGGCCAGCGTCACCCGCGCCGGAAGCCCGGCCGGTCCGACCAGCAGCGCGGCGCAGAACAGCACCAGCACGGCCAGCGCAAGCGGGCCCAGAACCTTCACGGCCCGATCGCCGCGCGCGCCGCGGCCATGCCCGCCACCGCGCGCAGGATCGCCGGCGTGCCGCAGATCCAGTCCGCATCGCTGACCTGCCGGCCGGCCGCGCGGGCCTGCACCGCCGCCACGGCGGGATGGCGCAGGATCTCCTCGGACCGCGAGGCGCCCGGATAGGGGGCCGAGGTCACGATGAGGTCGGGCGCGGCCAGCACCAGCCGCTCGAGCGGGAGGACACCGCCCCCCGTCACCCCCGCCGCGGCACCGGCATTGCGAAAGGCGGTATGGGCAAGGATGTCGTCCGCCATCGTCCCCGCGCCCGTCGTGTAGCCGTTGGGATAGTAGAGCACCGCATCGCGCAGCGCGCCGGACCTGCGCAGCGCCGCCAGATCGCGGCGGAAATCGGCCGCGCGCGCCGCCGCCTCGGCCTCGCGCCCGAGCGCGGCGCCGATCCGCATGAGATGATCGGGCACGTCCGCAAGCCGGCTTGCCGGCGGCAGTTCAAGCACCGGCACGCCGAGCCGGCGCAACAGCGCGACCGTCGGGCGGGCCGTGAACGTGCCCGCCAGCACCAGATCGGGCGCGAGGGCGAACACCTCCTCGGCCTGCCCGCGCGTGGTCGGCAGGCCGGCCGCCTCGGCCGCCATGGCCGAGGCGCGGGGGTCGGCCGCAAGATGGGTGACCGCGACAAGCTGCCCCGGTGCGGCCAGCAGCATCGCAAGCTGGTCGGTGCACAGGTTGATCGACACCACCCGCGCCGGTGCCGCCGCCGCCGGGGCGGCGAGCGCCAGCATCAGCGCGAGGGCTCGCGCCGCCATCTCAGAACCGCGCCGCAAGGCCGACATGCACGCTCCGCCCGGCGATGCCGTAATCCGGCGTCACCGGGGTGCGGCTGTCGCCGAGGTTATCCACCCGCAGATAGACATCCGCCCGGTCGGTCAGCGCATAGCGGATGCTGGCCGAGGCGACGGTGACATCCTGCGCCGGCGTGCCGAAGGATACCGCCCGGTCGGCGAGTTGCTGCACGCTCACGCTCGCGCGCAGCCGGTCGGTCAGCCGCGCCGTCAGGCCCGCGGCCAGCGCATGCCGCGGCACCAGCGGGATGCGCGCGCCGTTGGCCTGCAGGGCCTCGGTATAGGTATAGGCAAGATCCGCCGTCACCCGCGGCCCGAGCGGCAGTTCGGCCGCAAGCTCCACCCCCCGCCGCGTCGAGACGCCCGGCAAATTGGCCAGCGTCGAGGGCGCGCCGAACTGGAAGGTGATGAGGTTGTCCACGTCGAGCAGGAAGGCCGTCGCCGACAGCCGCGCCCCGCCGGCAAACCGCCGCTCCACCCCGATCTCGGCCGACAGCGAGGTTTCGGGCGAAAGGTTCGGGTTGCCCACGAAGGGGAAGGCGCCGGGGTAATTGCCGAACCGCTCGTCGATCGAGGGCGCGCGGAACCCGTTGGCCACCGCCGCGCGCACCACCGTCGCGCCATCGGGGCGCCAGGCGACGGCAAGCCGGCCCGAGGGGAAGGTGCCGAAGGTCGAGTTGCTGTCGATCCGCGCGGCCCCCGACACGTCGATCGCCTCGGTCGGGGTCCAGAGCGCCTGCACGAATCCCCCGGTGATCCCGGTCGAGGCCCGGCCGCCCGGGATATTGGCGTATGCGGCGCGCTCCTCCGTGAAATCGGCACCGTAAAGGAGGGTGACGGTATAAGTGAACACCGTCTCGGCCCGCCAGGCGACCCCCAGCCGCGACCCCGAAAAGCGGCTGATCGCACCGGCCGCGTCGAACGCCCGCTCGATCACATAGCCGGTTGCCTCGACCGTGTGACGGGTGCGCCCGACCTGCGCTTCGGCAAAGACCCGCGCCCCGGCCTCGCGCCGCCGCTGGCTGTTGGCCTGATCGACGAGCGCGAAGGTGACCGGATCGAAACCGTCGTAATCCTGCGTGCCGTCCTGGGCGAAACTGGCAAAGCCGAGCGTCACCGCCTCGTTCACCCGGATACGCGCGCTGAGCGTGGCGCGGGTGAATTGTGCGCCGTCGGGTTCGGTCCCCGCGGCGGCGGCCGAAAATCCGTCGGTGCGGATATGGGCCAGCCCGAAGGCGATATCGGCCCGCGCGTCGCGGAACGTCAGCGCCCCCGAGGCCGCGATGGTGCCATAGCCGCCGCCCTCTACCGCGATCTGCTGGCCGAACCCGTCCGCCTCGGCCCGCGGCCCCTCGAGGTTGACCACGCCGCCCACCGCCGAGCCGCCCCAGAGCGCCGATTGCGAGCCGCGCAGGATCTCGGCCCGCCCCAGCCCTGGGGCGATCAGCGCGCCGTAGTTGTAGGCGACATTGACGCCCGAGGGATCGTCGATGCGGATCCCTTCGAAATAGGTCGCCACATAGCGGCTGTCGGCGCCGCGGATGCGCAGCGTGCCGGTATTGCCGACCGGGCCGGTCGGCGCATAGCTCACCCCCGGCTGGCGGCCGAGCACCTGGGCCGCCTCGCCGCCCGGCGCGGCCTCGAACGCGCCGCGGTCGAGGACGGTCACGCTTGCCCCGGTGCGCGACAGCGCGGTGGGCGTGCGGTTGGCGGTCACCGTGATCTCGCCGAGATCGAAGGCGAAGGGTTGGGCACCGGCCGCGCCGGCAAGGATCCCGGCAAGCGTGGGTGTGGCCGCGAGGATCGCGGCACGGGTAAGGAACGCGCAATGGCGCATGGGTCTGGCCCCTCGATCGGGCGGGGCGCCTCGGCCGCCGCCACAGGTCAACAACACGCCGGCGCGGCACCCGGCTGGGCACCGACCGGCAACGGCTGTCACCAAGAGCGGATGGACCGCCTCCGGCCGCGCACCCCGCGCGGCGGACAGGTGATCGGCTTCGGCAGGTCTCCTGGCTCGCGGGTCACCGCTCGGGCCTGCCTTCCCGGGGGCGTCCCCAGTGGCGTTGTGGGCCGTCGCTCGCCGCTCACAGTTGCGGGGGCAGCCCCGGATTTGTGCGCTGCCGCAAGGCCGCGCGGATCACCGGGTTCCCTTTTAATCCCGGCCGGGCGATGCCCGGACTCGGAAACCGAAAGCGATGTCACGCTGCGGTGAGCGGTGACGCGTGTCAAGCCCCGTTGACGCGCCCGCCGCGTCTGGACGCGGGGACGTCCGCCCGCCATGCTGGCCGCTGAACCGGCAGGGGGCCTTTGCATGGATGATCTCGCCGCCCTGTCCGCCAGCGCCCTCGCGGCGGCCATCGCGCGGCGCGATGTTGCGCCGTCCGAGGTCATGGCGGCCTGCCTCGACCGCATCGCGCGGATCAACCCGGCGCTCAATGCCGTCGTCGGCCTGCGCGATGGCGATGCGCTGATGGCCGAGGCGCGGGCGGCGGACGATGCGCCGCGGCGCGGCTGGCTCCACGGCATCCCGCTGGCGGTCAAGGACCTGCAGGCAGTCGCCGGCATCCGCTCCACCGCCGGATCGCCCCTCTTCGCCGATCACCTGCCGATCGCGGACGAGATGCTGGCCCGCCGCTTGCGGGCGGCCGGGGCGATCCTGATCGGCAAGACCAACGTGCCCGAATTCGGCCTCGGCTCGCACAGCTTCAACCCGGTCTACGGCGTCACGGCCAACCCCTATGCGCCCGACCGCACGGCCGGCGGATCCTCGGGCGGCGCGGCGGCGGCGCTGGCCGCGCGCCTCGTGCCGGTTGCGGACGGATCGGACATGATGGGATCGCTGCGCAATCCGGCGGCCTTCTGCAACGTCTACGGATTCCGCCCCAGCTTCGGCCGCGTGCCCGCCGACCCGGTGGGCGACACGTTCCTGCACATGCTCGCCACCGACGGCCCGATGGGCCGCACGATCGAGGATATCGCCCGCCTGCTGGAAACGCTCGCCGCGCCGGCCGCGACCAGCCCGCATGCGATGCCGCCCGAACCCTTCGCCGCCGCGCTCGACGCCGACCCGGCGGGGCTGCGCATCGGCTGGCTGGGCGACTGGGGCGGGGCCTGGCCGATGGAGCCTGGCATCCTCGATCTGTGCGAGGCCGCGCTGGCCAGCTTCGCCGCCATGGGCTGCCATGTCGAACCCGTCGCCCCGCCGATCCCCGCCGCGCCGATCTGGGACGCCTGGTGCACGCTGCGGTCCTGGGTCATCGCCGCCCGCCTCGGCCCCCTTCACGCGGCACCCGAGACGCGCGCACGGCTCAAGCCCGAGGCGCTGTGGGAGATCGAGCGGGGCCTTGCGCTCGACGCGATGGCGGTTCACCGCGCCTCGGTCGTCCGGTCGGCCTGGTTCACCGCCGCCGCCGCCCTCTTTGCCCGCTTCGACGCGCTGGCGATGCCGGCAGCGCAGGTTTGGCCATTTCCCAAGGCCTGGCACTGGCCCGAGAAGATCGGTGCGGCACCGATGGATACCTACCACCGCTGGATGGAATGCGTCGTGCCGGTCTCGCTCATCGGCCTGCCGGCGCTGGCGGTGCCGGTCGGCTTCGGCGGGACGGACGGCACCCTGCCGATGGGGATGCAACTGGCCGGCCCGCGCGGCGCCGACCGGGCGATCCTGCGGCTCGGCCAGGCCTGGCACCGCGCGACCGACTGGCCGGGCCGGCGCCCGCCGCCGGTCTGACCTGACCGCGCGCGCAGAGGCCGCTGCGCATTGCCGCACTTGCCATTCCCCGGCCCGCGCGCCTAAGCCTGCGCGATGACCCACAGTCTTGCCACCCCCGCACCCGACGACACGCGCGCGCGGCGCAACGTCTTCGTGCTCGTCGCCGCTCAGGCGGTGCTCGGCGCGCAGATGCCGATGATCTTCACCGTCGCGGGGCTCGCCGGGCAGAGCCTTGCGTCCAACCCCTGCTGGGCGACGCTGCCGATCTCGGCGACGGTGATCGGCTCGATGCTTTCGGCAACGCCGCTCTCGACCTTCATGCAGCGCCGCGGGCGGGCCTGGGGCTTTGCCCTCGGCGCCGTCGGCGGCATGATCGGCGCGATCTTCGGCGCCCTCGGCCTGTGGTATGCAAGCTTTCCGCTCTTCGTGCTCGGCGGGCTCTTCACCGGGATCTACATGAGCGCGCAGGGATTTTACCGCTTCGCCGCCGCCGATACCGCATCCGAGGCGTTCCGGCCCAAGGCGATCAGCTGGGTCATGGCGGGGGGCCTGCTCTCGGCCGTGCTCGGCCCCCAACTCGTGAAGGTGACGACCGAATCGATGGTCGTGCCGTTCCTCGGAACCTATATCGCCGTGCTCGCGCTCAACATCGTCGGAATGGGCCTCTTCGCCGGCCTCGACATCCCGCGGCCGCGCCCGCCGGCGGCCGGCGCGCCGCAGGGGCGCAGCCGGCGCGCGCTCCTCTCCGAACCCCGCATCGCGGTGGCGGTGATCTGCGCGACCGTCTCCTACGCGCTGATGAACCTCGTGATGACCTCCTCCCCCCTCGCGGTCGTCGGCTGCGGCTTCGACACGGCCGATGCGGCCAATGTGGTGACGGCCCATGTCCTCGCCATGTATGCGCCCAGCTTCGTGACCGGCCACATCATCGCCCGCTTCGGCGCCGAGCGGGTGGTGGGCGCGGGCCTTGCCATCCTCGCGACCTCGGGCGCGGTCGCGCTGTCGGGCGTCGCGCTCGAGCAGTTCTTCATCGCCCTGATCCTGCTCGGGATCGGCTGGAACTTCGGCTTCATCGGCGCCACGACCATGCTGACCGCCAGCCACGCGCCCCACGAACGCGGGCGGATGCAGGGGCTGAACGATCTGATCGTGTTCGGCGGCGTCACGCTCGCCTCGTTCTCCTCGGGCGGGCTGATGAACTGCACGGGCGGGTCGGTGCAGGCGGGATGGTCGGCGGTCAACCTCGCGATGGTGCCCTTCCTCGTTGCGGCGGGGGGCGCGCTGATCTGGCTCGCCATGCGTCCGCGAGCGGCCTGACAGCGCCCGTCAGGGGCCGCAAACGCCCGCCCCCGCCCCGCGCGGCCTCCTCCGCTCCCCCCGGCCGGCCTTGCATCCGCAGTCATCCGACCGCCCGTGCCGCCCGCAGATCCGCACCAGCGCACCGGCCGCGCCACGCGCACCGACCGCCCCCGACGCCCCGCCGTCTCCGCTGCGAGGACATGCCGCAGCGAAGGCTTCCGCAGCCCTGCCCCGCATGCCGGTCGCGCCGGCGCCAGCCCCGCCTCCGCGCAGCCCCCCGCGGCTTCATCGTTCCGCAAATACTCCCGCCGGAGGCTCCCGCAGGCCGCGCCGCGCGCAACGGCAGGCGCAAGGCGCCCCGTCACATCGGCCGGATCACCGCCGTCCCCGTTCCGGCCGTCCAGATGCAGCGCCGCGCCGCCGCGCGCGTGTAAAGCGTCACCTCCGCGGCCACCAGCCGCTCGGCCCCGCCGAGTCCCGCCCCGCCCATGCCGCGCACCGACGTGCCGCGCACCCGCAGCCCCTGCGCGGCGGCGGCGGCGCGGCAGGCGCGCATCGCCGCCGTGTAGGGGCCGGCATCGGGCAGCGGCGCCGCGCAACCCGTCATCGCCAGCGTTAGCGCGCAAAGCGCCGCGCGTGCCCTCACACCCGCACCCCGAGCCGCAGCGCATCATGGATCGCGGCATGGATGCTGCGCGACGCCGCCGCACCGCCGATCCGGTAAAGCACGAAATCCCCCTTTCCCCGATGCAAGAACACCGCCCCCCCGCGTAGCAACCGGTCGTGATCGACCGAGCCGCCATTGGACGACAGGAGTTTCAAGAAATGGTAAAGATCGTCGGCCGGGGTCGTGGCCTGGTCCATCACCACATGATCGACCAGCCGCGCGCCGCCCGGCGCATCGCCGTCGTCCGACCCAGGCGTGACCGCGATCGGGTTGCCGGCGCGCGGCATCACCGCGGCCGCGCTCTTCCCCGCATAGGCGCCGTTGTCGTCGCCGTCGTCGTCATGGAGGAGGACATTCCCCATCGGCCGCACTGCACCCGACAGCACGCCCCGGTGACGTCTGCGCGAAATCCGCCCCCGCAACATCCGGCATCTGCGGCACGCCGCCGGTGGCGAAAGCCACCGCGTCGGGCGCGAGCGCGAGCACGACCGTCACCTCCGCCACACCTCCGCCACGCCGTTGCAGCGCAGATCGACGCCCTGCCGCCCCCTCGGCCTGCACGTCCGGCGCCAGCCGCGCCATCCCGTGCACGATCCCGTCCCGCCAGGCCTCGAGGTTGCCGAAGGCGGCCGGGCTGTCGCGCGACACGATGACCGATTCGGCCGTCATCGTCCGCGCCACCGCGCCCCGCGGCATTTCGACGTGGCAAAGCCGGGTGCGATCCCCGGGCAGGCCGCCTTCGCCCCAGGCCGGTTCATGCGCCGTGGATATCACCCTGTTTCGCAGCACGCGGTGTTGCAGGCGCCAGAGGGTCGGCAGCGGATCGCCGGTCATCGCGCCCTCTTCGGCGCGCGGCCGGGCCGATCGGGCAGCGGGTGCGCGGGAAGCCGGAAAATCTGCCACGAAACCCCTTGCCCCCCCCGATGCGATCCGCTAATCCGCTCGCCACGGATGCGGGTGTAGCTCAGGGGTAGAGCATAACCTTGCCAAGGTTAGGGTCGAGGGTTCGAATCCCTTCGCCCGCTCCAACACGACATCGGCGGCCGCCCAAACCGCGTTCCCAGACACCGTGCCAGAGCCGCGCCGTCGATGGCGGCGGCTGGTGCGGCGGCAGACCCAAGGCGGGGCCGGGGCTGCAAGGGCGTCACTCGCCGAGGATCGCCTTCACATAGGCCTGCGTCTCGGCGAAGGGCGGAATGCCTGCATGGCGCGTCACAGCCTCGGGCCCCGCATTGTAGGCGGCCAGCGCGAGGCGCCAGGACCCGAACCGGTCGTGCATCATCCGCAGATAGCGCGCCCCGCCTTCGAGGTTGGCCTTGGGATCGTCGATCCTGACCCCCAGCATCGCCGCCGTGCCGGGCATGAGCTGCGCGAGGCCCGTCGCCCCCTTGGGACTGACGGCCTGCGGGTTCCAGCCCGATTCCGTCTGCACGAGACGCAGGAACAGATCCTCGGGGATCGCATGCTGCCGCGCCGCGGCCCGCGCATGCTCGAGATGCTCGCCCCGATAGCGCCCGGTCCAGCGCGGGATGCCGGACTGCCCCTCGGACCTGGGCCGCAGCCGGGCCGAGGCGGCGTATTGGGTGGACAGCCGCGTATCGAGCAGCCGCGTCTGCGCCGAGAACAGACCCTGCCGGGACTTGGACGAGCTGCTCAGGCTCAGCCCCTCGGCGCCTGCGGGCACGGACACGAGCGCCCAGAGGCAAACCGCCCCGGCCGCCAGCCCCGCCATCCCGATCGTTCCGTGACGCATCCTGCGCCGCACCCCGCCCCTGCACCCCGCCGCGGACTATAGCCGATCCGCGCCGCCAGACCAGCCCCGGCCCGCCGCATTGCCGCCCGCCCGCCGGCGGTCTATAGACAAGGGCGTATCCAGCCGTGCCGATCCCCGGCCGCGGCGGCAAGGCGGAGGGGCGCATGGCAGGCTCGGTCAACAAGGTCATACTGGTCGGCAACCTCGGCCGCGACCCCGAGGTGCGCAGCTTTCCGAACGGCGGCAAGGTGTGCAACCTGCGCATCGCGACCTCGGAAACCTGGCGCGACAAGGCCACGGGCGAGCGCAAGGAAAAGACCGAATGGCACAGCGTCGCCATCTTTTCCGAACCGCTCGCGCGGATTGCCGAGCAGTATCTGCGCAAGGGATCGAAGGTCTATCTCGAGGGCCAGCTCGAGACGCGCAAATGGCAGGACCAGTCGGGCGCCGAGCGCTATACCACCGAGGTGGTGCTGCGCCCCTACCGGAGCGAGCTGACCCTGCTCGACGGGCGCGGCGACGCTGCGGCGCAGATCGACCGTGACGGCGGCGGCTATGGCGATGCGCCGGGGGGCGGATACGGCGCGCCGGCGCGGGGCGGGGCGGCGGCCGGCGGCGGCTATGGCGGCGGCCGGACCGATCTCGACGACGAAATCCCGTTCTGACGGCGGGCGCCGATGGGCTGGTCCTTTCCGCTCGGCCGGCTCTTCGGGTCGGAGGTGCGCGTCCATGCGACGTTCTTCCTGCTGCTTGCCTGGATCGGCGGCGCGGCCTGGCTGACGGGCGGGCCGGCGGCGGCCGCGGCCAACGTGGCCTTCGTGCTCGCGCTCTTTGCCTGCGTTCTGGCGCATGAATACGGCCATGCGCTCATGGCGCGGCGCTACGGGATCGCCACGCCCGACATCACGCTGCTGCCCATCGGCGGGCTTGCCCGGCTCGAACGGCTGCCCGAGGAACCGGGGCGGGAAATCGCGGTGGCGCTCGCCGGCCCGGCGGTCAACGTCGTCATCGCCGCCGTGCTGCTGGCCCTCGGCGCCAATCCGATGGCCGGGGCGGGGGTCGAGGATGCCGGCGCCGGGTTTCTCGACCGGCTGGCGGCGGTCAACATCTTTCTGGTGCTGTTCAACATGATCCCGGCCTTCCCGATGGACGGCGGGCGGGTGCTGCGCGCGGTGCTCGCCGCCGGCCTGGGGCGCGCGCGCGCAACGCGCCTTGCCGCGCTGGCCGGGCAGACGGTCGCCTTCGGCTTTGCCATCCTCGGCCTGCTTTCGGGCAATGTGATCCTGGTCATCATCGCGGTGTTCATCTGGTTCGCCGCCGGATCGGAAAGCGCCGACACCGCCCTGCGCGAGGCGGCGCGCGGCCTGATGGCGCGCGATGCGATGATTACCGCCTTCGAGGCGCTGCGCAGCGACGACACGCTCGACGCCGCCGCGACCGCCCTCATCCGCACCACGCAGCACGAATTTCCGGTGGTCGATGGCTCGGGCACGCTGGCGGGCTTCCTCACGCGCGCGGCGCTCCTGCGGGCTTTGGCCGAGGGCAGCCGCGCCACGCCGGTGGCCGCGGCGATGGATGCCGATGTGCCGACGGTGCCGCTGGGCGCGCGGCTCGATGCGGCGATGGACGCGATGAACCGCGCGCGGGCGCCGGCCGTGGGCGTGACGGACCGGGACGGGCGGCTGCTGGGCTACATCACGCCCGAGAACCTCGGAGAGCTGATGCTGGTGCGCCGCAAGGCGTGAGGGGCGGCCTCACGCCGCCCGGCCGCGCCCCGCCAGCTCGTCCGCGAGCAGCGCGGCGACCGCATCGCCCGGCACGTCCTCGGCGATGAAGGCCTGCCCGATCCCGCGCGCGAGCACGAAGCGCAAGCGCCCGTCGATCACCTTCTTGTCCTGCGCCATCAGCGCCAGAAGGCCCGCCGCATCGGGCAGATCGCCCGGGATGTCCGCCAGCGCCGCCATCATCCCCATGGCCCGCAGATGCGCCCGCACGCGCCGCGCATCCGCCGGCGGGCAGAGGCCCAGCCGCGCCGACAGATCGAAGGCGAGCGCGCAGCCGATCGCCACCCCCTCGCCATGCAGCAGCCGCGGGGAATAGCCCGTCGCCGCCTCGAGCGCATGGCAGAAGGTGTGCCCGAGGTTGAGGAGCGCCCGCTCCCCCTCCTCGGTCTCGTCGCGCGCGACGATCCCGGCCTTCATCGCAACGGAAACCTGCACCGCCCGCGCCCGCACCGCAGCGTCGCCGGCGGCAAGGCGCGGCCCCGCCGTCTCAAGCCAGCCGAAGAAGGCCGCATCGCCCAGCAGGCCGTATTTCACCACCTCGCCATAGCCCGCCAGCAGATCGCGCAGCGGCAGCGTGTCCAGCACCGCCGTATCGGCCAGCACCAGCGACGGCTGGTGAAACGCGCCGACAAGGTTCTTGCCCTGCGCCGTGTTGATCCCCGTCTTGCCGCCGACCGAACTGTCCACCTGCGCCAGCAGCGTCGTGGGCACCTGCACGAAGCGCACGCCGCGGCGCAGGATCGCGGCGGCAAAGCCCCCCAGATCGCCGATCACCCCGCCGCCGAGCGCGATGACGACATCGCGCCGCTCCACCCGCTCGACCAGCAGCCATTCGACCGCCTGCGCGAGGCCAGCCCAGCCCTTGGTCGCCTCGCCCGGCTCGAGCGCCAGCGCGCTCCAGGCGATTGCGGCCGCATCGAGCGATGCCGTCAGCGCCGGCAGGTGCAGCGCCGCGACCGTCGCATCGGTCAGCACCGCGACGCGCGGACGCCGGAGCAGCGGCGCGATCATCGGCCCCGCCTGTGCGATCAACCCCGGCCCGATCGCCACGTCATAGGACCGCGGCCCGAGTGCCACATGCACCGTTTCCATGCCGCGATTACCCCCCGACCGGCTCGACCACATCGCCGCGCGCCGCCAGCGCCGCGATCACCCGCTGTGCCATGGCGTCGATCGACAGGCCGGGCAGGCTGTCCACGATCACATCGGCCAGCGCATAGACCGGCGCGCGCGCCTGCGCCAGTGCCGCGAGGGTGCCGCGTGGATCGGCCGTGCGCAACAACGGGCGGTGGCTGCGGTGGCGCACGCGCGACCAGAGCACCTCCACCTCGGCGCGCAGCCAGACCGACACCGCCCGCTCGGCGATCGCGGCGCGGTTCGCCGGCGACAGGAACGCGCCGCCCCCGGTCGAGAGCACCTGCGTCGGGCCGCGCAGCAGGCGGGCGAGCACCTCGGCCTCGCGGGCACGAAAGAACGCCTCGCCGTCGCGGGCAAAGATCTCGGGGATCGTCATGTTGGCGGCACGCACGATCTCGTCGTCCGAATCGGTGAAGGCACAGCCGAGACTGCGGGCGAGTTGCGTGCCCACCGCCGTCTTGCCTGCCCCCATCATGCCCACGAGCACGACCGATTTCCGCAACCGCCACGACACCTGGGCCGCGCCTACCCTCTGGCCTTGTGTTCCGGGTCTAATGGCGTGAAGTTGAACAAAAGGCCACATAGAAATGCTAGGGTCACCCCGGACGGCATGCCGGGCGGGTTGGGCACGGCAACGGGCAGAAAGGCCGGGGCAGGCAGATGCGAACGATCAAGGGTCTGGCGGTGCTGCTGGTGCTCGCTGCGGCGGGGCTGGCCGGCTATGCCTATTTCGGCGACATGACGGCGCCGGAACGCGAGATCACCATCGAGGTCTCGCCCCCTGCGGCAGGGGGCTAGGCAATGCCCACGGCCAAGCCGCACCGCGCCCGCCGGGTCTCGCGCGCGACGACGGCCGTGGTGCTGACGCTGGCACTTGGCGCCGGGCCGGCAACGGCGCAGGGGCCGCTTTCGGCGATCGACTGGCTGTCGAGATCGGTGGCCACGCCCGGGGCCGCGGCGGCCGCCGCGCCGCCCGGCGGCTCGCCGGTCGATGCCGTTGCGGTGATGCCGCTCGACGCTGTGGCGCGCGACGGGGCGGGTGTCGGCGCGCCGGCCGACATCGGCCTGCCCCGCCGGATCTGGGGCGCGACCCCGGCCGACGACCTTATCGCCCTGATTTCGGCCGAGCGGCTCGAGGCGTTGCCGGCCCTGCGCAGCCTGTTCGTGACCCTGCTGCTCACGGCTTTCGATCCGCCGCTCGATGCCGGGCCGGGCGAGCGGTTCCTGCTGGCACGGATCGACAAGCTGCTCGACATGGCCGCGCTCGAGGCGGCCGAGGCGCTGATCGCGGCGGCGGGCGAGCCGACGGCCGAATTGATCCGCCGCCGCTTCGACATCGCCTTGCTGCTGGGCACCGAGGATGCGGCCTGCGAGGCGCTGCGCGCCGCGCCGGGCATCGATGCGACCTATCCGACGCGGGTGTTCTGCCTGGCCCGGGGGGGCGACTGGCAGGCGGCGAGCCTGACGCTCGAGACCGCGCGGGCGCTCGGGCAGGTGACGGCGGCCGATGATGCGCTGCTCGAGCGGTTTCTCGACCCCGAACTGGCCGAAGAGGGCGATCCGCTGCCCGTGCCCGACCGCCCGACGCCGCTTGCGCTGCGGCTGTTCGAGGCGATCGGCGAGCCGCTGCCGACCACCGGCCTGCCGCTGGCCTTCGCCCATGCGGATCTCAGGATGACGACAGGGTGGAAGGGCCGGCTCGATGCGGGCGAGCGGCTGGCGCGGGCCGGGGCGCTGGACGCGGCGCTTCTGCACGCGCTTTATGTCGAGCGGCGCCCGGCGGCCTCGGGCGGGGTCTGGGACAGGGTGCGGGCGGTGCAGCGGCTCGACGCGGCGCTGGCGGCGCGGGATGCGGCCCGCATCGCCGAGGCGCTGCCGCAGGCCTGGGACGCGATGCAGCAGGCCGAGATCGAGGTGCCCTTTGCCGTGCACTATGCCCCCGCGCTGCGCGCCGTGCCGCTGGACGGCCCGGCCGGGCGCCTCGCGTTCCGCATCGCGCTGCTGGCCGGCGAGGCCGCGCCGCTGCCCGCCGGCGCAGGGCCCGAGGAGGCGTTTCTGGCCGGCCTCGCCCGCGGCGAGATGGCCGGGCTGACTGCACCCGACAGCCTCGGGCGGGCAATCGCACCGGCCTTTGCGGCCGATCCCGCAGCGCTTCTGTCGCTGCGGATGCGCGGCCTGCTTGATGACGACCGGCTGGGCGAGGCGATCCTGCTGGCGATGGAGCGTGTGGCCGAGGGCGCGGCGGGCGACCGGCGGGGCGTGACCGAGGGGCTGGCGGCGCTGCGGGTCGTGGGGCTCGACGGCGTGGCGCGGCAGGCGGCGTTGCAGCTGATGCTGCTCGACCGGCGGGGTTGACAGGATGGACGCGGCCGAAGCGGCCCCCATGCCGCGGTGGATCGCCACGTTCCTCGCCGATGCGGCGGCGGCGCGGGACGCGGCGCGCAACACGCAGCTTGCCTATGGGCGCGATCTGACGGATTTCGCCGGCTGGCTGGCGGCGCGCGGGGGGCATTTCGCCACCGCGACACGAACCGACATCGAGGCCTATCTCGTCGCGCAGGAGGCCGCGGGCCTTGCCCGCGCGACGCGGGCGCGCCGGCTTGCCGCGATCCGGGCGCTCTACCGATTTGCCCATGGCGAGGGATGGCGCGCCGACGACCCGGCGATCCGCATCGCCGGACCGTCCCGGCAGCGCAGCCTGCCGGGCACGCTGACCGAGGCCGAGGTCGCCGCCCTGCTGGCGGCGGCGCGGGCGCATGGCCGGGCCGAGGACCGCCCGCGCAACACCTGCCTGATGGAGCTGCTCTATGCCACCGGCCTCAGGGTGACCGAACTCGTGTCGCTTCCCGTGGCGGCGGCGCGGGGCGATCCGGCGATGATCCTCGTGCGCGGCAAGGGCGGGCGCGAGCGGATGGTGCCGCTCGGCCCGCCCGCCCGGACGGCGCTGGCGGCCTGGCTGAAGCTGCGCGATGCGCGCGAGGCGCAGGCCCGTGTTCGCTCGCGGTTCCTCTTTCCCGGGCCGGGCAAGGACGGCCACCTGACGCGCGTGGCGTTCCACAGCCTTGTCAAGGACCTTGCCCTTGCCGCCGGTCTTGACCCCGGCCGGGTCAGCCCGCATACCCTGCGCCATGCCTTTGCCACCCATCTGCTTGCCCATGGGGCGGATCTGCGCGTGATCCAGACGCTGCTCGGCCATGCCGACATCACGACGACCGAGATCTATACCCATGTCCTCGAGGATCGCCTGCGCGATCTCGTGCTGACGCATCATCCGCTGGCCCGCGACGACTGACCCGATGAACCCTGCCGCAATCGATGCCGCCTTCTGGCTGACCGCCGCCGCGATCCTCGGGCTGCTGGTGTTGTCGGGGTTCTTCTCGGGATCGGAAACCGCGCTGACCGCCGCTTCGCGCGCCAAGCTGCGCGGCCAGGCCGACCGCGGGTCGGCCGGGGCGCGCACCGCGCTCGAGGTCACCGAGGACAGCGAGAAGATGATCGGCGCGATCCTTCTGGGCAACAACGTCGTCAACATCCTCGCGGCCAGCCTTGCGACCGCGCTGCTGACGCGGGTGTTCGGCGATGGCGGCGTGGCGCTGGCGACGCTGGCGATGACACTGCTGGTGCTGATCTTCGGCGAGGTGTTGCCCAAGACCTATGCCATCGCCAACCCCGAACCGGTCGCATTGCGCGTGGCGCCGGTGATCCGCGTGCTGATCCTCGTGTTCGCGCCGGTGGTGTCGGTGGTGCGGGCGCTGGTGCGCGGCATCCTGCGCCTGTTCGGGGTGCGCACCGATCCGGCGGCGAACCTGCTGGCGATCCGGGAAGAGATCATGGGCGCGATCACCCTCGGCCACGAGGAGGGCGCAGTGCTCAAGGAGGACCGCGACCGCCTGCTCGCCACGCTCGATCTGAGCGACCGGACGGTGGAGGAGGTGATGCGCCACCGCAGCCAGATCGAGATGATCGACGCCGAGGACCCGCCCGAGAAGATCGTGAGCCAGATCCTTGCCTCGCCCCATTCCCGCCTGCCGATCTATCGCGGCAACGAGGAGGACATCGTCGGCGTGATCCACTCCAAGGACCTGCTGCGCGAGCTTGACCGCGTGCTGCGCGGCGAGGACGGCAAGGCGGGCAGCATCGCCGACATCGACGTGCTGAAGGTCGCGCGCAAACCCTATTTCGTGCCCGAGACGACCGACCTCGACGACCAGATGCGCCAGTTCCTCAAACGGCGCACGCATTTCGCGCTGGTGGTGGACGAATACGGTTCGCTTCGGGGGCTCATCACGCTCGAGGACATCATCGAGGAAATCGTCGGCGACATCACCGACGAATTCGACGTCACCGGCGAGGCGGCCCCCAAGCGCAACGAGGCGGGCGATTACATCATCGACGGCGCGATGAGCATCCGCGACATCAACCGCGCGCTCGACTGGAACCTGCCCGACGACGAGGCGAACACGGTCGCGGGGCTGGTGATCCACGAGGCGCAGACGATCCCGAACGAGGGGCAGGTGTTCTCGTTTCACGGCTTCCGCTTCGAGGTCGTCCAGCGGCGCGAGAACCGGATCACCCGGCTCAAGGTGCGGCCGCTGTGATCCTCGCCGGGCTGCGCGTGGTCGAGATCGAGGCGCTCGGGCCGGCGCCCTTCGCGGCGATGTGGCTGGCCGATCTCGGTGCGGATGTGACGGTGATCCATCGCCCCTCCCCGCCGCTGCCCGGCTTTCCCGACCCGAGCCCGCTCGACCGCGGCAAGCGGTCGGTGGTGCTCGACCTCAAGCGGCCGGGCGACCTCGCCGTGGCGCGGGGCCTGATCGCGGCGGCCGATGTGCTGATCGAGGGGATGCGGCCGGGGGTGATGGAACGGCTCGGCCTCGGCCCGGCCGAGGCCCATGCGCTCAACCCCGCGCTGGTCTACGGGCGGATGACCGGCTGGGGACAGGACGGGCCGCTGGCGCAGCGGGCGGGGCATGACCTTGCCTATCTCGCCCGGTCCGGGGCGGCCTGGTATGCCTCGCCGCCCGGCCAGCCGCCCTTTCCGCCGCCGACGCTGCTGGGCGACATGGGCGGCGGGGCGGCCTATCTGGTCGTCGGCATTCTGGCGGGCGTGATCGCGGCGCGGGCGACCGGGCGCGGAACGGTGGTCGATGCCGCCATCGTGGACGGCTCGGCGCATCTGATGGCGCTGCTGATGGCGCTGCGGGCCGGGGGGGCCTTTGGCGAGGCGCGGGGGACGAGCCTGCTCGACGGCCCGCCATGGTCGCGCTGCTATGCCTGCGCCGACGGCTGGATGGCGGTGCAGGCGCTCGAGCCGCCGTTCTACCGCGCGCTGCTGGACGGCCTGGGGCTTGCCCATGATCCGCAGATGCAGGCGCAACATGACGCGGCGCTCTGGCCGGCGCAGGCCGCGCGGCTTGCCGCCGTGTTCGCGACCCGCAGCCGGGCCGAATGGGACGCGGTGCTTTCGGGCACCGACGCCTGCGCCGCGCCGGTCTGGTCGCCGGACGAGGCCGCGCGCGACTCGCACCTCGCCGCCCGCGGAACCTGGGCCCGGCGGGACGGCGCGCTGGCCCCGGCCCCTGCCCCGCGGTTCGACGGCGCAGCGCCCGCGCCGGGCCCCGCGCCGCGCCGCGGCGAACAGGACGCGGCGATCCGGGCGGCCTTTGGCGCCTGATCGGCCGATTGGGCCAGTTTCCTTGACGTATCGGGGGGTTTGGGCTATGTCCGCGCCGAGGTGTGCGGGCAGTCTGCCCGTGCGCGCTGATGCCGGGGCGCGAGGGTTTGATGCGTCCCATGAACCGGCGGCCCGATGCCGCCCACCGGGACCTACCCAACAAGGACGCGCATGACTTCGTTTTCCGATCTCAACCTCGACCCCCGTGTCCTTCAGGCGGTCGTCGAGACAGGCTATACCACCCCGACCCCGATCCAGGAACAGGCCATCCCCCCCGCGCTTGCCGGGCGCGATGTGCTTGGCATCGCGCAGACGGGCACCGGCAAGACGGCCGGCTTCACCCTGCCGATGATCACGCTTCTTGCCAACGGCCGGGCGCGGGCGCGCATGCCGCGCAGCCTCGTGCTCGCCCCGACGCGGGAACTCGCGGCGCAGGTCGCCGAAAGCTTCGAGACCTATGCCAAATATACCAAGCTGACCAAGGCCCTGCTGATCGGCGGCGTAAGCTTCAAGGAACAGGATCTGCTGATCGACCGCGGCGTTGACGTTCTGATCGCCACGCCCGGCCGGCTGCTCGACCACCACGAGCGGGGCAAGCTGCTGCTGACCGGCGTGCAGATCATGGTGGTGGACGAGGCCGACCGGATGCTCGACATGGGGTTCATCCCCGATATCGAGCGCATCTTCCAGCTGACCCCCTTCACCCGCCAGACGCTGTTCTTCAGCGCCACCATGGCGCCCGAGATCGAGCGGATAACCAACACCTTCCTGTCCAGCCCCGCGCGGATCGAGGTGGCCCGCGCCGCGACGACCTCGATCACCATCGAGCAGAGGCTGGTGCAGTTCACGCCCTCGCGCCGCGATCAGGCCTTTGGCGAGAAGCGCGCCATGCTCCGCGCGCTCATCACCGCCGAGGGCGAGGCCTGCACCAACGCCATCGTGTTCTGCAACCGCAAGATGGATGTCGATGTCCTTGCCAAGTCGCTGAAGGCGCACGGGTTCAACGCCGCGCCGATCCACGGCGATCTCGACCAGTCGGTGCGCACCAAGACGCTCGACGATTTCCGCGACGGGCGGCTGCGACTGCTCATCGCCTCGGACGTGGCGGCGCGCGGGCTCGACATTCCGGCGGTCAGCCATGTGTTCAACTTCGACGTGCCGTCCCATGCCGAGGATTACGTGCACCGCATCGGCCGGACCGGGCGCGCGGGGCGGTCGGGCGTGTCGATCACCATCGCCACCCCGTCGGACGAGAAATACCTCGCCGGGATCGAGGCGCTCATCAAGCAGCCGATCCCGCGGGTCGAGGCGCCGGCCGTGACCTTCGACGACAGCCCCGACCGCGGCCAGCACCGCCAGCCGCGTTCGCGCCACCAGCCCCGGCCCGAGCGCGAGGATCGGCCGCGCCGCGAGGACCGTCCCCGTGACGAGGCCCCGCGCGCCGAGCCCCCGGCCGACCCGGTCGCCGCCGACACCCCGCTGCCGCCGCGCCGCGACGACCGGCGCGAGCCGCGCCGCGAAGACCGTCCCCGTGATGACCGCCCGCGCGACGACCGCCGGCGCGAGCCGCGCCGCGACGATCACCGCCAGGACAATCCGGTGGTCGGCATGGGCGACCACGTCCCCGATTTCATCCTGCGCAGCTTTGCCGCCGTCGGCGCGGGCGAGTGACCGCATCACGGTGACGCGGCCCGGCGGCCCGGCCGGCCGGGCCGCCCCCCCCGGCCGCCCCGCACGGGCCGCGGCGCTCAGCCCGCCGACAGGCGGCTGACGACGACCGTCACCTCGGGCTTTTTCCCGATTTCCTCGACCGCAATCTGGCGCACGACCCGGCGCACCGCATCGTCGAGTTTCTCGTCGTCGCGCAGCAGTTTGGCAGGGGCGGTGTCGAGGAAATCCGACAGCTCCGCCTCGATCGCCTCGGCCAGCGGGCGGCCCTTGCGGCCCGCCTCGGGCAGGCCGAACAATTCCGCCCAGGGCTCGCCCAGGGGCAGGTGCTCCTCGTCGAGGATCAGCGTCACCATCACATGCCCGTTCAGCGCAAGCCGGATCCGGTCGCGCACCACCCCGTCGAGCGCGCCGACCAGCGCCGTCCCGTCGAGATAGACCCGCCCTGCCTCGATATACTCGGCCACCTCGGGCCGGTTGCCGCTGAGGTCGAGCAGCATGCCGTTGGTCGCGATCTCGGCCGCAATGCCGCGCCCTTCGGCCAGCTTGGCGTGTTCGCGCAGGTGCCGGTGCTCGCCATGCAAGGGGATGAGGATCTGCGGCCGGATCAGGTCGTGGATCCGTTCGAGGTCGGGGCGGTTCGCATGGCCCGAGACGTGGTAGAGCCCCCCCGAATCGTCCACGACATCCACGCCCATTTCCGAATAGGCATTCACCACGCGCAGCACGCCGCGCTCGTTGCCGGGGATCGTCTTGGAGGAAAACAGGAACGTATCCCCCTCTTTCATCTGCAGGCCGAGATACTTGCCCCGCGACAGCTGTGCCGAAGCAGCGCGGCGTTCGCCCTGCGTGCCGGTCACGATCAGCATCAGGTGATCGCGCGGGATCGACAGCGCGTCCTCGGGCGATACGGTCGGCGGAAAGCCGGTGAGCACGCCCGTCTCGGTCGCGACCTGCACCATCTTGCGCATCGCCCGGCCCAGCAGGCAGACCGACCGGCCCGCCGCGCGCCCGGCCTCGGCCAGCGTCTTGACCCGTGCGACGTTGGACGCAAAGGTCGTGGCCGCGATCAGACCCTTGGCTCCGCCGATCAGCGCCGTCAGGTTGCCCACGATCGCCGCTTCCGACCGGCCGGGGTGGGTCTGGAACACGTTGGTCGAATCGCAGGCCAGAACCTTGACGCCCTGCCGCCCGATCTCGGCCCAGACGGCCTCGTCGAAGGGCTCGCCGACCCCCGGCGTCGGGTCGAGCTTGAAATCGCCCGTGTGCAGGACGCGCCCGCCCGGCGTCTCGATCAGCAGCGCCGAGGCTTCGGGGATGGAATGGCTCGTCGGCACGAACTGCACGCGGAACGGCCCGGCCTCGGCCCAGGCCGGGCGTGGCCCGACGATCCGCACCGCCTCGGGGTCGTGGCCGGCATCGTCGAGCTTGAGCTTGGCCAGCGCGCCGGTGAAGCGGCGCGCAAAGACCGGCGCGCGCAGCCGCGACCACAGATGCCCGAGCGCACCGATGTGATCCTCGTGCCCGTGGGTGATGAAGATGCCCTCGATCCGGTCCGCACGGTCGGCCAGCCATGTGAGATCGGGCAGGATCAGATCGACGCCGGGCGATGTGTCCATGTCGGGGAATGTCACCCCGCAATCGACGAGGATGAGGCGTTCTCGCCCCTCGGGCCCCCAGCCATAGACATAAGCGTTCATCCCCACCTCGCCCGCGCCGCCGAGGGGGAGGTAGATCAGCCGGTTGGTCGTCATGCGTTGCCCAGTTCCCTGTTGTATCGGTTGATCAGGACAAGGCCATGCATGGTCAGGTCATCCTCGATCGCGTCGAATACCGTTGTTCCCTGATCGAACAGCGAGGCAAGCCCCCCGGTGCCGATCACCTTCATGGGCCGCGCGCGTTCGGCGCGGATCCGCGCAACGATGCCTTCGACAAGCCCGACGTAGCCCCAATACACGCCCGACTGCATGCAGGCCACCGTATTCGTGCCGACCACGGCCTGGGGTCTGGCGATGTCCACATGCGGCAGGGCGGCGGCGGCCATGTGCAGCGCCTCGAGGCTGAGGTTGACGCCGGGGGCAATGACGCCGCCGATATAGGCGCCGTCATGGTCGGCGACATCGAAGGTGGTCGCCGTGCCGAAATCCACCACGATCAGATCGCCCCCGTGCCGGTCGTATCCGGCCGCAGTGTTCACCAGCCGGTCGGGCCCGACATTGGTGCCCGGATCGACGCGCGGCGGCACCGGCAGGGCGCAGGGCGGCTTGCCGACGACCAGCGGGCGCAGGTCGAAATAGCGGCTGCACAGCACGCGCAGGTTGAACACCACGCGCGGCACGGTCGAGGAAATGATCGCCTCGGCCGGCGCAAGATCGAGCCCCCTGAGCCGCATCAGCGCCGAAAGCCAGACGAAATACTCATCCGCCGTCCGCCTGTGGTCGGTGGCGATCCGCCAGGTCGCGCGGAACGCGGCCCCGTCCCAGAGCGCAAAGACGGTATTGGTATTGCCGCAGTCGATGGCCAGAAGCATCCCCTAACCCCGGCTCAGAAGAACACATCGGCGGCCGGGATCGCGCGCCGGCCCTGCGCCGTGCGCAGGATGAGCGCCCCGCCGTCGTCCAGCGTCTCGAAGGTGCCGCTCACCGTCTCGGTGCCGGTCCGCGCGCGGATCGTCTCGCCCAGCCGGGCGGCATGGTCCAGCCAGGCGGCGCGCAGGGGGGCAAAGCCGCCCGCCGCCAGCCGCCCCGACCAATGCGCAAAGGCCGGGGCGAGGTGGTCGAGCAAACGCGCCGGTTCGATCCGCAGACCGGTCTCGGCCAGCAGGCTGACGGGGCGCAGGGCGCCCGGCTCCAGATCGCCGGGATCCGGCGCGGCGATCAGGTTGACGCCGATGCCGATGCACAGATGCTCGATCCGCCCCCCTGCCCCGCTGCTTTCAAGCAGGATGCCCGCCACCTTGCCACCGTTCAGCAACACATCGTTGGGCCATTTCAGCGTGAAGGCCGCCCCCGCCCCGGTCAGCGTCGCCAGCGCCTCGCGCAGCGCCAGCGCGGCCGCGAAACTCAGCAGCGCGACCCGCTCGGGCGGCCCTTGCGGCCGGTCGAGCAGCGTGGCGTGAAAGTTCCCCCGCGGGCTGACCCAGGCCCGGCCGCGCCGGCCGCGTCCGTCGGTCTGGAAACCCGCGAGGATCCAGGTCGGGCCGGCGCCTTCGGCCGCACGCCGCGCCGCCTCGGCATTGGTGCTGTCCACCTCGGGCAGCAGGACGCGGCCGACCCCCGCCGGCCAGACCGGCGCGCCCGCGCCGCCTGTGCCGTCAGCGGACAAGGGCTTCGGCCGCCATGGCCGCCAGCGGCTCGATCCCGAACAGGTTGACGATCCCGGCCAGCATCGCAATCGCCGAAGCCGCCATCAGGAGCCACTGGGCCGGCGCCATGCGGCTGTCCAGCGGCGCGGTCTCCTTGCCGAAATACATGAAATAGACGATCCGCAGATAGTAGAACGCCCCGATCACCGATGCGACCGCGCCAGCAACGGCGAGCCAGGCCATGCCGCCATCGACCGCCGCCTTGAGCACCATATACTTGCCGAAGAACCCCAGCAGCGGCGGCACCCCCGCAAGACTGAACATCAGGAGCAGCAGCGCCAGCGCCTTGCCCGGTTCCTTCGCCGCGAACTGGTTGAGGCTGGCGATGTCTGTCACGGGGCGCCCGTCGCGTTCCATCGACAGGATGAAGGCGAAGGTGCCGATGTTCATCGCGACGTAGATCGCCATGTAGATCAGCGTCGCCTGCACCCCATAGGCCGCCACGCGCGGATCGCCCGAGGCCGCCGCGGCAAGCCCGAGCAGCGCGAACCCCATATGCGCGATCGAGGAATAGGCCATCAGCCGCTTGATGTCGCGCTGCCCGATCGCCGCGATCGCGCCAAGGAACATCGACGCCACCGCCAGCGCCGCGACCACCTGCCCCCAGTCGCCGGGGATCGCCCCGAAGGCATCGAACACCAGCCGCGCCATCAGCGCCATCGCGGCAACCTTGGGCGCGGTGGCGAAAAAGGCGGTCACCGGCGTCGGGCTGCCCTCGTAGACGTCGGGCGTCCACATGTGGAAGGGCGCGGCCGAAATCTTGAACGCAAGGCCCGCCACCATGAACACGAGGCCGAACAGCAGGCCCAGCGGCGCCCCGTCGCCCAGCGTCGAGAGGATGCCGGTGAACAGCGTCGTGCCGGCAAAGCCGTAGACGAGCGAGGCGCCATAGAGCAGCAACCCCGAGGAGAGCGCGCCGAGCACGAAATACTTCAGCCCCGCCTCGGTGGACTTGAGGCTGTCGCGCCGCAGCGCCGCGATGACGTAGAGCGCGAGCGACTGCAGCTCGAGCCCCATGTAGAGCATCATCAGATCGCCGGCCGAGACCATCAGCATCATGCCCACGACCGCCAGCGTCACGAGCACGGGGTATTCGAACCGCCCCAGATCGCGGCGCTGCATGTAATCCTGGCTCATCGCCAGCACTGCGGCCGCCGACAGAAGGATCGTCACCTTGGCAAAGCGGGCAAAGGCATCGTCCACCGCCATGCCGCCAAAGGCCACCCGCGCGCCCGCGGGCTGCACCCCGATCCAGAAGGCGACAAGCAGGAATACCCCGACCGTGGCCCAGGTCAGCAACGGGGTCATCGCATCCTTGCCCGTATAGACCGCGCCGAGCAGCGCGGCCATGGCATAGACCGCCAGAACGATCTCGGGCAGCAGGATCAACAGGTCGGCGGTGCCGGTCATCGCGGCCTCCCTTCAGTGCTGCGCAAGGCGCCGGTCCGCATCATGGGCGGGCAGCGCTGCGTGATAGGCGGTCAGCAGGTTGGTGACGGCGGGCGACACCCGGTCGGTCACGAGGCTCGGGTAGACGCCAAGGATCAGCGTCGCCGCGATCAGGGGCGCAAAGATCGCCCTTTCGCGCCGGTCCATGTCGGTGATGGATTTCAGCGCCGCCTTGATGAGATCGCCGAACACCACCCGCCGGTAGAGCCAGAGCGCATAGGCCGCCGACAGGATTACCCCGGTCGTTGCGACCGCCGCGACCCAGGTGTTGACCTGGAACGCGCCGGTGAGCGTCAGGAACTCGCCCACGAACCCGCTCGTCCCCGGCAGGCCGACATTGGCCATGGTGAAGAGCATGAACACCGCCGCAAAGGCCGGCATGCGGTTCACGAGGCCGCCATAGGCCTCGATCTCGCGCGTGTGCATCCGGTCGTAGATCACGCCGACGACGAGGAACAGCGCCCCGGCGACGAAGCCGTGGCTGATCATCTGGAAGATCGCGCCATCGACCCCCTGCTGGTTCGCCGCGAAGATCCCCATCGTCACATAGCCCATGTGGGCGACCGACGAATAGGCGATGAGCTTTTTCATGTCGGTCTGCGCCAGCGCCACGAGGCTGGTATAGACGATGGCGATCGCCGACAGCCACAGAACGAAGGGCGCCATCAGGTCGGATGCCACCGGGAACATCGGCAGGCTGAACCGCAGGAACCCGTAGCCGCCCATCTTCAGCAGGATCGCCGCGAGCACCACCGATCCGGCCGTCGGCGCCTGCACATGCGCATCGGGCAGCCAGGTATGCACCGGCCACATCGGCATCTTGACCGCGAAGGAGGCAAAGAACGCGCACCACAGCAGCGTCTGCATGCCGCCGGGGATCTCCCACCCCATCAGGGTCACCGCGACCGCCGGAAAGTCGTGGCGCAGCAG
>JBKBQT010000030.1:0-26790 GCA_046292445.1 Gemmobacter sp.
GGCGCCGGCGCCGGCGGCGGGCGGGTCTGCGGACAGGCGCGGGGCAGGCTGCACGGCGGCGGCAGGGTCGGTGCCCGCCGCGCGGTCCGGGGCGGACGCCCGATCGTCCGGCATGGCCCCTGCGCCCGGTCGTGCGCGCGGCCGCAGGGGGATGCCGGTATCGACCGACGCAGGACGAAGCCGCGGGCGGGCGGCTGCGAGCGCGCGATCGGACGGCACGGGCGGCGCCTGCACCGCCGCCGGCGCCCTTTCGGGCGCTGTGCGTGTGCCGGGTGCGGCGCGGGGGGCCGGGCCGGCGAGCGGCGGCGGTAAGGCAGAGCCTCGGCCGTCATCGGCCGGGCCGATCACGGCGAAGGGCACCGGGCCGGCTGGGCCGGGGATCACCGCGAACGGCAACTCTGGCGGCGCCGCCGCCAGCGGCGCGGCCATCGCCGCCGCCGCCAGCAAGAGGCGCAGCAGCCGCGTCATGCGCGCCGGCCCGACAGGGGCGCAGCGGTGGCGGGCGCGGCGGTGGCGGGCGCGGCGGGAACCGGATCGCCCGCCGCCTTGCCCGCCCGGCCGAAATCGGGCGCAGCCGTATCCTGCCCCGCCTCGATGATCCCGCGGCGGATCGCCCGCGTGCGGGTGAAATAGGCCTGCAGATGCGGCCCGTCGCCCAGCCGGATCGCCCGCTGGAGCGCGAAAAGCTCTTCGGTGAAGCGCCCGAGGATGTCGAGCGTCGCCTCCTTGTTGGTCAGGAACACATCGCGCCACATCACCGGATCGGAGGCCGCGATGCGCGTGAAGTCGCGGAAACCGGCCGCCGAATAGCGGATCACCTCGCTGTCGGTCACGCGGCGCAGATCATCCGCAACGCCGACCATCGTATAGGCGATCAGATGCGGCACATGGCTCGTGACTGCCAGCACGAGGTCATGATGCGCCGCGTCCATCTCGTCGACATTGGCCCCCATCGCCTCAAGCAAGGCGCGCAACCGGGCGACGGCGGCCGGGGCGACCCCGGCATCGGGCGTCAGCAGCCACCAGCGGTTGCGGAAGAGCGTCGCGAAACCGGCGCGCGGGCCGGAATGCTCGGTCCCCGCGATCGGGTGGCCGGGGATGAAATGCACATGCCCCGGCAGATGCGGCGCAACCGCCTCGATCACGGCGAGCTTGACCGACCCGACATCCGTGACCGTCGCGCCCGGCGCCAGAACCGGCCCGACCGCAGCCGCAACCGCGCCCATTGCGCCCACCGGCACGGCAAGCACGACCAGATCGGCCCCTTGCGCCGCCTCGGCCGCCGTCGGATGCACGCTGTCGCAGAACAGCTCCAGCGCCGCCGCGCGCGTCGCGGCACTCGGCGCATGCCCGGCGATGTGCCGGGCGAGCCCCCCCGCGCGCATCGCATGGGCCATGGACGAGGCGATCAGGCCCAGCCCGATCAGCGCCACCCGGTCGTAGAGCGCCGTCATCGCGCGCCCTTGAACTGGCCGATCGCATGCGCGACGCGGCGGCAGGAGGATTCGTCCCCCACCGTGATGCGCAGGCAATGCGGCAGGCCATAGGAGGCCACCTGCCGCACGATCAGCCCCTGCGCCCGCAGATGCGCATCGCAGGCCTGCGCCTCGGCCGCATCGGCGAAACGGGCGAGGATGAAGTTGGCGAGCGACGTGTCGGACGGCACGCCGAATTCCGCCAGCGCCTCGGCCAGCCACATGCGCATCCGCGCATTCTCGGCCCGGCAACGGGCGGTGTGGTCAAGATCGCGCACCGCCGCCTCGGCGGTGTCGAGCGCGGGCGCCGACAGGTTGAACGGCCCACGGATGCGGTTGAGCACATCGATCACCGCGCGCGGCCCGTAGCCCCAGCCGACGCGCAACCCGCCGAGCCCGTAGATCTTCGAGAAGGTCCGCGTCATCACCACGTTCTCGCGCGCCTCGACGAGTGCCGCGCCGCCGTCATAGCCGGACACATATTCCGCATAGGCCCCGTCGAGCACCAGAAGCGTCTGCCGCGGCAGACGCTCGGCGAGCCGCTGCACCTCGCCGCCGCCGATCATCGTGCCGGTCGGGTTGTTGGGATTGGCGAGGAACACCAGCCGCGTGCGGCGGTTGCAGGCGGCGAGGATCGCGTCCACATCCGTCGTCCGCTCGCGCTCAGGCACGCTGACCGGGGTGGCGCCGGCCGCCAGCGCATAGATCCGATACATCAGGAACCCGTGCTCGGTGTGGATCACCTCGTCGCCCGGCCCGGCATAGGCGTTGCACAGAAGGCCGATGATCTCGTCCGATCCGACGCCGCAGATGATCCGGCCGGCGTCGAGCCCGTGGACCTCGGCGATCGCCTGGCGCAGCGGCGCATGGTCGGTGGACGGATACCGGTGGAGCGTGTGCACCGCGCGCAGATAGGCGTCGCGCGCGCGGTCCGAGGGGCCGAACGGGTTTTCGTTCGAACTCAGCTTGACGACATTCGACACGCCGCTGACGTGGCTCGCCCCGCCTTCGTAGAGCGCGATGTCCAGAATGCCCGGCTGCGGTCGGATGTCGAGTGTCATGCTGCCCCCCGTTCGCGTGCCGTTCTAGCCGCGCCGGGCGCGCCGCGCCAGTCCGCTCAGAGGGCTGCGGCGGCATCCCGCAGGGCGGCCTGCAGCGCATCGGGCGCATAGACCGGGGGCAGCGCCACCGCCCGCGCCCCGCGCCGGGCGATCAGCGTGGGGAATGCGGCGATGCCGAACCGCGCATCGGCGGCGAAAACCGCCGCCGCCGCGGCGCGGTCGGCCAGATCGGGCAGCGCCATGGCGATCCCCTCGGCGGCGAGCAGCGGCGGGTAGGTTGCCGGATCGTTGAGATCGGCGCCGGCGTCGAAATGCGCCTCGGTGATCCGGTGGGCGAGCCGCACGGCCGCCGCCGGGTCAACCGCGCGCGCGGCGGCGAGGACCAGAACCGGCGGCGCGCTGTCGCCCGTCACGCCCGGCCTGCGGATGAGGTCGTAAAAGGCCGGCGAGGGCGCGCGGCCCGTCACCGCCGACAGGCGCTGCGACGCCCCGCGGATATAGCCCTCCATCGCCGCATAGGGGCCGACGCGCGCCCCGGTCACGAGGCCCGGCATCGCCAGATTGACCGGCAGGCCCGGCTGCGCCGCCATCAGCGCGCGCATCGCCGGCACGATCCCGTAGCACCAGCCGCAGAGCGGATCGAACCCGTAGGTCAGGCGCAGGTCGGCCGGCAGCGCCGCCATCCCGGCCGTCATCCGCGGGCCACGAAAGGCGCGCGGCGCGACAGCGCCGGATCGGTCAGCGCCGCGACCATCGCCGCGGCAAGGTCGGCCCGGTCGATCGAGATGGCGGCCGGCGTGTCGAAGGTGAGCCGCCAGCGCCCCGTGCCGGGGCCGTCCTTCAGTTGCGGCGGACGCAGGAACGTCCAGTCGAGCCTTGATGCCTGCAACGCCGCGAGTTCCGCCTGCCGCTCGGCGATGATCGGGCCGGCGAGGGTCCGGGCGAGCCAGCTCACGATCCGGTCGGGGATCGCCTTGGCATCGCCCGGCGCATCGACGGCCGCGCCGCCGATCACGACATAGCGAAAGCCGGGCGGGGCGGCGGCGATCACCGCCTCGGTCGTCGGCAGGCAGGCCTGCACGGTCTTGGTCGAGGCGAGGCAGGACAGCGCCGCATCCGCCCCCGCCAGCACCGACGCGACCGCCGCGCGGTCGCCCGCCGCGCCGATCACCGCCGGCCCGGCCCAGCCATCGGGTGCGCGGCGACCATAGACCACCGCCTCATGCCCCGCCGCCGCCAGCCGCGGCAGGACCTGCCGCCCCGTCCGCCCCGTCGCCCCGAATACCACGACCCGCATGTCACCCTCCGCGCTTGCATGGCCGTGATGAAGGATGCATAGGCCGGATTGCAAGTACGCACCAAAAGGTAACTGCTGATGACCACCCTGCCCTACGACGCCGCCCGCTGCCCGGTCGAACGGACAGTCGCGCTTCTGTCCGGCAAGTGGCGGCTGATGGTGCTGTTTCGCCTCGGCGCGGGACCGGTGCGGTTCAACGCCCTTGCCCGCAGCCTCGCCCCGATCAGCCAGCGGGTGCTGACCGAAACGCTGCGCGGGCTCGAGGCCGACGGGCTCGTGTGGCGGGCGGTGCGGGCCACGGTGCCGCCGCATGTGGATTACGGGCTGACCGAGCGGGGCCTTGCGCTGACCCCGGTGTTCGAGGCGCTCGCCGCCTGGGGTGCGGGGGATGTTTCGCGCTTGCACCCGCCGCCGCGATCGCGCAGCGGTACCGGCCATGCAGGACCAGAGGCTTGAGATCTTCCTTGTCGCCACGCCGGGCTTTGCCGATCTCGTCGCAAACGAGGCGCGGGCGGCCGGCCTGAGCGTGACCGGAACCGAGGCGGGCGGCGTGACCGCCCGCGGCGGCTGGCCAGAGGTCTGGCGCGCCAATCTCGCCCTGCGCGGGCCGTCGCGCGTGCTGGTGCGGATCGGCGCGTTCCGGGCGCTGCACCTTGCGCAGCTCGACAAGCGCGCGCGGCGCTTCGACTGGGCGGCGACACTGCGCGCGGATGTGCCGGTGCGGGTGGAGGCAAGCTGCACCGCCTCGCGCATCTATCACGAGGGCGCGGCGCGGCAGCGGATCGAGACGGCGATCGCCGAAACGCTCGGCGCGCCGATCGGCGACACCGCCCCGGTGACGGTCAAGGCGCGCATCGCAGATGACCTCTGCACCCTCAGCCTCGACACCTCGGGCGAGCCGCTGCACCGGCGCGGGCACAAGACCGCCGTCGGCAAGGCGCCGATCCGCGAGACGCTGGCCGCGCTCGTCCTTGCGCGCTGCGGCTACAGCGGGGGCGAGCCGGTGGTCGATCCGATGTGCGGGTCGGGCACCTTCGTGATCGAGGCGGCCGAGATCGCGGCGGGCCTTGCGCCGGGCCGGTCGCGCGGCTTCGCCTTCGAGAATCTGGCGACCTTCGATCCCGATGCCTGGGCGCACCTGCGGGCGGGCGCCACGCGGCCGACCGATCTGCGGTTTCACGGCCATGACCGCGATGCGGGCGCGGTCGGCATGGCGCGGGCGAATGCCGCGCGCGCGGGGGTGGATGCGATCTGCGCCTTCGCCCGCCAGCCGATCAGCGACCTTGCGCCGCCCGCGGGGCCGCCCGGCCTCGTCGTGGTGAACCCGCCCTATGGCGGGCGGATCGGCGAGCGCAGGCTGCTCTACGCGCTCTACGGCACGATGGGGCAGGTGCTGCGCGACCGGTTCGCCGGCTGGCGCGTCGGGCTTGTGACATCCGATCCGGCGCTGGCGGCGGCGACGGGCCTGCCCTTCGCCGACCCCGGCGCGGGATTTTCCAACGGCGGGATCACGGTGCGGCTCTACCGCACCGAGGCCTTGCGCTGAGATGACGAAGGCCGCTGCGGTTTCCCGCAGCGGCCCCGGGACACCAACGGGTTGGCGTCAGTTCTTCGCGTAGTATTCGACGACGAGGTTCGGTTCCATCTGGACCGGATAGGGCACATCGCCCAGCTTGGGCTGGCGCACATAGGTCGCGGTCATCTTGTTGTGATCGACCTCGAGGTAATCGGGCACGTCGCGTTCGGTCAGCCCGACCGCTTCGAGCACCAGCGCGAACTGGCGCGACTTGTCGCGCAGCGCGATCACATCGCCTTCCTTGACGCGGTAGGACGCGATGTTGACCCGCGCGCCGTTCACCGTCACGTGCCCGTGGTTCACGAACTGCCGCGCGGCAAATATCGTCGGTACGAACTTGGCGCGGTAGACCACCGCATCCAGCCGCCGCTCCAGCAGGCCGATCAGGTTCTCGCCGGTATCGCCGGTCACCCGGGCGGCCTCGGCATAGATGCGCTTGAACTGCTTTTCGGTCAGATCGCCGTAATATCCCTTGAGCTTCTGCTTGGCGCGCAGCTGGGTGCCGAAATCCGACAGCTTCTGCTTGCGGCGCTGGCCGTGCTGGCCGGGGCCGTATTCGCGCTTGTTCACCGGGGACTTGGCGCGTCCCCAGATGTTCTCGCCCATGCGGCGGTCGATCTTGTGCTTGGCAGAGGTGCGCTTGGTCACCGCTGATCTCCTTCATCGTTTGCGAAGGGCGTTGTCCTCTGTCCCGCGGGACCGACAGGTCACCCCTTGCGGGGGCCGCCAACACCAATGAAAACCCGCGGGGCAGGCCCGCGAGACCTGCGGCTTATACAGCCGCGCGCAGCGGTGTCAACCGCGCCTCAGGCCGCCGGTCGCAGGTCGTGCCGCAGGATCGCCGCCTCGGCGAGGCTCAGCGGCCGGCGGGCGTGATCGCCGTATCCGGCCGGATCGCCGACAAGGCCCGCCAGCACCGCGGCATCGGCGGGATCGAGGCTTCCGGGCGCGGCGGCAGCGGGGTGGAAGCTTTCGGTCTCGATCCCGTTCGCGCGCACGATCTGATGCGCCTCGAAGAGGACGTGGACATAGGTGACCTCGCGCGCCGTGCAATCGACCGTCACCCGCCGGTCGTCAACCAGATCGGCCGCCGCGACCAGAACCTCGGGGATACCCCAGAGGCTGCGCGCCGCCGGACCGCGCACCAGCAGCCGATGCTGCGGCGAGACGACCAGCATGCCCTCGGGCTGGCCTGCGCCGAAGGCCGCGGCGCGGATGCGCACCGGGCGCAGATGCGGCATGGCATAGAGCCTCGCCCCGGTCAGCCGCCTCCGCCCGGTCCAGAGCACCGGCTGCGGCCCGTTGTCGGCGGTCTCGACCAGATCGCCGGGGCGCAGATCCTCGATCGCCGCCGTGCCCCCGGGCACGCCGATCCGCGTGCCGGGGGTAAAGCAGATCACCCCGCCCTGCGGCGCCGCCGCATCGGCCGCGGCTGCCGCGAGGGTCGCGCGCACCACCCACAGATCGGCCCCTGCGGGCGGCAGCCCTTCGGCGAAACAGACCACCGGCTCGGCCGCGCCGGGCAGCGCGACGACCGTCGCCGGATAGGCGCGATAGCCGTCGGTCAGCAGCATGCCCCCGGCCGGCGGTTCGTCCTGCAGCGCGGCGAGCGCGTCCGCCGGCGCCGCCGCCAGCCCGGACAACCGCCGCGCGACACGCGCCGCGCGCGCGCGAAGTGCATCCGACCCTTCTGCCGCGCCAAGCGTGAGCGGCCCCCAGGGCCGCCCGATCCGCTGCGCGGCGCCATGCCACCGCCACAGCACCCCCGGTGCGATCGTCACCGGCCGGGGCGACGGCACGCCGTCAGCCTCGGTCTGCGACCACGCGACCGCGAAGGTGCCCTCCGCGAGGAAAGCCGCCCTGCCTGTCATGTCCGTTCTGCCTGCTCGATATTCTTATCGTTGCGAACAGGTTAACAATCCTGGCGCGGCCAGTCTATGGCACAGGCGCAACAGGGCCCGTGTTTCGGGCGCCGCAGTGACGGAAGGGCCCTAGAAGCGGATCCGCAGGTGGATCGAGCCCACCGTCTGTTCGACCGGCTGCTGCGCGAACTCGCGGCCGAGCCGGGTGATGCCGTAGAACAGCTCGGCCCTCTCGCCCTGCCAGTGAAAGCCTGCGCGCAGCCGCGTGCGCGTCGCGCGCAGCGTCGCCGCGCCCGCGGCGGGCAGCAGCGCGCTCGATGCGACATGTGCGACATCGCCGCCGAAGACGAAGGTGAACCCGGTCGGCGGCGCCGTCTTGGTGGCGCGGTAGAGATGGCCCGTCACCGTATCGCGCACCGTCACGTCGCCCTGGCCGAAGGCGCCGATCGCCACATCGGCGCCGATGCGGGCAAAGGTCTCGACCCCCGCCTGCGCCTCGACGAAGGGGCGGATGCGGGCGAAACCGGCCTGCATCGGCAGGCCCGCCTCGACCAGAACCGTGGGATAGAGCGCATCGGGAAGCTGGTTCGCCCGCGCATTGTCGGGCGACGGCAGGCCGAAAAGGCCATGGATCGCCGACTGAAACCCGCCGAGCTGGGTCGAGGGGCCGACCGCGACCAGATCGGCGCCGCCCGAAAGCTCCACCGCGCCGCGGTTGAAATGCGTATGCAGGCCGACCGACAGAAGGCCGGCATAGCGCCGGTCGGTGGCCGAGGGGGCGGTGAGCCGTGCGGGGGCCACGATCTGGCCGTGCAGGCGCAGCTCGGTCAGCGCGAAGGGACGGTCGGGGCGCCGGCCGTCCCAGCCCGCCGCGCGCGTGAGGCTGAGCGTGTAGCCCCCGGTGCGCCAGCGATCACGCCCGTCGCCGATCAGGTCGTTGTTGAGGATCGACCCGCGGCCGATCGCCTTGCGGTCCTGCGCCGGGGCGGCCGGGGCCAGTGTGCCGAGGGTGATCGCGGCCAGCGCCGCGACCGCGAGGTGCTTGCGCATCCCGGACGTCCTTCCTGTCAGGCCCCCCAGCCTGGCGCCGGTATATACCCGTGCCGTGCGGGCCGCTAGTGCGGCGATGCAACAGGGGGCAGCCCCGCCGGGTGCCGGAACGGAAACGATCCGGCGCGCCGTGGTGCCGCCGCAGGCCGTGCGGCCCGTGCGCGTGCCGCGCCCTACCCCGCCACGCTCAGCCGCGCGCGCATCCCGGCCCGCGCGGCCGATACGGTGCGCGCGATATCGGCGGCCGTCAGCCCGGCCCAGGCATACATCACCGCCGGCTCGGCCTGGTCGATGAACCGGTCGGGCAGCGTCATCGTGCGCACGCGAAGGCCGCGGTCGAGGCCGCCGGAATTGGCGAGGTGATGCAGCACCAGCGCCCCGAAGCCGCCCGTGGCCCCCTGCTCGACCGTCACCAGCACGGCATGGTGGCGGGCAAGCTGGCCGATCAGGTCGGTGTCGAGCGGCTTGGCGAACCGGGCATCGGCCACGGTGACCGCGATTCCCTGCACCGCCAGCAGGTCGGCGGCGGCCAGGCACTCGCCCAGATGCGCGCCGTAGGACAGGATCGCCGCCCCCGTCCCCTCGCGCACCACGCGGCCCTTGCCGATGGCCAGCGGCACGCCCGCCGCGGGCAGCGCCGCGCCGGTGCCGGTGCCGCGCGGATAGCGGAACGCGATCGGCCCTGCGTCATGCGCCGCGGCGGTGGCGACCATATGGACCAGCTCGGCCTCGTCCGCGGGCGCCATGACGGTGAAGTTCGGCAGGTTCCCGAGATAGCCGACATCGAACGACCCGGCATGCGTGGCCCCGTCGGCCCCCACCAGCCCCGCCCGGTCGATGGCGAACCGCACCGGCAGGTTCTGCAGCGCGACGTCATGCACGATCTGGTCGTAGCCGCGCTGCAGGAAGGTCGAATAGATCGCCGCGAAGGGCCGCATCCCGCTGGCCGCAAGGCCCGCGGCAAAGGTCACCCCGTGCTGCTCGGCGATGCCGACGTCGAACACCCGGGCCGGAAACCGCCTTGCCATGATGTCCACACCCGTGCCCGAAGGCATCGCGGCAGTGATCGCCACCACGCGCGGATCGCGCGCGGCCTCGGCCGCCAGCGCCTCGCCGAAAACCTTGGTATAGGCGGGCCGCGTGCCCGAGGATTTCGCCTGCGCGCCGGTCGCCACATCGAATTTCACCACGCCGTGATACTTGTCGGCGCTTTTCTCGGCCGGGGCATAACCCTTGCCCTTGACGGTCAGCGCGTGGATCAGCACCGGCCCGGTGGCCCGCGCGCGCGCCGCCCGCAGCGTGGCGAGCAGATCGGGCATCGAATGCCCGTCGATCGGGCCGATGTAGGTAAAGCCCAGTTCCTCGAACAGCGTGCCCCCGCCGGGCATGCCGGTCACAAGTTGCCGTGCGCGGCGGGCATGGTCGCGCAAGGGGCCGGGCAGCGCCGCCTCGAACCCCGCCGCCATCTCGCGCAGGGCCGCGCCCGGCGCCGTGGTCTGCAGGCGCGTGAGATAGCGCGACATCGCCCCCACGGGCGGTGCGATGGACATCTCGTTGTCGTTGAGGATCACGAACAGCCGCTTGCCGAGGTGGCCGGCGTGATTCATCGCCTCGTAGGCCATGCCGGCACTGATCGCCCCGTCGCCGATCACCGCGATCGCATCGCCCGTCGGCTGGCCCATCTCGCGCCCCATCACGAAGCCGAGCGCGGCGCTGATCGAGGTCGAGGAATGGGCGGCGCCAAAGGGGTCATAGACGCTTTCGCTGCGCTTGGTGAAGCCCGAGGGGCCGCCCTCCATTCGCAGGCGGCGCATCGCGGCGCGGCGCCCGGTCAATATCTTGTGCGGATAGCACTGGTGCCCGACATCCCAGATGAGCTTGTCGGCCGGCAGGTTGAACACCGCATGCAGAGCGACGGTCAGTTCCACCACGCCCAGCGAGGATCCGAGGTGCCCGCCGGTCTGGCTGACGATGTCGATCACCTCGCCGCGCAACTCGGTCGCAAGGCGGCCGAGGTCGGCATCGCTCAGCGCCTTGAGATCGGCCGGCGCGGCGATGCGGTCGAGCGTCGGGGTGGTGCGGGTCTCGGTCATCGTCGGTCCCTCCCGGGGATGGCCTTGGGCCAGAAGCAAAAAGGGTGCCGTGCGGGGTTGTCCACACGGCACCAGGTCCCTGTCGCCAGCAGGAAGGGAACCGGGCTGTGGAAGGCCCTACGGCCCGGGCCGGCGTATGGCCCGAACGGGGGTGGCAGGGGCGGTCTCGTGCCGCCCGCCGCCGATCGCATCAGACGGTCGGATTGCCCGGCTCCATCAGCCACTCGATGGACGAGCGCGGCATCGGGTCCGGCGTCTGGCGGCTTTCCTCGGGCAGAAGAAGGCCGATCAGGTAGATGACGTAGATGAAGAGCATGACGCCGATCAGCGGCAGCGCCGCCCATCCCGCGCCTGTCAACATCTGCGACAGGATCCAGGACCGCAGCATCGCGGGCCGTGTCTGGGTGACATAGTCGTCGTTCATCGCGTCCACTCCTCAGTAGGTCGGGGCAAAGTTGTGGATCTCGGCCCAGACCCGCCAGTTGTCCACAACCGTCCCGGTCAGCAGGATGCCGATCCCGCCCGTGAGCGTCGTCAGCACCGCGAACCACCAGGCCCAGCGATGGATCCCCTCCATCGTCGCGTTGAACCCCATCGTCCAGCGCCAGAACAGGGCGGCGCGTTCCGAGGCGGTGCCCCGGTCGGCGATCTGTTCAAGCTCCCGGTCGCCGCCAAAGCGGCTGACGGCCAGGATCGTCGCCCCGTGCATGGCGAAGAGCAGCGCCGAGCCGTAGAGGAACACGATCGAAAGCGCGTGGAACGGGTTGTAGAAGAGGTTCCCGTAAGTGAGCGAGAAGAGGTTGGTCCAGTCGAGATGGCTGAAGATGCCGTAGGGCACCGCCTCGGACCAGGACCCCATCAGCACGGGGCGGATGAGACCGAGCACGAGGAACAGCCAGATCGCCGAGAGGAAGGCCCAGGCCACATGCTTGCCCATGCCGAGCGCCTCGGCCCGCATGTAGGTGCGCACCCACCATGTCATCACCGAGACCAGCAGGAAGAACGAGGCGATGAGCCAGTATCCCCCTTCGGCCAGCGGTGCCCAGCCCAGGCCGTATTCCGGCCCCGGCGGCTCGAGCGAGAACCAGAACAGATCCCGCAGGAACACCGCCGGGTTGAACCCGGCCTGATACCAGTACCAGCCGCCGACCATCGTGAACCAGATCAGGCCGGTGGCGAGGCTGATCACGCCCCAGGTGCCGAGGTAGATCGGCCCGAGCTGCGCGTTGCCGAACCAGCCGAGCAGGTTGGAGAACGTCGCCCCCTTGCCCCGTTCGCCCAGTTCGATGTCATCCATCGCCATCCCCATCTCGGGTGCGGATCGCACCTGAACCTGGGTGAAGATGTTCTGGTACTCAGCCATTGACGCCTCCCTCGATGCCCGACCACCACGGCAGCTCGAGCCACCAGTTCCACCATTCGACCCAGGGCTCGAACCAGACGGTCCCCGAGATCACGATGCACACGGCCGACCAGAACCCGGCGTTGAGCGCGAGAAGAAGGCCGAGGCGGTGGATGCCCAGCGTGCCGACCGAATAGCCGATGAGGTCGCGGAAATAGGTGTCCTCATGGTCGGGGCTGCGCATTTCCTTGCCCTTGACCGGGTTGGCGGCCGACAGGATCAGCGAGCCATGCAGCGCAAGGGCAAGCGTGGTGGTGAAGAAGAAGGTGATCGCCACCATATGTGCGGGGTTGTAGTGGAAATTCCCGTACTGGTAGCCGACGTTGCTCACCCAGTCGAGATGGGTGAAGATGCCGTAGGGGAACGCATGACCCCAGGCCCCCATCAGCACCGGCCGGATCACGGTCAGCGTGGTGTAGGCAAGGATCGCGAACCCGAAGGCCACGGGCACGTGATAGCCCATGCCCAGTTTCTTGCAGATCTCCACTTCGCGCAAAGCCCAGGAGATGAAGGCCCCATGCGCGCAGATGGTGATGAGCTGCCAGAGCCCGCCGTTGTCCAGCGGTGCCCAGGCAAGCCCGAGTTCGACCGGCGGCGTGTCGATGGAGATGAGCCACGGGTTCCACTGCCCGTCCATCGCCGCGCCGTAGAAGATCAGGATCGTGCCGAGCGTCGCGAAAAAGAACGTCGTGACGCCGAAGAAGCCGACGTAGAAAGGGCCGACCCAGAAGTCGAACAGATTCCCGCCGACCAGCGTGCCCCCAGGCACGCGGTATTTTCGTTCGAAGCTGAGCAGTGCCATGCTTCCTCTCTCCGCTGACCGGCGCGCGCTGTCCCCGCGGAGGCTCCGCAGGCCGTAGCGCCTTGAATTCAGGGTTGTGTGGCCCGGGCGGCGCTGTGACGCCGCCCGAAATCCCTTGCAAGACCGGTCAGTTCGCGACGCGGTTGTATTTGGTCGCCGCGATCTCGAACCAGTTGTAGCTGGGCGTCGAGAGCAGCACGAGGTGGATCATCGCAGCGAGCAGGAACAGGAACACGCCCTGCGCCACGAACACCCGACGGGGGTCGAAGATCATCCAGATCTTGTAGAATTTGGACATTTCGCGTTCCTCCTCAGAACCACGGGCGCCAGATGAACACGGCCAGGTGAGCGACGATGGCCACGGCCGAGAACAGCCAGAGCCCGCTCATGTAGACCGAATGCAGTTCCTGCGCCTGCTCGTCGGTGAGACCTGTGAACGACAGGTCCTTGTTGTCAGCCATACTATCCTCCGGATGGTCAGACTGAACCGCAAACCCTGCGGCCGGGCCACGGTCGGGGCTCATCCCCTTCCGTCAACCCCCTGCCCCGGATGGCCCGGGATCGGGGGATCTCGTCTCCCGCCCTTTCAGGCGGTGAAGATCATCGGCGTGATCTGCCGCGCCTCGCACCAGGCCCGCTTGAGCGGTCCCTGCGCGGGCAGGCGGCCATGCCGCAGCGCCGATCCGATCCAGCCCAGCACCGCGAACGGCAGGGCCAGCGCGAAGATCAGCGCGAAATAGATGGTGAACTCGGTCGTGCTGGCGCGCGACGAGCGGGGTCTGGCCATGTTGACGCTGTGGTCCGTCATGCTCTCTCTCCCTGATTGAGCGGCGCGGGACCGGCCCCGAGGGCCTCGACGGTCTCGCGCACGACACGTTCGGCACCTTGTTCAAGGGCCGCCTTCTCGGCCGCGTCGCGCAACATGCGCGCCGCGGAGATGCGGGTCAGGATCGGGTGCTGCGCCACGATCCGGTCAAGCTCGGCCTGTGCATCGGCATCCCAGGGGAAGTCGCGCCGCAACGTGGCCGGGGTCGCTGCCGCGCTGTCCATGTCGGACCCGAGCGGCAGGATGTGAAAGAGGGCGTCGAAGAGGCCGTTGCAGACCTCCTGCAGCAGGTAGACGGCGCCGCCATAGCCCATGAAGGGCGTTCCGCTGTGCCGCCGGATCGCCGCGCCGGGAAACGAGGCGGGGATGAAGGCCGGCGCCGGCCCGTGCCCGGCCTTGAGCTCGGCCAGATACATCTTCTCGTTGATGGACCCCATCACGATCAGCGGCCGGTGCTGGCGCATCATCGCGCGCACCGCGTCGTTGTCGGTCTTCTTGCCGCGCACCCGCGCCACGGCGAAGGCGCAGGGAAACCCGAGGTCGGCCTCGAGGAAATGGCGGATGCCGCGGGCATAGGTCTCGTTCGCCACGATCCCGAAGGACGCGGTGGCAAAGAAATCCTGCGTCACCGAGCGCCAGAGATCCCACAGCGGCTTGAGCGTCGAATGCTTTTCCCGCTCGATGAAGAGCTCGGGGTCGAGGCCCAGAAGCTCGCCCAGCTTGCGCAGGAAGGCGGTCGTGGAGGTGAGGCCCACGGGCGCCTGCAGATAGGGCTTGCCCAGAACCTCCGCGAGGCCGCGGCCGAATTCGCGGTACATCACCACGTTGACATCAGCGTTCACCAGATGGCGCATCTCGGCCAGATGCGCGCCGAGCGGCATGACCATGTTGACCTCGGCCCCGATCCCCTCGACCAGCCGGCGGATCTCGGCCAGATCGCTGGCCATGTTGAACACGCCATACATCGGCCCGAGGATGTTCACCCGCGGCCTTGCGCCCTCGGGCCGGCGCGCCTCGGGCGGCATCCGCCCCTTGGTCATCCCGAATTCGGTGAAGATCCAGGTCATGGCCCGGTCGGCGGCCTCCCACTGGTCCTCGTCGATGGTGCGCGGCAGGAACCGCTGGATATTGGTGCCCTGCGGGGTGACGCCGCCGCCGATCATCTCGGCGATCGAGCCCGTGACCACCACGGCGGGCAGCGCCGGATCGAGCGTCTGCCAGGCCCGCCGCATCGCCCCTTCGGTGCCGTCGCGGCCCAGTTCCTCCTCGCCGAGGCCGGTGACGACGATCGGCAGCTCGTGCGGCGGGAGCGCGTCGGTATAGTGCAGCACGCTCGTCACCGGCAGGTTCTCGCAGCCCACCGGCCCGTCGATGACCACCTGCAGGCCCTTGACGGCGCAGAAGGCATAGACCGCGCCCCAGTAGCCGCCCGCCCGGTCATGGTCCTGGATCAGCATGCGCGGCCCCCCTGCCCTGCGGCCGCGCGCGCGCCGGCCCGGCGGCGGGACGGCGTCGCGGGCGGCATGAGTATTTGGGGAACGATGAAGCGGCAGAGCGGGGGCATCAGATCATGTCCTCCGCCCTTGCGGCCCGTGCGGCCTTGTCGAGCTTCTTCTGGTGCTGGGCGCGGAAATCGGGCCGCAGGTTGGGCGCGCCTTCCCAGATGCCCGCGGTATCGCCGCTGCCGACGCCTTCGAAGAAGGCCTTCATCCCGTCCATCCGCGCGCGGCCCGCGATGGCGGCATTGACCACCTCGCCGAGGCTGCCGGCGCCGGCGGGGCCCATGAGCGGGCGCGCGGAGATGAGATTGGTGAAGTAGAGCGCGGGGATCGCCCTTTCCTTGGCCTTCTGCACCACCGGCGTCGTGCCGATGGCAAGATCGGGGCGGATCGCCTCCATCGCGGCGAGGTCGTCCTCGAGGCTGGCGCGGAATTTCACCGTCACGCCGCGGGCGGCGAGCCAGGCGCGGTCGGCCTCGGACCAGGGCGTGCGGGCGCAGGCGGTGCCGACATAAGGCACCTCGGCGCCGCTTTCGATCAGCAGGCGCGCGACCAGCAGTTCCGAGCCCTCGTAGCCCGACAGCGTGATGGTGCCCCTGATCGGAACCCGGGCGAGGGCGGCGCGGATGCCGGGCAGGACGGCGTTCTGTGCCGCCGCAACCTTGTCCGCCGCGATCCCGAAGGCATCGCCGATGGCGGCGAGCCAGGCGGCGGTGCCGTCGTGCCCGACCGGCGCGCTGCCGACGACGGGCCGGCCGGCGGCCTGGAACTCGCGCACGGCGGCGGTATAGAACGGGTGGATGGCGGCGCAGATGCTGCTGTCCAGTGCGGCGTAGAGCTCGCGCCATTCGCGGGCCGGGATCACCGGGCCGGCGGCAAGGCCCATGGGCGCCAGCATCGCGCCGATCATCATCGGATCGGCCGGGAACATCTCGCCCAGAAGCGCGACCGTGGGCCGGTCGCTGCGGCCCGCGAGCGGGGCGGGCACCGGCCCGGCCTCGACCTCGGCCCGGGCATAGGCGAGCATCGCGCCGGCGAGCACGTCCTTGGCCTCGGCATGGGTCGGCACGCCAAAGCCCGGCACGTCGATGCCGACGATGCGCACGCCGTTGATCTCGCCCGGCAGAAGGCGCAGCGGCACGCCGCTCGCCGTCGGCACGCAGAGGTTGGTCACCACGATGGCGTCGAAGCGCGCCGGGTCGGCAAGGTCGTGGACCGCCGCGCGGATATCCTCGAAGAGCTTGCCGGTGACGAGCGTTTCGGAATTGAACGGGACATAGCCGACCGACCGGCGCGCGCCGTAGAAATGGCTCACGAAGGTCAGGCCGTAGACGCAGCAGGCGCTGCCCGACAGCACGGTCGCGACCCGGCGCATCCGCAGGCCGACGCGCAGGCTGCCGAAGGCGGGGCACATCGATTGCGGCTTGTCGTGCGGCCCCTGCGGATAGTCGGCGCGGTAGCGGTCGAGCACGTCGGACTTGCCCGCCGCGCGGGCCGCCGCGTCCATCGCGGCCGCGCCGGCGTGGCAGCCCATCCCGTCGGCAGGCATTGCGGCGGGCATCGCGGCCGTCACGGCGGCTTGGCCGCGCGCCGATCCCTCGGTCACGGGCGCGTCCGCCGCGCCGTCGTAGCGGATTTCGGTGCCAAGGCCCTCAGACATTGTCGTACACGACCTCGAGCGATTTGCGTTCCACGGCATTCTTGCCGCGCATGTCGGCGTCCGATGCCGGGGTCAGGACGAAATCCTTGCCCGTCGTCTCGGCGTCGAAAAGGCCCAGCAGGCCGTCCTGGCTGAGCGGCGCGGGGCGCACCGGCGGGGCGATGGCCACCGCATCGGCGAGTTCGGCGAAAAGGTCGCCCCATTGCGTCTGGCGGGTGCCGACGATCTGGTAATTGGCCGATTTCTTGCGCAGGTCGTCGTCCTGCGGGATGGCCGCGAGGATCGGGATCTTCACCGCTGCGGCAAAGGCCGCGGCCTCGCCCGTGCCGTCATCCTTGTTGATGACCAGGCCTGCGACGCCGACATTGCCGCCGAGCTTGCGGAAATACTCGACCGCCGAGCAGACGTTGTTGGCGACATAGAGCGACTGCAGGTCGTTGGAGGCGACGAGGATCACCTTCTGCGCCATGTCGCGCGCGATCGGCAGGCCGAAGCCGCCGCAGACCACGTCGCCGAGGAAATCGAGCAGGACATAATCGAAATCCCAGTCGTGGAAGCCGAGTTTTTCCAGCAGCTCGAAGCCGTGGATGATCCCGCGCCCGCCGCAGCCGCGCCCCACTTCCGGCCCGCCGAGTTCCATCGCGAAGACGCCGCCGCGCTTGAAGCAGACATCGCCGATCTTCACTTCCTCGCCCGCGAGCTTCTTGCGCGTCGAGGTCTCGATGATCGTCGGGCAGGCCTTGCCGCCGAACAGAAGCGAGGTCGTGTCGGATTTCGGATCGCAACCGATCAGCAGCACGCGCTTGCCCATCTCGGCCATCATGTGGCTGAGGTTGGCGAGCGTGAACGACTTGCCGATGCCGCCCTTGCCGTAGATCGCGATGATCTGGGTCTTTTTCGTCGGCGGCGCCTGCGGCACCGCGAGGGTCGGTTCTTCTGCCGCTTCGGCCCGCAGGCGGGCGTCGAAATCCTTGAGGTTCGGAACGTCGAGGGTCATGCGGTCGCTTCCCAATCGAGGATCATCTTGAGGCAGGCGGGGTCTTCGAAGGCCGTGGCATAGGCCTCGGGCGCATCGGCGGCGGGCCGGCGATGCGTGACGAGGCCCGCCATGCTGAGCGCCCCGGCCTCGATCAGCGCACGGGTCGCGGCCATGTCGGCGGCGTCCCATTCCGCAGCGATGCGGATGCGCGCCTCCTTCATGAAGGCGGGCGGGAAGGTGAATTGCAGCGGCTCGGTATAGAAGCCGGCCAGAACCACCTCGCCGCCCCGCGCGATCCGCCCGATCAGCGTGTCGAGCAGGCCCCGCGCGCCGCTGGCGTCATAGATGGCGCTGTAGTTGCGGCGCGGGTCGGCATCGGGGTGGAGGACCTCATAGCCCGCGGCCCCGCCCGCGCGGCCTGCGTCGATCTCCCACACTGTGGGCTGGCCGCCCGCGGCGACCGTCAGGCGAGCCAGGAGCCGGCCGAGAACGCCGTGCCCGACGATCAGGTCGGGCAGCGCGGCGTTGAACCCGGCGATGGCGTGGCGCGCGGTCGCGGCCAGCGCGAGCAGCGCGCCCTCGGCCCCCATGGCGCGGTCGATGCGGGTCACGCGCGATGCAGGCGTGACGATGTGATGCGCGGCGCCGCCGAAGAGGCCGCGCACCGGGGTTTCCCCGATGGGCAGAAAGCAGTTGGCGCCGGGCACGAACACCCGTTCGCCGGGGCGGAAGCCGCTGTCGGCGCCGGCCTCGACCACGTCGCCCGCCGCCTCGTAGCCGGGGACGAGCGGATAGCCCATGCCGGGAAACGGCGGCATCTGGCCGGACCAGAAAAGTTTCTCGGTCCCGGTCGAGATGCCCGAATGGGCGATCTGCACGACGAGGTCGCCGGGGCCGGGATCGGTCAGGGCCACGCTGCCGACCGCGAGGTGTCGGGGACCGGAGAGGATGACGGCGGACGTGAGCATCGTGACTTCCCCTGCGGTGCGGCATCCTGTCCCGATCGGTCGGGAGTCGGCGTGGCAACCGCTGCATCTGTATTCTTGAACTTACAGTCTAGAGTGTCAACTTAATTAGACAACCGTGGCCGACAGACTTTTTTGCGCCTCAGTCCGATTTCCGCGCGACGACGACGCTGGTCACGTAGGGGCGCGGTCCGCGGCGGGCCTCGATCGACGAAAACCCCGCATGCGCGGCCAGTTGCGCGATCTCGGCCGAGGACCGGGTGCGCCCGGTGCGCATCGCCGCGGTGTAAAGCGCAAAGTACACATCGGTCGCCCGGTCCGGCCGGTCGCCGCCCGACATCGGCTCGGAAATGATGAGGCGGCCGCCCTGGGGCAGCGCGGCATGCGCGCGGGCGAGAAGCGCCGCGACCGTCGCATCCTGGTGATCGTAGAGCACCCGGACGAGGCTGATGGCATCGGCCCCGACCGGCAGCGGATCGTCGCGGAAACTCCCCGCCGCGACGGCCGCGCCGGGCGGCAGCTCGGCCCCCGCGACCACGGCCGGCAGGTCGAACAGCGTCAGCGCAAGGCGCGGATGGCGGGCATGGACCGCCCGCAGGAAGGCCCCGGTGCCGCCGCCGACATCCATCAGATGCGACACCCCCCGGAGCGGGGCGAGGCGCAACGTATCCTCGGCCACCAGCACCTGGGATTGCGCCATGAGCCGCGAATACTGCGCCGCCATGCCCGGATCGGCCGCCGCACCCGCGCCAAAGACATAGGGCCAGAACCGGGCCAGCGCGGGGTCGGTCTCGCCCCGCAGGAAGGCCACCGGATCGGCGAGATCGGCGTAGAGGACGCGGTGATGGCGCACCATCGCCTCGAGCCCCGGCACGCCGAGGAACGCCGCCCCGCGCATCGTCAGCCCATAGCGCCCGTCGCGCCGGCGCCGCAGCAGCCGCAGCGCCGCCCCCGCCCGCAGCAGGATCGCCGCGCGGTCGGGCGCGAGGCCGGGCACATCGGCGACCGGTGCCTCGGCCGCCCGGTGCAGCACGCGCAACTCCACCAGCGCCAGCAGCGTCTGGGTCTGGGCAAAGCCCGCGATCACGTCGAAAAGCGCCGCGCCCTCGGCCGCGACGATGCGGCGCAGGATCGGCAGGCGGGCCGCCCAGGCCTGGAACCGCCGGCCGTAGGCAAGGCGGTTGACGAGGCCCTGCGGCCGCAGCGCGGCCTCCGGCGCGTCCGCGGCGGGTGCGGCGGGAAGGCGCTGCCCGCCGTCCGCCATGGTCAGGCCCGGTGCCCGGCCGGCTGCGCGCAGGCGGCCTCGGGCACCATGCGCTCGGCATAGGCCCGCACGAGGCCGGCCAGCCGCGCCTCGCCCGGGCAGGCAGGGATCGAGGCGATCGCCCCGCCGAGGATGTCGCGAAGCTGCCGCACCGCCCCCTCGACGCCCAGTTCCGCCACCGCCGAGGGCCGCGCATGGGCGGCATCCTGCCCCGCGGGCTTGCCCATGCTCTCGGACGATTCGAGCGCGTCCCGCAGATCGTCGGCCACCTGGAAGGCGGCGCCGATGCGGGCGCCCAGTTCCTCCCACGGCTCGGGGTCCTGGCCGGCGGCGATGGCGCCCATCTGGGTCGCCGCGATGAAGAGGGCGCCCGTCTTGGCCATGTGATAGGCCGCAAGGTTCACCCGCGGCTCGCTTTCCCAGCCCTGCCCGGCGCAGATGCCCAAGGGCATGCCCGACCGCCGCGCCAGCACGCCGAGCATGCCGAGCGCCCGGTCCGGCGCCTCGGCCCCCGCCCGCACCAGCGTCTCGAAGGCGAGCACGATCAGGCTGTCGCCCGCCAGCACCGCCACCGGTTCGCTGTAGGCGCGGTGCACCGTCGGCTTGCCCCGGCGCAGGTCGGCATCGTCGAAACAGGGCAGGTCGTCATGCACGAGGCTGGCGCAATGCATCAGTTCCAGCGCCGCCGCGCCGGCATCGGCGAGGGCGGGCCGGTCGTCGCCGCAGGCGCCGGCGACCGACAGAAGGATCGTCGGGCGGATGCGCGCCCCGCCCGGCATCACGGCATGGACAAGCGCGGCGGCCAGCAGCGGCGGGGCCTCGCCGGCCCCCGCGCGGGCCAGCGCGGCCGCGATGGCCGCCTCGATTCGTGCCGAAACCGTCATGCGCGCGCCCTCCGCTGGGTGGTGTAAGCTCGATGCGACACCATGAGTGTAAATCATACTGGACAACTCCCACCGTCCCGTCAACACTCCGCGGCATGGCATCGACGGGCGACAGGGTGGTGGTGATCGGCGCCGGGATGGGCGGCCTCGCCGCGGCAATCCGGCTCGCCGCCGCCGGCCTCGACGTGACCGTGATCGAGGCGGCGGCAGGGCCGGGCGGCAAGATGCGCACCCTGCCCTCGCCCGCCGGACCGGTCGATGCGGGCCCGACGGTGCTGACCATGCGTCCGGTCTTCGATGCGCTCTTCGCGGCCGCCGGCGCGCGGCTGGACGATCACCTCACGCTCATCCCCCAGCCGATCCTCGCCCGCCACTGGTGGGAGGACGGCAGCCGGCTCGACCTCTTTCCCGACGCCGAGCATTCGGCCGCCGCCATCGCCGATTTCGCCGGCGCGCGCGAAGCAGACCGCTTCCGCGCCTTCCACGCCGCGACCGCGCGCCTCTTCGACGCCTTCGAGGCGCCGGTGATGCGCGCGCCGCGCCCCTCGCTGCCCGGGATCGCGGCGGCGGCGCTGCGCGCGCCCGCACTCTGGCCCTGGCTGGTGCCCTGGGCGACGCTGGCCGGGCGCCTTGCCGCGACCTTCGAGGATGCGCGCCTGCGCCAGCTTTTCGGCCGTTATGCCACCTATGTGGGGGGCATGCCGCACCGCGTGCCGGCCGTGCTCGCACTCGTGTGGCAATCCGAGGCGCGCGGGGTCTGGGCGGTGCGGGGCGGGATGCATGCGCTGGCACAGGCGCTCGCCGCGCTCGCGATCGCAAGCGGCGCGCGCATCCGCTACGGAACGCCGGCCGAGGCCATCGAGACCGCCGGCGGCCGGGTGTCGGCCGTGCGCCTCGCCGGCGGCGCGCGCATCGCGGCCGATCTTGTCGTGTTCAACGGCGATCCGCGCGCGCTGGCGACCGGCCTGATGGGCGCGGCGGCACAAGGCGCGGTCCGGGCGCGGCGCACCGCCCCGCGCGCGCTGTCGGCCTGGGTCTGGTCCTTTGCCGCCGAGGCGCGGGGGCTTCCGCTCGTCCACCACAACGTCTTTTTCACCGACGATCCGCAGACCCGCGAATTCGGCCCCATCGCCGCGGGCCGGATGCCAGAGGCCCCCACGCTCTACCTCTGCGCGGAAGATCGCGCGGGCGGCACGGCGCCGCGGGGCCTCGAGCGGTTCGAGATCATCCTGAACGGCCCCGCAGGCGCACCGCCCCCGGCCGAGGAGTTCCGCGCATGCCTGACCCGCACCTTCCCCCGCCTCGCCCGGTTCGGGCTGTCGCTGAGCCCCATGCCGGGGCCTGCGGCGCTGACGACCCCCACCCGTTTCGCGGCGCTCTTTCCGGGCTCGGCGGGCTCGCTCTACGGGCAGAGCCCGGAGGGGCCGCTGGCCACCTTCGCGCGCCCGACGGCGCGAACGCGCCTGCCGGGCCTGTGGCTCGCGGGCGGGGGGGCGCATCCGGGGGCGGGGGTGCCGATGGCGACGCTCTCGGGCCAGCGCGCGGCCGAGGCGATACTGACGGCCCGCGCTTCGACATCGACGTTCCGCCGGACGGCTATGCGTGGTGGTACATCGACGGGGTCAGCGACGACGGGCGCCGCGCCGTCTCGGTGATCGGCTTCATCGGCTCGGTCTTCTCGCCCTGGTATCGCTGGTCGGGGCGGCGCGAGCCCCGGAACCACGTCTGCCTCAACGTGGCCACCTACGGGCCGCAAGGCCGCTTCACCATGACCGACCGCGGCCGGGCGGCCCTGCGCCAGTCGCCGCAGGCGCTGCAGATCGGCCCCTCGCGGATGGCGTGGGCGGCGGGAACGCTCGTCATCGACGTGAACGAATGGGGCGCGCCGCCGCGCATCGGCCCCGTGCGCGGGCAGATCCGCCTCACGCCGCAGGCGGTCACCGGGGTGGAGGTCGCGCTGACGCCGGACCGCGGCCACATCTGGCGCCCCTTCGCCCCGTCCGCCCGCATCGAGGTGGACATCAGCCCCGGCCACTGCTGGACCGGCCACGGCTATTTCGACGCCAATTTCGGCACCGCCGCGCTCGAGGCGGATTTCCGCACCTGGACCTGGGGCCGCTACCCCGTCGGCGACGGCGCGGTGACCTTCTACGACGGTGTGCGCCGCGACGGCTCGACGCTGGAACAGGCCATCGCCTTCGACGGCGCGGGACGCGCCAGCCGCATCGACCCGCCGCCCGCCGCCCGCCTGCCCCGCACCTTCTGGCAGCTTGCCCGCACCACCCGCGCCGATCCGGGCTTCGCCCCGCGCCAGACGCTCGCCATGCTCGATGCGCCGTTCTATTCCCGATCGATGGTCACCACCCGCATCGGCGGAGTGGAAACCACGGGCGTGCACGAGGCGCTGGACCTGACGCGCTACCGCCAGCCCTGGCTCAAGCCGATGATCGCGCTGCGCGTGCCGCGCCGGCCGGGCTGGACCTTTCCCGACTGATCCTTGCCGATCCCGCGGCCCGGCCTCAGGCCAGCGCCGGATTGCGCCGCATCACCGACAGGTTCAGCGCCCCGGCAATCGTCACCCAGGCCAGATAGGGCAGCATCACCCAGCCCGCCACCGGATCGACCAGCCCGAACGACACTGTCGTCGCCGCCACCGCCAGCCAGAGGAACACCATGACCACCATCCCCGCCCGGATACGGTGCAGGCCGAAGAAAACCGGGGTCCAGAGCGTGTTGAGCGCGATCTGCACCGCCCAGAACGCGCTCGCCTGCGCCGCAAGGGCCCCGTCGCGCGCACCGATCCGCGCGGCGGCATAGGCCATGCAGAGATAGAGCACCGTCCAAGCGATCGGAAAGACGAGCGCGGGCGGCGTCCACCAGGGCTTGTCCAGCCGCTTGTACCAGGCACCGGGATCGAACATCGCCCCCGTCGTCGCCGCGGCCATGCAGGCGGCGAGATAGGTCAGGAAAAGCCCCAGATCCGCACCCAGAATGACCATGCCCGCCTCCGCTTCCAGAGGCTCACATAGGTCACGCGCGCAGCCGATCCAACCCCGACCGCCGTTCCCGGTCCCGCGCGGCCAGCTGCGCCAGCACCGCCAGCATCGCCTCGCTGCGCGCCCGCCCCCCCGGCGCCGCCGCCGCCTCGACAAGGAACGCCGTCTCCGGCACCGGCCGCGCATGCAGCCACGCCGGGCGCGGCATCACGGCCGACACCGCCGCCCGCGCCGCGGCCTCGACGAGCCAGCCGATCTTCTGCCCCCGCCCCGTGCGCGCCCGCATGCTCACGCTGTCGTAACCGGCCCGCGCCACCGCGCCGCCGATCCCGCGATAGATCCGCGCCGCGGCGAAGATCCCCGGGCGGCAGGCCATGGGCAGCGCCGCCGCCCCCGCCTCGGCCCGCAGGTAAAGCGCCTCCGCCTCGGCCAGGACCCGCCTGACCACGGCACGGACCGCCGGCCCCGCCTCGGGCCGCGCGAGGAACGCCGCCGCATCCACCCCCGCCTCGGCCAGCCAGTCGCCCGGCAGGTAGAGCCGCCCCGCCCGTGCATCCTCGCCCACATCCCGCGCGATGTTGGTCAGCTGCATCGCCAGCCCCAGATCGCAGGCCCGGGCCAGCGCATCCCGCTCGCGCACCCGCATCAGCACGCACATCATCGCTCCGACCGATGCCGCCACCCGTGCCGCATAGGCCCTGAGGTCGGCAAGCGTCTGCGGACGCCGCCCCTCGGCATCCCAGGCGAACCCCTCGAGCAGCGCCTCGGGCAGGGCGCGCGGCATGCCGAAATCCTCGACCACCCGGGCAAAGGCCCGGTCGGCCGCCGCATCGCGCGGCCGCCCGGCATAGACCGCCTCGAGCCGCTCGCCCAGCCGGATCACCGCCGCCGCCTTGCGCGCCGCATCGGCATCGGGCACCGCATCCACCGCATCGTCGGCCACGCGGCAAAAGGCATAGAGCGCCAGCGCCGGCTCGCGCACCCGCGGCGGAAGCAGCCGCGAGGCGGCATGGAACGAATGGCTCCCCGTGCGGATCGCCGCCCGGCAGGCCTCGAGATCGGCCGCCGCGCTCACGGCCGCCCACCGCGCGGATGCGGCCCCGGCCCCGCCGGCCGCCGGCCGGCCGTCGCGCCGCCCCGGGCCGGCCCGCGCCCCCGCACCGCTTCATCGTTCCGCAAATACTCCCGCCGGAGGCGCAGATCGCCGCCCCGCGTTCCCGCTTGGGCGCGGCACGCCGCCCTCATTCCGCCGCCAGCGGCACGGCCGCCGCCCCCGCCGCATCGGGCACCAGCTTGCCCAGCACCTCGGCCGAGGCGACGACACCGGGCAGCCCCGCGCCCGGATGCGTGCCCGCGCCGACGAGAAACAGCCCCGGCACCTCCTCCGAGATGTTGTGCGGCCGGAACCAGGCCGATTGCAGGATCCGCGGCTCGATCGAGAACCCCGCGCCGTAGGGCGACAGATAGCGGTCGCGGAAGGTCTCGGGCGTGTAGACGAGGCTTGCCGTGACATGCCGGCCGAGGCCCGGCAGCAGCCGCTCCTCCAGCACCGCCTGCACCTTGGCGCGGTAGGGCTCGGCCGTCGCGGACCAGTCCACCGGATCGGCATGGCCCAGATGCGGCACCGGGCTGAGCGCATAGAAGGTATCGCCCCCATCGGGCGCCACCGTCGGATCGGTCACCGAGGGGCGGTGGACGTAAAGGCTCATGTCCTCGGCCAGCTTGCCGCGGATGAAAATGTCGCGCACGAGGCCCTCGTAGCGCGGCCCGGCGACGATGGTGTGGTGCCCCGCCCCCGGCCACATCCCGGCCGTGCCCTTGGTGCCGAAATACCACACGAACAGGCCCATCGACCAGCGCGTGCGCGCCAGCCGCGGCGCGGTCCAGCGGCGGCGCGGGTGATCGCGCAGCAGGCGGTCGTAGGTATGCCCCGCATCGGCGTTCGACACCACGATCTCGGATGCGATGGTGCGCCCGTCGGTCAGGGTGACCCCCGCCGCCCGCCCGCCGGCGAGCGCGATACGGTCGGCCTCGGCCCCGGTCAGGATCGTGCCGCCCTGCCCCTCGATGACCCGCGCCATGGCGCGCGCGATCGCCGCGACCCCGCCGATGGCATAATGCACGCCGAACGCCGCCTCGAGATGGCTCACGAGGATATACATCGACGTGACATGGAACGGATCGCCGCCGATGAACAGCGGATGGAACGACAGCGCCATGCGCAGCCGCTCGTCCTTCACGCGCAGCGCGGCATGCGCCGCCACGCTGCGGTCGGCCCGCAGCAACCCGAAGGTCGGCAGCACCTTCACCAGATCGGCAAACCGGTGCATCGGACGCCGCCCGAGATCCTCGTAGCCGAAGCGATAGCGCCGCTCGCTGTCCCTCAGGAACCGGTCGAAGCCGGCGAGGTCGCCCGGCGCGAGGCGCGCGACCTCGGCCCGCATCCGCTCGACCCCCGGCTGCATGGTGAACTGCGATCCGTCCGGCCACCGGATCGTGTAGAAGGGATCGAGCGGGCGCAGGTCCACGTCCGCATCGAAATCCCGCCCGCAATCGGCCCAGAGCGCGCGCAGCCCCTGCGGAACGGTCACGATGGTCGGGCCGAGGTCGAAGCGGTGCCCGTTCTCGCTGACCGCCGAGCCGCGCCCGCCGACCGTCGGAAGGCGGTCCACGACCGTCACCCGCCACCCCTTGGCCCCGAGCCGCATCGCGGCGGCGAGGCCGCCGATCCCGGCGCCGATGACGATGGCATGGCCCCGGCCAGTGCCGGCAGCATAGACGACGGGCGGGCGGAGCGGTGCGGGTGCTGTCAACATGAGCCGATGATAGACTGTCCAGTTTGATTGACAACCCGTTCTATGCAGCGGAACCCGGATTGCCACAAAAATCCGGCGAGGCTCCTCCCCCCTTTCCTCTCCGCCAGCAAAGTGTAAATGTGGATTGACACACCGGAGGCAGATCGTGCCCGCGCAGCATCCATCCGCCAGGCCCGACATCGCCCGGTCCGGCAGCGCCCGGCATCCCGACGGGCCGCCGGCACCCGCCTGCCGCCCGACCGCCGCCGCGGCGCCCGACCGCACCGCCGCGGACGGGCGCCCG
>JBKBQT010000031.1:0-24097 GCA_046292445.1 Gemmobacter sp.
GGGCGGGGCATCGAACCCCGCCCGGCGGCCGCCGCGGGCAGGCGCGGCGTCAGCGCGCACGGCGGCCGCCGCGCCCGCGACGGGCGGCTTTTCGGTGCCCCGGTTCGGGCGGCAGCCGTGCGCGGGCCATGCCGGGCTCTGCGGTGCACAGCGGTCCCTCGCCGGCCGGCCGGCGGCCCTTTGCCCGTCCCGCCCGGACCGGCTGCGGCACCGTGGCGGCGGGCGGTCGGTGTTGCCGCCGTTGGCGCCGCGCGCAAGCGTTGCTACACCCTTGCTGGCGCGGTCCGACGCGCCGGAGGTTCTGCCGATGTCCCGTCCCCCCGCGATGCGCCCTGCGATCCCGCCGGTCCTGCCGCGCGCCGCGCCGCCCCCGGGCCTGTGGCGGGGCACGCCGCCGGCGATCTTTCCGCCGATCCTCGGGCTTTTCGCACTCGGCCTCGGCTGGCGGCGGGCGGGGGCGATCCTCGAGAGCGGCTTTGCCGCGGGTCTCGGCGAGGCGGTGCTGGGGGCGGTGACGCTCCTGTTCCTCTTCGCGCTCGTTGCCTACGGCGCCAAGCTCTCGCGCCGTCCGGCCGTGGTGGCGGAGGATCTGCGTGTGCTGCCCGGGCGCGGCGGGCTCGCGGCGGCGGCGGTGGGGGTCTATGCGCTGGCCGCGGCGGTTGCGCCCTACGGGCCGGGCGCGGCGCATGGGCTGATCGTGGCGGGGCTGGCCCTGCACGGCGCGCTCTTGGCGCTGGTGGTTCGGGTTATGCTGGCCGGGCCGCCCGAGGCGCGGGTGGTCACCCCGATCTGGCATCTGATGTTCGTCGGCTTTCTCGTCGCCGCGCTGGCGGCGGCGCAGTCGGGCTGGGGCGGGCTGGCGCGCGGCATCTTCTGGGCGATGGTGCCGCTGGCGGCGGCGATCTGGGCGGTCAGCCTGTGGCAGATCGCGACCCGGATCCCGCCGGCCCCGCTGCGCCCGCTGCTCGCCATCCATGTCGCGCCGGCGAGCCTTTTCGCCACGATCGCCGCCGAGGCGGGGATCGGGATCGGACCGGTCTTTCTCGGCCTCGCGGCGGCGGTCGCGTTGACGCTGATCGCTGCGGCCCGATGGGTGACGGCGGCCGGGTTCACGCCGCTGTGGGGCTCGTTCACCTTCCCCATCGGTGCCTTCGCCGGGGCGCTTCTGGCACAGGGATGGACGATTGCGGGGGGGCTCATGCTGGTGGCGGCGACGCTGGCGATCCCGGCCATCGCGGTGCAGGTGATGCGTATGTGGGCGGACCGGAGCCTCGGGGCGCGCACGAATGCCGCGGCGGCCTGAGCGGCCGCGCCCGCGGCAGGCCCCGACGGCGCCGGATGGACCGGATCAGACGGAAAAGCTCGTCCCGCAGCCGCAGGACGATGTCGCGTTCGGGTTCTGCACGACGAACCGCGCGCCGATCAGTTCGTCGGTGAAATCGATCACCGCGCCCGACAGGAAAGGCAGCGAGACTTCATCGACCAGCACCGCGAGCCCGTCCTTTTCCAGCACGAGATCGCCCGGCGCGGCGTCGTCGAGCCGGATGTCGTAGTGGAACCCCGAACAACCGCCCCCCTCGACCGCCACGCGCAAGGGCCGCGCCTCGCCGACCGCCGCCGCGATCTCGGCAAGGCGGGCAAAGGCACGGTCGGTCACGCGCGGGGGCAGGGTCATCGACATGGGCGAACCTCGGGCAGGAGCGGTGTCAATTCCGTCACGCTTGCAATATAGGCAGGCTTGACGCAACCGACAACGGCCGCCATGCCCGCACCCTTCGCCTGCCACCCCGAGGCCAGCCGCGGCCGCCGCCACCCCGAGCGGATGAGCACCTTTCGCACCGAATTCCAGCGCGACCGGGACCGGATCATCCATTCATCGGCCTTCCGGCGGCTCAAGCACAAGACACAGGTCTTTGTCGAGCATGAGGGCGACTATTACCGCACGCGCCTGACCCACACGATCGAGGTGGCGCAGGTGGCCCGCACGCTCGCCGGCGTTCTGGGGCTCGATACCGACCTGGCGGAGGCGGTGGCGCTGGCCCATGACCTCGGGCATACGCCCTTCGGGCATACCGGCGAGGATGCGCTCGCCGCGCTGATGGCGCCCTACGGCGGGTTCGACCACAACGCCCAGGCGCTGCGCATCGTCACGCGGCTGGAGCGGCACTATGCCGATTTCGACGGGCTTAACCTCACCTGGGAATGCCTCGAGGGGATCGCCAAGCACAACGGGCCGGTCACCGGCCCCCATGCCGACCCGAAACATGCCGGCCCGTTGCCCTATGCGCTGGCCGAGGCCGATGCCGACTGGGATCTCGGGCTCGACACCTTCGCCAGCGCCGAGGCACAGGTGGCCGCGATCGCCGATGACATCGCCTATTCGCACCACGACCTGCACGACGGCCTGCGGTCTGGCCTTTTCGACGAGGCCGACCTGATGGAGCTGCCGGTCACCGGACCGGCCTTTGCCGCGGTGGACCGGCTGCACCCGGGCCTCGATCCGATGCGGCGGCGGCACGAGGCGCTGCGGCGGGTGTTCGGCACGATGGTCGAGGATGTGATCGCCGTGGCGCGGGGCCGGCTCGAGGCGGCGCGGCCGCAGTCGGTGGACGACATCCGCGCGCTCGGCGCGACGGTGATCCGGTTTTCCAAGCCGCTTTACCAGGACCTCAAGGCCGTGCGCGGGTTCCTGTTCACCCGGATGTATCGCGCCCCGTCGGTCATGGCCGAGCGCGCCCGCGTGACCGCCGTCATCAACGATCTCTTTCCGTTGTATCTCGCACGGCCCGACCTGCTGCCGGCTGCCTGGGCGGCGGATGTGGCGGCGGCGGCGGACGAGACGGCACTGGCGCGGATCGTGGCCGATTACGTCGCCGGGATGACGGACCGGTTTGCGCTGGCCGAACATGCCCGGCTGTGCGGCGGGCCGGCGCTGCCGCCTTCCCCGGCCGGACGCACGTAGGGCAGCGCGACGCCGTCAGGTCCGGTTGAGGAACTGGCCCGGGTCGAACCGGCCGAGGTTGCCCAGAAGCTGCCGGATCAGGCCGACGCCGCGGATATTGGTGTCGGTGACGCGGCGCGACAGCGCGACGACGCGGCCGTCCTCGAGCCCGAACCGCTCGATATTGGCCACGCGGCCCCGGGCGTCGAACGAGATGGCCAGAACCTGCCGGTCGATCTCCTGCGGCTGGCGCGCGCCGCTGTGGCGATAGCGGCTCTGGACGTAATACCACGCACCATCGGTCAGCAGGCCCGCCGCGCCCGGCCGGCCGAAGGCGGCCGCCACCGTGTCGCGCGTGTCGCGTCCGACCTCGATCTGGGTCAGCTCGCTGTCGGCGGGGGCATAGCCGTGAACCGTGAAGGTGGGCGCGCAGGCCGTCAGCATCACCGCGAGGGCGAGTGCCAGCACTGCGCGCGGCCATACCGCCCGCTGCCCTTGCCCTGCCCGATCCATTGCGCCCTCTTGTCTTGCCCGGCGAAGCCTTCTAACCCGCTTAGCGAATGAAGCCCACCGGTTCAAGGACGCTTGCGGTCCGGGCGGGCGCGGCGACATCGGTGCGGCAGGGCGGGGCAGGACGATGGACGGGGTATTGCCGATCAGCCATCCGGTTCGCACCGCCGAGATTGCGGGGCGCCGGCCGTTCGACTTTGCGGTCGTTCCCGATGACGCTGCCCGTGGCCGCATCGCGGCGGCGCTGGGCCTGCGCTCGATCGGGCGGTTGCGTTTCGAGGGCCAGCTTGCGCCGCGCGGCCGGCGCGACGTCGATCTGACCGGGCAACTGACCGCGCGGGTCGTGCAATCCTGCGTCGTCACGCTGGCGCCCGTCGCGGCCGAGATCGCCGTGCCGGTGGAGCGGATCTATGTCGCGGGTCTCGAGATGCCGGGGCCCGGCGAGGTCGAGATGCCCGAGGACGACCGGATCGAGCCGCTGCCGGATGTCATCGACCTCGGCGCCGTGCTCGTCGAGGCGCTGGCACTGGCGCTGCCGGATTATCCGCGCAGCCCGGGGGCGGAACTCGGGACGGCGGTGTTTGCGCCACCGGGCGAGGCGCCGCTGACCGACGAGGCGATCAGGCCCTTCGCCGCATTGCGCACGCTCAGGGCCGAGCCCGGCCCGGACGAGGGCGGCGGCGGGTGAGAAAGGGCTTGCGCGCGGCGGCGAATGGACTATGTTCCGCGCCTCGCAAGGGGGGTTGCGCAGATGGATGCTCTTCCGTCTCGTCCGCGATCGTCCTTTAGTCTCAAGGGGCCTGTCCCCTCCGAACCTGAGGTTGTGACATGGCTGTTCCGCAGAATCGCACCACGCGGTCGCGCCGCAACATGCGCCGCGCGCACGATGCGCTGGTCGCCGCGAACCCCAACGAATGCCCGAATTGCGGCGAGCTCAAGCGCCCGCATCATGTCTGCGGCGCCTGCGGCCATTACGACTCGCGCGAAGTCGTTGCGACGACTGCCGAGGTCGACCTGGACGACGACGCGGCCTAAGCGCCCGGGGCGTGTCCCGTCTCTTCCGCTGATGGCACCGTGACGCCCATGCCCGACGCTGCACGCCGCATCATCATTTCGGTCGATGCCATGGGCGGCGACAGGGGCGCAGCGGCGGTCGTGGCCGGCATGGCGCGGTCGGCGGCCAAGAACACCGAGATCGGGTTCATCCTGCACGGCGACGAGGCGGAGCTGAACCGCCTGATCGCGCGGCGCCGCGGCCTGAGCGCGGTCACCGAGGTGCGCCATGCGCCGGGGGTGGTCAGCATGGGCGACCGGCCGAGCCATGTCATGCGGCACGGCGAAGGCACGTCGATGTGGTCCTGCATCGATGCGGTCAAGCGGGGCGAGGCGACGGTTGCGGTATCCTGCGGCAATACCGGCGCGCTGATGGCGCTGAGCATGATCCGCCTGCGCAAGCTGCCCGGCGTGAACCGCCCCGCGATCGCCTGCCTCTGGCCCGCGCGCAGCCGGCAGGGGTTCAACGTGATGCTCGACGTCGGCGCCGATGTCCGGGCCGACGCGCCCGACCTGTTGCAATATGCGATGATGGGCGCATCCTATGCGCGCAACGGGCTCGGCCTCGCGCGGCCGCGTGTGGGCTTGCTCAATGTCGGCACCGAAGAGCACAAGGGCCGCGCCGAGCTGAAGATGGCGCATGACCTGATCGCGGCGGCCGAGGAAGCGGGCGGCTTTGCCTTCGTCGGCTTCGTCGAGGGCGGTGACATCCCGTCGGACAAGGTCGATGTGATCGTGACCGACGGCTTCACGGGCAATGTCGCGCTCAAGACCGGCGAGGGGACGGCCAAGCTCATCGCCGATTTCCTGCGCGAGGCATTCAATGCCACGATCCTGAGCCGCTTTGCCGCGCTGCTGGCGATCACCTCGCTGCGGCGGCTGCAAAAGCGGATCGACCCGCGGCGGGTGAACGGCGGCGTGTTCCTCGGGCTGAACGGCACGGTGGTCAAGTCGCACGGGGCCGCCGACGCCACCGGGGTCTCGGCGGCGATCAAGCTGGCGTTCCAGCTTGCCCGGTCGGGGTTTCAGGAACGGCTGGCGGCGCGCGTCGCCTCGGCGAGCGCGGGCGGGGCGGACGCCGCCGCATCCGGCGCAAGCCGCGGGGGGCAATAGAGCTTGGAACATGGTGCGGCGGCAGGGGTTGTCCGGTCGGTCATCCGGGGCGTGGGACACTATCTGCCCGACAGGGTGGTGCCCAATGCCGAGTTCGAGGCGAGCCTCGAGACCTCGGACGACTGGATCCGGTCGCGCTCGGGGATCGAGCGGCGGCATTTCGCGGCCCCCGGGCAGGGCACGGCCGACCTTGCCACCCGCGCCGCGCGCGCCGCGCTGACCGATGCGGGCCTCGGGCCGGACGACATCGATGCGGTGATTGTCGCGACCTCGACCCCCGACCTGACCTTTCCGAGTGCGGCAACGATGGTGCAGGCCGAACTCGGGATGACGCGGGGCTTTGCCTATGACCTGCAGGCGGTCTGCGCCGGGTTCGTGTTCGCGCTGGCCAATGCCGACGCGATGATCCGGGCGGGGCTGGCGCAGCGGGTGCTGGTGATCGGGGCCGAGACCTTCAGCCGGCTGATGGACTGGTCCGACCGGTCCACGGCCGTGCTTTTCGGCGACGGGGCGGGGGCGGTGGTGCTCGAGGCCGCGTCGGGGCAGGGGACGAGCGCCGACCGCGGCATCCTTGCCGCCGACCTCCATTCCGACGGGCGATACCGCAGCATCCTCTATGTCGATGGCGGCGTGAGCACCGGCACGGTCGGCCACCTGCGCATGCAAGGCAAGGAGGTGTTCCGCCATGCGATCGAGAAACTCGCCGCGACCGCGCATGCCGCGCTCGACAAGGCGGGACTGACCGGGGCGGATGTGGACTGGATCGTGCCGCATCAGGCGAACCTGCGGATCATCGCCGCCACCGCGCAGCGCATGCAGGTGCCGATGGACCGGGTGGTGGTGACGGTGCAGGATCACGGCAACACCTCGGCCGCCTCGATCCCGCTTGCCCTGTCGGTCGGCCGGTCGCGCGGGCAGATCGGGCCCGGCGATCTTGTCGTGGCCGAGGCGATCGGCGGCGGGCTGGCCTGGGGCGCGGTGGTGCTGCGCTGGTAACTGCCGGAAGGGCGCGATCCAAGTCATTGATATTGACGCCGCGCCCGCATGCGCCCATCGTGGCGCAAAACGCACGGGGGATCGGCATGGGGGACAAGACATTGACGCGGATGGACCTGAGCGAGGCCGTTTTCCGCGAGGTGGGCCTGTCGCGCAGCGAATCCGCGCAACTGGTCGAGACGGTGCTGCAACACGTCTCGGATGCGCTGGTCGCGGGCGAGACGGTCAAGATCTCTTCCTTCGGAACCTTCACCGTCCGCTCCAAGGCGGCGCGGATGGGGCGCAATCCCAAGACGGGGGAAGAGGTGCCGATCTCGCCGCGGCGGGTGCTGTCGTTTCGCCCCTCGCATCTGATGAAGGATCGCGTGGCGGCTGGCCCGAAACGCTGAACCGGCGCAACGGAGCGGTGCGGATGGACAAATCGCCCGACGCCTTCCGCACGATCAGCGAGGTTGCCGACCTGCTCGACACCCCCGCCCATGTCCTGCGCTTCTGGGAAAGCCGGTTCGCGCAGGTGCGGCCCGTCAAGCGGGCGGGCGGGCGGCGCTATTACCGGCCGACGGACGTGGCGCTGCTGGCCGGGATCCGGGTTCTGCTGCACGACCAGGGGCTGACCATCCGCGGCGTTCAGAAGATCCTGCGCGAACGCGGCGTGCGCCTGGTGGTGCAGGTCGGAACTGCGGCGCTCAGCGGCGCAGTGGTGCCGCTGGTCATCGTCGAGGACGAGGAACCGGCGCCGCCGCCGGCCGCGGATGCAGGGCCGCAGGCACCCGTGGCGGCGCCCGCCATGGACCCCGCGCCGCAGCGCGACCGCGGGTCCGAGGGCGCCAAGGTCATCCACGATCTCTTTGCCCGGATCGACCCGCTTGCCGCGCGCGCCCGCCTGATCGCCGATCCGCCGTTGCAGGCGCCGGAGGATGCGGATGCGGGCGGCGAGCCTGCGCTGCCCCGTTTGCCCGAGCAGGCAGCCGGCATCGGGATTGCGGCCTCCGTCGGCGACAGCTCCCGGGCGCCCGGCAGCGCCATGCCGCCGGACGGGGCGCCGCCGCCCGACGAGGCGATGGCGACCGGCGCCGGACCCGTGCCGCCGCCCGAGCCGGTTGCGGCCGACGGCGCGGGCAAGGCGGGCGGACCGCCGGATGCACCGGCACCGCCGCCGCCCGGGCCGCATGGACCGGTCCATGCCGAACCGCCGGCTGGCGCATCGCCCGACCGTCCGGCCGCACTGCCGGATGCCGGATCGACGCCGCCCGGCGCGACCAGACCGCAGGCGCCGGGCGAGCCGGCGGACCCGCCTCCCTATGCCGTGCGCCTGCGCCGGATCCCGGCCGCGCTGCTGGCCGGGCAGGCGGCCGCCCTCGCCCCGCTCGCCGCCCGCCTTGCCGCGTTGCGCGGCCGGCTGGCCGAAGCGGCGCGATCGCGCGTGCAGGGGCAGTAAGACGTGCGTTTTCGCGCTTGCCCCGCCGCGGGATATGGGTATGAGTGCCAGCCGTCGGGCCGTAGCGCAGCCTGGTTAGCGCGTCCGTCTGGGGGGCGGGAGGTCGTGAGTTCGAATCTCACCGGCCCGACCATCGTAGTCCCGCCCCGATGCCGCCGCCGGCGCTTTCCGTGAAACACGATCCCGGCATCCTGCCCGCGCAGGGATTGCGCAGGCTGATCGCCGATGGCGCGATCGGCGCCGACCTGCCCATCCCGCCGGCCCATGTCCAGCCCGCCAGCCTCGATCTGCGCCTCGGCCCGGTGGCCTGGCGGGTGCGCGCGTCCTTCCTTGCCGGGGCGGGGCGGACGGTGGAGGACAGGCTCGAAGCCCTCGCCATGCACCGGATGGACCTGTCGGCGGGCGCTGTGCTCGAGAAGGGCTGCGTCTATGTCGTGCCGCTGATGGAGCGCCTCGCGCTGCCCCCCGATGTCGCGGCGGTGGCCAATGCGAAAAGCTCGACCGGCCGGCTCGACCTTCTGACCCGCACGATCATCGACGGCGGCAGCGAATTCGACCGGATCCCGGCCGGCTATGCCGGGCCGCTCTGGGCCGAGATATGCCCGCGGTCCTTCTCGGTGCTGGTGCGGGCTGGGATGCGGCTCAACCAGGTGCGGCTGCGGCAGGGGCAGGCGGCGCTGGGCGACGCGGCTCTGGCGGCGCTGCATGCCCGCACGCCGCTGGTGGACGGGACGCCCGTGATCTCGGACGGGCTGGGATTTTCCGTCGATCTGCGCCCCGCGGGGGGCGCGCGCGCCGGGTGGCGGGCCAAGCCGCATGCGGGGGTGATCGACCTCGACCGGATCGGCGCCTACGACCCGACGGAGTACTGGGAAGAGGTGACGGCCCGCGACGGCCAGATCATCCTCGACCCCGGCGCCTTCTACATCCTCGTCAGCCGCGAGGCGGTGACGATCCCGCCCACCCATGCGGCCGAGATGGCGCCCTACCTTGCGATGGTCGGCGAGTTCCGCGTGCACTATGCGGGGTTCTTCGACCCCGGTTTCGGCTGGGCGGCGGCGGGGGGCGCGGGCAGCCGCGGCGTGCTCGAGGTGCGTTGCCACGAGGCGCCCTTCGTGCTCGAACACGGGCAGGTCGTGGGGCGGCTGGTCTACGAACGCATGGCCGCCGTGCCCGATGCGCTCTACGGGCAGGGGATCGCGTCGAACTACCAGGGGCAGGGGCTCAAGCTGTCCAAGCACTTCCGCGCCTGAGCGGCGGGGGTGGCGGGGGCCGGAAACCGGCCCGCCGCCGTATCAGACCATCGGCGATCGCCTCAGGCGGCGCCCATGCCCGCCATCATCAGCCGCGCGATGTCGGTGTTGTCGTGATAGCGGTTGACCGAGCCCCAGCCGACCATCGCGGTGTGCATGTCCTCGCCCGTGCTCGCGGCCACCAGCGCCTCGGCCCCCGGGCCCTTGGCCCAGACGGGGACGAGTTCGTTGGTGTGGGTGTCGTAGTGCCACTGCACGTCCGGCAGGTTGCCCTGGCCGCGGTTGACGACCGGCTGGAAGGCAAAGGTGTCGCTCTCGGGCCCGTACATCATGCCGTTGCCGTGGTCGGTGGTGACGATCAGAAGGGTGTTCTCGAACCCGCCGTTCGCCTCGATCCAGGCCACGACCGCCTCGACCGACCGGTTGAAGTCGATCTGTTCCTCGATGATGCGCCCGGTGTGGTTGCCATGCGCCGCCCAGTCCACCGCGCCGCCTTCGACCATCAGGAAGAACCCTTTCGGCTTGGTGCCGAGAACCGCGAGCGCGCCCTTGGTCATCGTCTCGAGCGAGGGGACCGATCCGATCAGGTTGCCCATCGGCGCCTCGGGCGTCCAGTCGCCGCCGCGGGTGCCGCGCTGATACTGCAGCGTGTTGGCGACCGGGGCGAGGCCATAGACCTGCTTGCCCTCGAGGTCGAGCGAGCCCGACGCCAGCGCCTCGAATCCGGCCTTGGTGTCGATCAGCTTGTAGGGGCTCTGGCCGGTGGCGAGTTTCACATAGGCATCCGCGCCGCCGACATACTGGAATGCCTTGTCGCCGGCGGGCGTCGTGTAGACGCCGTCGCGGTTGAACATCGGATGGCCCGCGCCCATCACCACATCCGGCACCGCCTCTTCGAGGAGCTGCGCGCCGATCTCGGCATAGTTGTTTCGCGAGACGTTCTGGGCATAGAACACCGCCGGCGTGGCGTGGCTGACCTGCACCGAGGACACGACGCCGACCGCCCGGCCCGCCGCCTTGGCGGCCTTGCCCATGTCGCGCACCGGCTTGCCGTCGTTGGTCCAGTTGATCGAGTTGTTGAAGGTCTTGATGCCCGACGACAGCGCCGTGCCGGCCGCCGCGCTGTCGACATAGTTGCGCTTGACGTAGTCGTAACCGGCGAAGTGGTTCGTGTAGGGCAGCTTGGTGATGCCGGCGCCCAGTTCGCCCTCGCCGGGTGCGGTGGACCAGGCCGCGGCGGCGTCATAGCCGACCTTGGGCGTCATGTCATTGGTCGGCGCGCGCTCGACGTTCAGCGGATAGGTGGTCATCAGCGTCTTGACCGGGAAGGCGTCGAACACCTCCATGCCGAGCTTGCCGTGACGGTAATAGGACGCCGCGTGCCAGGTGTGGAAGCCTGCGCCATCGCTGATCATCAGGATGACGTTGCGCGCGCTGCCGGTCTGGGCGGCGGCGCGGGTGGCGCGCACCACCATGGGCGCCGCAAGGGCGCCGGCGGCGGCCAGCGACATGAGGCCGAATTGGCGACGGTTGAGCATGGGAAACACTCCGGGGTTGACTCGCGTCGCCCGGATACCCGCGTGCTGTGACGATACGTGGACAGGCGCGCGACGATCCGTCAACAGCCCGGTGACAGCCGCGCGGGACCGCCCGCCGGCATCCGGTGCCGGCGGGCGGGATCGTCACGCCGCCCGGGCGAGGTCGCGCAGCACGTAGTGCAGAACGCCCCCGTGCCGCACGTAGTCGATCTCGATCTCGGTATCGATCCGGCAGCGCAGGGTGATCGTGCGGGCCGTGCCGTCGCCGGTGTGGATGGTGCAGGGCACGAGGCTCAGCGGCCGCAGGTCGCCCTCGAGCCCGGTGATCGAGATCACCTCGTCGCCCTTCAACCCCAGCGACTTGCGGTTGTCCCCGCCGGTGAATTCGAACGGCACCACGCCCATGCCGACGAGGTTGGAGCGGTGTATACGCTCGAAGCTTTCGGCGATCACCGCCTTGACGCCAAGAAGGGCAGTGCCCTTGGCCGCCCAGTCGCGCGACGACCCCGCGCCGTATTCGACCCCGCCGATCACCACCAGCGGCACGCCCTGTGCCTGCCAGGCCATCGCGGCATCGAAGATCGAGGTCTGCTGCCCGTCGGGCCCGAGCGTATAGCCGCCCTCGACCCCCGCCAGCATCTCGTTCTTGATGCGGATGTTGGCGAAGGTGCCGCGCATCATGATCTCGTGGTTGCCGCGCCGGGCACCGTAGCTGTTGAACTCGCTCACCGGCACCTGCCGCTCGACGAGGTAGCGGCCCGCGGGCGTGGTCGCCTTGAACGACCCGGCCGGGCTGATGTGGTCGGTCGTGATCATGTCGCCCAGAAGCGCAAGGATGCGCGCGCCGGTGATGTCGCGGATGCTGCCGGGTGCGGGCGCCATGCCCTGGAAATAGGGCGGGTTCTGGATGTAGGTCGAGCTCGGCGGCCAGTCGTAGGTCTCGCGCGCGACCGTCTCGACGGCCTGCCACCGCGCATCGCCCTTGAACACGTCGGCATAGCGCTTGAGGAACGCCTCGCGCGTGACGGTGGCGTGGACGACTTCGGCGATCTCGGCATTGGTCGGCCAGAGGTCGGCGAGATAGACCGGCTTGCCCTCGGGCGTATGGGCGAGCGGTTCGGTCGTGATGTCGATGTTCATGTCGCCCGCAATCGCATAGGCAACGCAGAGGGGCGGCGACGCGAGGTAGTTGGCGCGCACGTCCGGGCTGATGCGCCCCTCGAAGTTGCGGTTGCCCGACAGGACCGCGGCGGCGACCAGATCGCCCTCGGCGATGGCCTTGGAAATCTCGGGCGCCAGCGGCCCCGAATTGCCGATGCAGGTCGTGCAGCCATAGCCCGCAAGGTTGAAGCCGAGCGCGTCGAGATCCGCCTGCAGCCCCGCCGCCTCGAGATACTCCGAGACCACCTGGCTTCCGGGCGCAAGCGAGGTCTTGACCCAGGGCTTGCGCGTCAGGCCGAGCGCGCGCGCCTTGCGCGCCACCAGCCCCGCGCCGACCATCACATAGGGGTTCGAGGTGTTGGTGCAGGAGGTGATCGCGGCGATCACCACCTTGCCCGAGGACAGGGTATAGTCCTGCCCCTGCACCGGCACCTCGGTGCCCATCGGGCGCTTGAACGACGCCTCCATCTCGCGCGCGAAGGCGGCCTTGGCGGTGTTCAGCGGCAGGAAATCCTGCGGCCGTTTCGGCCCCGAGATGGCGGGCACGATGGTGCCCATGTCAAGCTCCAGCGTCGAGGTGTAGATCGGGGCATAATCCGCATCCCGCCACATCCCTTGCGCGCGCGCATAGGCCTCGACCAGCGCGATGCGCGCCTCGTCGCGGCCAGTCTGGCGCAGGTAGCGCAGCGTCTCGGCATCGACCGGGAAGAACCCGCAGGTCGCACCGTATTCGGGCGCCATGTTGGCGATGGTCGCCCGGTCGGCCAGCGGCAGATGGTCGAGCCCCTCGCCCCAGAATTCGACGAACTTGTTCACCACCCCGTGCTGGCGCAGCATCTGCACGACCTTGAGCACAAGGTCGGTCGCCGTCGTGCCCTCGACCATCCGGCCCGTGAGCTTGAAGCCGACGACCTCGGGGATCAGCATCGACACCGGCTGGCCCAGCATCGCCGCCTCGGCCTCGATGCCCCCGACGCCCCAGCCAAGGACGGCCAGCCCGTTGACCATCGTGGTATGGCTGTCGGTTCCCACCAGCGTATCCGGGTAGGCGACGAGCGCGCCCGAGGGATCCGTATCGGTCCAGACCGTCTGGGCGAGATATTCGAGATTGACCTGGTGGCAGATGCCCGTGCCGGGGGGCACGACGCGGAAGTTGTCGAACGCGCCCTGACCCCATTTGAGGAACTTGTAGCGCTCGATGTTGCGCTCGTATTCCCGGTCCACGTTCAGCTGGAAGGCGCGCGGGGTGCCGAATTCGTCGATCATCACGCTGTGGTCGATCACCAGATCGACGGGGACCAGCGGGTTGATCTTTTTCGCATCGCCCCCCAGCGCCTTGATCCCGTCGCGCATGGCCGCAAGGTCCACCACCGCGGGCACGCCGGTGAAATCCTGCATGAGCACGCGCGCCGGGCGATAGGCGATCTCGCGCGGGTTGCGGCCCCCGTTCGTGCCCCAGTCGGCAAAGGCGCGGATGTCGTCCACGGTCACCGTCCGCCCGTCCTCGAAGCGCAGCATGTTCTCCAGCACGACCTTGAGCGCGGCGGGAAGCCGGGCGAAGGACCCAAGGCCCGCGGCCTCGGCCGCCGGGATCGCGTAATAGGCATAGTCGGTGCCGCCGGCGGTCAGCGTGCGGCGGGTTTTCATGCTGTCGTGTCCGACGGTGACGGTCATCGCTGTCTCCTGGCTGCGCGGCGGCTCGGCCCCTTCGCACCGATGTTCGTCGCCTGCGCGGCACCGGGCAAGAGGGTTGAGCGGGTTGTATGCAACAGTATGCAGAAAATCCAGCCCTTTTGCGTCAGACGCGTTGCCGCACCCCTCGCAATAGGGTGATTGGCCCGGGCAGGCACGCTTCGCTACCTATCCAATGGTGGCATGAGCAGGAGAACGGGCATGACGACAGGGTGGCGCGCGGTGCTGGTCGCCGGGTTGGTCGCCGGGTTCGTCTCGGGCCCGGCGCAACCCCTGGCCGCGCAGACGCCCGTCGTGGTGGAGCTTTTCACGTCGCAAGGTTGTGCATCCTGCCCGCCCGCGGACGCCAATCTCGCCGAACTCGCCGCGCGCGACGACGTGATCGCCCTGGCGCTGCATGTGGATTACTGGGATTACCTTGGCTGGAAGGATCCCTTCGCTCATGCCGGGTTCACCGAACGGCAGAAATCCTATGCCCGCGCCGTCGGGTCCAAGATGATCTACACGCCCCAGGTCATCGTCGCCGGCACGGCGCGCGTTCCGGGCTTCAAGACCGCCGAGATCGCATCGCTGATCCGGCAGCATGCGGCGGCGGCCGGCACCGTTCAGCTGGAACTCCTGCGCGAGGGAAATGCGCTGCGCATCCGCGCCACGGCCGAACCGCCACTGGACCGGGCGGTGCAGATCGTCCTCGTCCGCTATCGCCCGGCCGAGACGGTCACGATCGAGCGGGGCGAGAATGCGGGCCGGACCGAGACATACCACAACATCGTGACCGCCTGGAACGCGATCGCGCAATGGGCAGGCGATGCGCCGATCCGGGTCGATGCGGTGGCCGACGGCCCCGACCCCGTCGTGGTGATCGTCCAGGAGCCGGGCCCCGGCCCTATCATCGCGGCGGCGCGCCTGCGTTGATGCGCGCCGCCCGCGTTTCGCGGTGCCAGACGTAGAGCCCGGCGAGAACGATCACCCCCGCACCGACAATGGTCCAGGCATCGGGCACTTCGCCGAAGAGCACGAGGCCCCAGCCGGTCGCGAAGACCAGCCCCACATAGCCGAACGGCGCGACCACCGCCGCCTCGGTCAGGGTGAAGGCGCGGATGAGGCAGAGCTGCGCCATCGCGCCCAGCGCGCCGATGGCAAGAAACCCGAACGCATCGGCGAGACTGGCGACCGGCGTCCAGTGCCAGGGCAGCAGCGCCGAGGCGATCACCGTGCCCGCAAGCGCGGTGTAGAGCAGCGATGTCCAAACCGGTTCGTCCCGGCCGACGGCACGGGTGATGAGCGCATAGGCGGCGTAGAACACCGCCGCGGCGAGCGGCAGGAGCGCACCCCAGACGAACACGCCGGAACCCGGACGGATCACGATCAGCGCCCCGATCAAAGCGGCGAGGACGCCGAAGAGCCGCCGCGGCCCGAGCCGTTCCCCGAGGAATAATGCCGCGCCGAGCGTGATGAGCACGGGGTTCACATCCATGATCGCCGTCGCCTCGGCCAGCCCGACATAGCCAAGGCCGGTGAAGAACAGCGCCGAGGCCCCGAACTGGCAGAGCGACCGGGCCGCCTGCGCCACCGGATAGCGCGTGCGCAGCATCGTCCGCAGCCGCGGGGCAAGGATCAGCCCCACGATGACCGTCTGCCCGGTATAGCGCGCCCAGATCGCCTGGACGGTGCCGTAGTCGGCGATCATCGTCTTGACCAGCGCGTCCATCGCCGTGAACAGGAACACCGCCAGCAGCATCAGAAGGATGCCGCGCGCGCTGGGGGTCATGGCCATGGTTTGCTCTCGCCCTCGGCCCGCAGGGGCACCCGCGTGGCCGCAATAGCGGGGGATGCGCAGCGGGGCAACGCCCCGCCGCCGCCGGTCAGGCGAGCATCCCGAGCGGGCTCTCCAGATGCCCGACCACCGCCTCGAGCAGCGCCGCGCCAAGCGCGCCGTCGATCACCCGGTGATCGACCGACAGCGTCATCGCCATGACCGTGGCCACGCCCAGCGTCCCGTCGGCCTGCACCACCGGCGCCTTCAGCCCCGCACCCACCGCGAGGATGGACCCATGCGGCGGGTTGATGACCGCGTCGAAATTCTCGATCCCGAACATCCCGAGGTTCGAGATCGCCATGGACCCGCCGACATACTCGGCCGGCGCGAGCTTGCGCGCCCGCGCGCGCCCCGCAAGATCCTTCATCTCGGCCGACAGCGCCGAGATCGACTTGGCCTGCGCGTCCTTCAGGACGGGCGTGAAAAGCCCCCCCTCGACCGCGACCGCCACGGCCACATCGGATGCCTTCATCCGCAGGATCCGGTCGCCGGCCCAGACGGCATTGGCATCGGGCACCTGCTGGAGCGCGAGGGCGCAGGCCTTGATGATGAAGTCGTTGACCGACAGCTTGACCCCGCGGGGTGCGAGCTGCGCGTTCAGCGTCTCGCGGAAGGCCAGCAGCGCGTCGAGCCGCACCGACCGGCGCAGGTAGAAATGCGGGATGGTCTGCTTGGCCTCGGTCAGCCGCGCCGCGACCGTGCGGCGCATCCCGTCGAGCGGAACCTCGGTGAAGGCGCGGCCCTCGTACATCCGGGCGACCTGCGCGTAACCGGGGCCGGCGGGCATCATGGCCGCCGCCGGGGCCGCCGCGGGCGCGGCGGCGGCAGCGACCGGCGCGGACGGCAGGGCCGCAGCGGACCCTGCGGTCGGGGCGGCCTCCACATCGGCCCGCACGATCCGCCCGCCGGGACCGCTGCCGGTCAGCGTGGCGAGATCGAGCCCGCGCTCGGCCGCGATCCGGCGCGCCAGCGGCGAGGCAAAGACGCGCTTGCCAGCAGGCGCCGGCGCCGGGGCGCGAAGATCTTTCGACGAAAGATCTTCGGTCGCGGGTGGGGGAGCCCCAAGATTTTTCGTAGAAAAATCTTGGGGCGGCGCCGCGGGTGATCCGGCCGACCCCGCCTCGCCCGCCATGCGCGCGATCGGGGTGTTCACCCGTACCCCTGCGGTTCCTTCGGCGACGAGAAGCTCGGCCACGACCCCCTCGTCCACCGCCTCGAACTCCATCGTCGCCTTGTCGGTCTCGATCTCGGCCAGGATCTGCCCGGCCTTGACGGTATCGCCCGCCTTCACGAGCCATTTGGCCAGCGTTCCCTCCTCCATCGTCGGCGAGAGGGCGGGCATCAGGATATCGGTCATCGCGCGGGCCCCTTCAGCGGTAGCAGACGGATTTGACGGCCGCGACGACCTCGGCCGTCGTGACCAGCGCGAGCTTTTCGAGGTTCGCGGCATAGGGCATGGGAACATCCTTGCCGGTGCAGTTCAGCACCGGCGCATCGAGCCAGTCGAAGGCGCGCGTCATGATCTCGGCGGACAGATGGTTGCCGATAGCACCGACCGGGAACCCTTCTTCGACCGTCACGCAGCGGTTGGTCTTCTGCACCGAGGCGATGACGGTGTCGTAGTCGATCGGGCGCAGGGTGCGCAGGTCGATCACCTCGGCGCTGATCCCGTCCCTGGCCAGCGCATCCGCGGCCTCGAGCGCGTAGGTCATGCCGATCCCGAAGCTGACGATGGTGACATCCGTGCCCTCGCGCCAGATCCGGGCACGGCCGAAGGGCACGGTCCAGTCTTCGACCTGAGGCACATCGAAGCTGCGGCCGTAGAGGATCTCGTTCTCGAGGAAGATCACCGGGTTGGGATCGCGGATGGCGGTCTTGAGCAGCCCCTTGGCGTCCGAGGCCGAATAGGGCATGGCCACCTTGAGGCCGGGGATCATCGCATACCAGGCCGCGTAATCCTGGCTGTGCTGCGCGCCGACCCGCGCCGCCGCCCCGTTCGGGCCGCGGAACACCATCGGGCTGCCCATCTGGCCACCCGACATGTAGAGCGTCTTGGCGGCCGAGTTGATGATGTGGTCGATCGCCTGCATGGCGAAGTTGAACGTCATGAACTCGACGATCGGCCTGAGGCCGCCCCAGGATGCGCCGACCGCGATGCCGGCAAAGCCCATCTCGGTGATCGGCGTATCGACCACGCGGCGGGCGCCGAATTCGTCGAGCAGGCCCTGGCTGATCTTGTAGGCGCCCTGATATTCGCCGACCTCCTCGCCCATGAGGAACACCGTCGGGTCGCGGCGCATCTCTTCGGCCATCGCCTCGCGCAGGGCCTCGCGCACCGTCATCGCCTTGACCGGGGTTCCTTCGGGCCAGTCCGGGCCGGCCGCGCGCGTTGCGACCGGCGGCTTGGCCGGGGCGGCGGCCGCTGCGGGCGCAGGCGTATCGGCCGGGGACGCAAGATTTTTCGTCGAAAAATCTTGCGATTGCGGCGCCGCCGCCGGTGCGGTCTCGCCGGCCATGCGGGCGATGGGGGTGTTGACCTTGACGCCTTGGGCGCCTTCGGCGACGAGAAGCTCGGCCACGACCCCCTCGTCCACCGCCTCGAATTCCATCGTCGCCTTGTCGGTCTCGATCTCGGCCAGGATCTGCCCGGCCTTGACGGTGTCGCCGGCCTTCACGAGCCATTTGGCGAGCGTGCCCTCCTCCATCGTCGGCGAGAGGGCGGGCATCAGGATGTCGGTCATGTCGAATGTCCCCTCAGGCGTAGATGTCGGTCCAGAGTTCGGACAGGTCCGGCTCCGGGCTTTCCTTGGCAAACTCGGCCGCCTCGTTCACGATCCCCTTGATGTCGCGGTCGATCGCCTTGAGGTCGTCATCCGTCGCATGGCCGCCCTGCACCAGCAGATCGCGCACGTGCTCGATGGCGTCGCGTTCGTCGCGCATCTTCTGCACCTCCTCGCGCGTGCGGTATTTCGCCGGGTCCGACATCGAATGGCCGCGATAGCGATAGGTCATCATCTCGAGGATATACGGCCCCTTGCCGGCGCGGCAGTGCGCCACCGCCTTGTCGCCTGCCGCTTTGACCGCCAGCACATCCATCCCGTCCACCTGCTCGCCCGGAATCCCGTAGGCTTCGCCGCGCCCGTAGAGCGTCGTGGATTTCGTCGCGCGCCTGACGCTGGTGCCCATCGCATACTGGTTGTTCTCGATCACGAAGATCGCGGGCAGGGCCCAGAGTTCGGCCATGTTGTAGGTCTCGTAGACCTGGCCCTGGTTGGCCGCGCCGTCGCCGAAATAGACGAAGCTGACGTTGTCGTTGCCCAGATACTTGTCGGCAAAGGCAAGGCCGGCCCCGAGCGGCACCTGCGCGCCGACGATGCCGTGGCCGCCGTAGAAATGCCGGTCCTTCGAGAACATGTGCATGCTCCCGCCCTTGCCCTTGGAATAGCCGCCCGCGCGCCCCGTGAGTTCGGCCATCACGCCCCTCGGGTCCATCCCGCAGGCGAGCATGTGGCCATGGTCGCGGTAGGAGGTGATGCGCTTGTCGCCCGGCTTGGATGCCGCCTCGAGGCCGACCACGACCGCCTCTTGCCCGATGTAGAGGTGGCAGAAGCCGCCGATCAGGCCCATCCCGTAAAGCTGGCCCGCCTTTTCCTCGAACCGCCGGATGAGCAGCATGTCCCGGTAGTAGCGGATCAGGTCCTCCCTCGACACGTTCGGCTTGTCGGTCGGTTTGCGCGTCGCCATGGCCCCTCCGGCGGCTGGGATAGTTCACCGTTAAACTATCCCGCCCGCATCGCGCGTTTCAAGGGGGAACACGGCGGGGGCACGGCGGGGGGCGCGGCGGGAAACAGGATCGGCAAGGCAGCGCCGCGGGCCGGATCAGGGGATCACCACCTCGTCCGGGCGCAGGTGGCCGAGCATGTCGCGCGCCCGCTCGTCGAGCAGGTCGAGGTCGAGGTAGCTGTCCGAGAGCCGCCGCGTCAGGTTCTCGGCCGCCGCAAGGCTGGCAGCGAGGCGGTCGCGCTCGGCCAGAAGGGCGCGCGTTTCGGCCTCGATCTGCACCCGGCGGAACACGCCATGGTCGCCCTGCACAGCCGCAAAGGTGAAGTAGCTGCCCATCACGAAGGCGAGCATGAAATAGAGCGCCGCGCCGAGGGCCGGGCCATTGTCGCGCCGCGCATCGTGTCGTGCCATGCTCTGCCTCGCGGGGTCTTGCTGCCCCGTGGCGGGAAGATGCCACAAGCGGCGGCCGATGGGAATCCCCCGCGGGGCTGTTAGGATGGCGCGAGGAGGAATGCCCATGCCCAGCCAAATCGCCGCCCCGCCGCCCGCCCCGCCGACCGATCGCCTGCCCACGCATGACGTGACCAACCAGCCGCTGCCCGAGGCGGCGGATCTCTGGGCGGCCGATCCCGTGCTGCGCCACTGGGCGGCCGCTTCGGGCGCCGATGCATCGGCACTGGCCGCCTTCGGCGCGGCGGCGGGCAGCGCCGCGATGCGCGAGGCCGGGCGCGCGGCGAACCGCCATCCGCCGGAGCTGCGCGCCTTCGACCGCGGCGGGCGGCGGCTGGACGAGGTGGCGTTCCATCCGGCCTATCACGACCTGATGGCGCTCGGCCTGTCGCATGGCTATGCCGCCGCGCCCTGGGAAGGGCGGTCGGGCGGGCATGCCAGCCATGCCGCGATGGTCTATGCGCTCAGCCAGGTCGAGCCGGGGGTCTGCTGCCCGATGACCATGACCTATGCCGCCGTGCCAGCGCTGGCCGCCGATCCCGCGCTTGCCGCGCTCTGGCATCCGCGGCTGACGGCGCGGGCCTACGACGCCGCGATCGCCCCCGTCGCGGCCAAGCGGGCGGCGACGATGGGCATGGCGATGACCGAAAAGCAGGGCGGATCCGATGTGCGGGCCAATGCGACCCGGGCCGAGGCGACGGCGGACGGCTGGCGTCTGACCGGGCACAAGTGGTTCTGTTCGGCGCCGATGTCGGACGGCTTCCTGACGCTGGCGCAGGCGCCCGGGGGGCTGACCTGTTTCCTCGTGCCGCGCTGGCTCGAGGGGGGGCGCAACGGCATCCGGCTGATGCGGCTGAAGGACAAGCTGGGCAACCGGGCCAATGCCTCGGCCGAGATCGAGTATCACGGGGCGCTGGCGCAGCGCCTCGGGGACGAGGGCGACGGGGTGCGCACCATCGTCGAGATGGTGCATCACACCCGCCTTGATACCGCGATGGCGCCGGCGGGCCTCATGCGGGCCGCGCTGGCCGAGGCGCAGTGGTGGTGCGCGGGGCGCAGCGCGTTCCAGCGCCGGCTGATCGACCAGCCGCTGATGCGGGCGGTGCTCGCCGACCTCTGCCTCGACTGGGAAGGGGCAACCGCGCTCGGCCTGCATGTCGCCGCCGCCTTCGACGCCGGCGAGCGGGCCTTTGCCCGGATCGGGGTGGCCTTGGCGAAGTTCTGGTCGAACAAGCGGGCGGTCTGGGTGATCGGCGAGGCGATGGAATGCCTCGGGGGGATGGGATATGTCGAGGATACCGGCCTGCCGATGCTCTACCGCGAGGCGCCGCTGAACGGCATCTGGGAGGGGTCGGGCAATGTGATCGCGCTCGACATCCTGCGAACCCTCGCGCGCGAGCCGGGCGCGGCGGCGGCGCTGGCGGCCCGGCTCGATGCGGCGGCGGGCACGGACCGGGCCTATGACGCGGCGCTGGCCGCGCATCGCGCGCGCTGGCCGGGCCTGCCGCCCGAGGCCGAGGCGCGCTGGTTCGCCGAACGGCTTGCCGTGCTGCTGACCGCTTCGGTGCTGATCCGCGGCGGGGCGGCGGCGGTCGCCGACGGCTATGTCGCAACCCGCGTGGCGGGGGACCGTGGGGCGGTGCCGGGGGCCGTCGCGGGGCTCGACACGGCTGCGATCCTCGGGCGGCTGGCGGGGTAGCGCCGCCGCCCCGCGCGGCGCGCCGCGCGCGCCGGTGCGATCCTTCGCGCGGTCTGCACGCCTCCCGCGGCGCGCGGTGACCGGCATCGGGAATGAGTATTTGTGGAACAGTGAAGCGGGGGGGCGGCGCAGATGCCGGCGGCGCCGCGGGCGGTGCGGATCGGGCCGGCCGGGATCGCGGTCGCTGGCGGCGCGCGCGCTGGCCGGTCCGCGCTGGGCCGGCGTCCTGCGGTGCGGCCGGTTGTCAGGCGCTCAGGTTGGCGCCGCCGTTGACGAACACGATCTGGCCGGTGACGAATTCGGCCGCGGGCGAGGCGAGGTAGCGCATCAGGCCGGTGTAGTCGGCATCGCGCACCGCGCGGCCCGACGGGTTGGCTTCGGCCGCATGTTTCATCAACCCCTCGGTCCTGTCGCCGAAGAGTGTGCGCACCGCGTCGGTTTCGACGATCGAGGGGGCGACGGCATTGATGCGGATGCCGCGGGGGGCGAGTTCGGTCGCAAGGTAGCGCAGGATCGCCTCTGCCATCGCCTTGCCGGCGCCGATGGCGACGTAGTTGTCCACCACGATCCGCCCGCCGCGCGAGGTGAGGAAGAACACCGTCGAGCCGCGGTCCATCAGCGGCAGGCAGGCCTGCACGAGAAAGAGGAGCGAGGCGCCGTTGGTTGTCACCGCGCGGGCGAAACGGGCTGGGTCGGCGGTCAGGGCCGGGGTGGCATAGGCATCGACCGCGCAATGCACGACCTGGCCGAGGCGCGCGCCGGTCGCCGCGATGGCCGCGGCCATGGCCGCGCAGCCCTCGGGCGTGCCGGCATCGGCGCGGATGAGGTGGACCGATGCGCCCTGCGCCGCCACCGCGGCCCGCGCCCGGTCTGCCGCGGCGGTGTCGCCGTGATAGTTGAGGAACACCGTCCCCGCTTCGGCCGCGAAGGCGCGCGCGATGGCAAGGCCGATGCCCTTGGTGCCGCCGGTGATCAGGATTGCCATGCTGCCCCCCTATTGTCCGACAATCCTGTCGGGCAGCGGAGGGGAAATCAAGACCGATCAGAGCTGGGCGGCAGCGAAAGCCTCGTCCGGCAGGCGCATGAGCGCAAGGCGCGTGCGCTTGATGTGGATCTGCATCAGCCGGTCGGCCCGGACGCGGTTGCCCGCGAGCACCGCATCGGTGATCGCGGCATAGTCGAGGAACTGCTTGGCGCGCTGGTCATGGGTGACGTAGCTCTGGAATTGCAGGCGCAGCAGGTGGATCTGCATCAGCGGCATGAGGCGGGCAAGCTCGCCATTGCCGGCCATGCGGATCAGCACGTCGTAGAAATCGCGCCGTTCCTTCAGCAGGGCCACGAAATCGCCCCGTTCGGCCGTGGCGACGAGGCGGGCGTGCTGATCTGCGAGCAGCGTGCGCTGTCCCGGCAGATCGACCCGTTCGGCCGCAAGGCGCGCGACGAGGCCGACGATGCGTTCGAGCACGACGAGCGTGTCATGCGCCTCTTGCCGCGACAGGGCGCGGACATAGGCGCCGCGGTGGCGCGAGAGGGTCACGAGGCCCTCGGCCGCGAGCCGTTTGAGCGCCTCGCGCACCGGGCCTCGGCTGACGCCGAGGTTGCGCGTCAGGTCGGCCTCGACAAGGCGCTGGCCGGGGACCATCCGTCCGGCATAGACGCCGGACATGATCGCCTCGACCACGACGTCGGGCGAGCTTTGCGCCGCGGTCCGCTCCATCACGTTCATGTCGCATACCCCTTGTGCCGGGCGATCCGCGGCACGGCCTGCCTCCCCGGTTGTCTCCGTCTCACATGCGCGCGGCCGAATCAAGGTGACATTATTGTAAAACAATGTTGTCCTGCAGCGCGCTGGGATTCCCGTCGATCGAGGGGCCGATGACCGCGATGCTGCCGCTTGAAACCCGCCCTTTGCTGATCCTGTCGGTCGATCTCGCGCCGGCGCAGGCGCTGGGGGCGACGCCGCAGGGGGACCGCAAGATCGTGCCGGTTCTGGGCGGCAGGGTCGAGGGGCGGGTGACGGGCCGGGTGCTGTCCGGCGGCGGGGACTGGGCGCTGACGCGGGCCGACGGGGTGCTGATGCTCGATGTGCGGCTGACGGTCGAGGCGGCGGACGGCGGGCTGATCCATGTGACCTATACGGGGATGCGGCATGGGCCGGCGGCGGTGATGGCGCGGCTGGCGGCGGGCGAGCGGGTCGATCCGTCCGAGATGTATTTCCGCATCATTCCGCGGTTCGAGACGGCGGCGCCGGCGCATGTCTGGCTCAACCGCATCCTTGCGGTCGGGGTGGGCGAGCGGCTGCCGGCGGGGCCGCGGTATCACGTGCACGAGGTGTTGTAGGGCGCATGCGCCGCCCCATGCCCTCGGGGCGGCCCCGGGGGGCGGTGCCGGGCGCAGCAGCGTCAGAAAGCCTGCGGCATGCCTTCGGCAAGAAACGCGATGCCGCCGATCACGATCAGGGCAAGCAGCACCGCCAGCGCGATCTTCCAGGCCGACCAGGGGCGTTCGCCCTGCACCTTGCCGGTCTGGCCGTTGACGACGAAGCGATAGGTCTTGCCGCCGTATTTGTAGGCCGCCATCCAGATCGGCAGCAGGACATGCTTGAACGTCTCGGCCGAATGGTCGGTGTCGATGCGGTGGATGCGCTGTTC
>JBKBQT010000032.1:0-24078 GCA_046292445.1 Gemmobacter sp.
CCCCCGCGCCCCCCTGCACCCCGGGCGGGTCTGTGCCCATGCTGATGCTGACCTGCCCTGCCTGCGGCGTGACCGCCGAGGAAACCGAATTCCTGCCCGGCGGCGCGGCGCATCTGCGCCGCATCGGACCCGAGGGCGACGACGCGGCCTTCGAGGCCTATCTCTTCACTCGCGCCAATCCGCGGGGCGTGCATCTCGAGCGCTGGCGCCATGCCTATGGCTGCGGCAAGTGGTTCCATGCCGCCCGCTGCACCGCAACGCTCGAGGTGTTCGGCACCTATCCCGCGCATCTGCCGGAGCCGCCGGCCGCCGTCCGGGCCCGCATCGCGGCGCGGCAATCCGCGGGCGGCGCCGTGCAGGCTGCCGCCGAAGGCGGCGCGGCCGGGACGGGCGATGACGCCGCCGGGCGGGGTGCCCCGTGACCCGGCTCGCCGCCGGCGGCCGGCTGATCGACCGGACCCGCACGCTCCGCTTTGCCTTCAACGACCGCTGGCTGCGCGGCCATCCGGGCGACACGCTCGCCTCGGCCCTCCTCGCGCAGGGGCAGCTTCTCATGGGCCGGTCGTTCAAGTATCACCGCCCGCGCGGTCCAGTCGCCGCGGGCATCGAGGAACCCAATGCCCTCGTCACCCTCGGCCGCACCGCACGCCGCGAGCCGAATGTCCGCGCCACCCAGGCCGAGCTTTTCGACGGCTTGCGCGCGGCGAGCCAGAACCACTGGCCGAGCCTTGCCTTCGACATCGGCATCCTCGGCGATGCCGCCGCCCGGCTTCTGCCTGCGGGCTTCTACTACAAGACCTTCATCCATCCCCGCGCGTTCTGGAAACACCTGTTCGAACCGGCGATCCGCCGTGCCGCCGGTCTCGGCCCGGCGCCGACGCATCCCGATGCCGACCGCTACGAGCAGATGTACGGCTTTTGCGACCTGCTGGTGGCGGGGGGCGGCGTGGCGGGCCTGCAGGCCGCGCTTGTGGCGGGCCGTGCCGGGCGGCGGGTGATGCTGTTCGAGCAGGCGGCGCATTGGGGCGGGCGGGCGCCGGTCGATGGCGGCACGATCGCGGGCCTTGCGCCCGAGGCCTGGGTCGCGGCGGCGCTGGCCGAACTGGACCGCCTGCCCAATGTGACCCGCCGCGCCCGCGCAACCGTCGCGGCGGTTCATGACCACGGCTATGTGCTGGTCGAGGAACGCCTGACCGACCACGACCCCGATGCGGGCGGCCCGCGCCGGCGGCTCTGGCGCATCCGGGCCGGGCGGGTGATCGCGGCCACCGGCGCCTTCGAGCGCCCGCTGGCCTTTGCCGGCAACGACCGGCCCGGGGTGATGCTGGCCGGGGCGGTGCGCGACTATCTGGTCAACTGGGCGGTGGCGCCGGCGCGGCGGATGGTGGTGGTGACCAACAACGACGACGCCTATCGCACCGCGCTGGCGCTGCATGCCGCGGGCCTTGCGGTGCCGCTCGTCGTCGATGCCCGCCCGGCGGCCGACGGCGCGCTGCCGCAGGCGGCCCGCGCGGCCGGGATCGCGGTGGCGACCGGCACGGGCATCGCCCGCGTGCTCGGGCGCGGCCGGGTGACGGGCGTCGCGCTCTGCGCGCAGGCGGGTGACGGGCGCGAGACCAGCCGCATCGCCTGCGACGGGGTGGCGATGTCGGGCGGCTGGTCGCCGGCCGTGCATCTGTGGTCGCAGCCGGGCGGCAGGCTCGCCTGGGACGAGGCCGGGGCGATGTTCCTGCCCGACCCCGCCCATCCGCCGACCGGCGCGTCGGGCGAGGCGATCGTGACCTGCGCCGGGGCGGCGGCGGGCGCGCTGCGCCTGCCCGATGCGCTGGAAAGCGCCGCCCGCGCCGCCGATCCCGCTGCCGAAGCGCCGGCGGCCTGGGCCGAGGCCGAGGCGCCGATCCTGCCGGTCTGGATGATGCCCGCCGGCGCAGGGCCCAAGCTGCGGGCCGGGATGTGGCTCGACTTCCAGAACGACGTGAAGGTGGCCGATGTCGATCTCGCCGCGCGCGAGGGCTACACGAGCGTCGAGCATGCCAAGCGCTACACCACGCTCGGCATGGCGACCGACCAGGGCAAGCTGAGCAACATCAACGGGCTTGCCGTGCTGGCCGCGGCGCGGGGCGCGCCGATCCCGGCGGTCGGCACGACCACCTTCCGCGCGCCCTTTGCCCCCGTCACGCTCGGCGCGCTGGCCGGCGAGGCGCGGGGCGATCTGTTCCAGCCGCTGCGCCGCACGCCGCTGCACGGCTGGCACGAGGCGCATGGCGCGGTCTGGGAACCGGTCGGCCTCTGGCGCCGCCCCTGGGCCTATCTGCGGGCCGGCGAGACGCGCGCGGATGCGGTCGCGCGCGAGGTGACGAACACGCGCCGCGCGCTCGGCCTCCTCGATGCCTCGACGCTGGGCAAGATCGTCGTGAAGGGGCCGGATGCGGGGCGCTTTCTCGACATGGTCTATACCGGCACGATGTCCACCCTGCCGGTGGGCCGCTGCCGCTACGGGGTGATGTGCAACGAGCAGGGCTTCGTGATCGACGACGGGGTGGTGGCGCGGCTCGATGCCGAGACCTGGCTGTGCCATACCACCAGCGGCGGAGCCGACCGGATCCACGTCTGGATGGAGGACTGGCTGCAGACCGAATGGACCGGCTGGCAGGTCTTCACGCTCAACCTCACCGAGCAGTTCGCGCAGATCGCCGTGGTCGGCCCGAACGCGCGGCGCGCGCTCGAGGCGCTCGGCGGGATGGATGTGTCGAAGGCGGCGCTGCCCTTCATGCACTGGGCCGAAGGCATGCTCGCCGGCATCCCGGCGCGTGCCTTGCGCATCTCGTTCTCGGGCGAGCTGAGCTATGAGCTGGCGGTGCCGGCGGGCCGGGGGCTGGCGCTGTGGGAGGCGCTGCTGGACGTCGGCGCGCCGCTCGGCGTGATGGCCTATGGCACCGAGGCGCTGCATGTGATGCGGGCCGAGAAGGGCTTCATCATGATCGGCGACGAAACCGACGGGACGGTGATCCCGCAGGAGCTCGGCCTCGACCGGGCGATCGGGGGCAGGAAGGCCGACTATCTGGGCAAGCGCGGGCAGATGCGCGCGGCCATGACCGACCCCGACCGCTGGCGGCTGGTGGGGCTCGAGACGCTCGACGGCAGCGTGATCCCCGAGGGCGCCTATGCGCTGGACGAGGGCGTGAACGCGAACGGCCAGCGCCGGGTGCAGGGGCGCGTGACCTCGACCTATCGCTCGCCCACGCTCGGGCGCGGCATCGCGATGGGGCTGGTGCGGCGGGGGCCGGAGCGGATGGGCGCGGTGTTGACCCTCGCCGCCGGGGAGCGGCGGGTGGAGGCACGCATCGTCCCGCCGGTCTTCCACGATCCCGAAGGGGCGCGGCAGGATGGCTGAGGTGACGATCACGCGCGCGGCGCCGCAGGGGATGATGACGCTCAAGGCGCCGCTCGGGGATCCGGCCGTCGCCGCGGCGCTCGGCACGCTCGGGCTGACCCTGCCGGCGCGGCGCCGGCTGGTGCGCAGCGGCGCGCGGGCGGCGGCCTGGATGGCGCCGGACGAGCTGCTGCTGCTGGTGCCGGAGGCCGGCGCGGCGATGGCGGCGCTGGCGCCGCCGCTGGCGGGGACGCATCACCTCCTGGCCGATGTGTCCGATGCGCGGGCGGTGTTCTGCCTTGCCGGGCCGGGAACGCGCGGCGTGCTCGCGCGGCTCTGCCCGGTGGATTTCGATCCCGGTGCCTTCGGCCCCGGCGATGTCCGCCGCAGCCGGGCGGCGCAGGTCGCGGCGGCGATCTGGGCCGAGGACGTGGCGGATTTTCGCCTCGCCTGTTTCCGGTCTGTCGAAGGTTATGTCGCGGCCCTGCTTGGGCGCGCTGCGGCCGACGAGCGGGGGTGAGCGCGCCCGGCGGGATCGCGGGGCGGCGATCTGCGCCTCCGGCGGGAGTATTTTCGGGAACGATGAAGATCAAGGGCACTGACCGGGCCCCGCCGCGGTCGCGGGCGGTCAGTCGCCGAGGGCGGCGGCGAGGAGGCGCGCGGCCTCGGCGGCCGGATCGGCGAGGGGGGTGCGGTTCTCGCCGGGGTAGAATCGGGCGCGGGTGGCGGTCGGCATCGGGGCGGGCTCGAGGACCAGAACGTGGGGGCCGGTCCGGGCGGTCTCGGCGGCCCAGGAGCGGGCGAGGGCGATCTGCCCGGCCTTGGTCGCGCCATAGGCACCGAAGAAGGGCGCGCCGCCGCGCGGATCGTCGAGGAACAGCGCCGTGCCGGCCCGCGCGCGCAGCAGCGGCTCGACCAGCGGGATGAGCATGCCGGTCGCGGCAAGGTTCACCGCGACCGATCGTGCCCAGTCCCTGGCGTCGATATGGCCGGCCGGGGCGAGCGGGGCGGCATGGATCGCGGCATGGGCCCAGAGGGCGATCCCGCCCCAGCGGTCGAAGATCGACCGGCAGAGGTGGCGCATCGCGCCCTCGTCGGTGATGTCGAGCGGGGCGAGGGTGGCGGCGCCGCCGGCGGCGGCGATACGGTCGTCGAGATCCTCGAGGCCGCCGACGGTGCGGGCGACGGCGACGACGTGATGGCCGCGCGCGCCGAGCGCCGCGGCCAGCGCGAAGCCGAGGCCGCGGGAGGCGCCGGTGACGAGGGCGACGGCAGGGGCGGGCGCTGTTGACATGGGGCTCGTTTGACAGGGCCGCGGGTGCGGTGCAAGAGGGGCGAAGCGTGGTTGACAGCCCGTCGCCGTGCCGCCAAGATTGTAGGACAATCCAAGGAGGATGATCCGATGACCCTGACCCGAGCGCTGCTGCCGTCGCAGACGCTTCTGACCCGCGGCCTGCTTGTGCTGGCGGGATCGTTCCTGATCGCGCTTTCGGCGCAGGTGAGCGTGCCGATGTATCCCGTGCCGATGACGCTGCAGACGCTGGCGATCAGCCTGATCGGGCTCGCCTATGGCGCGCGGCTCGCGGCGGTGACCGTGGTGGCCTATCTGGTCGAGGGGGCCATCGGGCTTCCGGTCTTTGCCAATGGCGGGGCCGGGGCGGCCTATCTGATGGGGCCGACGGCGGGGTTCCTGTTCGGCTTTGTCGTCATGGCCTGGATGACCGGCTGGATGGTCGAGCGCGGGTTGGGCCGCGGCGTGCTGCGGCTGTTCGTGGCGGCGCTGGTGCCGGCGACGCTGCTGTTCGTGCCGGGGGTGCTGTGGCTTTATGTGGTGACGCCGCTGAGCCTCTGGGGGGCGTTCATGGCGGGCTGCGTGCCGTTCCTGATCGGCGGGGTGGTCAAATCGGCCATCGCGGCACTGGCGATCGCAGGCGGCTGGCGCGCGGCGCGGGTCTGACGGGCCGGCAGGCCCGTGCGGACGGCCGCCCGCCCCTATTCGGCGGCCTTCATCGCAAAGCCCCGGTCGATCATGTCGGCCGGGGCTATCGGATAGTCGCCCGAGAAGCAGGCATCGCAGAACCGCGGCGCCGCCGGGTCGCGTCCGCCCGCCTCGCCCGCCGCGCGGTAAAGCCCGTCGAGCGAGATGAAGCGCAGCGAGGTCACGCCGATCCAGTTGCGCATCTCGTCCTCGGTCATCGTGGCGGCGAGGAGCTTTGCGCGTTCGGGCGTGTCGACGCCGTAGAAGCAGGGCCAGGCGGTCGGCGGCGAGGCGATGCGGAAATGCACCTCGGCCGCGCCAGCATCCAGCACCATTTCCTTGATCTTGCGCGAGGTTGTCCCGCGCACGACCGAATCGTCCACCAGCACCACCCGCTTGCCCGCGATCAGCGCCCGGTTGACGTTCAGCTTGAGCCGCACGCCCATGTTGCGGATGTTCTCGGTCGGCTCGATGAAGGTGCGTCCGACATACTGGTTGCGCACGATGCCCATGGCGAAGGGGATGCCCGAGGCCTCGGCATAGCCGATCGCGGCGGGGGTGCCGCTGTCGGGCACCGGGCAGACGAGGTCGGCCGCGGCGGGTGCCTCGCGGGCAAGTTCGGCGCCGATGGCATGGCGGGTTTCATAGACCGACCGGCCGCCGAGGATGGAATCGGGGCGGCTGAAATACACCTGTTCGAACAGGCAGAAGCGCGAGCCGCGGCGGTCGAAGGGGCGAAAGCTCGCCAGTTGCCCGTTCTCGATCACGACCATCTCGCCCGGTTCGATCTCGCGTTCTGCCCGCGCGCCGATGATGTCGAGCGCGCAGGTTTCCGAGGCCAGAACGAAACCGTCGCCGAGCCGCCCGAGCACCAGCGGCCGAACGCCGAGCGCATCGCGCACGCCGATGAGCTTGGTCCGCGTCATCGCGACGATGGAGAACGCCCCCTCGACCCGGCGCAGCGCATCCTTGAGCCGTTCGGGCAGTGTCTTCTGGATCGAGCGCGCCATCAGGTGGATGATGCATTCGGTATCGGACGAGGACTGGAAGATCGAGCCGCGCTCGATCAGCTCGCGCCGGAGCGCGGCGGCGTTGGTCAGGTTGCCGTTGTGGGCGATGGCGCAGCCGCCCATCGAGAATTCGCCGAAGAACGGCTGCACGTCGCGGATCGCCGTCGCGCCCTTGGACCCGGCGGTGGAATAGCGCACATGGCCGATGGCGATGGTGCCCGGCAGGGCGCGCATCACGTCCGGGGCGGTGAAGTTGTCGCGCACATAGCCGAAACGGCGGACCGAGCAGAAGCCCTGATCGGCATCGTGCGACACGATCCCCCCCGCCTCCTGCCCGCGATGCTGGAGCGCATGCAGGCCGAGCGCGACGAAGGATGCCGCATCGGCCGCGCCGGTGATGCCGAAGACGCCGCATTCCTCGCGCAGGTGGTCGTCGTCGTCCCGGGCGAAGGGATGGGCGGGAAGCATGGGCGGCCTCGACTCAACCTCGGTGATGGCGCGGTTCTAGCCGCTTGTCACCGGGGTGTCACGCGCAGGCGCCGCGCGCAGAGGGATCAGGTGCCCGATCCGGGCGGGGTTGCCGGGGCGGGCGCCGCCGGTGCGGCGCAATCGCCCACCAGCGCCTCGTAGCGGGCGACGATCCAGCCCGGCGCATCGTCGGGAATGGCGGCCTCGATCCGTTCCTGGAAGGCGGCAAAGACCCGTGCCGACCGGCTGTCGTCCACCATCGGCACGGTATTGGCGGCCACCGCGCGGTCGTAGACGAGGAAGGCGACCGCCACCAGCAGCACCCCGCGCAGCACCCCGAACAGGAACCCGAAGGCCATGTCGATCCCGCCGATCGCCGAACGCTGCACCATCGCGGCAAAAAGCGGCGTGAACAGCGCCATGATGATGAGGCCGACGGCAAAGACGGTCGCAAAGGCCGCGATGCGCGACAGCTCGCACGAGCCGCGCAGGAACTCGCCCACCACCGGCGCCTCGCGGATCAGGGGTTCGGCCTGACCGGCGAAGACAAAGGCAAGCACCGCCGCCCCGACCCAGCCGGCGATCGCCAGCACCTCGCGCACCAGCCCCCGGGAATAGGCGAGGATCGCCGACAGCACGATGACGACGGCCACCACCGCGTCGATCAGGGTAAAGCCTTCCATGCCGTTCTCCGCCTGCCTTGCCTTCAAAGGGGCCCGTCAGCCCGCGCCGAACATCTCGCCCGTGACCGCCGCGAGATCGGGCATCGCGCGCACCCGGATCGTCGCCTGCGGGCCGAGCCGCGTGCCCGCGGGCAGCACGGCCTGGTGGAACCCCAGTTTGGCGGCCTCTTTTAGCCGGTTTTCCGCCTGTGTCACGGGGCGCAGCGCGCCCGACAGGGACACTTCGCCGAAAAGCACGAGGTCTGGCGGCAAAGCCACATCCTCGCGCGCCGACAGGAGCGCGGCGGCAATGGCAAGGTCTGCGGCCGGTTCGGTCACCCGCAGCCCGCCGGCGACGTTCAGGAACACGTCGAGCCCGGCGAAGGGGATGCCGCAGCGTGCCTCGAGCACGGCAAGGATGGTGGACACGCGGCCCGCGTCGAGCCCGACAACCGTGCGGCGCGGGCTGCCGCCGGGGCAGGGCGCGACGAGCGCCTGCACCTCGGTCAAAAGCGGCCGCGTGCCCTCGATGCCCGCGAACACCGCCGCCCCGGGCGCGGGCGTGCCGCGTTCTGACAGGAAGAGGGCCGAGGGGTTGGCGACCTCGGCAAGGCCCGCGCCGGTCATCTCGAACACCCCGATCTCGTCGGCCGGGCCGAAGCGGTTCTTGACCGCGCGAAGGATGCGGAACGGGTGCCCCCGCTCGCCCTCGAAGTAGAGCACGCAATCGACCATGTGCTCGACCACCCGCGGCCCGGCGATCTGGCCGTCCTTGGTCACATGGCCGACGAGGATCACCGCCACCCCGCGCCGCTTGGCGAAGGTGACGACATCATGCGCCACCGCCCGCACCTGCGCGACCGAACCGGGCGCGGCCTCGACCGAATCGCTCCAGAGCGTCTGGATCGAATCGAGCACGGCAAGGCCGGGGCGTTCGGCGTCGAGCGTGGTCAGGATGTCGCGCAGGTTCGTCTCGGCCCCGAGGCGCACGGGCGCCTGCCCGAGGCCGAGCCGGGCGGCGCGCATGCGCACCTGTGCCGCCGCCTCCTCGCCCGAGACATAGACGGTCGCCAGCCCCCCCGCGGCAAAGCGCGCGGCGGCCTGCAGCAGCAGCGTCGATTTCCCGATCCCCGGATCGCCGCCGACCAGCACCGCCGATCCCGGCACGAGGCCGCCGCCCAGCACCCGGTCGAGCTCGCCTAGGCCCGAGGCGCGGCGCGGCGCCTCGGCCTCGGACGCGGCCAGATCGCCTAGCGCGATGCCCTTGCCGCGCAGGGTGGTGGCCTTGGGCCCGGCGGCGAGGGGCGTTTCCTCGGCAATCGTGTTCCAGGCGCCGCAGGCATCGCAGCGGCCCGCCCATTTCTGGTGCAGCGCACCGCAGGCGGTGCAGGCGAAACGGGGGGCGGAACGGGCCATGCGCGTCGTCATGCCCCCGGCCGCGCCGCGGCGCAAGCCTCAGCGCCAGAGCCGCGCGGTCGCCAGCGACAAGACGAGCGAGGCGAGCACGCAGGCGGTGAAGGCGTAAAGGCCCCAGGCGACCTCGATCCGCGCGAGGCCGACGCCCTTGGCCACCACGATGTAGAGCGCGGCGAGAAACACATCCGCCATCGCCAGCCGGCCCAGAAGCGTGACCGCGGGCAGGGTGCGCCGGTCGAGCAGGCCCGCGTGCAGCAACGCGAGCGCCAGCGTCTTGAGCATCGGCGCGACGATGGCGAGTGCGGTGACCACCAGCGCCAGCACCACATCCGTGCGCCAGAGCGATTGCAGCGCCGAGACAATGGTGATCTCGCGCGCACCGAAGAGCGGCAGGACACCGGCGCGCATCAGCGGCAGGAACCAGGTGACCGGGAACGCCGCGAGCAGCGCGAGGTTGAGCGCGGCGACCGTGAGCATGAGCGCGCGGCGGGCCGTCACCTGCGACTGCCGGCGCCTGCGGGACCGCGCGCCCGGCCCTGCCGGCGCAGGGGGGCCGCCTGCCCGCCTCTTGGCTGCGCCAATTCACCCCCCGGGGAAATTTGCAGGCAGAAGAAAGTGGGGCCGGCGGGCGGGCGCTCTGCACCTGTCCGGCGGGGGTGCGGCGTGGCGGGGGCAGCGGCACGGCGCGTCATGCGCCGCTCCGTTCCTCGGCCTTCGCACGGGTCCAGAGCGCATCCATCTCGGCCAGGTCGCTGCCTTCGGGGCGGCGGCCGTCCTCGGCCAGCCAGGCCTCGATCCGGGCGAAGCGGCGTTCGAACTTGGCGTTCGCGGCGCGCAGGGCGGCTTCGGGGTCGATGGCGAGGTGGCGGGCGAGATTGGCCATCACGAACATCAGATCGCCGAATTCCTCGGCCATCGCGGCCGGGCCGAGCCGGTCGCGCGCCTCGGCAAGCTCGCGCGCCTCCTCGACGATCTTGTCGAGCACCTGGGCCGTGTTCGGCCAGTCGAAGCCCACCCGCGCCGCGCGGCCCTGCAGCTTGACCGCGCGGGTCAGCGCCGGCAGGCCGAGCGCGACGCCGTCCAGCGTGCCGGCCCGCGCGCCGCGTTCGGCGGCCTTGATCGCCTCCCAGTCCGCGACCTGCTGCGTGGCGGTCTTGTCGCGGCTCTCGCTGCCGAAGATGTGCGGATGACGGGCGATCATCTTGTCGGCGATGCGGGTGCAGATGCCGTCCCAGTCGAAATGCCCCGCCTCCTCGCCCATCTGCGCGAAATAGATGACCTGCAGCAGCAGGTCGCCAAGCTCGCCCTCGAGCTCGCCCCAGGCCGCGCGGTCGATGGCGTCTGCAACCTCGTAGGCTTCCTCGATGGTGTAGGGGGCGATGGTGGCGAAGGTCTGGGCGATGTCCCAGGGGCAGCCCGCGGCGGGATCGCGCAGACGGGCCATGATGGCGCGCAGCCGGTCGATCCCCGGGCCGGTGCGGCATGGATCAGGACGAATCGCGGTCGGATCTGCTAGGGGCTCGGGCATCGGCACCTCCGGTCGGGCCGAGGGTTACGGGGATGCTGCGGCGATGTCCACGGCGGCGGTGGCGGGATACGGGGCGGTCGGGCGGGCGCTGGTGGCACGGCTGGCCGCGCGCGGGCAGGAGGTGGTGGTGGTGCAGCGGCGCGATCCCGGCCCGCTGCCGAAGGGGGCGCGGTTCCGCGCCGGCGACGTGGCCGACCCGGCCGCGGCCCGGGCGGCCCTGGGCGATGCGGGCACCTTCGTCTGCGCGGTGGGCGTGCGCTACACCGGGCGCGATTTCCTGCGCGACTGGCCGCAGGTGACGCAGGCGATGCTCGCGGCCTGTGCGGGGGCGGGGGCGCGGTTCCTGCTCGCCGACAACCTCTACATGTATGGACCGCAGACGGCACCCTTGCGCGAGGACATGGCCCTGACCGATTTCGGCGAAAAGCCGCGCGCGCGGGCCGAGGTCACGCGCCTGTGGCAGGCGGCGCATGCCGCCGGACGGGTGCAGGCGGCGGCGGTGCGGGCGTCGGATTTCTATGGCGCGGATGGCGCGAACAGCCGGATCGCGCATTTCGGGGTGGCGCGGCTGCTTGCCGGCAAGCCGGCGCTGGCGGTCGATCCGCCCGACCAGCCGCATGATTTCACCTATATCCCCGATTACGCCGCGGCGCTCGAAACCCTGATCGACGCCCCCGAGGCGGACTGGGGCCATGCCTGGCATGTGCCCAATGCCACGCCGACGCGGAGCCTGCGGCAGGTGCTGACGATGGCGGCGGGGATCGCGGGGGTGCCGATGCGGCTGCGGGTCCTGCCCGAAGCGGTGCGGCGGGTGGTCGGGCTCGTCGATCCCATCGTGGCGAGCCTTGGCGAGATGCGGTTCCAGTGGGACCGGCCCTATCTTGTCGATGCGTCGAAATGGGCGGCGCGGTTCGGCACCGCTGCGACCCCGTTCGAGGACGGGCTTGCCGAAACCGTGGCGGGCTATCGCGCGGGCTTGCGCTGAGCGTTGCAGGCGCGGCGCGTTCGGGGCAGGGTGGCCGCCAGCACCGGAGGTATCCATGCCCGTCCCCAACCGCATTGCCGCCATGGCCGACGAGATGTCGGCATGGCGGCGGCACCTGCACGCCCACCCCGAGCTCGGCTTTGCCCTGCCGCGCACCGCCGCCTTCGTGGCCGAGCGGCTGCGCGCCTTCGGCGTGGACGAGATCCACGAGGGGATCGCCCGGACGGGGATCGTCGCGATCATCCGGGGGCAGGGGACAGGGCCGACGATCGGGCTGCGCGCCGACATGGACGCCCTGCCCATCCCCGAGGCGACGGGGGCGGTCCATGCCTCGACCGTGCCGGGGGTGATGCATGCCTGCGGGCATGACGGGCATACCGCGATGCTGCTGGGCGCGGCACAGTATCTGTGCGAGACGCGCGCCTTCCGGGGCCGGGCCGCGCTCATCTTCCAGCCGGCGGAAGAGGACGGGGGCGGCGGGCAGGTGATGGTGCAGGAGGGCATCATGGACCGCTTTGCCATCACCCAGGTCTACGGCATCCACAATGCGCCGAACCTGCCGCTGGGCAAGTTCATCACCACGCCGGGGCCGCTGATGGCGGCGGTCGATACCGCGACGGTGCGCGTCACCGGGCGCGGCGGACATGGCGCGACCCCGCACGAGACGGTCGATCCGCTGCCCGCGATCCTTGCCATGGCGCAGGCGATGTCCACAATCGTGTCGCGCAACGTCAGCGCGCAGGACGAGCTTGTGGTGTCGGTCACGCAGGTGCATGCCGGCACTGCATCGAACATCATCCCCGAGACGGGATGGTTCCAGGCGACGATCCGCAGCTTTGCCCCGCATGTGCGCGATCTGGCCGAGGCGCGGTTCCGCGCGATCTGCGCCGGGCATGCGGCGGCCTTCGGCGTGACGGCCGAGGTGGAGTATGACCGCGGCTATCCGCCGACCGTCAACCATCCTGCCGAGACCGATTTCGCCGCCGATGTGGCGCGCGAGATCGTCGGCGACGATCTCGTCGAGGCGCGGGCGGGGCGCGAGATGGGGGCAGAGGATTTCGCCTACATGCTCGAGGCGCGGCCGGGGGCCTATTTCTTTCTCGGCGCCGGGCCGGGGGCGGGGCTGCACCATGCTGCCTTTGATTTCAACGATGCGATCGCGCCGCTCGGGGCGGCTTTCTTCGCCCGGCTGGTGGAGCGGGCGCAGCCGCCGGTCTGACCGGGCCGCGGCGCCCTCAGTCCCGCTGGATCGTGGCGAGATAGGCGACAAGGTCGGCCACCGGTTCGGCGGTCAGGATCGGCTGGCCGCTCGCGCTGCGCAGCGCGGTCGTGCGCCCCTCGAAGAACGGCCCCCAGACCGGCATGGGCGAGCCATGCGCGACGAGCGGATCGCGCCCGTCGATGCGGGCCGCGATGCGGAACACCGGGAAGGCATCGCCCCGGCCGAGCGCGGTGAGGTCGGTCGGCTGGAGGATCAGCGACGGCGCCAGCGGGCCGTCGCCGCGCGCGCCCTCGCCGTGGCACATCGCGCAATGCCGGGCAAAGAGCGCGGCGCCGCGCGCGGCGTCCGGTTCGGCGCCGGCAGGGGCCGCCATGGCGAGGGTCGCCGCAGCAGCGGCGGCGGCGGCGAGGCGCAGGCGGATCGCGGGATGAGGCATGACACGGCGCTCCTTGGCTCTGGCCGAGCCTGCGCCGGATGCGGTGCGGCCGCCTTGATGCAGGTCATGGCCGGGACCGGCGGGCCGCAATGGACTCGACCGCGGGCCGGACCTAGAACACGAGGCGCGCAACAGGGCAGGAGGGACGGCGCATGGCGCTGGAGGATGCGAAACGCGAGGTGGACGGGGCCTTCACGCGGCCCGATCCGCGCGGCCTTGCCTATGAAAACGTCTTTGCCGGCGCGGTGTCGTTCCTGCGCCGCCGCTATACCAAGGATCTTGCAGGCTACGACCTTGCGGTGACCGGCGTGCCCTTCGATCAGGCCGTCACCCATCGCCCCGGCACGCGCTTCGGCCCCCGCGCGATCCGCGAGGCAAGCACGCTGATGCCCGGCGATCCGCCCTACGGCTGGGGCTATTCCCCGCTCAAGGTGCTGGCGGTGGCCGATTACGGCGATGTCGCCTTCGATTACGCCCGGGTGCAGGACACGCCGGAGCTGATCCGGGCGCATGTCGCGGGGATCCTTGCCGAGGGTTGCGGCGCGATCGTGCTGGGCGGGGATCACTATGTCACCTTGCCCTCGCTTGAGGCCCATGCCGAGCGGTTCGGGCCGATGGCGGTGATCCAGTTCGACGCCCATTCCGACCTCTGGCAGGATGACGACCTGACGCGGATCGACCACGGCACGATGATGTACAAGGCCGTGCGGCAGGGCTTCGTCGATCCGGCCGCCTCGGTGCAGATCGGCATCCGCACGGTGACGGAGGATCACATGGGCATGACCGTGATCGACGCGGCGGCGGTGCATCGCGACGGGGTCGCGGCGGCGATCGCGCAGGCGCGGGGGGTGGTGGGGACGCGGCCCTGCTACATCACCTTCGACATAGACGCGCTCGATCCGGCCTTTGCCCCCGGCACCGGCACGCCGGTCTGGGGCGGCCTTGCGTCCTGGCAGGCGGCGGCGCTGCTGCGGGGGCTTGCCGGGATCGACCTGAAGGGCGCGGATGTCTGCGAGGTCTCGCCGCCCTACGATACCACCGGGGCGACGGCGATCGCCGGGGCGCATGTGGCGATGGACCTGATCGCGCTCTACGGCTGGACGCGCCGATGACCTGGGCGGTGGTCGGCCGGGTCATCGCCGCGGCGCTGGTGCTCGGCCTCGCCGGGGCGGCGCTCTGGGTGCGGCTGGCGCCCGTCGATGCGGCCGCCTGGCATGTCGATCCGCTGACGGCGCCCGATCCGGCGACGCCGAACTTTGCCCGCATCGCGCCGGGCACGATCACCGGCACCGGCCTGGCCGAACGCGCGGCGGCGGCGATGCTGGCGATGCCGCGCACACGGCTGATTGCGGGCTCGGCCGCGGCGGGCTGGATGACGTTCGAGACCCGCTCGCGCATCGTGGGCTATCCCGATTACACCTCGATCCGCGTGCTGCCCGATCCGGCGGGGGGCGAGACGCTCGCCGCCCTTGCCCGGTCGCGCTTCGGGGTGAGCGACCTCGGGGTGAACGCCGCCCGCCTTGCCGCGCTGCGCGCCGCGCTGGCGGGGACTTGACCGCAAGGCGCGGCCGCGCGAGACGGGCGCATGGTGCAATCCCGCCTTCCCGCCGACCGCCTTGCGCAGATCGTGGCGCGTTTCGAATACCTCGAGGCGCGGCTGAACGCCGGTGCCCCGCCGGCCGAGATCGCCGAGCTTGCCCGCGAATACGGCGATCTGAAGCCCGTGGTGGCGACCATCGCGGCCTGGCGTGCGGCGCTGGACGAGCTTGCCGCGGCCGAGGCGATGCAGGACGACCCCGAGATGCGGGCGCTGGCGGAAGAGGAGGCCGCGCGGCTGCGCGCCGCGATCCCCGCGCTCGAGGATGACCTGCGGCTGGCGCTCCTGCCGCGGGACGCGGCCGATGCGCGGCCCGCCATCCTCGAGATCCGCCCCGGCACGGGGGGGGAGGAGGCGGCGCTTTTCGCCGGCGACCTTCTGCGCATGTATCAGCGCCACGCCGACCGGCAGGGCTGGTCGGTCGAGATGCTGGAGTTCCAGCCGACCGAGCTCGGCGGCGTCAAGGAGGCCGTCCTGCGCATCGTGGGCGAGGGGGTTTTCGCCCGGCTCAAGTACGAATCGGGCGTGCACCGGGTGCAGCGCGTCCCGGCGACCGAGGCCGGCGGGCGCATCCATACCTCGGCCGCCACCGTCGCGGTGCTGCCCGAGGCCGAGGCGGTGGACATCGACATCCCCGCCGCCGACATCCGCATCGACACGATGCGGTCCTCGGGCGCGGGCGGGCAGCATGTCAATACCACCGATTCGGCGGTGCGGATCACCCATCTGCCGACCGGGATCGTCGTGACATCCTCGGAAAAGAGCCAGCACCAGAACCGCGCCAACGCCATGGCGGTGCTGCGCGCGCGGCTCTACGATCTCGAGCGCCAGCGCGCCGACAGCGCCCGTGCGGCCGACCGCAAGGCGCAGGTCGGCACGGGCGACCGCAGCGAGCGCATCCGCACCTACAACGTGCCCCAGGGGCGGCTGACCGACCACCGGATCGGCCTGACGCTCTATCGGCTCGATGCGGTGCTCGACGGCGATCTGGGCGAGGTGATCGACGCGCTTGCCGCCGACGATCAGGCGCGGCGGCTGGCCGAGTCGGCGGCGTGACCGAGACCGCCGCAGCGGCCCTGCGCGCGGCCACGGCGCGGCTCGCGGCCGCCGGGGTGCCGGGGCCGGCGCGCGATGCGCGGGCGCTCTTGGCCCATGCGCTCGGGCTCGATCCGGGGCGGCTGGCGCTGCATCTCGATGCGCCGCTGGGCCCGGCCGCCGGCGCGTTCGAGGCCGCCGTCGCGGCGCGGGCAAGGCGCCAGCCGGTCGCGCAGATCATCGGGCGCCGGGCTTTCCGGGGGCGGGATTTCCGCGTGACGCCCGATGTGCTCGACCCACGCCCCGAGACCGAGGCGCTGGTCGATGCCGCGCTCGCCGAACCCTTCGGCCATGTGCTCGACCTTGGCACCGGATCGGGCGCGATCCTGCTGACGCTGCTGGCCGAACGGCCGGCGGCGCGGGGCTTGGGCACCGACCTGTCGGCGGCGGCGCTGGCGGTGGCGGCGGGGAATGCCGCCGCGCTCGGCGTCGCGGATCGGGCACGCTTCGTGCAGGCCGACTGGCTGGCGGGCATCACGGGCCGGTTCGATCTGATCCTGTCCAACCCGCCCTATATCGCGGCCGGCGAGATGCCCGGCCTCGCCCCCGAGGTCCGCGACTGGGAGCCGCATCTCGCGCTGACCCCCGGGGGCGACGGCCTTGGCGCCTACCGGATCATCGCGGCCCAGGCGGGGGCGCATCTGCTGCCCGGCGGGCGGCTGCTGGTCGAGATCGGGGCGGCGCAGGGCGATGCGGTGCCGGCGATCCTGCGGGCAGCGGGGTGGCGGGCGATTTGCGTTCTGCCCGATCTCGACGGTCGTCCGCGCGTGGTGACGGCGCGCGCCGCCGGCGCGGCCGCGTGACCGCCGTGCATCGGGCAGGCGCATTCTGCCCCCGATTGTGGTCGCAGGCGCCGGCGGGGGCCAGAATCCGCTTGCTCCGAGGCGCCATGCGTGCTTTGACCCGCACAGTGGCAGCGCGGGGTGCGCCCGGCGCCGCTGCGGTCAAGCCGGACAGTGCTTACACGCCCGGACCCTTACGCGCGGCTTTGCCCGTGGCGTTCGGTCGCTCCTGACCAAAACTGGAAAAACAGGTCTCATGCGCTCCTCGAAGTCACGTTCGCGTTCCAAGCAGAACCGCCCGCGCCCGATCGGCAACATCGTCAACCGCGTGTTCGACAGTTCGGGCCCGGAGGGCAAGGTGCGCGGCACGCCGCAGCAGATCATCGAGAAATACCAGCTGCTCGCCCGCGACGCGCAACTGTCCAACGACCGGGTGGCGGCCGAGAATTTCCTCCAGCACGCCGAGCACTATACGCGCATGCTCGCCGAGGCGCAGCGCGAGCTTGCGGCCGAGCAGGAGGCGCGGCGCGTCCAGCCCGGGCAGGGCGGCAACGGCGCCTATTCCCATTCCAACGGCGACCGGCAATCCGACCGCCCTTCGGACCGGCAATCCGACCGCCCGTCCGACCGCCCGTCCGACCGGGGCAACGACCGGCCCGAGCGGTTCGATCGCGCCGACCGGCCGGATCGGGCCGAGCGTCAGGACCGGCCCGAGCGCCCGGATCGCCCCGAGCGCGCGGATCGGCCCGAGCGCGGCGAGCGATCGGACCGTGGACAGCCGCGGGGCGATGTGCCGCGCCAGGACCGGGGCGAGCCGCGCGACCGCGGGCCGAGCGGGTTCGTTCCCGTCTTTCCGTTCGACGATGCGGGCGACGACCGCGAAAGCAGCCTCGTCGAAACCCCGGAAATGCGGGCCGAACAGCCGGCCCCGCGCAACGATCCCCCCGCCGACCCGCAGAAGCAGCGCCTTGCCGCGAGCCGTGCCGATGCCCCGCGCGGGCGCCGCCCCGATGCCGCACCGCCGCGCCCTGCCGCCGCCCCGCCCGCGGCAGGGCCGGAGGCCGAGGACCGGCCCGCCCCGGCCGATCAGGCGCGCGTGGCCGATCCTGCGGGCAGCGCCAAGCCGCGCAAGCCCCGCGCCCCGCGCAAACCCCGGGCCGCGGCTGCGGGTGATGGACCGCCGGACGCGGACAGCGGGGCCAAATCCGGCGCCGACGCCGCCGAGTGACGGCGCGCGGCGAAGCGGTGGCGGGCGTAGGCGCCGTCAGCGCGGCCGGGCGGGCCCGTCGTCAAGGGCGCGCGCGATGGCACAGAAACCGTCGAGCCCGATTTCCTCGGCCCGTGCCGTCGGCGTGACGCCTGCAGCCGCGAGCAGCGGCAGCGGATCGAGGCCGAGCGTCCGCAGGCTCGCGCGCAGCATCTTGCGCCGCTGGCCAAAGGCCGCTGCCGTCACCCGCGACAGGCTCGCCGCTGCGGCGGGAAACCGCGGGGCCGGCAGGGCGGCGAGGTGCACCACCGCCGAATGCACCTTGGGGGCCGGCACGAAGGCCTCGGGCGGGAGCGTCAGGACGATCCGCGCCGATGTGCGCCATTGCGCGAGGATCGACAGCCGCCCGTAGGCGCCCGATCCCGGCTGCGCGACGATCCGCTCGGCCACTTCCTTCTGGAACATCAGGGTCAGGCTGTCCCAGAACGGCGGCCAGGCGGGCGGCGTGAGCCAGCGCACCAGCAGCTCGGTGCCCACATTGTAGGGCAGGTTGGCCACGACCTTGACCGGCGGCGCGAGCATGCCCGGATCGAAGTCGAGCGCATCGCCCGCCACCACCGTCAGCCGGCCCGGACAGGCGGCCGCGATCTCGGCCAGGGCGGGCAGGCAGCGCGGGTCCTTTTCCACCGCCACCACGCGCCGCGCCCCCTCGGCCAGCAGCCCCCGCGTAAGGCCCCCCGGCCCCGGCCCGATCTCGAGCACGTCATGCCCCGACAGATCCCCCGCCGCCCGCGCGATCCGCGCCGTGAGGTTGAGATCCAGCAGGAAATTCTGCCCGAGGCTCTTGCGCGCATCGAGGCCATGCGCCGCGATCACCGCGCGCAGCGGCGGCAGGGCGGCCAGCGCCGCGGTCATCGCGCCCCCGCCGGCCGGGCCGCGCGCGCCGCCGCCGTCTGCACCGCCAGCTCCAGCGCGGCGATGAGCGATGTCGGATCGGCGATACCGCGCCTGGCGATGTCGAAGGCGGTGCCATGGTCGGGCGAGGTGCGCACGAAGGGCAGGCCGAGCGTGACATTGACCCCGCCGGCGAAGTCGATCGTCTTGATCGGGATCAGCGCCTGGTCGTGATACATGCAGACCGCCGCGTCATAGCCGGCGCGGGCGGCCGGGTGGAACAGCGTGTCGGCCGGGCGCGGGCCGTCGAGGGCAAAGCCCTCGGCGCGCAGGCGGCCCAGCACCGGGGCGATCACCGTTTCCTCCTCATGCCCCATCGCGCCGCCCTCGCCGGCATGGGGGTTGAGGCCGGCGACCGCGATGCGCGGCGCGGTCAGGCCGAAGTCGCGGATGAGCGCGGCGCGGGTGATGCGCAGCACGCCCTCGAGCCGGTCGGGCGTGACCGCGGCGGGCACGGCGGACAGCGGAATGTGGATCGTCGCCGGCACGACGCGCAGCGCCGCGCAGGCGAGCATCATCACCACCCTGTCCACCCCCGCCAGCGCCGCGAGGTATTCCGTATGGCCGGGATAGGCAAAACCGGCGCCGTCGATCAGCGCCTTCTTGTGGATCGGCAGCGTGCAGAGCGCCCCCGCCGCGCCCGCCTGCACGAGGCCGACGCCCCGCGCGATCACGTCGATCACCGCCTGCGCATTGGCCGGCGCGGGTCGGCCGGGGATCGCCGGGGCCGGGAACGGATGGGACAGGACCGGCATCAGGGCGGCCGGCACGGCGCTCGCCTCGGCCGGGGTGCCGACTGCCGCCCAGGTGCCGGGCGGCAGATGCGCCGGATCGCCGATCCAGACGAAGGGCAGGTCGGGCCGGGCGCGGCGCGCGGCCAGCGCGATTTCCGCGCCGATGCCCGCCGGCTCGCCGCAGGTGACGGCAACGGGCAGGGGCGCCGGCATGTCCCGCGCGGTCAGCGCCGGATATCCGCGGCGGCGCGAAGCTCGGCCAGCCAAATGCGCGCATGCCCTTCGAGCCGCTCGAGGATGATCCGTTCGCGCACCGCCTCGCGCGAAGGGGGAAGGCCGCTTTCGAGCCGCCGCTCGCAGAGCATCAGGAACACCGTATTGCCCCCGCGCACCAGCCGCGTAGAGGCCTCGCCGACATCGAGCCTTGCAAGCTCGGCCGCGATCTCGGCCGGGGTCGCGCTCAGCAGGCGCCGCTCGACCGCAACGCGGTCCGCGCCGCCCTGCGTCAGGCCCCAGAGGTCGCCGCAGCGGTCGGCGCCTGCCCGCAGCCGCGCCGCCTCGGCGAGCGCCTGCGGCGTGCCTGCGCCGGGGATCAGCACGCTGGCATATTCCACCGTCGTCGCCCGCGGCGTGATCGCCGGCAGCGGCTGCGTGCCGCGCAGCAGATAGATCGCCACGCCGTCCGCCACCGCCACCGGCGGCGAGACCTGGCCGGGCCGCAGCCCTGACAGCGCCGCGACCACCTGGGACGGCAGATAGGGCAGCGGCACCCAGTCGATGCGCCCGCCCTCGGCCGCCGATGCGGCGAGCGAGCGGTCGCGCGCGGCGGCAGCAAAGGCCGCCTCGCCCCGCAGCGACTGCGACAGGCGCAGCGCCTCGGCGTTGCGCCCGGCCGGCAGGACGATCTCCGACAGCAGAACCCGCGTCGTCGGCATCCGCTGGATCTCGAGCGTGAGCGCCCGGTCGATATCGGCATCGAGCACGTTCTGCAGCCGCGGGACGAACCGCGCGCGCACCAGTTCGCGCCACAGAAGCCCGGCATCGACGAAATCGCGGAACGTCGCCGCCGCAACCCCGTTCTGTTCGAGGATCGCGATGAATTCGTCCGCGCTCAGGTTCGCGCGGCCGGCGAATTCCTCCATCCCCGCGCGGAGTTGCTCGGGGGCAAGCCGCACGCCGGCCCGGCGGGCCGCGTTCTGGCGCAGCCGGTCGTCGATGAGCGTCGTTTCTGCCTCGCGCGCCAGATCGCCCTGCACGCCGAGAAGCTGCAGGAACCGCGCGCGCTGCTCGAGCTCGTATCCGGTGATCACCGCCTCGTCCACGCGGATGCGGGCGCCGAAGGTCTGGGCGGCGGCGGACAAGGGCGCGGCGGCGGCCATGGCGGCCAGCAGCAGGGCGGCGAGCGAAAGGGTCAGGCGTATCATCGGGCGTCCGTCATCCGGGCAGCGTTGCCCCGTCCTCGCACGGGGCGCATGGCCCGTCAACGGCACGCAGCCGGTTCAGCGGCGGCAGGCGCGCGCCGCGCCGCGGTCGCCGGGCGCCCCGCCAAAGCCCAGAAAGTCCACCGCAAGGCCGATATTGGTGCTTTCCCCCACGCTCGATGCCGCCGTGAAGCTGCGCGACAGCGACAGGTCAACCCGCAGGCATTCGTTGCGGAACTCGACGCCGACGGCGGCGGCGGTCGCGCGGTCGGCGGTGAAGTCATACCGCCCCGCGGCCCGGGCAGCCCAGCCCCTTGCGATGCGCCAGCGCGCATCGAGCGCGGCCTCGGCGGTGGCGGTCGGGCGGTTTTCGGCCGGATCGGCCTCGGCCCAGATCAGCGCGCTGGCCAGGCCGTAACGCGGCCGTTCCACCGCCAGCCGCACCTCGGCCCGCGACACGCCGAGGCCGTCATCGACCAGCGCCCGCCCCTGCAGGTGCAGCCCGTCCGGCCCGTGCAGCCAGCCCGACACGAGCCAGTCCGACACGCTGCCGCCCAGCCCGCTTGCCTTCGTAAACGGCCCTGCGCCGTCGAGCCGGATGATCCGCCCCGCCAGCGCCCCCATGGACCAGCCGGTGGGTGCCTCGCGCGTCCACTGCAGCCCGAGGTTGACCCGCGTGCCCCCCTCGCGCCGGTCCGCGCCGGGAAAGCGGCTCAGGGCCAGAAGGTTGCCCTCGTCGAAAGCGACAAGGATGCTGTCCTCGTTCGGCACCCGCCCTGCCGCCGCGGTTCCGGTCCAGGCCAGTTGCGCGACGGGTTCGAGCACCTCGCGCGCGCCTGCCGCCGTGGTGCGCGCCAGCGGCCAGCGCAGCGTGACGCTCGCCGAGGGCGTCAGCAGGGTGACCGGCGCGGGATAGGCGCTGTCCTGCATCACGCGGTAGACGTCCCCCGCAAGGCCCGCGCCTGCCGTCACGATCACCCCGCCCGCCAGCCGCCAGTCGCGCCGCCAGTCGGCGCGCAGGCCGAGGCGGATCACGTCGCGCCCGATGGCATCCGCGCCCGAGGCGCGGAAATGGCCGTGCAGATCGGCCGCCACATCGAAGCGCCCGCCGATCCCGGCTCGAAGCGCATCGCCGTCGATCCGCCGCCGCAGCACCGCATCGGCAGCGAGCGCGGGCAGCGTCGCGTTGTCCTCGCCCGGGCGCAGCGACGAGAACAGCGTGATCCGCGCGGCGGCGAGCCGGTCGCGCCGGATCCGCTCGATCTCGATGCGGCTTTCCAGCCGGTCCTTGGCCGAGATGCCGTAGTCGGACAGATAGGTCCGGTCGCTCACCCCCTCGAGGCGGAAGCGCAGGCGGGTGTCGCGGGGCAACGCGAAATCCCCGGTCATCGCCAGATGCCCGCGCAGCCCCGGGGCGAGCCGGTCGGTCGTTCCCGCGCCCTCGAAGGTCAGCCGCCCGGTGCGGAACGCCTGCCGGTAGCGAAAGCCGAGGGAGGCCGATCCGGCCGTCGAGGCAAAGGGGATCAGCGTGACATCGCGGCTCGGCCCGAGGCGGATGAAATAGGGCACTTCGATCCCGGTGCCGACCGCCGATGTGCTCAGCAGGCGCGGCATCAGGAACCCGGTCGCACGGGTCAGCGTCGGGTCGGGCATGCGCAGGCGCGGCAGCCAGAACACCGGCAATCCCGCAAGGCGGAACTGCGCGTCGTCGAAATAGAGCTGCCGTTCAACCGCGTCATGCACGACGCGCCGGGCGCGGATTTCCCACAGGGGCGTCTCGCCCGTCTCGCAGACGCGGCACGACGATGCGACGGCGCGGCTCAGCCGCGTGTAGCGCCCGCCGATGCGCGCGATCTCGTTGGCCGCCATCTGGAGCTGCCGGTCGAGCACGAGGCGCGCGGACCGCAGCAGACCCTCGGTCAGATCGGCCGACAGCGACGCGCTGTCCGCGATCAGCACATTCCCCGCGCCGTCGGTCAGCGTCACCGGCCCGTCGAGCGTCAGCGCATCGGCCCCTCGGTCGTAGACGATCCGCGCGGCCGTCAGCCGCCGCCCTTCATAGAGGACCTCGACATTGCCCGTCGCCACGAGGCGCCGGTTGCCGTCGATCGACACGCTGTCGGCCACGAGCGTGGCCGGCGCCTGCGCCCCTGCGGGCAGCGCCAGCAGGAGCGCAAGCCCGAGCGCGGCGAGCAGGCAGCGCATCACCCGTCCTCCAACGCGAGGATGAGGCCGACGGCGAACAGCAGCGTCATGGCCGGCGGGCTCCAGGCCGCGAGGGCGACGGGGATCTGCCCCTGATTGCCCAGAAGCTGCGCGAAATTGCGCAGCACGAACAACGCGAACCCGGCGATCAGCGCCATCAGCACGCGCGGCCCGGTGCGCCCCAGCCGCGCGTGCCGCATGCTGAACCCGGCCGCCAGCAGAACCATCCCGGCCAGAAGCAGCGGCTGCGCCAGTTCCTGCTGCAACCATACCCGGTGCTCGCGCGCCGAAAAGCCGGCCCGCTCGAGGCTGGCGATGAAGCCGGGCAGATCCCAGACCGAGATCGCCAGCGCCGAGCCGAAACTGTCGCGGATCGTCTCGGCCGTCAGGTCGGTGGCCAGTTCCGCCGTCGCCATGCGCCGCGCGCTCTGTTCGGGGTTGTCCTCGAACAGCCGCCATTCCTTGGCGTCACGCAGCATCCATCGCCCCGGCGCAAGGCTGGCCACGGCGGCAAGGATGCGCGCGCGGGGCTGGCCGCGCGCATCGAAGGTCAGGAAGGTGACGTCGTAAAGCTCGGTCGCATCGCGGTTGGCCCGCGCGGCGCGGATGAGCGTCTGGCCATCCTCGCTCGCCTGCCGCAGCCAGAGCCCCTCGGGGCTGACCTGCAGGAGGGCCGAGCGGCCTTGGGTGATCTCGGTGAGCCGCTGGTCATGGCTGCGGCCCGTGGCCGCCACCAGCGGGTTGAAGAGGGCGACGGCGACGATCCCCAGCAGGAACGCCGCCGCCGCCGGCGCGGCCGCCGCGCGCAGGGCCGAGCGGCCGGCGGCGCGCGTGACCACCAGTTCGGACGACCGCGCCAGCGACAGGAACAGGGCGACCGTGGACATCAGCACCAGCAGCGGCAGCATCTGGTAGATCGCCCGCGGCGCCTTGAGCGCGGCGAGGATCGCCGCATCGCGGGCGGTCATGGCGCTGGCGGCATGGGCGCGGATCAGCTCGACCATG
>JBKBQT010000033.1:0-23014 GCA_046292445.1 Gemmobacter sp.
TCGGCGGTGGCGCTCAACATCGCCGAACCCGCGCACCGGTCCTGGGCGGTCACCGCGATGCGCTTTTCCGCGCCGGATGCGACGCGGCTGCGGGAATGGTGCGAGCGCGAGGCGGGGCTGACGCTGGGCGTCGGCCTGGGGATGGCGGCGGCGGATGATCCGGCCTGGCACGGGTTCCTGCGCATCGGGCACATGGGGCATGTGAATGCCCATATGGTGCTCGGCGCGCTGGCGGTGATGGAGGCGGGGATGACGGCGCTCGGCATCCCGCATGGGGCGGGCGGGCCGGCAGCGGCGGCGCGCGCCGTGGCGGCGGGGTGACAAGGCGGCTCGGCCGACCGCGCCGCGCGGCCCGGTCGCAGGCCGCGGGTGGTGTCGCAGGCTGCGGGCGGTCCGCGGCGCGTGCGTGCCGGCCGGACCATCCCGGCCCGATGCCGGCCGGCGGGGTCACTGGCCGCGGGCGGCGAGCCAGTCCTTCATCCAGGCGATCTCGCTCTCCTGCGCCGCGATGATCGCCTGCGCAAGGTCCCGCACCGCCGGGTCGCTTCCGTGTTCGAGCACGATGCGCGCCATGTCCACCGCGCCTTCATGGTGGGGGATCATGCCGCGGATGAAATCGACATCGGCATCGCCCGTGAAGTCGATGGCCATCGCGGCATGCATCCGGTCGTTCGCGGCCATGTAGGCGGCAGTGGCGGGGCCGGGTGCCGCGGCGGCGGGCGCAGCGGCCGCGCCGTGCCCGGCATGCCCCCCATGCCCGCCGTGTCCGCCATGGGTCTGGGCGATGGCATGGGCAGCGGCGGCGATGGCAACGGCGGTGACGGCGAACAGGGCAAGGCGCATCTTGGATCTCCTTCTGCTGGACACGCCCCTGCGGCCTTCCCGCCACTGGAAGGCAAGTCAACCCGGCGTGAGCGTCCGCGCCGCCGCCAGCGCCTCGGGCAGGGCTGCCGCGAACAGGGCAAGGTCGCCCGCGCGGCCGCAGGTGACGCGGATGCAGCGGTCGTGGGGCGGCACGAAGGGCATGCGCACGAAGACCCCGCGCGCCACCAGCCCGTCGCGCACCGCCCGGGCGAAGGCACCATCCGCGCCGCAGTCGATGGTGACGAAATTCGTCGCCGAGGGCAGCGGCGTCAGGCCCTGCGCAACGGCAATCCGCGCGATTTCGGCCCGGGCTGCCGCCACGGCCGCCCGCACCGCGGCGAGGTGGCCGGTGTCGGCCAGCGCCGCCATGGCCCCGGCCTGCGCGACGCGCCCGACGCCGAAATGGTTGCGCAGCTTGTCGAAGGCCGCTGCCAGCGGCCGGGCTGCGAGCGCATAGCCGACGCGCAGCCCCGCCAGCCCATGCGCCTTGGAAAAGGTGCGCAGCCGGATCACACGCGGGTCTTCGGGATCGACCGCGGCGGCGGTCCCTTCGGGTGCGAGGTCCACATAGGCCTCGTCCAGCGCCAGCAGCGTGCCCGCCGGCAGGGCGTCGAGCAGCGCCGCGATCGCGGTGCCGGGGTGGTGCGAGCCCATCGGGTTGTCGGGATTGGCGAGGTAGACGAGCCTGGCCCCTGTCTCGGCCGCCCGGGCGGCGAGGGCGGAAGGGTCTTCGTGGTTGCCCGCATAGGGAACCTTGTGCAGCGTGCCGCCATAGCCCGCGACGTGGAAGTTGAACGTCGGATAGGCGCCGTCCGAGGTCACGACCGGATCGCCGGGACCGACCAGCAGGCGGACGAGGTAGCCGAGCAGGCCGTCGATCCCTTCGCCCACGACGACGTTCCCCGGTGCCACGCCGTGACGCGCAGCGAGTGCGCCGCGCAGGTCGTGCAGCTCGGGATCGCCATACATCCAAGCCTCGCCCGCTGCCGCCGCCATCGCGGCCACTGCGCGGGGCGAGGGGCCGAAGACGCTTTCGTTCGCGCCGAGGCGGGCCGCGAAACGCCGGCCGATGGCGCGCTCCTGCGTCTCGGGCCCGACGAAGGGCACCGTGGCGGGCAGTGCGGCGGCGAGCGGGGTGTAACGGGGGCCGGTCATGCGCGTGGTGTGGCGCAAGCCCGGGCTTTAGGCAAGTGGGCGCCCGCGGATGCCGTGCCCGGCATGGCCAGAGCCGCGCCGCGGAAGGCAAGAGGGGCGTTCCGCCCCGCTCTCCGGCCGATCGGCAGAATTCGCGCCCCAAAGGATATTATCGGACTGGCGAAAGCGGGACCGGCGGCCGGGTGCCGCCTTGTCCGGGCCGCGTGAGGATGGCGACGGGACGGGTCGCCGAAGGCCGCCGGACGCTATTTCTTCGGCGTGCCGGTGCTGGCCGAGATCCCCTTGGAGAACGTCGCCGGCGCGGCGGCCGGTTTCTTGTCCTTCTTGGGCTTCTTGGCTTCCTTGTTGCTGCGCATCTGACCCTTGGCCATGGTTCATCCCCCGCGCGCCCCCGGCGCGGCATGCGCGGGGCGGCACCGAAGCCTTGCGCCCTGCCGCGTTGCGCCGCAAGGGCAATCCGCGCTGGCGCGGATCGGATCGGCCCGGATCGGACCTGCGTCCCCCTTACGGCAGGCTGGCGACGGCGGCGGCGAGTTCGGGATGGATGACCCAGCGGAACCGCGCTTCCGGCGTTTCGGGGGTCATGTCGGGGCCGGGCTCGGCCAGGGCCCAGGTTGCGGCATGCTGGCCGCCGCGGGCCGGCAGGGGCGGCAGCGTCAGGCTCAGGTGCTCGGCCACGGCGCGCCCGAGCAGGCCGTATTGCAGGTTGGCCGCCGAATAGCCGCGAAAGCCGGCGGCATCCGCGAGCTCGGTCGCCGTGAGCCCGGCGGTGCCGGCCGCCGCATGGGCGCGCAGCATCGCCGTCTGCGCCGCGGTGGGGGCGACGACGGCCAGCGCCTCGGCATATTCGGCGGCGGTCGGGATGGGCAGGGCAATGGCCGGATGCATGCGGCGGGCTGCGAGGCGCTCGGCATCGCGGCTGTCGAGCGCGGCCGTCACCGCGGCGATGGCCGCCGCATCGGTGGCCGCCGTCGCCTCGGCCATGACGCCCGAGCCCTGGCGCGCGTCGTGCAGGAAGGCGCGGGCCATGCCGCCGCGCGCCTTGACGACATAGCGCCCATGGCGAAGGGCCGTGACGGGGCTCGGTCTGGCGGCAGCGGGTGGCATGGCATCATCCTGACTGGGGCGCGGCGGCAGCGCGGGCGGCCTACCGCAGGCCCGGGTTTCAGGCCCGGCGCGATGCGCCGCGGCCTGCCCGGTTGGGGCCGGGCCGCGGGCGGCGGCGGGCAGGACCGGGCGGCATGCCCGGCCTCTATCCTAGCGCAGCTTTTGCCGGGGTTTGTCAAGCTGTGCGCGGCCCGTGGTCCGTCGCGGCCCTGCTGCGCGGCCGTTGACCCGTAGACCTTTGTCATACAGGATCGTCCTGCAATATGGCGAGCCGCGGCGCCAGACCGCCCGCCACAGCCCCGGGAGGATCCATGACCGACATCACCCACCGCAGCGTTGCCGCCAACGGCATCCGGCTGCACATCGCAGAGGCCGGCCCCGCGAGCGGGCCCTGCATCATCCTGTGCCACGGCTTTCCCGAAAGCTGGTATTCGTGGCGGCACCAGCTCCGCGCGCTCGGCGCCGCGGGGTATCACGTGGTTGCGCCGGACATGCGCGGCTTTGGCCGGTCGTCCCATCCGGTCGAGGTTTCGGCCTATACCCAGCCGAAACTCGTCGGCGACATGGTCGGGCTGCTGGCTGCGCTGCCGCACCGGTCGGCGGTGATCGCGGGGCATGACTGGGGCGCGCCGGTCGCCTGGAACGCGGCGCTGTTCCGGCCCGACCTGTTCCGCGCCGTCGTCGGCCTGTCGGTGCCGTTCTATGGCGCGCGCACCACCTTTACCTACGACCACACGATCCCGCCGTCGCAGTCGATGCGCCGCGAGGTGGGGCCGGACGGGTTCCACTATCAGCTTTACTTCAACCAGATCGGCCGGGCCGAGGCGGATATCGAGCGCGATGTGCGGACCTGGCTCAAGGGGTTCTTCTTCACCCTGTCGGGCGATGCGCCGCCCGAGGACATCAAGCTGGGCGATCTGCGCCGCGGCGATGCGCTCGAGGCGGCCTTTGCCCGGCCGCGGGGCGCGCTGCCGGCCTGGTTCACCGAGGCGGACCTCGACCACTACGCGGGCGAGTTCGAGCGGACGGGCTTTGCCGCGGCGCTCAACTACTACCGCGCCGCGGACCTCACATGGCACGAGATGGCGCCGTGGCGGGGCGGGGCGAAGATCACCGTGCCCGCCGGCTTCATCGCCGGGGACCGCGATGTGGTCGTGGCGGCCAACCCCGATATCGTCGCCAATTTCCCCGCCGAGGTGCCCGACCTGCGTGCCAATGTCATCCTGCCCGGCTGCGGGCACTGGACGCAGCAGGAGCGGCCGGAGGAGACGAACCGGATGCTGCTCGATTTCCTCGCCGATGTGACGGCGGACGGGGTGACCGGGCGGTAGCGCTGCGGCGGCCGCGACGGCGCCTTGCCGAACGCCATGCGTCTGGCACGATGGCCCTGCACAACCATGCCGAAGGGTTGCCGATGGCAGGCGGACGGTTGATTGGATGGGTTCGCGCGGCGGCCTGCACCCTTCTGATGATCCTGTCGCTTGCGCCGGTCGCGCTGGCGCAGGGGCGGGCCGAACCGGTGGACCGGGGGGCCGGATGTCTGGATCGTGACGTCCGCTGTGCCCGGCGCGCGGGTCGAGCTGCGTTTCGGCCCCGGCATCGCGTTTCCGGCGGTCGGAACGCTCGCCCCCGGCGAGACGGTGCGCAACCTCGGGTGCGAAGGCATCGGTGCGGCGCGCTGGTGCCGGATCCGCTCGACCGTCGGGGCCGACATCACGGGTTGGGTCTATGGGCGGTTCCTGCGCGAGGGGGCGGCGCCGCGACCGCCGGCGCCGCCCGCGCCGCCGGCCGGGGGCGGCGATGCCGGGGCGGGGCCTGATACCTGGGTCGTGCGCGGTCTGCCGGCGGGCGACCGGCTCAACCTGCGCGGCGCGCCGACGACGCAGGCGCCGGTGCTGGCCACGCTGCGCGAGGGCGAGCGGTTGGCCAACCTCGGCTGCGAGATGGTGGGCAGTGCCCGCTGGTGCCGCGTGCGCACGCTCGGCGGCGTGACGGTGACCGGCTGGGTCAGCGGGCGGTATCTCCGCGAGGGTTGAGGGCGCCGCCGCTCAGCCCGCCAGCCGGGCGAGGGCGGCGGCGAGTTTCGCCGCCTCCTCGTCGAGCATCGCAAGCTGCTCGCGCGTTTCCTCGATCACCTCGGGTGCGGCCGAGGCGACGAAGCGCGGGTTGTCGAGCCGCCCGCGCAGGCCGCCCGCATCCTTGCGCAGCTTGTCCAGCGTCTTGTCGAGCCGCGCGCGTTCCGCCGCGATGTCGATCACGCCGGCGAGCGGGATGGCGAAGGCCGCGCCCGGGGCGGCAATGGTGACGGCGCCGGCGGGTGCGGCACCGTCCGTCACCCCCTCGACGCGCGCAAGCCGGGCGATCAGCGCCGCATTGGTCGCCATCGCGGCCCGCGCCGCCCCATCCGCCTCGGTCACCACGAGCGGCAGGTGCAGCCCCGCCGGCACGCGCATCTGCGCCCGGGCCGAGCGGATATCCTCGATCAGCCCGATCACCCAGCGCATCTCGCGCTCGGCCTCGGCGTCGATGAGCGTCTCGTCGAGGCCCGGCCATGCCTGATGCGCCAGAAGGCCCGCGCGGGTGCCGGTCAGCGACCAGAGCTCTTCGGTGACGAAGGGCATGAACGGGTGCAGCATCGTCATGCACTGGTCGAGCACATAGGCCATCGTGGCCCGCGTCTCGGCGGCCGTCGCGGGATCGGCCAGCAGCGGCTTGGCGAATTCCACATACCAGTCGCAGACCATGCCCCAAGTGAAGGCATAAAGCCCGGTCGCCGCATCGTTGAACCGGAAGGCGGCCAGCGCCGCGTCCGCCGCCATCCGCGCCCGCGCCGCCTCGCCGAGGATCCAGCGGTTGACGGTGGCGGTGGTCGCGGGGGGCGCGCCTTGCGTCGCATGCCCCTCCCACACCCCGTTCATCTCGGCGAAACGCACCGCATTCCACAGCTTGGTGACGAAGTTGCGGTTGCCCGCGATGCGGTCCTTGGACAATTTGAGGTCCCGCCCCATGGCCGCCATCGATGCCAGCGTGAAGCGCAGGGCGTCGGCGCCGAATTCGTCGATCAGATCGATCGGGTCGAGCACGTTGCCGAGGGATTTCGACATCTTCTTGCCCTTCTCGTCCCGCACGAGCGCGTGGACATAGACGGTGCGGAAGGGGATGTCGCCGACCACCGCAAGCTGCATCATCATCATCCGGGCCACCCAGAAGAAGATGATGTCGAACCCCGTCACGAGGACGGATGTCGGGAAATAGCGGCGCAGCTCCGGCGTGTCCTGCGGCCAGCCGAGCGTGCCGATCGGCCAGAGGCCGGACGAGAACCAGGTGTCGAGCACGTCCGGATCGCGCCAGACCGGATAGACGAGATCGGTCGGGTTCTGGCTGACGGTGTAGCGCGCAAGGCTTTCGGCAAAGGCATGTTCGGCCGCCGCCCGATCCTCGACTTCGATCACGCGCGCATGGCTCAGCGGCGTCGGCAGGCTGGCGAGATCGTCGGCAAAGCGCGGCACGATCCCCTCGAAGCTCGCGGCGCAGTGGTGGCGGGTGCCGCGGCCCACGAGGCCATCCACCAGCAGCGTCAGCATCTCGGTCTCGTCCAGCGCGCCGTCGCCCTCGTCGTCGCGGAACGTGCCGGGGTCGAGGTCGAGGCCATACCACACCGGGATCTGGTGCCCCCACCAGAGCTGGCGCGAGATGCACCAGGGCTCGATGTTCTCGAGCCAGTTGAAGTAGGTTTTCGCATGCTGCTCGGGCAGGATCGTCACCCGCCCGTCGCGCACCGCGTCGATGGCGGGCTGCACGATCTGCGCGGTATCGACGAACCACTGATCGGTCAGCATCGGCTCGATCACGACCTTGGACCGGTCGCCGAAGGGCTGCATGATCGGCTTGGCCTCGACGAGCGGCACCACGGCATCGGCGCCTTCCGAACCCGGTTTCAGCGCGGCCCGGCCCAGACGCGGATCGTCCGCGCGGGTCATGACCGCAAGGCCCTCGGCGGTGATCTCGGCGACGATGCGCGCGCGTGCCTCGAAGCGGTCGAGGCCGCGCAGATGGTCGGGCACGAGGTTGATCGCATCCACCTCGTCCTCGGTCACGCTGCGCCCCGCGACGATGGCCTGCGCGGCCATCGCCCCCTCGGCATATGGCGCGCCGTCGGCGCGCAGCGCGCCGCGGGTGTCCATGAGGCGGTAGCAGGGGATGCCGTTCCGCTTGGCCACGCCATAATCGTTGAAGTCATGCGCGCCGGTGATCTTGACCGCGCCCGACCCGAATGCGGGATCGGGGTATTCGTCGGTGATGATCGGGATCAGACGCCGGAACGCCCTCGGCCCCACCGGGATTTCGCAGAGCTTGCCGACGATCGGCGCATAGCGTTCGTCCGACGGGTGCACCGCCACCGCGCCGTCGCCCAGCATGGTTTCCGGGCGGGTCGTGGCGATGCTGATGTAGTCGCGCATCTCGTCCACGATGATGCGCCCCTCGGCGTCCTTCTCGACGTAGCGGTAGGTTTCCCCGCCGGCGAGCGGATACTTGAAGTGCCACATCTGGCCCGGCGCCTCGATGTTCTCGACCTCGAGGTCGGAAATCGCGGTCTCGAACTGCGGATCCCAGTTCACCAGCCGCTTGCCGCGGTAGATCACGCCCTTGTCGTAAAGGTCCACGAACACCCGGATCACCGCATCGTGGAAGTTCGGGCCCTGCAGATCCGGGTCGCCGGGCGCGCCGGTCATCGTGAACGCCTCGCGCGACCAGTCGCAGGAGGCGCCGAGCCGTTCGAGCTGCTGGCGGATGTTGCCGCGGGACTTCTGTTTCTGCTGCCAGACGCGGGCGAGGAACGCCGCGCGCCCCATCTCGCGCCGGCTCGGCCCGCCTTCCCGCGCCAGTTCCCGTTCCACCACCATCTGCGTGGCGATGCCCGCATGGTCGGTGCCCGGCTGCCAGAGCGTGTCGAAGCCGCGCATCCGGTGCCAGCGGATCAGGATATCCATCAGCGTGTTGTTAAACGCATGGCCGACATGCAGCGCGCCGGTGACGTTCGGCGGCGGGATCATGATGCAGTAGGGCTCGGCCCCCGGCAGCGCCCCCGCCCCGGCGCGAAAGGCATCGGCGGCCGTCCAGCGCGCGGCGATGCGGGCCTCGGCCTCGGCGGGGGAATAGGTCTTGTCCATGGCCATGACGATCCTCGGCTTGGGGTCCGGGCGGTTCTAGCGAAGCCCCGGGCAGAGGGAAAGGCCGCGCTGGCGGGGCGGGCAGGACGTGGTAACTTCGGACGGGTGGAAACCCGTATGCGGCGGGGGCCTCGCCCGGGGCGGGGCGACGGACAAGGGAGGCTGGCGGGCCATGATCGAGCGGCGCCGGGTCGATCCGCTGCGGCTGTGGCTCGGTTTCTTCGGGCACCGGTCGCTGGCGGCGTTCGCGGGCGGGCTGTTCCTTCTCCTTGGCTGGTGGGTGATCGGCCCGCCCAATCCCGGCACGAGGTTCGAGGAGCGCGGCGGGTTCGACGAATACGAGGTCATGCTCACGATCACCGGAAAGACGCGCCGGCCGGGTCCCGAGGGGATGGAGCATCACGTCTCCTACACCTATCGCGCCCGCGACGGGGCGTCGCGCCATGAGGACGAGGTGGTGGCGGCGGAATCGTGGGACCTGATCGCGGTCGGCGACCGGTTTCCGGCGACGATCCGCGACCACTGGACCGAGACGGTGACGATCCCCGGCAAGGCGGACCCGCTGTCGCTCGGGCTGCGCTGGGTCATGCTCGCCGGTGCGGCGGGGCTGCTGCTCGCTGCCGCGGTGCCGGTGCTGCGCGAGGGCGGGCGGGCGCGGGCAGCGGCGCGGGCGCTTCGGACGGGCGAGGTGCGCGAGGCGCGGGTGACGGGGCATGAGACGGCCGACGGCCGGATTTGGCGGATGGCATGGATCGACGCCGCGGGCGAGGCGGGGCGATCGATGGGCGGGCCGCCCGAGGGGCTGCGGCTGGTCGGCACGATCATCGTCGTCTATGCCGATCCGGTCACCGGTGCGACCTGGTGGGATGAGGACCTCTAGCCTCAGGTTGCCCGGTCGATCCGCGTCGTCAGGTGAATGAGCGTTTCGGATGCCTTCACGCCCGGCATCGCCCCGATCTGGTCGAGCACCGCATCGAGCGCAGCGGTCCCTTCCGCCGCGACCTCGGCCATCAGGTCGAACCGGCCCGAGGTGCTGTGCAGCACCTCGATCTCGGGGATCGCCTTGAGTCGGCCGAGGATCGCCGGCTGCGCCCGCGGCTCGACGGTCAGCAGGACGGTGGCGCGGATGCGGCTGGCCCGCGCCGCCGCACCGAGCTTGACCGTGTAGCCGACGATGGTGCCCGACGTCTCCAGCCGCTCGAGCCGGGCCTGCACGGTGGACCGCGCGACCTTGAGCCGCCGGGCGAGCGTGGCGACCGACATGCGCGCATCCTGCCCGAGCAGCGCGACGATCGTCCGATCCATGTCATCCATGTCACACCTGCAGATTGACCGACATTTTCGTCATTCTAACGACCGTGCGCGATGAATCCACACTATCGCTTGGCGAAATAGTCATCCATATGCGGCATCCTACACATCACAGGAAAAGGGCGGCTCATACGCACCTGGCCTGGTTGGTCGAAACGCGCGAGTTTCCCAACCCGTTCGCCGGGGCAAGGCACTTGCGTTCTGTTGGCTTCATTGAAAGGGCAAGGCCGATGGGACTCTCCAAGACGATCTGGGCGCATCCTGCTGAATTCCTGATGCACTCCGAACCCGAACATCCGGTGCTGTTCTTTGCGCCGCAGGTGCTGCAAGCGGCCGCGCGGCGGTTCCTCGCCGGCTTTCCGGGGCTTGTGACCTATGCGGTCAAGTCGAACCCCGAAGAGGTGGTCATCGAAAACCTCGCTGCCGCCGGTATCCGGGGCTTCGATGTCGCCTCGCCGGCGGAAATCCGCATGATCGCGCGGCTCGTGCCCGATGCGGCGATGCACTACAACAACCCGGTGCGGTCGCGTTCGGAAATCGCGCTGGCGGTCGAGCATGGCGTCGCGTCCTATTCGGTCGATTCGCATTCCGAGCTCGACAAGCTCATCGCGCTCGTGCCCCCGGCGGGGACCGAGATCGCGGTGCGCTTCAAGCTGCCTGTCGCGGGGGCCGCCTACAACTTCGGCGCCAAGTTCGGCGCGACGACCGAGCTTGCGACGGCGCTGCTGGCGCGGGTGGCGGCGGCGGGGTTCATCCCCTCGATCACCTTCCACCCCGGCACGCAATGCACCGATCCGGAAACCTGGCGGGCCTATATCCTCGCCGCGGCCGGCATCGCGCGGGACGCGGGCGTGACCATCGCCCGGCTGAACGTCGGCGGCGGGTTTCCCTCGCACCGGCTGACCGATGTCGTGCCGCCGCTCGAGGCGATCTTCGCGCTCATCGACCGGGTCGCGGACGAGGCCTTCGGGGCGGATCGCCCCGCGCTCGTCTGCGAGCCGGGCCGGGCACTGGTGGCCGAGGCGTTCACGCTCGCCGCGCGCGTCAAGGCGGTGCGGGACGACACGCATGTGTTCCTGAACGATGGAGTCTATGGCGCGCTGGCCGAATTGCCGCTCATCGGTGTGATCGACCGGATCGAGGTGCTGGGCCCCGAGGGCCTGCGCCGCGGCGCCCCGCGCGAGCGGATCGTGTTCGGGCCGACCTGCGATTCGGTGGACCGCCTGCCGGGCGACGTGGCGATGCCCGGCGACGTGGCCGAGGGCGATTATGTGCTGTTCCACGGCCTGGGTGCCTATTCGACGGCGACCAACACGCGGTTCAACGGCTTTGGCGAGCTGGCGATCGAGACGGTGCTGTCGCTGCGCGCCTGACCGGACCTGCGCCAGAGCACAGCGCCCCCGGCTGGACCTTCCGGCCGGGGGCGTTACGTTCTGCGCCGGACATGATGGGGCGGGCGGATGACCTTCGGCGGACAGCAGGGCGGGCGGATCGAGGATATCCGGTTCCTCACGGGGCAGGGGCGGTATGTCGATGACATCGCGCCAGAAGGGGCACTGCATGCGGTGTTCGTTCGCAGCCCGGTGGCCCATGCCGATATCACGGCGCTCGACACCGCGGAGGCGGAAGGCATGCCGGGCGTGCGGGCGGTGCTGACCGCCGACCGTCTGCGTGCGCTTGGCGTGAACCTCGCGATGCGGGGCGCGACGGTGCCGAACCGCGACGGCACGCGGGGGGCCGCACCCGTGCGGCCCGTGCTCGCCGACGGGCGCGTGCGCTTCGTGGGCGAGGCGATCGTCTGCATCGTTGCCGCTACGCTGGCCGAGGCGCGCGATGCGGCCGAGGCGGTCGCGGTGGATTTCGACGATCTGCCCGTCAAGATGGACGTCGCCCCCGGCGGGTCGGCGATCCACCCCGAGGCGCCGGGGAACGTCGCCTATGACTGGGCGCTCGGCGACGAGGCGGCGGTGAATGCCGCCTTTGCCGCCGCCGCCCATGTCCTGCGCATCCGGGTCGAGGACAACCGCGTCATCGTCAATGCGATGGAGCCGCGCGCCGCCTTCGCCGACTGGCAGGACGGGCGGCTGCATCTGTGCGTCAACGGCCAGGGGGTCTGGAACCAGAAGGCGCAGCTTGCCGCGCAACTCGGTCTCGACCCTGCCTATGTGCGCGTCACCAACCCCGATGTCGGCGGCGGCTTCGGGATGAAGGCGATGGCCTATCCCGAATATGTCGTCATCGCGGCCGCCGCCCGCGCGCTCGGCCGGCCGGTGCGCTGGATGTCCGAGCGGACCGAGGCGATGCTGACCGACAATGCCGGGCGCGATCTTGTGTCCACCGCCGCGCTGGCCTTCGACAGGGATCTGAGGATAACCGCCTACCGCGTTGATATCGCCAGTAACCTTGGCGCCTACAACAGCCAGTTCGGCCAGCCGATCCAGTCCGAGGTCTCGGCCAAGGTGCTGACGGGCGTCTATGCCATCCCGCTGGCCTTCGTGAACGCCAAGGGCATCTACACGAACACCACGCAGGTCGATGCCTATCGCGGGGCGGGCCGGCCCGAGGCGATCTACACGCTCGAGCGCTGCATGGACGAGGCGGCGCGGGCGCTCGGCACCGATCCGGTGGACCTGCGGCTGCGCAATGTGGTGCGGGACTTTCCCTATGCGACCGTGTCGGGCGAAAGCTACGATGTGGGCGATTTTGTCGGCCTTCTGACGCGGCTTCGGGCCGAGGCGGATGTGCCGGGCTTTGCCGCGCGGCGCGCGGCCTCGGCGGCTCGGGGCCTGCTGCGCGGCCTCGGCATCGCGTCCTATATCGAGGCGATCCTCGGCGATCCGGTCGAGGCGGCCGAGGTGGCGTTCGACGATGACGGCGCGGTGCGCCTGCTGGTCGGCACGCAGTCGAACGGGCAGGGGCACGAGACGGTATTCGCGCGCTTCCTGTCCGAGCGGACGGGCATCCCGCTCGACCGCATTCGGGTGGTGCAGGGCGACAGCGACCTGATCCCGCGCGGCGGCGGCACGGGCGGCTCGCGCTCGGTGACGGTGCAGACGAATGCGACGATCCATGCGGTCGATGCGATGGTCGCGGCCTTTGCCCCGTTCCTTGCGCCCGCGCTTGGCGGCGCGCCCGCGTTCGACGGACAGGCCTTTCGCGCGCCGGGATCGAACCGCACGGTGACGCTGATCGAGGCGGCCGAGATGGCGCGGGCGGCGGGCCGCGCCGACCTCCTGCGCCACCGGGCCGAGGCGCGGCTGCCCGGCCGGTCCTACCCCAACGGCGCCCATGCCTGCGAGGTCGAGGTTGACCCCGAGACAGGGCGCGTCACGGTGGATCGCTACACGGTCGTGGACGATTTCGGCACCCTGCTTGCGCCTCAGCTGGTCGAGGGGCAGGTGCATGGCGGCATCGCGCAGGGGATCGGGCAGGCGATCACCGAGCGCGTGGTCTGGGACGCGCGGGGCCAGCTGCTCACGGCGTCGTTCATGGATTATGCACTGCCGCGGGCCGATGATGTGCCGATGTTCCGCCTGCACGCGAACCCTGTCCCCTCCACGCGAAACCCGCTCGGCATGAAAGGCTGCGGCGAGGCGGGCACGGTCGGCGCGCTGGCGGCGGTGGCCAATGCGGTGCGCGATGCCCTCGCGCCGGCCGAGGTGGCGGCGGTGGACATGCCCTTCACGCCGCTGCGCGTCTGGTCATGGCTGCAGGCAGCGAGGGCAGGGGGGGCGGATCACGATCCAGCTTGACGACATTCTCGCCTGGTTCCGCCGCAAGCGCGGCGAGACCGCGATGCCCGAGCCGCCGGCGGCGCCGGCGGCGATCCGGCGGACGGGCGCGGATCATGTGGTGATCCTCGACGGCACCATGTCATCGCTGGAGCCGGGGGAGGAGACCAACGCCGGCCTCATCTTCAAGTGCCTGATGGATGCGCGGGCGCAGGGCCTGCGCATCAGCCTCTATTACGAGCCGGGGCTGCAATGGCAGGGCTGGCGGCGGCTGCACGAGGTGGTGCAGGGCAAGGGCCTCAACCGCCAGATCCGGCGGGCCTACGGGTTTCTTGCCACGCGCTATCGGCCCGGCGACCGCATCTGGCTCTTCGGTTATTCGCGGGGTGCCTATGCGGTGCGCAGCCTGGCGGGGATGATCGACCGCGTGGGCCTGCTGCAGCGCGATTGCGCGACCGAGCGCAACATCCGCACCGCCTATCGCCATTACCAGTTCACGCCCGACAGCGCGGCCGCACGCGCCTTTGCGCAGCGGCATTGCCACGGGATGGGGCCGGGGGGCGTGACCATCGAGATGGTGGGGGTGTTCGATACCGTCAAGGCGCTCGGCTGGCGGCTGCCGGTGGTGTGGAAATTCTCCGAGGTCAACCACGTCTTTCACAACCATCACCTCGGCCCGTCGGTGCGGCGGGGCTATCATGCGCTCGCGCTCAACGAGACGCGCGCGGTGTTCGAGCCGGTGCTGTGGGAATCGCGCCCCGACTGGCCGGGGCAGGTCGAGCAGGTGTGGTTCCGCGGTGCGCATGGCGATGTGGGCGGGCAACTGTCGGGCGACCAGCGCGCGCGGCCGCTCGCCAACATCCCGCTCGTCTGGATGCTGGGCAAGGCCGAGGCCGCCGGCCTGCCGCTGCCGCCGGGCTGGCGGGCGCGTTTCCCCTGCGACCCGCTGGCGCCGATGGTGGGCAACTGGCGCGGCTGGGGCAAGATCTTCCTCGAGCGCCGCCAGCGAGTCGTGGGCCGCGATCCGTCCGAGCGGATCCACCCCTCGGCGCTGCCGGTGCCCCCGGCCGAGGTCGGTGTGGCGGTGCCGTCCTAGGGGGGCCTTCCGCCCCCCTCTGGGCTGCGCCCATTCACCCCCCCGAGGATATTTGCGCCAGCCTGAAGGCGCCGGTCGCGTCAGGGTCGGCCGTGCGGGCCAAGCACGACGGGCAGGGCGGCGAGGCCGTGGAAATGGTAGAGGTCGGCATAGCGCGGCTTGCCGGCGAGCGCGAGGCCGGGCAGGCGGGCGAAGAGGATCGGCAGCGCGGTCTGGAGTTCGAGCCGGGCGAGCGGGGCGCCGACGCAGAAATGCAGACCCGCGCCGAAGGCGACATGCGGCTTGTCGGGCCGGGCGGGATCGAAGCGGTCCGGCCGGTGCCAGACCTGCGGATCGCGGTTCGCCGCCGCCAGCAGGAGCGCGACGCGGTCGCCGGAGGCGAAGCGGTGGCCGGCGATCTCGGCCTCGGCGTAGGCCCAGCGGGTGAAGAGATGCAGCGGCGGATCGAAGCGCAGGATCTCTTCGACGGTGGCCGCGATCCGGGCCGGGGCGAGGGCGTCGGGCGGGGACTGCGTCTCGAGCAGGGTCTTGATGCCGTTGCCGAGGCTGTGGACCGTCGCCTCGTGGCCGGCGTTGAGCAAGAGGATGCAGGTTGCGATCAATTCGTCCGTGGTCAGCCGCGCGCCGTCCTCTTCCGCGGCGATGAGGTGGGTGATGAGGTCGTCGGCCGGCCGGCTGCGCCGCGCGGCGGCATAGCCGCGCAGGAAGGCGGCGAAGTCGCGGGCGGCGGCGGCGGCGGCATCCTCCATCTGCGGGGTGCGGCGGGCCTGATACATGCCGACCATGGCGCTCGACCAGGCGAGGAGCTGGTCGGCCATGGTCTCGGGCACGCCGAGCAGGCGGGCGATGACGATGACCGGGATGCGCTGCGCGAAGGCGGGCAGCAGGTCGATCGGGCCGCCATCGGGCAGCGCGTCGATGAGCGCATGGGCGAGGGCCGCGATCTCGGGCTCGAGTGCGGCGATGCGGCGGGCGGTGAAGGCGCGCAGCACGAGGCCGCGCAGGCGGGTATGGCGCGGCGGTTCGAGTTCGAGCATCGAATGCGCCTCGACCGCGTAGAAGGGGGCGAGGCGGTCGGGGACGGGTGTGCGGCGGTCCTCGGGCGTCTCGCGGCCGAAGCGGCGGTCGCGCAGGATGGCGTTGACGGCGGCGTGGCTGGTCGCGGCGGGCATGGCGTAATCGGCCCAGAACACCAGCGGCCCGGCCGCGCGGGCGCGGCGGTAGAACGGGTAGGGGTTCTGGACGAAGGCGCGGGCGGTGGGGCTCTGGTGCAGCGTTTGCATGGACCCTGCATCGCCTGCTTGCCGGCGCGGCGTCAACGCCCCTCCGGCCGCGCGGCCGGGCATGTATCCGCTCGCCCGGCGCGTCCGGCAGCGCACAATGCGCGCGGCGCCGCATCGCCCGGCCAGCGCAGGCTGCATCCCTGCCCACGGCCCGGCCGGGCGCGGCTCGGGTTGCCGGCCTGCGGGGGTTGTGCCGGCGGCCCGACCGGCCGATAAGCGGGGTCCACCGCTGTTTCCGACTGTCAGGGCGTGAGCATGTTGTCCGTGGCCCCGATGATGGACTGGACCGACCGGCATTGCCGGGCGTTCCATCGTGTCCTGTCGCGCCGCGCGGTGCTTTACACCGAGATGGTGACGGCCCAGGCCGTGATCCACGGCGACCGCGACCGCGTCTTGGGTTTCGATCCGGCCGAGCATCCGGTCGTGCTGCAACTGGGCGGGGCCGATCCCGCGCAGCTTGCGCGGGCGGCGCGGATCGGGGCGGACTGGGGCTATGACGCGATCAACCTCAACTGCGGCTGCCCGTCGGACCGGGTGCAATCGGGTGCCTTCGGCGCGGTGCTGATGGAGACGCCGGCGCGCGTCGCCGACTGCGTGGCGGCGATGATCGCCGCGCAGCCGCGGCCGGTGACGGTCAAATGCCGCATCGGCGTGGACGATCAGGTGCCCGAGGCGGTGCTGCCGCGGTTCATCGAGGCGGTGGCGGCGGCCGGCGCGCGGCATGTGATCGTGCATGCGCGCAAGGCCTGGCTCCGCGGCCTGAGCCCGAAGGAGAATCGGACCGTGCCGCCGCTCGACTATCCGCTCGTACTGGCGATGCGGGCGGCCTTCCCTGACATCGCGCTGTCGATCAACGGCGGGATCGCGTCGCTCGATGCGGCGGCAGGGTTCCTTGCCGCCGGGATGGACGGCGTGATGATCGGGCGGGCGGCTTATCACGACCCCTGGGCGATCCTCGGTCGGGCTGATTCGGTGCTGCATGGCGCGACCGATCCCTGCGCCGGGCCGGGGCAGGCTGCGGCGGCGATGCGGCCCCACATCGCGGCGCATCTCGCGGCGGGCGGGCGGTTGCATCAGGTCACGCGGCACATGCTGGGGCTGTTCGCGGGCCGGCCGGGGGCGCGGGCCTGGCGGCAGGCTTTGTCCGAGGCGGGCGGGCGGTCGGATGCGGGGCTGGGCGATTACGACGCCGCCTGCGGGCGTCTGCAGGCGGCAGCGTGACGGCCGAGTGCGCGACGACCATGGCGGGACGGGCGGGCGCGGCGGTCCGGTCCGGTTGCGCTGTCAGGGAAAATCCTGTTCCGCCGCCGTGACGTCGACGCCCATGGCATCGAGCCCGGCCTCGAGGTTCTCGGCCAGATGCGGCATGCCGGCGAGATAGACGCTGGTGGGCACCGTTGCCTCGGCAAAGGCGGTCTCGACGGCCGAGTCGAAATCCTCGGGCTCGAAGGCGCCGCGGCCGACCCAGGCGAGCGCGGTGAGCTGGGCCTTCTCGTCGTCGTTCAGCGCCTCGACGAATGCGTGCAGCTCGCGCGCGCCGACATCGCCCTCGCGCGCCAGATAGATCACCTGCACCACCGTTGCCGTGCTGATTTCGAGCATGCCGCGCCCTCCGCCGCCACTGATGTTGCAGGCGCCGGTGGCGTCGCGCAAGCCCTTCGGCCTTGGCCGGGGGGCGCGGCCGCGCACAGCCCTTCCCCCCGATGGCCCACAGGTGTATCGCCCGCGGGCTGCCACCGCCCGAGGACGATCCCATGCCGCCGACCCTGAGCCTGCCCGATCCTGCGTTGCTGGCCGCGATGACGGCGATCCTGTTCGTCATCGGTGCCTTTGCCGGGGTGATCGCGGGCCTGCTGGGTGTCGGCGGCGGGATCGTGCTGGTGCCGGCGTTCTTCTATGCCTTCGGTGCGCTCGGCTATGGCGGCCCGCAGCTCATGCAGGTGTGCCTTGCCACCTCGCTCGCGACGATCGTGGTGACCTCGGCCCGGTCGGCACGGGCGCATAACGCGCGGGGCGCGGTGGACTGGGCGATCCTGCGCGGCTGGTCGCCGGGGATCGTGATCGGGGCGCTGGTCGGGGTGGGCACGGCGGCGCTGCTGCGCTCGGAGGTGCTGCAGGCGATCTTCGGCATCCTCGCGCTGGTGATCGGCCTGTGGCTGGGCTTCGGGCGCGCAAGCTGGCGGATCGCGCCGGCGATGCCGGCGGGCGCGGTGCGGGCGATCCTGTCGCCCGCCGTCGGGTTCCTGTCGGTGCTGATGGGGATCGGCGGCGGGTCGTTCGGCGTGCCGCTCATGACGCTCTACGGCGTGCCGATCCACCGCGCGGTCGGCACGGCGAGCCTGTTCGGCATGGCGATCGCGGTGCCGTCGATCCTCGGGTTTCTTGTCGTGCGCGTCGAGGGCGCGCCGCCGCTGACGCTTGGGGCGATCAACCTGCCGGCCTTTGCGGTCGTCGTGCTCGCGACGTTCATCACCACGCCCTTCGGCGCGCGTCTGGCGCACAAGACGGATGCGGCGCGGCTCAAGCGGATCTTTGCGGTGTTCCTGACGCTCGTCGCGTTCAACATGCTGCGCAAGGCGGCCGGGTGGTAGGGGGCGCGGGCTGGCGGCTCATGCCGCCGGACCCCGCATTGCGCGCCTGGGCGGCAGCGGCGCGGGATGCGGCGCGGGCGGTGCTGGCGGCGGCCGGCCCGGGCGACTGGCGCTGCGGCGGCACCTGGTTCGCCGGGGTCGATGCGCTGGCGACCGATGCCGCGGGGGCGCTGCCAGGCGGCCCGCCGCTGCCGCCGCTCGGCCTGCCGCCCCTGCCGCTGCACCGGGCGCAGCTTTCGGTCACGCGGCCGGGCTACCCGCGGCCATGGCCGGGCGAGGGGGCGGGGGCGTTCCGCTATCGCCTGACCCGCGATGCCGCCCATCTCGACGGCCTGCTGCCCGAGGGCCCTGCGCGGCGGCGCTTCCTGCGCGAGCCGCATGCCTATGTGCTCGGCATCGCGCTGACCGAGGCGGCACCGGATGCCGCCCCGCTGGTGGTCTGGCCGGGAAGCCATGCCGTGCTGCGTGCCGCGCTGGCCGCGGCGCTGGCGCCCGCTCCGGCAGCGGACTGGGCGGATGTGGACCTGACCGAGGCCTATCAGGCCGCCCGCCGCCGCGTGTTCGAGACCTGCCCGCGCCTGCCCGTGCCCCTCGCGCCGGGGCAGGCGGTGCTGCTGCATCGGCACCTGCTGCATGGCACCGCGCCCTGGGCCGAAGGTGCCGAGGCGGCCCCCGAGGGGCGGGCGATCGCCTTCTTCCGGCCGCTCATGCCCTCGGCGGCGGCCTGGATCGCGCCCTGAGGTCGGGCCTGCGCGGCACAGCGCCGGTCGGGCTGCGCGCTAGCGCGCAAGGCGCCCCGCGCGGCCGCCGCGCCGCTGCGCGACAAGCGGCGCGCGGGCGGGCAGGGCGTCCATGACGGCGCGGCGCTGGTCTGGTGTCATCCGGCTCCAGCCTGCGATCTCGTCGAGGCTGCGCAGGCAGCCGACGCAGAGCCTCGCCTCCGGATGGACGACGCAGACCTTGACGCAGGGACTCGCGATCTCGTCGCGCCGCCAGATGTCGTCGCTCTCGTCCTTCACGCCCCCAACCTCATGCCGCGCCCCTCACCCGCCGTCACGCCCGAGATGCGCCAGCCGGTCCAGCGCGCCCTGCAGGATATAGCCCGCCGCGACATGGTCGATCACCTCCGCGCGACGCTTTCGCGACGTATCCGCCTCGATGAGCGCGCGCTCGGCCGCCACCGTGCTCAGCCGCTCGTCCCAAAAGGCGATCGGCAGCGGGGTGAGGCGCGCGAGGTTCCGGGCGAAGGCCCGCGTGGCCTGGGCGCGCGGCCCCTCGCTGCCGTCCATGTTGATCGGCAGGCCGATCACCAGCCCCGCGATCCCGCGCGCCTCGGTAATGGCAAGCAGCGCGGCGGCATCGAGCGTGAATTTCGCCCGCCGGATGGTCGAGAGCGGCGTCGCCACCGACCGAAGCACATCCGACACCGCCACCCCGATGGTCTGCGTGCCCAGATCGAGCCCGGCGAGCCCGCCGACAGGCGGCAGGCGTGCGGCGAAATCCTCGATCCGGGCGCAGACGGTCATGGCACGATCCCGGCCGCTGCCGCGGCCTCCCGCACCATGGCCAGCGCCTCGGGCAGGGCGGCAAAGCGGCCCTGGGCCTCGGCCCAGATCGCCGCCGCCCGCTCGCGCTCGCCCAGCACGCCGAGCGCGCGGATCAGCTGCGCCCAGTCCTCGGGCGGCCCGCCCTCGGTCGCGAGCCGCGCCATCAGCCCCTCGACCATGCCGCGGATCATCGTCGCCCGCGCCTCGGGCGTCATGTCCGCTGCGGCCTCGACGGCTGCGGCATCCGGGCCGCGCGCCGGCGCGGGGGGCGCATAATCCACCCCCGCCCGTGCCGCGACCTCGGCGATCTGCTCGCGGATCGGCGCAACCCAGGGCGCATCGGGGGGCGAGCTTTCCAAGAGCGGGCGCCAGACCCGGAACGCGAGATCGAACCGCCCGTTCTGCGCGAACATCAGCCCCATGTAGTAATGCGCCGTCGGCTCGCGCGGATCGGCCGCCAGCGCCCGGTTGAGCGCCGCTTCCGCCTCGGGCGAGACAAAGCCGCCGGCGGCGAGGATCATCAGCTCGGCATGGGCCGCGTGATCGGCGGCCGTGGCGGCGGCGCCGCGCAGCCGGATGACCTCTGCCTGCGCCCGGTGCGCCGCGGCGAAATCGCCCAGGATCGCCTCGTTGCGCGCCAGAAGCTCCTGCCCCTGCAGATCGTCGGGCCGCGCCGCGACGACGGCGCGAAGCTGCTGCATCAGCTCGACATGGCGCGGCTCGGCGGCCGGTTCGGGCGCGGCGGGCCGCGCGGCGGCGAACCGCGCCTCGGCCTCGGCCTGCCCGGGGCGGGCGACGGCTCGGGCCTCCGCCTCGGCCAGCCGGACGGCAAGCGGCAGGTCGGGATAGCCGGGCGCCCCGATCCGGCCGTAGGCGACGAACGCACCGACCCCGAGCAGCAGCACGATCACACCGGCCGCCGCGAGCCGTGCAGCCCGCGGTGTCGGCATGATGCCGGCCGCGCCGCGCGCCGCGCGGTCCGCCTCGAGGATCCGCCGCGCGACCTCGGTCCGTATCCGCTCGGCCTCCTCGGCGGCGACCACGCCGCGCGCGACGTCCCGTTCCAGCTCGTCCAGCTGGTCGCGATAGACACCGATATCCGACGCCGCCGGAACGGCCCCCGTCCGGCCCCGCCAGAGCGCCGCCATCAGCGTCGCCGCCACCGCCAGCGTCATCCCGCCCGCCGCAAGCCAGAACCAGACCGGATCCATCGCATGTCCCCCCTCGGGGCGCGATGTAACGCCGCGATCCGGCGTGCAAAAGGGCCAATCCGCCGCATCCCGGCCGCCATGCCGCAGCCGTGATGTCGCTTTTCGCTCCATTTGCGCCGCGCGCGGCAACCCGGCCCCGGCGAGCGGGCGCAACAACGGTGCGGCACAGGGCTCGACCAGCGGCAGGGATGCACGTGGCCATGAAACGCTATTCGGTCTACACCATCGCCCGCGAGGCCATGCGCCGCCATACCGGCTGGACCCGCGCCTGGGCCTCGCCCGAACCGCGCGCCGCCTATGACGCGATCATCGTCGGCGCCGGCGGCCACGGCCTCGCGACCGCCTATTACCTCGGGCGCAACCACGGCATCACGAATGTCGCCGTGCTCGACAAGGGCTGGCTCGGCGGCGGCAACACCGGGCGCAACACCACCATCATCCGCTCCAACTACCTGCAGGATCCAAGCGCGGCGATCTACGAGAAATCCCGCAGCCTCTACGAGACGCTGAGCCAGGATCTGAACTTCAACGTGATGTTCAGCCCGCGCGGCGTGATGATGCTCGCCCAGACCGAACACGAACTGCGCGGCTACCGGCGCACCGCCGCCGCCAACGCGCTCCAGGGCGTTGCAACCGAGATCATCGGGCCCGCGCGCGTGCGCGAACTCTGCCCGATCCTGAACACCGACGGCCCGCGCTACCCGGTGCTCGGCGCGCTCTGGCAGCCGCGGGGCGGCACCGCCCGGCACGATGCCGTGGCCTGGGGCTATGCGCGCGCCTGCTCGGCCATGGGGATGCACATCATCGAGACCTGCGCCGTGACCGGTGTGCGCTCGGCCGGCGGCATGGTCACCGGGGTCGAGACGACGCGCGGCCCGATCGCCTGCAAGCGGCTCGGCCTCGTCGCGGCCGGCCATTCGGGACAACTCGCCGCGATGGCCGGGTTCCGACTGCCGGTCGAATCGCTCTGCCTCCAGGCGCTGGTGAGCGAGCCGATCAAGCCCTGCATGGATGTCGTGGTGATGGCCAATACCGTCCATGGCTATCTGTCGCAGTCCGACAAGGGCGAGATGGTGATCGGGGGGGGCACCGACGGGTTCAACAACTTCACCCAGCGCGGCAGCCATCACCATATCGAGGAAACGCTGCGCGCCCTGATCGAGACCTTCCCCATCCTCTCGCGCCTCAGGATGCTGCGCCAATGGGGCGGGATCGTCGACATGACCGGCGACCGCTCGCCGATCATCTCGAAAACCCCGCTCGGAGGCTGCTTCGTCAACTGCGGCTGGGGCACGGGCGGCTTCAAGGCGATCCCCGGCTCGGGCTGGGCGATGGCCGATCTGATGGCCCGGGGCGAACCCGGCCCGCTCGCCGCGGCGTTTTCCCTGACACGCTTCCGCGAGGGCCGTTTCATCGACGAAAGCGTGGCCGCCGGGGTGGCCCATTGATGCCCCGCGCCATCACAACGCCGCAAGAACCCCGGCGATGCCCATTGCGCCCGCCCGCCGCGGCGCTATCCCTGCGCTCGTCAGCACCGGAGTTCCCTGCATGCGCCTGTCGCCCTCGTCCCGCACGCTCGCCCGCCGCGCCCCGGCGATCGGCGGCTTCCTCGCCGGGATCGCCCTGCCGCTCCTCCTCGCCGGCGTCCTGCTCGCAGCCCTCGGCGGCGGCCTCTCCGACAGCCGCGAGCCGCCGCCCCCGGTCTATACCGTCGACTGATCCGGCCCGCGCTTCATCGTTCCCGAAATACTCCGGGGGGTCCGGGGGGCTGGCCCCCCGGCCGCGCCCCCCTGCACCCCGGGCGGGTCTGTGCCCATGCTGATGCTGACCTGCCCTGCCTGCGGCGTGACCGCCGAGGAAACCGAATTCCTGCCCGGCGGCGGGGGGGCGCCGCGCCGCCGCCGCGCCCGGCGCGGCGGCGCCGCCCGCGAGGCCGAGCACATAACA
>JBKBQT010000034.1:0-22402 GCA_046292445.1 Gemmobacter sp.
GGCCACCGCGGCCGCCCGTCCGCCCGCCGACGTGCTGTCGCGCGCGCCCGGGCTGCGGGCGGCGGCACCCCCGAAGGCCGCCGGCCGCGCGGCCGCCCGCACCACGCCGCCAGGCCGGGCCAGCGGGCGCGGCGTATCGGCCCCGGCCGCCGCCACGTCAACGGCCGCCCCGCGCGCCGCCGGGCCCAGCCCCAGCCGGGCGCAGCCCGGCAGGCCAAGGGCCAAGAGGGCCAGGGCGATCATGGCGTGCCGCGTCGTCATCGGCCGGACGCTATCTGCCCGCGCGCCGGGCGGCAAGCCGATCCGCCGCTTGCAGTGACGCGCGGCCGGGCCTAGCATCGCGTCATGAACGCGCCCCTGCCCCCGCCCGTCCTGACGCCGCCGCTGGTCGATCCCTTCGCCCGCGCGATCACCTATCTGCGCGTGTCGGTCACCGACCGCTGCGATTTCCGCTGCACCTATTGCATGTCGGAGAACATGACCTTTCTGCCGAAGGCCGATCTGCTGACGCTCGAGGAGCTTGACCGGCTCTGCTCGGCCTTCGTGCGGATGGGCGTCGCCAAGCTTCGCGTCACCGGGGGCGAGCCGCTGGTGCGCAAGGGGATCATGGGGTTCTTCGCCGCCATGGCGCGGCACCTTGGCGACGGCACGCTGGACGAGCTGACGCTGACGACCAACGGCAGCCAGCTTCGCCGCTTTGCGGCCGATCTCGCGGCAGCGGGCGTGCGTCGGGTCAACGTGAGCCTCGATACGCTCGATGCGGCGAAATTCGCGCAGATCACCCGCTGGGGCCGGCTGAGCCAGGTGCTCGACGGCATCGCCGCCGCGCAAGAGGCGGGGCTGCGCGTCAAGATCAACGCGGTCGCCCTCAGGGGCTTCAACGAGGACGAACAGATCGCGCTGACGGAATGGTGCGCGCGCGAGGGGCACGATCTGACCTGGATCGAGGTCATGCCGATGGGCGATCTGGGCGCCGAGGACCGGCTCGGCCAGTATTGGCCGATCCGCGACCTGCGCCGCCGCTACGGCGAACGCTACACGCTCGTCGATCTCGACGAACGGACCGGCGGGCCGGCGCGCTATGTGCGGCTTGCCGAGACGGGGCAGAAGATCGGCTTCATCACGCCGCTCACGCACAACTTCTGCGAAAGCTGCAACCGGGTGCGGCTGACCTGCACGGGCGAGCTTTACATGTGCCTCGGGCAGGAGGACATGGCCGACCTGCGCGCGCCGCTGCGCGCGAGCCCTGATGACGCGCCCCTCGATGCCGCGATCCGCGCCGCCATCGCCCGCAAGCCCAGGGGGCACGACTTCGACTATGACCGCCAGACGGTTGCCGGGCAGGTTTCGCGGCACATGAGCCACACGGGCGGCTAGGCGTCGCCCCGGCCGCCCGGCGCCCAGCCGCGGGCTTCAGTCGTCGTCGCGGTCGTCGTCGTCGTCGTCGTCATCATCGTCATCGTCGGACACCCGGCGGTCGGGCCGCTTGACCTTGGCGCGGATGGCGGTGCTGTCGGCGGCAACGCTCGCGCGGTCGGCCCCCGGGACATAGGACCCGAGCATCCCGAGCCGGATTTCGGTCCGGGCTTCGGCCAGCGGAATGGCGGCGGTGCCCGCCAGCAGCGCGGCGAGGATCAGGGACGGCAGCATCGGCAGTCTCCTTGCTGAAGGGGTCGTGCCGGGGCAACGTCCGGGGCGGGCGGTCCATTCCGCCGCCCCGTTCGTGCTGCGCTGCGGTCAGGCGGCCGGCATCCGCGCCTCGACCATCCCGGCATACCAGGAACAGCCCGCCGGGATCGCGTTGTCGTCGAAGTCGTAGGCCGGGTGGTGCACCCCCGCCGTGTCGCCGTTGCCCACGAGGATATAGGCGCCGGGGCGTTCCTCGAGCATATAGGCGAAATCCTCGCCGCCCATGAGCGGGGGGACATCGCGCACCGGCTTGCCGGCGACGGCTTCGGCCACGGCGGCGGCATGGCCCGTCTCGCGGTCGTGGTTGACCATCACCGGGTAGCCGCGGTGATAGTCGATCGCGACCGTCCCGCCGAAGGCCGCGGCGGTGTGCTCGGCGATCGCCCGGATGCGCGCCTCGGCCATCGTGCGCATCTCGGCCTCGAGCGTGCGGACGGTGCCGCGCAGCTGCACCGTCTGGGGGATGACGTTGTAGGCCTCGCTCTGGGTGCGGAAGGACGTGACCGAGACGACCACGTTCTTGAGCGGATCGGCATTGCGGCTCACGATGGTCTGGAGCGCGAGGACGAGATGGGCGGCGATCACGGTGGTGTCGATCGTTTCGTGCGGCTTGGCGGCATGGCCGCCGCGGCCCGTCACGTCGATGGTGAACTGGTCGGTCGCAGCGAAGAAGGCGCCGGGCCGGATGGCGAATTCGCCCACCGGCAGGCCGGGCATGTTGTGCATCCCGTAAACCTCCTGGATGTTCCAGCGCGCCATCATCCCGTCGTCGCACATCACCTTGCCGCCGCCGCCGCCCTCTTCGGCGGGCTGGAAGATGACGACGGCGGTGCCGTCGAAGTTGCGCGTCTCGGCGAGATACTTGGCGGCGCCGAGCAGCATGGCGGTATGCCCGTCATGGCCGCAGGCATGCATCGCACCCGGCGTCCTGGAGGCATGCGGCGCGCCCGTCGCCTCGGCGATGGGCAGCGCGTCCATGTCGGCGCGCAGGCCGACGACGCGGCCCGCGGTGTCGGTCCGGCCCCGGATCACGCCGACGACCCCGGTGCGGCCGATGCCCGTCACCACCTCGTCGCAGCCGAATTCGCGCAGCTTGTCCGCGACGATACCGGCGGTGCGGTGCACGTCGAAGAGGATTTCGGGGTGCTGGTGGAAATCGCGGCGCCAGGCGGTGATCTCGGGCAGCAGTTCGGCGAAGCGGTTCTTGACGGGCATGGCCTGGTCCTTTGCAGCATCATGTCTGGCGCGCGTGCAGGCGCGGGGTTGCCGGCCCGGCCGGGATTGGCGGGCTGGCAGCACCGGCGGCGCAGGCGGCGCGGAATGCGTCATGCTGGCCTGTCCGGGCGGCCGGGACAAGGGCCTTGCGGAGCGCCCGTTGGAGCTGCGGGAGCCTCCGGCGGGGATATTTGGGCCAGCCTGAAGCCGCTGGGCGGTGCCATGGCGGGGGCGAGGGCGAGGATGGGGGTCAGTCGCGCAGGTCGGCGACGAGGCGTTCCATGAAGGTCCAGCCGGCGGCGAATTCCGAGAGCGCGAGGTATTCGTCGGCCTGGTGCGCCTGGGCGATGTCGCCCGGCCCGCAGACGACCGTCGAATAGCCCGCCGCCTGGAAATGCCCCCCTTCGGTGCCGTAGCTGACGACGTGCAACCCATTGTCGCCGGTTAGGCGGCGGGCGAGGCGTTCGGCCGCGCCGTCGGGTTCCGGGGTGACGGGCGGGAGGGTGAAATAGCGGTCGAGCGTGATGCCCGTCGCGGGGCGGACGGACTGCATCGCGGCGGCGATGCGCGCCGCTTCGGCCTCGACGGCGGCGATCCAGCCGGCGAGGTCCTCGCCCGGCACGACGCGCACCTCGAGGCTGAAGCGGCAGTCGGCGGCGGTGATGTTATGGGCGGTGCCGCCGTCGATCATGCCGGCATGCAGGGTGGTGAACGGCGGGTGGAACGCGGCGGCGAGCGGGGCGGGCGGGCGTGCCTGAAGTTCGGCGTTGCGGTCGTTGGCCCAGTCGATCAGCCGGGCCGCCTCCATGATCGCGCTGACGCCTTCGGGCAGGAGCGAGGAATGGACCGCATGCCCCTTCGCATGCACCGTCCAGCCTGCGCCGCCCTTGTGGCCGGTGACGACCTTCATCCGCGTCGGCTCGCCGACGATGACCGCCGATGCGCGGGCGAGGGCGGCATCGAGGGCGGGGATGAGATCCTGCACCGCCACGCAGCCGAGTTCCTCGTCGCAGCTGAGCGCGAGTTGCAGCGGGCGGCGGATGCCGGCGGCCTGCGCCAGCGGCAGGGCGGCGATGGCGAGGGCGACAAAGCCCTTCATGTCGGCCGTGCCGCGGCCGTAGAGACGCCCCGCCCGTTCGGTGAGCGTGAAGGGATCGGAGGTCCAGGCCTGACCGTCCACCGGCACGACATCCGAATGGCCCGAAAGGATCACGCCGCCGGGCGCATCGGGGCCGGCCTGCGCGAAGAGCTGTGCCTTGGTGCCGCAGGGGCGCATGACGACGGTGGCGGGGATGCCGTGCCCCGCGAGCCAGTCGGCGACCCAGCGGATGAGGTCGAGGTTGCTGTCGCGGCTGACGCTGGGGAAGGCGACGAGCCTGTCCAGAACCGCCCGTGCCGTCGCCTGATCCATCGCCCGCCCCCTCCCTTCGTGCCCTGCCTTGCCTTTCCGGGCGACCGTTGCGCAGCCGGCGCGCGGGGTCAACCGGCTGCAGGCAGCGGCGACCCGTCGAAATTGCGCGCGGGCTGCGGGTGTCGAGCAGGCCGCGGCACGGCAATTCCGGGTTCCCCCTTCGCCCGAAGGTGCGCTATCCCTCGTTGTGACCGACCGGAGGGGGGCATGTCCGACACCATCATCGCCCGCTGCGAGGCGCGGGGCCTGCGCATGACCGACCAGCGCCGCACAGTCGCCCGTGTGCTCGAAGAGGCCGACGACCACCCGGATGTCGAGGCCGTCTATACCCGCGCCGCCGCGATCGACCCGCGGATCTCGATCGCCACGGTCTATCGCACGGTCAAGCTCTTCGAGGAGGCCGGGATCCTCGACCGGCTGGAGTTCGGCGACGGGCGCGCGCGTTACGAGGACAGCACGCGGGACCATCACGACCACCTGATCGACCTTGCGAGCGGCGCGGTGATCGAGTTCGTCGACCCCGAGATCGAGAAGCTGCAGGAAGCGATCGCGGCGCGGCTGGGCTATACGCTCAAGGGCCACCGGCTGGAGCTTTACGGCGTCAAGCGGCGGGGCTGACGCGGCGGGGGGCCGCGGCGGCGGGGGGTTGCGGCGGCGGGGGTCGGAAGGGCGGGGTCGAAAGGGCGGGGAGCGATCATGGGCCGCGGCGCTTCCCTGCGCGCCCGCGCCGGGCTATGGCGGCGGCGGACCCGGCCGGAGCGATCATGGAAAACCTGCGCGCCTCGATCCTCATGGTTGCCGCCATGGCGGGCTTTGCGCTCGAGGATGCGCTCATCAAGCTGCTGTCGGCCAGCTGGCCGACCGGGCAGATCCTGCTGGTCCTCGGCGTGGCGGGCACGGCCACCTTCGCGCTGGTCCTGATCGCGCAGCGCCTCGCCCCGCTGACCCGCGCGGCATGGCATCCTGTCGTCCTGGTGCGCTGCGGCGCCGAACTCGTCGGCACGATCGCCTTCGTCACCGCGCTGAGCCTCGTGCCGCTGGCCGTCGCCTCGGCGATCCTGCAGGCGCTGCCGCTGGTCGTCACGCTCGGCGCCGCGGTGATCCTGCGCGAGCCGGTGGGCTGGCGGCGCTGGACGGCGATCGCGGTGGGCTTTGCCGGCATGCTCTTGATCCTGCGGCCCTTCGGCGCCGGGTTCGATGCCAATGCTCTCTTTGCCGTCGTCGCCGTCTTTGCGCTCGCGCTGCGCGATCTGGTCACCCGGCGGGTGCCGCAGGCGGTGCATTCGCTGCACCTCGCGCTGCTCGGCTTTGCCGTCCTGATCCCGGCGGGGGCGGGCCTGCTGCTGGCCGGCCAGACCGCTGCCCCGGCCGGCGCGGCCGAATCGGGCCTGATGGCCGCGATCCTTGCGCTCGGCGTGACCGCCTATATGGCGATCACGCTGGCCACCCGCACCGGCGCGGTCGCCATCGTCGCCCCGTTCCGCTATTCGCGCCTCGTCTTCGCCATGGCGGTCGGGGCGGTGGTCTTCGGCGAGCGGCCCGACGGCTGGACGCTGGCCGGATCGGCCCTGATCATCGCCTCGGGGCTCTATACCTTCGCCCGCGAACGCAGGCTGGCCCTTGCGCGCGCCGCCGGCTAAACGCGCGGCAAACCCCCGAACCGGAGCGCGCCATGAGCACGATCATCGACATCCACGCCCGCGAGATCCTCGACAGCCGCGGCAACCCGACCATCGAGGTCGAGGTGACGCTCGAGGATGGGCCGATGGGCCGCGCGGCGGTGCCCTCGGGAGCCTCGACCGGCGCCCACGAGGCGGTCGAGCGGCGCGACGGCGACAAGCGGCGCTACGGCGGCAAGGGCGTGCTCGAGGCGGTGGCGGCGGTCAACGGCGAGATCGCCGAGGCGCTGACCGGTTTCGATGCGACCGAACAGGTGGCCATCGACCGCATGCTGATCGAGATGGACGGGACCGACAACAAGGGCCGCCTCGGCGCCAATGCGATCCTCGGCGTGTCGCTCGCCTGCGCCAAGGCGGCGGCGGAATTCACCGGCCAGCCGCTCTACCGCTATGTCGGGGGCACCAATGCCCGCGTGCTGCCGGTGCCGATGATGAACATCATCAACGGCGGCGCCCATGCCGACAATCCGATCGACATCCAGGAATTCATGATCATGCCGGTCGGCGCCCCGTCCTGCCGCGAGGCGATCCGCTGGGGTGCGGAGGTGTTCCATGCGTTGAAGGCGGCGCTCAGGAAGGCCGGGCACGGCACCAATGTCGGCGACGAGGGCGGCTTTGCCCCCGATCTCGCATCGACGCGGGCGGCGCTCGACTTCATCCTGGGGGCGGTGGAGCAGGCGGGGATGAAACCCGGGCGCGACATCATGCTGGCGCTCGACTGCGCGGCGACGGAATACTTCAAGGACGGCCGATATGTGCTTGCCAGCGAGGGGCTTTCGCTGACCCCGGCCGAGAATGTGGAATATCTCGCCGCGCTCTGTGCCGCCTATCCGATCATGTCGATCGAGGACGGCTGCAGCGAGGACGACTGGGAGGGGTGGAAACTGCTGACCGACCGGCTCGGCGATGCGGTGCAACTGGTGGGCGACGATCTTTTCGTGACCAACCCGGCGCGGCTTTCGGACGGGATCCGGCGGGGTTGCGCCAATTCGCTGCTGGTCAAGGTGAACCAGATCGGAACCCTCACGGAAACGCTCGAGGCCGTCGCGATGGCGCATCGCGCCCGCTACACCGCCGTCATGTCGCACCGCTCGGGCGAGACCGAGGATGCGACCATCGCCGACCTCGCCGTCGCGACCAACTGCGGCCAGATCAAGACGGGGAGCCTGTCGCGCTCGGACCGGCTGGCGAAATACAACCAGCTCATCCGCATCGAGGAACAGCTCGGCGATATCGCCGGCTATGCCGGCCGGTCGATCCTGCGGACCTGACGCCCGGCATGGGCGCGGCGGGGGACGGGACCGGGCGGCGCTGCCCGCAGGGCCAGCCGGCCGTGGCGGCGAACGATGCGCCGGCCGAGGGTGCGGCGGCCTTCGCCCGCGCCGTCGGCGGGCGGCTGGTGCATGTCACCGCCGCCGCCAACCTGCCGCGCATCCGGGCCGAGGGCCTGCACCCCGCCGCCGATCTCGCGCGCGCGGCCGGGATCGATCCGGCCGCGATCCGCCTGCGCGCCGCGCCCGTGGCCCTGCCCGGCGCGCTGCTCAACCACCAGCGGCCGCTGCGGATGGGACGGCGGGCCGATTTCCTCGACCCGGGCCTGACGCTCGACGCCTGGGCGGCGCTGCTCGATGCCCGCGTGTTCCTCTGGCCCGCCCGGCGCGGCGCCGCCTTCGCCGCCTCGCTGCGCGACAGGGGTGCCGTCGCGCTGTCGCTGGACCCGGTGCGCCTTTTCGCCGCCCTCGCGCCCTGCCTCTGGCTCTCGCCGATCAATTCCGGCGATGCCTCGCGCCGCCCGGCCCGCCGCGGACCCTGGCTCTGGCTGCCCGCCGCCCGCCTCGACGATTTCCCCGCCAACCGGATGCGCCGCGCCCTCGCCCGCCGGCCCGACAGGGTTGCCGAGGTCTCGGTGACCGGGCACATTGCCCCCGACCTGATCGCCTTCCCGGACGGAGCCTGAGCGATGGACCCCGATGCCCTGATCGCCGCGCTCGACCTCGCCCCCCATCCCGAAGGCGGCTGGTATCGCCAGACCTGGATGGCCGAGGCCGCCCCCGGCACGCGCCCCGCGGGCACCGCGATCCTCTTCCTGCTCAAGGCCGGGACCCGCAGCCACTGGCACCGCGTCGATGCCGCCGAGATCTGGCTCTGGCATGCCGGCGCGCCGCTGATCCTGTCGACCAGCGCGACCGAGGAAGGGCCGGCGCAGGATACCCGCCTTGGCCCGGAGGTGCTGGCGGGCGAGATGCCGCAGGCGGTCGTGCCCGCCCATCACTGGCAGGCGGCCGCGACCGCGGGCGCCTTCACCCTCGTCTCCTGCACCGTCAGCCCGGGCTTCCGCTTCGAGGGCTTCACCCTCGCCCCGCCCGGCTTCGACATTCCGCGCCGCTGACCGGCCCCCCGGGCGCAGCAAGCGGCTCGCACCGGCCGTCGCGCCCCTCACAAGCCGCCCGGACAGCGGCACGCCACTTGGGGCGATCGCCCGCCCCGCTCAAGGGCGCAAAGGCGGCGTCCTGAACGCCGCTTTCTTCTGCCCTCAAATATCCTCGGGGGGGTGAATTGCCCCGGAACGGGGCAAGAGGGGGGCGTAAGGCCCCCCTGCGCCGCGCCCGCGCGGCGCCCGGCCCAACCGGCAAGGGCCGGCCCCCGGGGGGCCGGACCGCGTGGGCGGGAGGCCTGCGAACCGCGCGACCCTAGTCCGCAAGCACCACCCGCGCATGGCGCTTGCGCCCGGCCGTCAGCTTCATCGGCTCGGCCAGGTCCGCCGCCCCGACCAGCCGCCCCGCGTCGCCCGCCGGCGCGTCGTTCACCCGCGCGCCGCCCTCGTCGATCAGCCGGCGCGCCTCCTTGCCCGATTTGGCCAGCCCCGCCCGCACGAAAAGCTGCGCAAGGCTCACCCCCTCGGCCGCCTCCGCCGCGCTCAGCGCGACCGTCGGCAGATCGTCCCCGACGCCGCCCGCCTCGAACACCGTCCGCGCCGTCGCCTCGGCCGCCGCCGCCGCCTCGGCACCGTGCAGCATCGCCGTCACGGTATTGGCCAGCACCACCTTGGCCTCGTTGATCTCCGCCCCGCCGAGGCTGCCCAGCCGGTCGCATTCCGCCAGCGGCAGTTCGGTATAAAGCCGCAGGAACCGCCCCACATCGGCGTCGGTCGTGTTACGCCAGAACTGCCAGAAGCCGTAGGGCGCGAGCATCTCGGCCGACAGCCAGACCGCCCCGCCCTGGCTCTTGCCCATCTTGCGCCCGTCGCTCGTGGTCAGCAGCGGCGTCGTCAGGCCCCAGATCTCCACATCCAGCACCCGGCGCGTCAGGTCCACCCCGTTGACGATGTTCCCCCACTGGTCCGACCCGCCCATCTGCAGCCGGCAGCCATGGCGGCGGTAGAGCTCGAGAAAATCATAGGCCTGCAGGATCATATAGTTGAACTCGAGGAACGACAGCGATTGTTCCCGGTCCAGCCGTGACTTCACGCTTTCGAAGGACAGCATCCGGTTGACGCTGAAATGCCGCCCGATGTCGCGCAGGAAATCGAGATAGTTGAGCGCATCGAGCCATTCGGCGTTGTTGAGCATGATGGCATCCGTCGCGCCCTCGCCATAGGCGAGGTAGCGGTCGAACACCGCCTGCATGCCGGCGATATTGGCGTCGATCTGCGCAGGGGAAAGCAGCGGCCGTTCCTCGGCGCGGAAGGACGGATCGCCCACCTTGGTGGTCCCGCCGCCCATCAGCGTGATCGGCTTGTGCCCGGTCTTCTGCAGCCAGCGCAGCACCATGATGTTGAGAAGATGCCCGACATGCAGGCTCGGCGCCGTGGCGTCATAGCCGATATAGGCCGGGACCACGCCCTCCAGCAGCGCGGCGTCGAGCGCCTGGAGGTCGGTGCAGTCGGCGAGATACCCGCGCGTGGCCATCACGTGCAGGAAATCCGACTTCGGACGGTAGGTCATGGCACAGTCCCCCTGGGCATTGTCCCCGTGGCGCGTTCCGGCCTATAGCCGCGGGGGCGGCGAAGGGAAAGGGCATGCACGGGAACGGACGGGGGGACGGGCCGGTCTGGGCGCTCGGCGCGATGTCGGGCACGTCGATGGACGGCGTCGATGCCGCCATGGTGCTGACCGACGGGGCGGCGGTGCTGGAGTTCGGCCCGACCGCCTATCGCCCCTATACGGAGGCGGAACGCGCCGTGATCGCCGCCGCGCAGGGGCTCTGGCCGGGCGATCCGGGCGTCGCCGCCGCCGCCGCGGTGGTCGAGGCCGCCCATGCCGACGTGCTGGGCCGGTTCGAGGGGGCGGCTGTGGTCGGGTTCCACGGCCAGACGCTCGCGCATGACCCGCGCGGGCGCGGCACGCATCAGGCGGGGAATGGCGCGGTGCTGGCGGCCGCGCTCGGCCTGCCGGTGGTGTGGGATTTCCGGTCGGCCGATGTCGCGCTCGGCGGCGAGGGCGCGCCGCTCGCGCCCTTCTATCACTTCGCGCTGGCGCGGCGGATCGGCGGGGGGCCGGTGGCCTTCCTCAACCTCGGCGGTGTGGGCAACCTGACCTGGGCCGATCCGGCGCAGGACCGGCCCGAGGCGCCCGGCGCGCTCCTTGCCTTCGACACCGGCCCGGCAAACGCCCCGCTCGACGATCTGATGCGGACGCGGCGCGGCGCGGCGCGGGACGAGGACGGGCGGCTGGCCGCTTCGGGGCGGGTCAGCGAGGCGGTGCTGGCCGACCTGCTCGCCCTGCCCTACTTTGCCCGCAGGCCGCCCAAGTCGCTCGACCGGGGCGCCTTTGCGGGTCTTGCGCGGGCGGTGGCGGGGATGGCGGATGCCGATGCCGCCGCAACCCTCACCGCCGCCGCCGCGGCCTGCGCGGCCGAGGGGTTCGCGCATCTGCCGGCCCGGCCTGCGCGCCTTCTGGTCACGGGCGGCGGGCGGCTCAACCCCACGCTGATGACGATGCTCGCCGCCCTGCTGCCGGGCGTCGCGGTTGCACCGGTCGAGGATGCCGGGCTCGACGGCGACATGCTCGAGGCGCAGGCCTTCGCCTATCTCGCGGTGCGGGTGCTGCGCGGCCTGCCGACCTCCTGCCCGGGCACGACGGGCGTTCCGGCAGCGGTCGGCGGGGGGCAGGTCAGCCGGCCTTGAAGCAGGCACGGCGACCGCAGGGGATGCGGTCGCCGTGACGTTTGGTCCTTGCATTGTGGTCGCCGCAACGTGTGCGGCGGCAGCCGTCGGGTCGATCAGCCCCGGCGGCGGCGACGCAGCGCTGCAAGCGCGCCGATGCCGCCGATCATCAGCCAGCCCGCAGCGGGCAGAGGAACGACGCCAGTGGGCGGCGGGGGCGGCGATGCTTTGGCGGTGACCGAATACGCGATGTCGTCGACGCCCCAACCCCGAACAGACCCGTCGACGCCAAACCGGAACTCGATGCCGACAGAGGACGTGAGGTTCCCGAGATCGATCACCCTGCGATCATTCTGAATTGTCGTGGATGCAACAACCCCCGCGACCGATCCGAACCCGCCTACCGCGAGATCTGTGATCAGATAATTCATTGCGTTATTGCCAAGAACGGTCACGAAATTCGAGCTGCGTGCGACAAAGCCTTGCAGCCCGACCGTCGCCCCATCCAGTGCGCGAAACGTGATGAAGCCTGGGAAAAGATTGCCGGGCGTATTGATGAAGCCATCTTCATAGATGCCGCCGAAGGGGCTGGCAGCGATCGAAAACCGCGACTGCGTCGCAAGGTTGCCGGACGCGCGCCATTCGACATCAACGCCCGGCTGATCACCATAGGTCAGACCGACATTTGTTCGGCCCGCAACGCACGTGCCCAGCGTCCCGTCGGGGAAGGATGGAAGCCCTGCGGATGTGCAAACGCTCCCCCCGTCGAAATCCAGGACATAGTTTACGGTCGACGCCTGTGCAGGCACCGACGCGCAGCCCATAACGGCCACAATTGCCAACTTTCTCATCTGAATTTCCCTGTTTTGGCAGAACACTGACGCTCTGCAGCCGCAGCAACACGCAGCCGCCCCGGCCGTGTCAACGATCCTTTCCGCGCCTTTTCGCGGCGAAAAACGGCACTGTTCACGCAAGGTCAACAGTCGGCCGACACCGGCCCCAGAATCCCAAACATGGCCGAAAGATGTCCCTTTGCGCGCCGCATTGCGGCCGGGTCAACTTTTTCGGTTCGAAAAATCAGTCCTGGCGCCGCCAGGGCCGTGGCCAGTCCTTGGGACGGGCGCCTTCCTGCGCATAGAGCGTGATGATTCGGTCCACCGCGCGGCGGGTGATGTGCTTGTGGTCCTCGGCGAGGCCGAGGGATGCCACCATCTTCCAGTGGCCATACATCAGGCAGGTGAAGAGGTACGACACCTCGGCACAGTGATCGAGCGTCAGGTGGGGATGGACGATCTTGATCTCGAGCGCCAGCACCTGCCCGAGGAGGGTATACTGGTCGCGCAGCGCATCGCGCACCCGCGGCGCGCCGGCGGCATAGGCCATCATCGCGTCATAGGCCTGATCGTCGCGCGGTTTCGGCACCGCATCGACCAGATCGAAATAGAAATCGAGGATGAAGTCGAGCCGCGCCTGCCCGTCCAGCCCGTTCACGCCATTCACGAGCGCCATGCGGTAGGCCTCGGCAAGGCAGTCGCACACGCCGAGCAGCATGTCGGTCGGTTCGTCGAAATAATACCGGATCAGTTGCCGCGAGGCCCTGGTGCCCGCCGACAACTGCCCGAGCGAGGGCAAGGGCGCGCCGGTGCGGACAAGGTGCCGTGCGATATCGGCGGGAATACGCTTCTTCGGCTCGCCGTCGCGGTCCATGTGCATCCCTGCCCGGTCATGTGCCGGCAGGGTCGGGCAAAGGGCACAAGTGCACAAGCCGGAAACAGGTTTCCGGCATTGCAAAACGTCTTGCGGCACTTTACCGAACTGGCGTTCGGCAATCTGGGCGCCGCGCAGGCGTGCAACGGCGCACGGCCGGGTCCGGTTTCGCAAGGCGGCTGTGCGGCCCCCTCGCGAAACCGCGCCCCGTCACGCTCAGCTGCACCCGCTCGTTGCGCCGCAGGTGTTGCACTTCATGCAGGTTCCGTTGCGCACGAGCGTGTAGTTGCCGCATTCGCCGCAGGGATCGCCCTCGTAGCCCTGTATCCTGGCCCGCGCGCGCGCATCCATCGCCACCGTTCCGGTGGCGAGCGCGGTGGCGCCGGATACCTCGGGCACCAGCGTGGTGAGCATCGCCATCGGATCGCCCGCAAGCCCGGTGGTCGCCATCCCGCCCTGCAGCACCACAAGCTCCTGCGGGAGGCGCTTGCGCAGATAGCCGGTCGAGGACACGTGCCGCAGCACCTCGAGCCCGCGCGAGGCGGCGGCATCCGACACTTCGGCGATGTTGCGCCGCCCCTCTTCGTCGCCGCGGCCCAGCTCGTCGAAGGAATGGCCCCGCGGCGGCACATGCGCAAGATCCGTCCGGTCGAGGTAGGAGATCGCCAGTTCGCGGAAGATGTAGTCGAGGATGGAGGTCGCGTTCTTGACGCTGTCGTTGCCCTGCACCATCCCGGCCGGCTCGAACCGGGTGAAGGTGAAGGCCTCGACGAATTCCTCCAGCGGAACGCCGTATTGCAGGCCGACGCTGACCGCGATGGCGAAGTTGTTCATCATCGCGCGAAAGCCCGCGCCTTCCTTGTGCATGTCGATGAAGATTTCCCCAAGGGAACCATCGGCATATTCGCCGGTCCTGAGGTATACCTTGTGGCCGCCGACGATCGCCTTCTGGGTATAGCCCTTGCGCCGCTCGGGCAGCTTGACGCGGTGCGAGCGGACGATCTCGCGCACGATGACCTTCTCGATGATCTTCTCGGCGATCACCTGCGCCCTGGCCGCCGGCGCGCCCGATGCGAGCACCTCTTCGGCCTCGGCATCGTCCTCGACCAGCGCCGAGGCGAGCGGCTGGCTCAGCTTCGATCCGTCGCGGTAGAGCGCGTTGGCCTTGACCGCGAGCGACCAGGACAGTTCGTAGGCCGCGAGGCAATCCTCGATGGCGGCCGTGTTGGGCATGTTGATCGTCTTGGAGATCGCGCCCGAGATGAAGCTCTGCGCCGCCGCCATCATGGTGATGTGGCTTTCGACCGACAGGAACCGCGTGCCGGTCTTGCCGCAGGGATTGGCGCAGTCGAACACGCTCAGGTGCTCGGGCTTCAGATGCGGTGCCCCTTCCAGCGTCATCGTCCCGCAGACATGGTCGTTCGCCGCGTCGATCTGCGCCTTGGTGAAGCCGAGGTGGCGCAGCATGTCGAAGGTCGGATCGGCCAGCTTCTCGGCCGGGATCCCCAGCGTGCCCTGGCAGAAATCGGCGCCGAGCGTCCACTGGTTGAACACGAAGCGGATGTCGAAGGCCGAGGGCAGCGCCGCCTCGATCCGGGCGATTTCGGCCGGGCCGAAGCCGTGGCCGGTCAGCGCGGTGTGGTTGATCCCCGGCGCCTGCCCGAGGCTCGCATGGCCGACGGCATGGGCGATGATCTCGGCCACCTCGGCGGGGCTGTAGCCGAGCTTGTCCAGCGCGGCGGGCACCGACTGGTTGATGATCTTGAAATACCCGCCGCCCGCGAGCTTCTTGAACTTCACCAGCGCGAAATCGGGCTCGATGCCGGTGGTGTCGCAATCCATGACAAGGCCGATGGTCCCGGTGGGCGCGATCACGGTCGCCTGCGCGTTGCGATAGCCATGCGCCTCGCCGAGCGCCAGCGCCTCGTCCCAGGCCGACCGGGCGAGCGCCACCAGACCCGCATCGGGGCAGTTGGCGGCATCAAGCGCCACGGGGGCGACGTTCACCCCCTCGTAATCCGCCGCGCCCCATGCCGCCCGGCGATGGTTGCGGATGACGCGCAGCATGTGCTCGCGGTTGCGTGCATAGCCCGGAAAGGCCCCAAGCTCGCCCGCCATCTCGGCCGAGGTCGCATAGCTGACCCCGGTCATGATCGCGGTCAGCGCGCCGCAGAGCGCCCGGCCCTGCGGACTGTCGTAGCCCAGCCCCATGTTCATCAGCAGCCCGCCGATATTGGCATAGCCTAGGCCGAGGGTGCGGAAATCGTAGGACCGCTGCGCGATCTCCTTCGACGGGAACTGCGCCATCATCACGCTGATTTCCAGCGTCACCGTCCACAGCCGCGTGGCATGGACATAGCCCTCGGCATCGAACCGCTGCCCGTCCCAGAACCGCAGGAGGTTCATCGAGGCGAGGTTGCAGGCGGTATCGTCGAGGAACATGTATTCCGAACAGGGGTTCGACGCCCGGATCGGCCCGTCGGCCGGGCAGGTGTGCCAGGCGTTGACGGTATCGTGGAACTGGATGCCGGGATCGGCGCAGGCCCAGGCGGCATGCCCGATCTGATCCCACAGCGCGCGCGCCTTGAGCGTCTTGGACACGCGCCCGTCGGTGCGGCGGGTGAGCTGCCAGTCGCCATCCTCGCGCACGGCGCGCAGGAAGGCATCGGTCACGCGAACCGAGTTGTTGGAATTCTGACCCGACACGGTGGCATAGGCTTCGGAATCCCAGTCGGTGTCGTAGGTCGGGAACTCGATCGCGGTATAGCCCTGGGCGGCGTATTGCAGGACGCGGTTGATGTAGGTCTCCGGGATCATCGCCTTCTTCGCCGCCCGGATCGCGCCCCTGAGCGCGGCGTTGCGCGCCGGATCGGTCGCGCCGCCTTCGTTCGCGGGCACACTCGAACCCGTGGCGTGCGCCCGCTCACCGTCATGCGCCTTGATGGCGGCAAAGATGGCGTTCAGATGCGCCTCATGCGCCTTGGACCCGGCCACAAGCGATGCGACCTTCTGTTCCTCGATCACCTTCCAGTTGATGAAGGCCTCGATATCGGGGTGGTCCATGTCGCAGATCACCATCTTGGCCGCCCGCCGCGTGGTGCCGCCCGACTTGATCGCGCCGGCCGCCCGGTCGCCGATCTTGAGGAAGCCCATCAGCCCAGAGGACCGCCCCCCGCCCGAGAGCCGCTCGCCCTCGCCGCGCAAGCTCGAGAAATTCGTGCCCGTGCCCGATCCGTATTTGAACAGCCGCGCCTCGCGCACCCACAGATCCATGATCCCGCCCTCGTTCACGAGATCGTCGGCCACCGACTGGATGAAGCAGGCATGCGGCTGGGGGTGTTCATAGGCGCTGGTCGATTGCGTCAGCTTGCCCGTGACCGGATCGACGTAGAAATGCCCCTGGCTCGGCCCGTCGATGCCGTAAGCCCAGTGCAGGCCGGTGTTGAACCACTGCGGGCTGTTCGGTGCCGCCATCTGCCGCGCGAGCATGTGGCGCATCTCGTCGTAATAGGCACGGGCATCGGCCTCGGTCGTGAAATAGCCGCCCTTCCAGCCCCAGTAGCACCACGCGCCTGCCAGCCGGTCGAACACCTGCCGCGCGCTCGTCTCGCCGACGAAGCGCTCGCCTTCGGGCAGCGCCTCGAGCGCGGCGGTATCGGCGACCGAGCGCCACAGGAACTCGGGGACGCCCTTTTCCTTCACGCGCCTCAGGCGTGCAGGGATGCCGGCCTTGCGGAAATACTTCTGGGCCAGAACGTCCGAGGCGACCTGGCTCCAGCCCTCGGGCACCTCGACCGCGTCGTTGCGGAACACCACCGATCCGTCGGGGTTCCTGATCTCGCTCGTCGTGGTGGCGAAGGCGATCGTGCCATAGGCGCCGCCGGCCTCGGTCGTGAACTTGCGCTCGATCCGCATCCTGTCTGTCCCCATCCTGCGCGGCCCGTTCGCCGCCTGCCTGTATCCATCCGGGCCACACGCCGTCCGATCCCGCGCAGGTTTGCGCGCAGGACTGGCGCCCCTGTGGGCGCCGCTTGCGATCCGGTCGTGTTCCCCGCCTTGGCGACACCAGATGTTGTGTCTGCGTTCGGCGCTTTGTCAAACTGTCGTATTCGCTCGGCGCGATCAACGGTTTTTTATGCGCCCAAGGCAGAAATTCCGCTTGACGGCCCGATCCGATGATCCGGGCCCCTGCGGCAGCCCCGCTGGCAAAAGCAACGCCCGGCAAGGGCTTCGCGGCGCGGCTTGCGATCCGGGCTGAAGGTCTGGTGCTGCGGGCGGCGGCTGGTCGGGGCGACAGGATTCGAACCTGCGACCTGCGGTACCCAAAACCGCCGCGCTACCAGGCTGCGCCACACCCCGTGCGCCCTCTATAGGCGCGGCGGCGCGGCGGCGGAAGCCCCGGCTGACACGGGCGGCCCGAATCAGCCCGCGGCACAGGGCCAGGCGGCGATCGCCTGCGGCATCCCGGGGTGGCGCAGTTCCGCCCCCGGCCGGATGCCGAGCCGCGCGGCAAGCCCGCCGTTGATCTCGAGCACCGCCAGCACGCCGTCGCCGCCGTCGATGGGCGTCTCGTCGCGCGGGACCGCATTGGCATGGACCCGCGTCACCCGGCCGTCGGCGCCGAGGAAAATCATGTCGAGCGGGATGAGCGTGTTGCGCATCCAGAACGAAACCCGCCCCGCTCGGGGAAAGATGAAAAGCATCCCCGCCGACCGTGGCAGGCTTTCGCGGAACATCAGCCCGCGCGAGCGGGTTTCGGCCGTGTCGGCCACCTCGACGCTGAACCGCGCCGCGCCCCCGGCCCACCGCAACTCGGCCACATCGGGGCGGCAGGCAGCGCCCGCGGCGACTGCCAGCACAAGCCACGCCACGGCGGCGAGGGTCAGTCTGCCCTGCGCAACGCCGCGTCCCACGCCACCACCTGCACCGCCATCCGTCCGCGCTTGCCCTCGACGATCCGCAGCCCCACCGCTTCGCCGGCCTGAAGATCGGCCAGGCCGGACTGGCGGAGCACCTCGATATGGATGAACACATCCTCGGGCCGGGCGAACACATTGGCAAAGCCAAAGCCCTTGACCTTGTCGAACCATTTCACCCGCGCCGGCTCCACCGGCTGGGCCGACCAGTCCGGCGCCGCCTCGCCTGCGGGCGCATCGGCCAGAACGAAAGTTGCGTTCGCGGCGGGCGGCACGATCGACACGACCTCGACCGCCTGGACCCCGCGCGCGGTCTGCACCGCGATCACGTCGATCTCGGCCCCGTCGGCGACCGAGCCCTGGCCGAAATTCCGCAACACGTTGGCATGCAACAGGATATCGGGCCCGCCATCGTCGGAAACGATGAAGCCGAAACCCTTTACCGGGTCAAACCACTTGACCCTTCCGTGCACCCGTTCGGGCGCAGCAGTATCGTCCTGCATGCGCAACCCGTCTATTTGTCTGTCCCCGCTTGCGGTATCGCGCCTGATGCCATCTCGTTCAAGTTCAAAAAGACACATTCTTGACACGAAAAAGGATGAGATACCGATGGCCGCACGATTCGACCGCCGCAGCCCTCGGGGCGCCGCACGCGCGGCTCGCTGCCCGCAAAGGTTGCGCGCGGCCCGGTGCGCTCAGGCGCGGATCAGGGGTTCAGGCGGCTCACGGACCATGGCGCCTCGACCGCCGGGCGCGCCCAGCGAAAGCGGTCGTGCAGCCGGAAGGCGCCATCGGCCCAGAACTCGATCTCCAGCGGCGTGATGCGGATGCCGCCCCAGAACGGCGGGCGCGGCGGGTTCATCCCGTGCTGCGCGGTCACCCGGGCCACCTCGGCCAGCAGCGCCCCGCGCGAGGCGAGCGGTTCGGACTGGCGCGAGGCCCAGGCGCCCAGCCGCGAGCGCAGCGAGCGGCTGGCGAAATAGGCATCGGCCTTCGGGCCATCCTCGCGGCTGGTGACCCCCCGCACCCGGATCTGGCGGCGCAGCGATTTCCAGTGCAGCACGAAGGCCGCCTTGCCCGCACCCGCGATCTCCTGCGCCTTGCGGCTTTCGTAATTGGTGTAGAACACGAAGGCCGCCGGCTCGATCTCCTTGAGCAGGACCATGCGCACATTGGGCATGCCGGCCGCGTCCACCGTGGCCAGCGCGATGGCGTTGGGATCGTTCGGCTCGACCGGCTCGGCCTCGGCAAGCCATGCCCGGGCGAGGGCGAAGGGATCGTCCCCGGCAAAGATGCCCGTCCTGTCGGCGTCGGCCATGTCCCACCTCCCTTGATGCGCCCGCCCCGTTCGCCTAGAGGGTGCAGGATCGGGCGGCAAGGTGGGCAGGACGGGGGCAAAGTCAATGCGGCTGATGGACGGCAAGCGCGGCCTGATCATGGGGCTGGCCAACGACAAGTCGATCGCCTGGGGCATCGCGCGCAACCTCGCCGAGCATGGCGCGACGCTCGCCTTTTCCTACCAGGGCGAGGCTCTGCGCAAGCGGGTCGAGCCGCTGGCGGCGCAGACCGGATCGGCCTTCCTGCACGAATGCGATGTCGGGGACGAGGCATCGATGGACGGGCTTTTCGCGCGGATCGGGGCGGAATGGGGCGGGCTCGACTTTGCCGTGCATGCCATCGCCTTTTCCGACAAGAACGAGCTGCGCGGCCGCTACGTCGATACGAGCCGCGAGAATTTCCGCGTGTCGATGGATATCTCGGTCTATTCCTTCACCGCGATGTGCCGCCGCGCCGCGGCGCTGATGACCCGCGGGGGGAGCCTTCTGACGCTGACCTACTACGGGGCGGAAAAGGTCATGCCGCACTACAACGTCCAGGGCCTCGCCAAGGCCGCGCTCGAGGCCTCGGTGCGCTACATCGCCGAGGATCTGGGCCGCGACGGCATCCGGGTGAACGCGATCAGCGCCGGGCCGATCAAGACGCTGGCGGCGAGCGGGATCGGCGATTTCCGGTATATCCTGAAGTGGAACGAGCTGAACTCGCCGCTGCGGCGCAACGTGACGCAGGACGAGGTGGGCAAGTCGGCGCTCTACCTGTTGTCGGACCTCGGATCGGGGGTGACGGGCGAGGTGCTGCATTGCGATGCAGGCTATCATGCCGTCGGCATGAAGGCGGTCGATGCGCCCGACATCGACGTGGTGACCGGGCGCAAGAGCGCGAACGGCGGGGGGACCGCGCAATGAACGACCGGCTGCCGCATGAAAAGGGGTTCCATGTGTCATGGGACCAGCTTCACCGCGATGCCCGCGCGCTCGCCTGGCGGCTCGACCGGCAGGGCCCCGATGCGGGCGCCTGGCGCGCGGTGGTGGCGGTCACGCGCGGCGGCATGGCGCCGGCGATGATCGTCAGCCGCGAGCTCGACATCCGGGTGGTGGACACGATCAGCATCAAGTCCTACGACCGGCAGACCCAGGCCGCCCCGCGGCTCATCAAGGCGCCGCAGGCCGATCTGATGGGCGACGGGACGGGGATCCTGATCGTCGACGACCTCGTGGATTCGGGCAAGACGCTGGAGCTGATCCGGGGCCTCTACCCGCGGGCGCATTGCGCGACGGTCTATGCCAAGCCGCAGGGCCGCGCGATGGTCGATACCTTCATCACCGAAGTGAGCCAGGATACCTGGATCTTCTTTCCCTGGGACATGGCGCTGCAGTATGTCGAACCCTATCGCGGGCGGGACTGACGTGACGCGCGCGCCCCGGCCCGGCGCCGGCGCTGCACGCCCTGCGGGAGCCTCCGGCGGGGATATTTGGGCCAGCCTGAAGCCGCGGGGTCGGTGCGGGATGCGAGGGGTCGAGCCATGGTCCTGCCGCTGAACCCGGCGATGGCGGCGGCCTTTGCGCCGCCGGTGATGGAGGCGCGGCGCTGGCTGGCCGAGACGGCGCTGCCGCCGGGGCTCGACCTCATCAACGTGAGCCAGGCCGCGCCGGTCGAGCCGCCGGTCGAGGGCCTGCGCGCGGCGCTGGCCGAGGCGGCGCTGCACGATCCGGCGGCGCATCTCTACGGGCCGGTGCTGGGCCTGCCGGCGCTGCGGGCCGAGGTGGCGGCGCAGTGGTCGGCGGCCTATGGCGGGGCGATCGCGGCGTCGCAGGTGGCGATCACGCAGGGCTGCAACCAGGCCTTCTGCGCCGTGCTCGCGACGATCGCCGGGGCGGGCGATGCGGTGCTGCTGCCCAGCCCGTGGTATTTCAACCACAAGATGTGGTGCGACATGGCCGGGGTCGCGGCCTTGCCCCTGCCCTGCGGGCCGGACATGGTGCCCGATGCCGAGGCCGCCGCGGCGCTGATCGACGCGCGCACGCGCGCCATCGTGCTGGTGACGCCGAACAACCCCACGGGGGCGGAATACCCGGCCCCTGTGCTGGACGCCTTCTTCCGGCTGGCGCGGGATCGGGGGCTGGCGCTGATCGTGGACGAGACCTACCGCGATTTCGATGCCCGCAGCGGCGCGCCCCATGCGCTTTTCGCCGAAGGCGACTGGGCCGGGACGCTGGTGCATCTCTACAGTTTTTCCAAGGCCTATCGGCTGACCGGGCACCGGGTGGGGGCGATCGTCGCCGATGCCGGACGGCTGGCGCAGGTGGAGAAGTTCCTCGACACGGTGGCGATCTGCCCGGGCCAGCTCGGGCAGATCGGGGCACTCTGGGGGATGCGGAACCTCGCGCAATGGGTGGCGGGCGAGCGGGCCGAGATCCTCGGCCGGCGGGCGGCGGTCGCGGCGGGGCTGGCGGGGCTGGACGGCTGGCGGCTGGACGGCTGCGGCGCCTATTTCGCCTGGGTCCGGCATCCTTTCGCCCTGCCGTCCGATCAGGTGGCGCGCGCCGCGCTGGCGCAGCAGGGCATCCTGATGCTGCCGGGGACGATGTTCACCCCGCCGGGCGATGCGCTGGGGGCGCAGAGCCTGCGGATCGCCTTTGCCAATGTCGATCGGGCGGGGATCGGGCGGCTGGTGGCGCGGCTCGGCGCGCTCGATCTGCCGCGGGCGTGAGCGGGCGGGGCGCGGGCTTGCCCGCAGCCCCCCGCGCCCGTAAAGGAAGCGGTGCAGCGAGGGGGGCGAGGGACGCATGGCCAAGGGCAATCCGGTTTCGAGGACGCTGGTCTGGGTGCTGCTCGGTCTGCTCTTCGTGGGTCTTGCGGGGTTCGGGATCGGCGGCTTCGGCGGATCGGTGCGGCGCATCGGCACCGTCGGCGGGCAGGATATCGGGGTGAACGACTATGCCCGCGCCATGCGGCAGGAGCTTCAGGCGCTCTCGGCGCAGGCCGGGCGGCCGCTGACCTTCCAGCAGGCGGCGGCCTTCGGCCTCGATGCCCAGGTGCTTCAGCGACTGGTAACGACGGCGGCGCTTGACGATCTGGCGCAGCGGATCGGGGTCGATGCGGGCGATGCGCGGCTCGCGCGCGAGATCCGGGCGATCCCCGCCTTTGCCGGCCTCTCCGGGCAGTTCGACCGCGAGGGATATCGCGCCACGCTGGAACAGAACGGGTTCAACGAGGCGTCGTTCGAGGCGCGGGTTCGGGCGGATCTGGCGCGCAGCGTCATCCAGGCCGCGGTTGCCGCGCCGGCCACGCCGCCGGCGGTGATGGCGCGCACGCTCTATGCCTGGGCCGGCGAGCGGCGCAG
>JBKBQT010000035.1:0-22389 GCA_046292445.1 Gemmobacter sp.
TATCAATGGCGCAGCCCGGGGCCGTGCCGAATGCGATCCCCGCCGCTTAGGGGGAATCGGGCTCCGCGTCAAGCGCGGCCAGCATCGCCGTCGCCGCCTCGGACGGGGTCCGGCGCCCCTCGGCGACGGCCGCGCCGAGCGCAGCAAGGGCCGCGCGGGCCGCCGGTGCGTCGAGCCGGGCGAGCAGGCGGGCGCGCACCTCAGCCTCGAACCCCGCGCGCGCCTGCGCCGCACGGCGGGCAGAGCGGAACCCGCGGTCGCTGCGCCATGTGTCGAGCGCCCGCATCGCCGCCCATGCCTCGGGCAGGCCCTCGCCGGTCAGCGCGCTGACCGTCATCGCCAGCGGATAGCCCTCGGGATCCTCCGGGCGCCGGCGCAACAGGCGCAGGGCGCCGGCATAGTCGGCCATGGTCCGCAGCGCGGTCGCCCTGAGGTCGCCATCCGCCTTGTTGACCAGCAGGATATCGGCGATCTCCATGATCCCGCGCTTGACGCCCTGCAGCTCGTCCCCCCCCGCCGGCGCCAGCAGCAGCACGAAGAGATCGGCCATCTCGGCCACCATGGTTTCCGACTGGCCGACCCCCACCGTCTCGATCAGCACCACGTCGAACCCCGCCGCCTCGCACAGCGCCACCGCATCGCGTGTGCGCCGCGCCACGCCGCCCAGCGCGGCCCGGCTGGGCGAGGGGCGGATGAAGGCGGCCGGATCGCGGCTGAGCCGTTCCATCCGCGTCTTGTCGCCGAGGATCGATCCGCCCGAGCGCACCGAGGACGGATCGACGGCAAGCACAGCGACACGGTGCCCCTGCCCGGTCAGCATCAGCCCGAAAGCCTCGATGAAGCTCGACTTGCCCACCCCCGGCGTGCCCGACAGCCCGATGCGCAGCCCCTGCCGCCCCAGCGGGGCGAGCGCGGCCAGCAGCGCCTCGGCCGCGCGGCGGTGGTCGGGGCGGGTCGATTCGACCAGCGTGACCGCCCGCGCGAGCGCCCGCCGGTCGCCGGCCGCGAGGCGTGTTGCAAGGTCGGTCACGTCGGGGGCAGGCTCGGGCAGGGTCATCTGAGGGGTCCGGCGGGGATTCGCGCAGGCGGCGCACGCAGGTGTCATCGCGATTGACGCAGGTTTCGGTTTACTGGACTTGGACGGGGGCTGATGTCCAGTGCTTGCCCCATGTCCGGCAGAAGGCGTGTCACGATGGTCTTGCGTTTCCGGTCCCTCCCCGCCGTTCTCGGATGCACGGCCGTTGTCGTCGCGCTGGCCTTGCCGGCACCGTTGCGGGCGTCCACGGCTCAGGAAGGCCAGTTCGACGTGGTGTTTCGCGGCATCGTCGCGGGCCGGGCGACATGGAAGGCGACCGAGGCGCCGGGGGCCTATGCCGTGTCGGCCCTGTTGCAATCGACCGGGCTGCTGCGCGTCATCGCCGATATCCGCTATGTCGCCGAAGTTGCCGGCGCGCGGTCGGGCGACCGGTTCCTGCCCAGCCGCTATCGGGAAGAGGCAAATACCGGTCAGCGTCAGCAGGCGGCCGTGATGGCGTTCCGCCGCGGGGTGCCGGTTGTCGAGAGCGTCTCGCCGCCGCAGCCGCCCGGACCGAACGACCTCGACCCGGCGCGCGAACGCGGCGTGGTCGATCCGCTCACCGCGCTCTATACCCTGCTGCGCGACGTGCCGGCCGACAAGGCCTGCACGGCGCGGGCAACGGTGTTCGACGGGCGGCGGCGCAGCCAGGTGTCGCTCAGCCGGCCGCAGGCGAACGGCGACCGGGTGACCTGCGCGGGGGAATACCGGCGGCTGGCGGGGTTCAGCGATTTCGAGATGAAGGAACGCCAGCGGTTCCCCTTCGCGCTCAGCTATGCGCCGGACGGCAACGGCGGGCTGCGCGTGGTCGAGGTAGTGATCGAAACCACCTATGGACCGGCGCGGCTGGTGCGCCGATAAGGCTGGCGTGACGCCTGAGCCGCTGCCCATCGACGCCGTCCTGCCCGCCCTCTGCGATGCCATCGGCGCGCAGGGCGCCGCGGTGCTTCAGGCCCCGCCCGGTGCCGGCAAGACGACGCGGGTGCCGCTCGCGCTGCTGGGTCGGGTGCCGGGGCGGATCGTGATGCTCGAGCCGCGGCGCCTCGCCGCCCGCGCCGCGGCCGAACGGATGGCCGAAACGCTGGGCGAGCCGGTCGGGGCTACCGTCGGCTACCGCATCCGCGGCGAGGCGGCCATCGGCCGCGCCACGCGGATCGAGGTCGTGACCGAAGGCATCCTGACCCGGATGATCCAGTCCGACCCGGACCTGCCCGGGGTCGGCGCGGTGATCTTCGACGAGTTTCACGAACGGTCCATCCACGCCGATCTCGGCCTTGCCCTCGCGCTCGAGGTGCGAGGGGCGCTGCGGCCCGACCTTGCGCTGGTGGTGATGTCGGCAACGCTCGACGCAGCGCCGGTCGCGGCGCTGATGGGCAATGCGCCGATCATCACCGCCGAGGGCCGCGCCCATCCGGTCGAGACGCGCTGGCTGCCCCGCCCGCTGGCCGCGGGCACGCGGCTCGAGGCGGCGATGGCCGATCTGATCGTGCAGGCGGCAGGCGAGACAGCGGGGGGCATCCTCGCCTTCCTGCCCGGCGAGCGCGAGATCGGGCGGGTCGCGGCCCTCCTGGACGGCCGCCTGCCCGGCGGATGCGTGGTGCAGCCCCTTTACGGCGCGATGCCCTTCGCCGCGCAGCGGGCGGCGCTGGCGCCGCTGGCCGCCGGGCGCAAGGTGGTGCTGGCGACGGCGATCGCCGAGACGTCGCTGACCATCCCCGACGTGCGGGTGGTCGTGGATGGCGGGCGGGCGCGGCGGGCGCGGGTCGATCCGGGTACCGGCCTGTCGCGCCTCGTGACCGAGCGGGTCAGCCGGGCCGAGGCCGAACAGCGGCGCGGACGGGCGGGGCGGGTTGCGCCGGGGGTGTGCTATCGGCTCTGGGCCCGCGCCGAAGAGGGGGCGCTGCCGCCGCAGGCCCCGCCCGAGATCGCCACGGCCGACCTCGCGCCGCTGGCGCTCGATCTCGCGCTCTGGGGCGGCGGGGCGCTGCCGTTCCTCACCCCGCCGCCGGCCCCGGCGCTGACCGAGGCGCGGGCGCTGCTCGCCGATCTCGGGGCGCTCGATGCGGCGGGACGGATCACCGATCACGGACGGGCCATGGCGCGGCTGCCGGTGCATCCGCGCATCGCGCATATGCTGATCGTGGTCGGGCGCAGCGCGGCCCCGCTCGCCGCCCTGCTCGAGGACCGCGATCCCCTGCGCGGCGCGCCGCCCGACCTGGCATTGCGCCTTCTCGCCCTCGATGACCCGAAGGGCTATGCCGCGCGCCACCCCTGGCCCGCCGACCGGGCCGCGGTCGAGCGCATCCGGGCCGAGGCGCGCCGGCTCGCCCGGCTCGCGCCGGCAGCGGCACCGATGGCACCCGGCGCAATGGCCGCGCTCGCCTATCCCGACCGGATCGGCCTGCGGCGGCCGGGCGAGGCGCCGCGATGGCTCCTCTCCGGCGGGCGCGGGGCCGAGATGGCGGCAGGCGGCCCGCTTTCGGGCGCAAGGCTGATCGTGGCGACCGATCTCGACGGGCGAGGCGCCGAGGCGACCGTTCGGCAGGCAGCGGCGCTCGACGAGGCCGACCTGCGGGCAGTCCACGGCGACCGGATCGGCTGGGAAGCGATATGCGACTGGTCGCGCCGCGAGGGGCGCGTCGTGGCACGGCGACGCGAAAGGCTCGGGGCGCTGGTGCTCGACGACCGGCCCTGGCCCGATGCCCCGGCCGAGGATGTTGCGGCCGCTGCGCTGGCGGGCCTCGTGGACGAGGGCCTGCCCTGGACGCCCGCCGCAGCGCGGCTGCGCGCGCGGGCCGGCGAGGCGCGGGCTTCGGGTCTCGACATACCCCCCGTCGATGACGCCGCGCTGCTGTCCGATCCGTCCTGGCTTCTGCCGGCGCTCGAAGGGCGTCGCACGCGCGCGGCGCTGCGCGGGCTCGACCTGACCGAGGCGCTCAAGGCCTATCTCGGCCCGGATGCCCTGCGCCGGCTCGACGCGCTCTGGCCGCCGACGGTCGAGACGCCGCTGGGGCGGCGGCTGCCGGTAGACTATGCCGCCGAGACGCCGGGGATCGAGGCGCGCGTGCAGGAACTGTTCGGCGTGACCGAGCATCCGGTGGTGGGTCCGGACCGGCGGCCGCTGCGCATTACCCTGTTGTCGCCGGGGGGGCGGCCGGTGGCGGTGACGACCGACCTGCCGGGGTTCTGGCGGGCGGGCTATGCCGCGGTGCGCCGCGACATGCGCGGGCGCTATCCGCGCCACCCCTGGCCCGAGGACCCGACGGTGGCTGAACCCACGCTGCGGGCAAAACCGCGCGGCACCTGAGGCGCGCAAATCTTTCGTCCGAAAGATTTGCAGCGCGGGCGCGAGGGGCGAGAACATCCTTCGTACGAAGGATGTTCGGTCGCCGCCCGCTCAGCGCTTGTGGATGACCGCAACCTGGTCGCGCCGCGCCTTGTCGTAGCGAACCTGAAAGACGAAACATCCCGAGATATCGGGCCGCAGACGGTTGAAGGCGGCGGCGATTGCAGGATCGCCATGCGCAAAGACACCGGTTTTCAGATAGCTCTGGAACAGGGCGGCCGTCTTGGTGATGCCGGGCTTCTCGTAGGTTTCGGGCTGCCAGCGCAGATCCTCGATGATGTAGATCCCGCCGGGCGCCACGCGCGGGAAGATCTCGAGAAAGGCATTCTGCTGGTGGTGGCTGGCGTGGCTTGCATCGTCGATGGCGATGTCGAGCGCTGGCATTGCCGCCGCGGCGGCGGCAAGCGCGGCGCGGTCGTCCATGTCGCAGCGGACGAAGCGAAAGCGGTCATGCACGAACCACGCGAAATCGGATACATCGAGGCCGATCACCGTCGCGGCGCCAAAGTAGTCCAGCCACATGCGCACCGAGGGCAGGTCGGTCGTCGCCCGGTCCGCCGCGGCGCCGCGTTCCGGGCCGCCGATCTGCAAACCCATCTCGAGGAACGTCAGCGGCCGGTCCCGCAGCGGCTGGAACAGCATGTTGTAAAGCTCGGTATAGCGGTGCTTGGACGAACCCTTGTCGGACCCGAAGCGGTCGGCAAGGTCGGTCAGGTTGGGCAGGCCGCGGCCTCGGCGGGCTTCGGGCGGCAGGGCGCGGTCGAGCGGCCAGGCGGGTTCGGGCAGGGGCACAGGGACAGGCGCAAGGTCGCGCGCCCCGCCCGCGGCCGCTTTCGGCTTGCGCGGTGCGGATTTTGCCACCGGCCCTGCTCCTGTTGCTGACCTTGGCATGCGCTGTCCCCTCGACCCCTGTCGCGCAGCCTATCCTGTGCGATGCTCCTGCGTCGAGTTGGCCGGCGCCGATCGCGCCGCCCTGTGGCGCGACCCGCACAACCCTGCGCTGCTCAGACCCCGAGGCACCAGCGCAGGATCGCCTTTTGCGCATGCAGCCGGTTCTCGGCCTCGTCGAAGACCACCGAATGCGGGCCATCCATCACCTCGGATGTCACCTCGTCGTTCCGATGCGCCGGCAGGCAATGCATGAACAGCGCATCGGGCCGGGCCGCGGCCATCAGCGCCGCGTTGACCTGATAGGGGCGCAGCTGGTTGTGCCGCCGCTCCTTGGCCGATTCCGGGTCGTGCATGCTGACCCAGGTATCGGTGACCACGAGATCCGCCCCCGCGACCGCCCGGTGCGGATCGCGCTCGATCTCAACCCGCACGCCCCTGCCGCGGGCAAAGGCGATCCATGCGGGCTCGGGGTCGAGCGTCGGGGGGCCGGTGAAGGTGAAGTCGAACCCGAACTGCCCCGCCGCATGAAGGAACGACGCGCAGACGTTGTTGCCATCGCCCGACCACACGACCTTCTTCCCCGCGATCGACCCGCGATGTTCCTCGTAGGTCATCACATCGGCCATGATCTGGCAGGGATGGGTGCGGTTGGTCAGGCCGTTGACGACCGGCACGCTCGCGTGTTCGGCCATCTCGAGCAGCGTCGCCTCCTCGAAGGTGCGGATCATGATGAGATCGACATAGCGCGACAGGACGCGCGCGGTGTCGGCGATGGTCTCGCCATGGCCGAGCTGCATTTCCTTGCCCGACAGCACCATCGTCTCGCCGCCCATCTGGCGCACGCCGACGTCGAAGCTGACGCGGGTGCGGGTCGAGGGTTTCTCGAAGATGAGCGCGACCATCCGCCCCGCAAGCGGCTGGTCGGCATCGCGCATGCCGCGCGGGCGGCCGGCGCGGGCGCGCTTCATGGTCTGGGCGCTGTCGATCATCGACCGCAGGTCGGCCGGGTCAGTGACGTGGATATCGAGGAAATGCTTCATGATCGGGCTCTTGGGGCGATGCGCAGACGGACTGCGCAGCGCGGCGGGGGTCACAGCGTGATGAGATCCATCCGGTCGGCGATGTCGGCGGCGTTCTCGATCCCGACGAGGATGACGGCCGAGCTTGCGCCAAAGCGCAGCGCGGCATGGCCGTCGATCTTGGTGGCAAAGCGGCTCAGCATGTCGTCCACATCCGTGCCGAAAGGGGTGTTGCCGCTCTGGATGAAGGTGAGGCTGTCGCGTTCGGCGCGCGAGAAATCCATCACGCGGGTGAAGCCGTCGCCCTCGACATAGACGAACGTATCGGCGCCCGCGTTCCCGTAGAGCTGGTCGCTTCCCGCGCCGCCGTTGAGCGTGTCGCGCCCCTTGCCGCCGACCAGCGAATCGTTGCCCCGCCCGCCCGACAGATCGTCGTTGCCGCCGCCGCCGCGGATCGTGTCGTTGCCATCGCCGCCATCGGCCATGTCATGGCCCGGACCGGCGAGGACGCGGTCGTTGCCGGCCCCGCCCTCGAGCGTATCGTTGCCCCGGCCGCCGTTGAGCGTGTCGTTGCCCAGATCGCCGCGCAGCAGGTCGTTGCCGCCATTGCCTTGCAGGTTGTCGTCCCCGACGCTGCCGTCAAGCGTATCGTCGCCGACGCCGCCCTTCATCGTGTCGTTCAGCAGGCTTCCCGCGATATAGTCGTCGCGCCGCGTGCCGGCCATGTTGCGCGAGGGCGGCGTGCCGGTGAAGGCCTCGCCGTTCACGACCGGGGCATGGGCCAGCAGTGTGTCCAGCGTCCAGCCCTCGGCGAAGGTGCGCGCCTGCGGCGCATCGCCGGCAAATTCGATTACGGCAAGCGGCCCCGTTTCGCCGCCCTCTGCGTCCGGCACGAGGATCGTCACGCGGCTCAGCCGCGCGAGCGATGCCTCGGCGACCCAGTCGATCTGGGCGAAGATGTCGTCGAACTCCTCCTGCGTGAGGCGATCGGGGAAATCGCCCTCGAGAATGGCAAGCACCCCGGTCTCGAAATTGAACACGCTCACCGTCGCCGGGCTTTCACCCGGTCCGGCCGCACCGACGCCGCCGAAGAGATCGAACTGCCAGCGCGGCATCTTCAGGCCAGACCCGCCCAACGGGACGGGCAGCGGCGGGTCGCTTGCGCGCGACAGGAGCGTAACGGAAACGGCCATCTCAATTCTCCCTGACAAACCTGTCCTGCGAGGCTACGCCCTATGCCCTTGCGGCACAACGCCGCGGCATCGGGGGCAACCGGGGGGCGCTCAGGCTGCCGGAGCGAGACGCGCCGCAGCGCGGTCGAGGCGGGCGAGCGCCTCGGCGATGTCGTCATCCGTGATCGTCAGCGGCGGCAGCAGGCGGATGACGTTGTCGCCCCCCGGCACGGTCAGGACATGCTCGGCATAGCCGGCCGCAACCACGTCCGTATTGGCCGGAACGCACCGGAGGCCCAGCATCAGGCCCTGCCCGCGCACGCCCGAAAACACCCCCGGATGCGCCGCGACCAGACCTTCGAGCCGCTGGCGCAAAAGAGCGGCCTTGCGCCTTACTTCGGCCAGGAACGCGTCGTCGGCGATGATCTCCATCACCGCGCAGCCGACCGCGCAGGCCAGAGGGTTGCCGCCGTAGGTGGATCCGTGGGTGCCCGCCGTCATCCCCGCTGCCGCGGCCTCGGTCGCCAGCAGCGCGCCGAGCGGGAAGCCGCCGCCGATCCCCTTGGCCACCATCATGATATCCGGTGTCACCCCGGACCATTCATGGGCAAAGAGGCGCCCGGTCCGGCCCATGCCGCATTGCACCTCGTCGAGGATCATCAGCGTGCCGGTCGCATCGCAAAGGTCGCGCAGGCCTTTGAGGCAGGCATCGGGCAAGGGACGGATGCCGCCCTCGCCCTGCACAGGCTCGACGATCACGGCCGCCGTCCGCGCGGTGATCGCGGCGCGCAGGGCATCGTGGTCACCGAAGGGCAGGTGACGAAAGCCGGGCATGAGCGGGCCGAAGCCCTTGGTCATCTTCTCGCCCCCTGCCATGGCGATCGCGCCGGTGGACCGGCCGTGAAAGGCGCCCTCGAAGGCGACGATCTCGATCCGGTCGGGGTCGCCCTTGGCCGACCAGTGCTTGCGCGCCATCTTGATCGCAAGCTCGGCCGCCTCGGTGCCCGAATTGGTGAAGAACACCGTATCGGCGAAGGTCTGTTCGACCAGCATGTCCGCCAGCCGCTGCTGATGCGGGATCTGGTAGAGGTTCGAGGTGTGCCAGAGCCGGCCGGCCTGATCGGCCAGCGCTGCGACCAGCGCAGGATGCGCATGGCCGAGCGCGTTCACCGCGATCCCCGCGCCAAGGTCGAGATAGCGCGTGCCGTCGGTAGCGGTCAGCCATGCGCCCTCGCCCCGCTCGAAGGCCATGGGCGCACGCGAATAGGTCGGCAGGACAGAGGCGATCATGCGGGGATCCTCGCAGGGCATGCCCCCCGCTGCGTGCCAAAGGGGGCGGGACGTGTCAACGATGAAGCAGGGGCGGGGGCGCGCCACGGCGCGCACGACGTCAGCCGCGAAGGCGTCGGCGTCGAAAGGTGGCGATGATCTGGGTCAAGCGCGTCATTCGGCCCCTCTAGCCGATCGGGCGCGCGGTGTAAACACGCCCGCTGGCACCCGGCGCTGCCACGGGCCCGCTTGTGTCCGCCGCGCGGCACGGTAAAATGGCACAACTGCGCGCAGAGCCCCGGCCGGGCGCGCCCTTGCCTGACCGGAGAGATCGCATGTCCTGGACCGACGACCGCGTCGAGACGCTCAAGCGCATGTGGGGCGAGGGCCAGAGCGCCAGCCAGATCGCCAAGGAACTTGGCGGGGTCACTCGCAATGCGGTGATCGGCAAGGTGCACCGGCTTGGCCTGTCGAACCGCGGCCCCGGCACGGCCGAAGAGGGCGGCGAGGTGATGGTCGAACCCGAGATGATGATCGAAGAGGCCGCGGCCGCGCCGGCCCCGGCAGCCCCTGAGCCCGAGGACGAGGACACGGTCGCCGAGGCGGCGCCCTCGGTTCCGGCGGTGCGCAAGATCATCCCGGCGGGCCAGCCCCTCCCGCCGCAGCCGGCCGCGAACGAGATCAGCCCCGAGGCGCTCGCCTCGGTGCGCGAGGTGGAAAAGCGGGCGCGGCGACTGACGCTGATGGAACTCACCGAGCGGACGTGCAAATGGCCGATCGGCGATCCGGCCACCGATGATTTCTGGTTCTGCGGCCTGCCCACGCTAGCCGGCAAACCCTATTGCGAGGCCCATGTCGGCGTCGCCTTCCAGCCGATGAGCGCGCGCCGCGACCGGCGTCGCTGAACCGGACGGGGCCACGCCCCTTCGCGAGGGTCGATGCGGACCATTCCCGACCTGACGATCGTCGTGCCGACGTTCAACGAGCGCGAGAACATCCGGCCGCTCGTCGGCCTGATCGACGCCGCGTTGCAGGGCGTGGCCTGGGAAGTGGTGTTCGTCGATGACGACAGCCCCGACGGCACCGCCGATGTCGTCCGCGCGCTGAGCGCCGAGGATGCGCGGGTGCGCGTGCTGCACCGGATCGGGCGGCGGGGCCTGGCCGGGGCGACGATCGAGGGGATGCTGTCCTCCATCGCGCCGGTCGTCGCGGTGATGGATGCGGACCTGCAGCATGACGAGACGCGGCTGGGCGTGATGTTCGCGATGCTGCGCGACGACCCCGGCCTCGATATCGTCATCGCCTCGCGCCATGTCGCGGGCGGGTCGGCGGCGGGCGGTTTCTCGCGCCTGCGCCAGCGCGGCAGCGACGGGGCGACGGCCATCGCCCGGCGGTTCCTGGGCGTGACGGCACGCGATCCGATGTCGGGCTTCTTCATGCTGCGGCGCGAGCGGTTCAACGAGATCGTCACCCGGCTCCAACCCGAGGGCTTCAAGGTGCTGCTCGACATGCTCTCGGCCAGCGGCGGGCGCTGGCGCGTGGCCGAGGTGCCCTACACCTTCCGCGCCCGCCGGTTCGGCGAGAGCAAGATGGACAGTGCGGTTGCCTTCGAGTTCCTCGCGCTGGTGCTGGCGCGGGCGACGGGCGGGCTCGTGTCGATCCGCTTCGTGCTTTTTGCGCTGGTGGGCCTGACCGGCGTCTTCGTGCAGCTCGCCGTCGTGCGCCTGATGCTGCTGGCCGGAACGCAAGCCTTCGTCGTCGCGCAGACCGCCGGCGTCGCCGTGGCGATGACGACCAACTTCCTGCTCAACAACCTGCTGACCTACAGCGACAGGGCGCTGCGGGGGCGGGCGCTGCTGCGCGGCCTTCTGTCGTTCTACGCGGTCTGCTCGATCGGCGCGGTGGCCAATGTGGGCGTGGCCGGGGCGGTGTTCGCGGTGCTGCCGCAGCCCGAACTCGCCAGTGCCACGGGGGCGGTGGTCGGCGCGCTGTGGAACTTCCTCGCATCGGCGGCCTTCACCTGGAAGGCGCGCTGACCCTTGCCGCGGCCGGGCGTCGCCGTTCCTTTACAGGATGATGCCATGCCCACCCCGCCACTGCCCCCGACCGGAGACCCAGCATGCCCACCCTGCCCCGCCTCGGCGCTGCCCTGACCCTCGGCGACATGCCGGCCCTGCGCGACTGGATCTTCGAGACCGACCGTGCGGTCGAGATCCAGGATTTCTGCACCCCCGAGGCGATGGTCGCCGACCAGACCGCGCGGATCGAGGGCTGGCGGCGCGCGCTTGACGGGCATGGCGGGGCGCGCGTGCTGCATGGGCCGTTCTACGGGCTCGACCTCGCCAATCCCGACGACGAGATCCGCGCCGTCGTGCAGCGCCGCCTGATCCGGGGGGTGCAGATCGCGGCCGAGCTCGGCTGCGACGTGATGGTGGTGCATAGCCCGTTCGACCAGTGGGGGCGGCTCAACTACCTCAACTACACCGGATACCGCGACGCGCTGCTCGGCTTTTCGGCCATGGCGCTGCGGCCCGTCCTGCGCCGGGCGGCCGATGCGGGGGTCGTGCTGGTGCTCGAGAACATCGAGGATTGCGATCCGGCCGACCGGGTGGATCTCGTGCGCCGGATCGACCATCCGTCCTTGCGCGTGTCGCTCGACACCGGCCATGCGATGCTCACGCATCAGCGCATGGGGGCGCCGCCGGTGCAGGATCATGTGACCGTCGCGGGCAACCTGCTGGCGCATGTCCATCTGCAGGACACCGACGGCTGGGCCGACCGGCACTGGCACCCCGGCGAGGGCTGCGTGCCCTTCGCACCGTTGTTCCACGCCTTTGCGCTGCTCAAGGCCATGCCGCGGCTGATCCTCGAGGTGAACGACCGCAAGGCCGCGCTGCCGGCGTCGGTCGCGCGGCTGGAGCTGGCTGGGATCGCTTGCTGATCGCCGGTTGCGCGAGGCCCGGGCGCCGGGGCGCTGCCCCGGACCCCGGAGTATTTGCGGAACGATGAAGCCGCGAGGGGCTATCAGGCGGCGGCGGGGGACCATGGCAGATCGGCCATGAGCACCGCGCGCCCCGTCGCGGCGCTCTGCTGGGCGGCAAGGCCCATCGCGACGGCCCACCAGCCGTCGCGCAGCGTGACCGCGACCGGGCCGGCGCCCTGCGCGGCGCGGGCAAAGCGCGCGTGCTGGTAGAAGGTCGCGCCGTTGTGATCGCCCGCTGCGAGCAGGGCCGGATCGACGGGGATGTCGAGGACGCGCGGGCCCGGCGGGTTGCGCGGGCTGACCGTGACCTGCGGCACCGGGGCCGGACCGAGGGCGGGGGGCCAGAAGCGGCCGGGGCCGGGAACATGCGCCTCGATCTTGCCGGTGGGGCCGACTGCCGAGATCTCTTCCTGATAGCGGCTGCCCTCGGCGAACATGCACAGTTCGAGCATCGCTTTCGCGCCGCTGGCGAAATCGACGATCACATAGGCATGGTCCCAGATGTCCGGGGCGGCGCCGTCGTAGCGCTCGCCCTTGTGGTTCACCGCCTGTCCGCCGCTGGCCATCACGCGCACGGGATCGGACCCGAGGATGTGGCGCATGAGGTCGAAAAAGTGACAGCATTTCTCGACCAGCGTCCCGCCGGTCAGGCGGTTGAAGCGGTTCCAGTGCCCCACCTTGTCGAGAAATGGAAAGCGGTGTTCACGGATCGAGAGCATCGCGATACCGCCCGTCGCCGCCTCCGCCGCGTCGATGAAGGCGGCGACGGGGGGCATGTAGCGGTATTCCATCGCCACCCAGAGCGGCGCGGGATAGCGCGCCTCGAGGGCGGCAACGCGGGCGGCGTCGGCGGGATCAGTGAAGAGCGGTTTTTCCACCAGCACCGGCAGCGGCCTTGTGCCGGCGATCTCGGCCAGCTGGCCGGCGTGCAGGTGGTTGGGGCTGGCGATCAAGAGGGCATCGACATCCGGCCGGGCGAGGAGGGCCGCGATGCTGTCGCAAGCGGCGGCACCGGGGGCGAGGGCGAGGGCGGCGGCGCGCATGCCCGGGTCCGGCTCGACGATGGCGGTCACGGTGGCACCCTGCAACAGGGCGATGTTGCGCAAGTGCTCCTGCCCCATCATGCCGCAGCCGATGATGCCATAGCGTAGGGTTTTCAAGCGATCATCCTCATTTCAGCCGGGCGACATAGGCCGCCACGGCGGGGTCGTACCAGGTCAGGGAAACCTCGGCGCAGGTGCCGCCCCGATCCCACGACCGGCGCAGGATCAGCGGCAGCGGCGTGCCCGGCGGCGGCGCGAAGGCGGGCGGTGCCCAGTCGGGCGCGGCGCCCTGGCCTATCCGGTCCTCGGCGCGGGTGATCCACAGGTTCAGCCGGGTGCGATAATGCAGATAGAGCGAATCCGACAGCTCTGCGGCGTCGATCCGCGGGGTGTAGGCGCCGTCGAGCCAGATCTCCTCGACCGCCGCGACCCGGCCCGAGAGGCGGCGCAGACGGCGGATGCGGTGGCCTTCGGGATCGGTGCCGAAGGGCGGCAGCATCGCGGCCTTGGGCAGGCGCTCGACCGACAGGACGGTTGCGGCGGGCAGGCCCCCGCCCTCGATCAGCTCCAGCCGGAAGAGCGCATAGACCCCGGCCGGCGCCGCCGATGCCCGCACGTAGTTGCCCGACCCCTGAACCCGGTTCAGCATCCCCCGATCGGCCAGATCGGCCAGCGCCCGGCGCAACGTGCCGACCGCCACGCCCAGATCGGCCGCCATCGCGCGCTCGGGCGGCAGGCGTTCGCCGTCCATCAGCCGTCCGGCGGCGATGTCGCGGGCCAGAAGCTCGCTCACCTGCTGGTGGAGCGGCAGGGCGCCGGGACGGGTTGCGGGGTCGAGAACCATGGGGCGGCGCCGGATTGATACAGGATTGATCTACAACATCGGCGGTGCTACGCAAGGTGGAACGTCGCATCGGGGGGAGGGTTTCGATGACGGTCGTGCCTGTGCGGTCCGCGGAGCTCGACGCGGCCGAGGTGAGCTGGTTCGCCGCGCTCTGTTCGGACGATTACCGGTTCCTCGGCGTGCCCGAAGGTGACCTGCGATCCTCTTTCGCCCATTGCAGCGGCATCGTGAAGGCCGCCGAAAGGCTGGGTTTCCGCAACATCCTGTGCCCCTCGTCCTACCAGGTCGGGCAGGATGTGCTGACCTTCGTCGCCGCCTGTGCGCCGCTGACCAGCCGGATCAATTTCCTTGCCGCGATCCGCTGCGGCGAGTTGCACCCCGTGATGCTGGCGCGCACGGTGGCGACGCTCGATCACATGCTCGAGGGCCGCCTGACGCTCAATGTCATCAGTTCGGACTTTCCCGGCGAGGCGGCCGACAGCGCCTATCGCTATCGCCGCTCGCGCGAGGTGGTGCAGGTGCTGCGCCAGGCGTGGGAGCGGGACCGGATCGATTTCGAGGGCGAGATCTACCAGTTCCGCGGCCTGCCGGCCGATCCGGCGAAACCCTATCAGCAGAACGGCGGGCCGCTGCTCTACTTCGGCGGCTACAGCCCCGAGGCGCTGGATCTCTGCGCGGCGGAATGCGACGTCTACCTGATGTGGCCCGAGCCCAAGGAGGTCATCGCCCAACGGATGCGCGATGTGCATGCGCGGGCCGCGGCGCACGGGCGAGTGCTCGACTACGGCCTGCGTGTCCACATGATCGTGCGCGACACCGAGGCGGAGGCGCGGGACTATGCCGAGCATCTCGTCTCGAGGCTCGACGACGAGATGGGCCGGATGATCCGGGCGCGGGCGCATGACGCCGGCAGCCTTGGCGTCGCGCATCAGGCCGAGGCGCGGGCCCTGGCGGACAAGTTCGGCTATGTCGAGCGGCACCTGTGGACCGGGATCGGCCGGGCGCGGTCGGGCTGCGGCGCGGCGCTCGTGGGCTCGGCCGACCAGGTGCTGTCGGAAATCGAGCAATACCGCCGGATGGGCATTCGCGCCTTCATCTTTTCGGGCTATCCGCATCTGGAGGAGGCCGAGCATTTCGGCCGGCTGCTGATGCCGCATCTCGACACGGTATCGCTGCCGCATGTCTATGGACGGGTTCCGGCCGCGATGCCGGCAACCCCCCTCGGAACAGGTGTGAGGCGTTGATGGAACGGGTCGGGATTGCGCCGGGGCTGACGTTCAGCCGCATCGTCTATGGGATGTGGCGCCTCGGGGATGACCCCGACACCTCGCCCGCCCGTGTCCAGCGCAAGGTCGAGGCCTGTCTCGACCAGGGGATCACGACGCTCGACCAGGCCGACATCTATGGCGGCTACACTGCCGAGGCGCTGCTGGGCGCGGCCTTCCGCGCGGCGCCCGGGCTGCGCGATCGCTGCGAGGTCATCACAAAATGCGACATTATCGCGCCGGTCGGGCGGCATTCCGCGGCCCGGGTCAAGCATTATGACACATCGGCCGCGCATGTCACCGCTTCGGTCGAGGAAAGCCTGCGGGCGATGGCGACCGACCGGATCGACCTGCTGCTGATCCACCGCCCCGACCCGCTGATGGACCATCACGAGACGGGCCGGGCACTCGATGCGCTGGTGGCATCGGGCAAGGTGCGCACGGTGGGCGTGTCCAACTTTCGCCCCTGGGACTTCAGCCTGCTGCAATCGGCGATGACGGCGCGGCTGGTGACCAACCAGATCGAGCTGAGCCTGATCGCCCGCGCCGGCTTCACCAACGGCGATGTCGCCTTCCTGCAGGAACGCGGCGTGCCGCCGATGGCCTGGTCGCCGCTGGCGGGGGGCGCGCTCTTCGCCGAGGCGCCGGCGCCGCTGCGCGCGGCGCTGCACCGGATCGCCGGGGAACAGGGCACGGATGCGGCGGCGGTGGCGGTGGCCTGGCTCCTGCGCCACCCGGCCGGCATCCTGCCGGTCATGGGCACCAACGATCCCGGCCGGATCGCCCGCCTCGGCGAGGCGGCGCGGGTGACGCTCGACCGGCAGACATGGTTCGAGCTTTACAGCGCCGCGATGGGGCACGAGGTGCCCTGACGGCAATCGGGCCCGACCCCGGCGCCAAGACCGGGGCGGCCACCAAGGGGGGGAGAAGCGCCCATGGGCGTGATCGTGGCGCTGGCCGCTGCAATCGGACGGGTGAACGCAAGCGTCCTGCGGGTCTGCCTCGGCGCGGGGGCGCTTTGTGTGGCCGTGATGGTCGCCGCGATCCTCGTGCAGGTGTTCTTCCGTTATGTGCTAGGCAATGCCCTGGCCTGGTCGGAGGAGCTGGCGCGGTTCCTGATGCTCTGGATGACCGGCCTGATGGCACCCTACGCCTATCGGCGCGGCGGGTTCGTGGCGATCGAGATGCTTGTGCTGATGCTGCCGCGGCGCCTTGCGGCGGTGCTGTCGCTCGGGCTGCTGGCGCTGTGCCTGGCGCTTCTGGTGTTTGCCTATCGCATCGGCACGTCGGAGCTCTGCGGCTTTGTCGCGCGGTCGGGGGTCGATGCGCTCTGGGTGCCCGATCTGGGGGTGCGCTTCGATCTGCGCGCCGTCTGCGGGATCGCGGGCCCCGGCGATCTGCCGGCGTTCATCGCCGCCTGGTCGCTGGCGCCGCCGGATGCTGCCGGCTGGTTCAAGGTGCCGCGCTGGTGGATGATGCTGTCGTTCCATGCCGGCGTCTGCCTGATGGTGGCGGTGACGGTGGAGCTGATGCTGCGCGCAGTGGTCGAGATTCTGGGGGGCGCGGATCGGCTCGATCCCATCGCGCCGCCGCAGGCCGCGGGGGCGGAATGATGCTGAGCCTCTTCCTCCCCCTCTTCATGGCGTTCCTGTTTCTCGGCCTGCCGGTGTTCTTCGGCCTGATCGCGGCGCCGGGGATCCTTTTGTGGCTGAACGGGCAGGACCGCGACATCGTGCTGCTCTATCGCAACGTCTACAACGGGATGGACAGTTTCCCGCTAATGGCGATCCCGTTCTTCATGCTGGCGGGCGAGCTGATGAACCGGTCGGGCATCACGCTGCGGCTGGTGGAATTTGCGCAGGCGATGATGGGGCACCTGCGCGGCGGCCTTGCGCATGTCAACGTGCTGTCCTCGATCCTGTTCGCGGGGCTGTCGGGGTCGGCGGTGGCCGATACCAGCGCGCTCGGCTCGATGCTGATCCCGGCGATGGAGAAACAGGGCTATACCCGCCGCTTCGCCGCCGCGATCACGGCGGCGTCGAGCGTGATCGGGCCGATCATCCCGCCCTCGGGGATCATGATCATCTATGCCTATGTGATGGGCGAATCCGTCGCGGCGCTGTTCCTCGCCGGGATCGTGCCGGGGGTGATGGTGGGGCTCGGGCTGATGGTGATGATCAAGGTGATGGCCGACCGATACGATTTTCCCGTTGCGTCCCAGAGACTCGACTGGCGCGCGCGGGGGCAGGCGTCGCTGCGGGCATTCTGGCCGCTGATGACGCCGGTCATCATCCTCGGCGGCATCCTCGGCGGCATCTTCACGCCGACCGAGGCGGCGGCGGTCGCGGTCGGCTATGCGCTGATCGTCGGGTTCGTCGTCATGCGCAGCCTGACATGGCGCGACCTGCCCGACATCTTTACCCGCGCCGGCGTCACCTCGGCGGTCGTGCTGCTGCTGGTCGGGGCGGCGATGGCGTTCAAGACCGTCGCCTCGCTCGCCCGCACACCCGAACAGCTTGCCGCGATCATCCTGTCGCTGTCGGACAACCCGCTGATCCTTCTTTTCCTTATCAACATCCTGCTGTTCGTGGTCGGCATGTTCCTCGACGCCGGCCCGGCGATCATCATCCTCGGGCCGATCCTCGGGCCGATCTTCATCGAGATGGGGGTGGATTCGGTCCATTTCGCGATCATCATGGCGGTGAACCTGACGGTGGGGCTGGCGACGCCGCCGATGGGCCTTGTTCTCTTCGTGGCCTCGTCCGTCTCGGGCGAGCGGGTGGAAACCATCGCCCGCGCCATCCTGCCGTTTCTGGCGGTCGAGGTGATCGTGATCTTCCTCATCACCTATATCCCCGCGCTTTCCCTGACGATCCCGCGGCTTGCGGGTTTCGTGAACTGACACCGCTCAACCCAACGGAGGCGACATGATCAAGACAACGCTGAAAACCATCGCCGTGGCGGCGCTGCTGGCCGGCACCGCGATGGCCGGTTTCGCGCAGGAGATCGTCCTGCGCGCCACCGCGAACTCGAACACCGATGACGAGGATTACGACGGCCTCGTGGTGTTCAAGAACTTCGTCGAGAATGCCTCGAACGGGGCCATGAAGGTCGAACTGTTCATCGGCACGCAGCTTTGCGCGACAGGGCAGGAATGCCTTGCCGGTGTCGCCGATGGCTCGATCGACATCTATATCTCCACCTCCGGCGGGGCAGCGGGGATCTTTCCCTATATCCAGGTGCTCGACCTGCCTTACCTGATGTCGGACGACCGGGTGGCCGAAACCGTGCTGACGGGCGATTTCGTCCGCTACCTGCGGGAAAAGGCGCTCGCCGACAGCGACGGCACCATCCGGCTGATGACCATCGGCAACACCGGGGGCTGGCGCAACTATGCCAACACCAAGCGCCGGGTGACGCAGCCCGCCGACCTCGCGGGGCTGAAACTGCGCACCGTGCCGGCCGACCTGCCGCAGGTTCTCGCCCGCGGCCTCGGTGCGAGCCCGACGCCGATCCCCTGGCCCGAGCTGTTCACCTCGCTCCAGACCGGGGTGGTCGAGGGGACGGCGAACGGGATCACCGACATCATGAACATGAAGTTCCCCGATGCCGGGCTGAAATACATCACGCTCGACGGGCACAGCTACATGGGCGCCTTCTGGTGGATGAGCCAGGCGCGGTTCGATGCGCTGAGCGCGGATCAGAAGCGGATCGTGGTCGACGGGTTCGCGGCGCTCCAGCAGGCGACCTTCGCCTCGCCCAAGCGCAAGGAGATCGCGGCCTATGAGGCATTCCTTGCCGCGGGGGGCGACATCTACGTGCCGAGCCCGGCGGAAAAGGACGCGTTCAAGGCGGCCGCAGCGCCGGTGTTCGACTGGTTCAAGGCCAACGTGCCCAGCGGCGCGGACGTGTTCGACCGCTTCACCGCCGCCGTGGCCGAGGCGCAGGCGCGCGTCGATGCCGAGCGCAGCGCCGATCTGAACTGAGCCGCGCGGCCGGTCATCGACGGGCGGCCCTGCTGGCAGGGCCGCCCGAATGCCCGGACTGCGCCGCGCCGTGCCCGCCATACCGGCCCCCCGGCCGTACGCAGACGCCTTGGCCGGCGCGCGCGGCGGCGCCGGTGCAACAGGCCGTCCGGTCCGGCCGGCGGCGCGGCGCCGCCCCTCGTGTCCGCCGCAGGACGGACCTATAGTTGCAGCCGTCGGATCGCAGGGGCGGGCATGGCGGGAAGCGGGCGGGCGTTCAACATCGTGATCGTCGGCCAGGACGGTCGGCTGGGCTATGAGGCGGCGCTCTTTGCCGCATCGTTGCGGCACGCGAGCCCGGCCTTTGCCGGCAGGCTCTTCGTGGCCGAGCCGCAACCCGGCCCGCTCTGGACGGCCGACCCGCGGATCGCGGACGCCGCCCTGCGCGCCCTGCTCCGCGACCTCGGCGCGACGTTCCTGCCCTTCGAGTCGCGCCACTTCGGGCAGGCCTATCCATACGGCAACAAGATCGAGGCGCTCGCCGCCCTGCCGCCGGGCGAGCCCTTCGTGTTCTTCGACACCGATACGCTGGTCATTGGCGATCTCGCAGCCGTTCCCTTCGACTTCGACCGCCCCGCCGCCTCGATGCGGCGCGAAGGAACCTGGCCGCAGATCGCGCTTTACGGGCCCGGCTATGGCGCGATCTGGGCCGCGCTCTACGACCGCTTCGGGCTCGACCTTGCCGGTAGCCTAGATCTGTCGCAGCCCGACGAATACTGGCAGCGCTACCTCTATTTCAACGCGGGCTGGTTCTTTCACCGCTGCGGCCCGACCTTCGGCGCGCGTTTCGCCGACTGGGCGGTGGCGGTGCGCGGCGATCCGGGGCCGGCGCTGGAGGGGCAGAGCCTCGATCCCTGGCTGGACCAGATCGTCCTGCCGCTGGTCATCCACAGTTTCGGCGGCGGCCGGCCGGGCCGGGAGCTTGACGGTCTCGACGGCGACGTGACCTGCCACTACCGCGTGCTGCCGATGCTCTATGCTCGCGAAAGCGACCGGGCGGTCGAGGTGCTCGAAGCCGTCGCCGCGCCGCAGGGCGTCAAGCGTGTGCTCAAGGCTTGGGAGCCGCTGAAGAAATTCGTCTATCAGCGCAAGGGCGCTAAGGCCCGGGCCCTGTTCGACCGCGCCGACCTGCCCCGGCGCGAGCAGGTCATCCGCAACACCCTTCGGCGCGAGGGGCTGTGGTTGCGCTGAGCGATCCGGTTGCAAACTCGCCCCTCTGACGCGTAGCGTGGCAGCCGTCCAGCGAGGGAGGGCGCCATGACCAGGACCTACGGTTTCGACACGCTTCAGGTGCATGCGGGGGCGCGGCCCGATCCGGCCACAGGCGCGCGGCAGGTGCCGATCTATCAGACAACGGCCTATGTGTTCCGCGATGCCGATCATGCTGCCGCGCTCTTCAACCTGCAGGAGGTGGGCTATATCTACTCGCGCCTGACCAACCCGACGGTCGCCGCGCTGCAGGAACGCATCGCCACGCTCGAAGGCGGCGCGGGGGCGGTCTGCTGTTCCTCGGGCCATGCGGCGCAGATCCTCGCGCTGTTCCCGCTGATGGCGCCGGGCCGCAACCTCGTCGCCTCGACCCGGCTCTATGGCGGCACCGTTCAGCAGTTCACCAACACGATCCGCAAGTTCGGCTGGTCGGCGAAGTTCGTCGATTTCGACGATCTGGCCGCGCTCGAGGCGGCCGTTGACGAGAACACCCGCGCCATCTTCTGCGAATCCATCGCCAATCCGGGCGGCTACATCACCGATCTGCCGGCAGTCGCGGCGGTGGCGCGCAAGCTGGGCTTGCCGCTCCTCGTCGATAACACCTCGGCCACGCCCTACCTCTGCCGCCCGATCGACCATGGCGCGACGCTCGTGATCCATTCGACCACGAAATACCTCACGGGCAACGGCACCGTGACCGGCGGGGCGATCGTCGATTCGGGCAGGTTCGACTGGTCGGCCTCGGGCAAGTTCCCGGCGCTTTCGGACCCCGAACCGGCCTATCACGGGGTGAAGTTCCACGAAACCTTCGGCCCGCTCGCCTATACCTTCCACGGCATCGCCATTGGCCTGCGCGATCTGGGGATGACGATGAACCCGCAGGGCGCGCATTACACGCTCATGGGGATCGAGACGCTCAGCCTGCGGATGCAGCGGCATGTCGAGAATGCGGTGACGGTGGCGCAATGGCTCGAGCGCGATCCGCGGGTGGATTATGTCACCTATGCCGGCCTGCCCTCGTCGCCCTGGCATCACCGGATGGCGACGGTCTGCCCCAAGGGTGCGGGGGCGCTCTTCACCTTTGCGGTCAAGGGCGGCTATGCGGCCTGCGTGAAGTTCGTCGATTCGCTCGAACTCTTCAGCCATGTCGCCAACCTTGGCGACACCCGCAGCCTCGTGATCCACTCGGCCTCGACGACGCACCGTCAGCTCACGCCCGAGCAACAGCGCGCCGCCGGCGCGGCGCCCGAGGTGGTGCGCTTGTCGATCGGGATCGAGGATGCGGACGATCTGATCGCCGATCTCGACCAGGCGCTGGCCAAGGCCACCGCCTGATCCGGCCGCGTGGGCGCCCGGTCAGTCGGCGATCCGGTAGACCAGCGTGACCGTCGCGGCATAGCGCAGCTCGCCCGCCTCGACCGGCACGGCCGCCTCGGCGGCGTCGGCCATGGCGAGGCGGGGCATCGGCTGCGGGCCGGAATAGGCGACCTGCTCGCTGATCGACACGATCGGGCCGAGCGTGATGCCCGCCGCCTCGGCGATGATCGCCGCCTTGCGCCGCGCCTCGCCGACCGCCGCCGCCAGCGCCCCGTCCCGCACCGGCTGCGGATCGGCCAGCGTGAAGCTGAGCCCGCCGAGCGTGTTCGCCCCGTCCGCCACCGCCGCATCGAGGATCGCCCCGACGCGGTCGAGCGCACGCACCCGCACGACGAGCTGGTTCGACGCCTCATACCCGACCAGCCGCGGCGCGCGGTTGTCACGATATTCATAGCGCGGCCCGAGGTTCAGTCCGCTGGTCTGCAGATCGCGCGGTTCGATGCCGCCGGCGCGCAAGCGCTCGATGACCGCGGCAAGCCGCTCCGAATTGGCGGCAAGCGCGCCCGCTGCTGTTTCGGCCTGCGTCTGCACGCCAAGGGTGACGATCGCCATATCGGGTGCGGCATCCACCCGGCCCTCGCCGGTCACGGTCAGATGGGCGGGCACGTCATCGGCGCGGGCCGCGGCGAGCGACAGCGACAACACCGCAGCGACAGCGAGCGGAAGGGCGGAAAGCGGGTGCGGCATGGCATGCTCCTTGGACTTTCGCGGCATGTCATCACGCTGGCGACGGTTTGAAAGGGGGACGGACGGCCTTTTCCTTTCCTTCGGCGATTTCCTGCTTTACACCCCCCATGTGCGGTGCGGCCCTTCGCCCCCGCGCGCACCTGTGCTAGAGCGGCCGCATGAAGCCCAGCTTTGCCCTGACCCT